>NZ_CP063189.1:1491910-2237865 GCF_028609805.1 Corynebacterium massiliense DSM 45435
TGCTTGCCGGCCCCCGCGCCCACCGAGCACGGCAGACCTGTTTCGGTGCGGATATCGGCGCGCAGCTTCTCTGCCCACTCGTAGACCTCGTCGGGGCTGGCCCCGGCCAGTTCGGCGGGCTCCATGTAGGCCTCGTCGATGGACAGCTGCTCGAACACGTCGACGCGCTCGGCGATGAGCTGAAAGACTCGCCGCGACGCCGCGGAATACACAGCGCGGCGCGGAGACACCACCACCGCGGTGACACCTACCAGCTGGGTCGCACGGAACATCGGCATGGCGGAGTGCGCCCCAAAACGCCGGGCCTCGTAGGAGGCACCAGCCACGACCCCGCGGCCGCCCGCCCCGCCGACGAGGACCGGCCGGCCGCGCAGGGTGGGTCGGGTCAGCTGCTCGCAGGACGCGAAGAACGCGTCCATATCGATGTGCAGGACCCAGCGACGCATGGCTTTCACCCTAACCGTTTACGCGGCGGGTACCGCGCTTCGGTCTAGGCACGTGCGACCTGGACCGCGACTCCCTTCATGACCTCGTGCACGCCTTCGCCGGTGAGCTCGTCGGTGGTCACCTGGAAGTCGGTCGCCAGCGTCTCCCCGGCGATGTGATCCGCGTGGCGGGTGGTCCACTCTTCCTTGTCCGCCGGCACGCTTAAGGTGGCGTGGATGCGGTCGGAGACCGCGAAGTCCTCGTCCTTGCGCGCGCCCTGGATGCCGCGGATGACATCGGCCGCCCAGCCTTCTGCTTCGAGTTCCTCCGTGGTCTCGGTATCGAGGACGACCAGGCCGCCCAGGCCTTCGACGCGGGCGGTGGACTCCGGGTTGGCCGCCTTCAAGCGCTCGGTGTACTCGTCGGGCTGCAGGACGATGTCGCCGTCCACGACGACCTCGTCGCCGCGGCGCTCGTAGTTGCCCGCCTTCAGGTTCTTGATCGCGCGCTGCACGTCCTTGCCCAGGCGCGGGCCCGCGACCTTCGCGTTGCAGACGACCTCGAAGGTGCCCACCGAGTCGACATCGTCAGTCAGCTCGACTTCCTTGACGTTGACCTCGTCCCGGATGATGTCGGTGTAGTCCGCCAGTTGCGCCGAGTTCGGCACGGCGACGGTGAGCTTGGGCAGCGGCAGGCGGTTGCGCAGCTTGTTGGACTTACGCACCGAGGACGCCGCCGAGCACACCTCGCGGGTGATATCCATGGCCTGCACCAGCTCGTCGTTGCGCGGGTAGTCCGCCGCAACCGGGTAGTCGGCCAGGTGGACGGAGCGCTCCCCCGTCAGACCGCGGTAGATGACCTCGGCAATGTGCGGAAGCAGCGGCGCGACCGCGCGGGACACCGTCACCAGGACGGTGTACAAGGTGTTGAAGGCCTCTGGGTGCTCGGCGTCGCCCGCCCAGAAACGATCGCGGGAGCGACGCACGTACCAGTTGGTCAGCGCGTCCGCATACAGACGCACTGCCTCGGTGGCTGCGGCGATGTCGGTGCCCGCCAGCGCGCCACCAACCTGGTCAACCAGATCCCGGGTCTTGGCCAGGATGTAGCGGTCCAATACATGCTCGGAGGAGGTGTCGAACTGCGCTTCCTTAGAGCTGTAGAGCTGCAGGAAGGTGTACGCATTCCACAGCGGCAGCAGCGCCTGGCGCACTCCCTCGCGGATGCCCTTCTCGGTGACGATGAGGTTGCCGCCGCGCAGGATCGGGCTGGACATCAAGAACCAGCGCATGGCGTCCGAGCCATCGCGGTCAAAGACCTCGTTGACGTCCGGGTAGTTGCCCTTCGACTTGGACATCTTCAGGCCGTCATCGCCAAGCACGATGCCGTGGGCGACGACCTTCTTAAACGCCGGGCGGTCGAACAACGCGGTGGACATCACGTGCATGACGTAGAACCAGCCACGGGTCTGGCCGGAGTACTCGACGATGAAGTCCGACGGGTGGTGGGTGTCGAACCAATCCTTGTTCTCAAACGGGTAGTGCTTCTGCGCGAACGGCATCGACGCCGATTCGAACCAGCAGTCCAGCACGTCCGGCACGCGGCGCATCATGGACTTGCCGGTCGGATCGTCCGGGTTCGGACGCACCAGCTCGTCGATGTGCGGGCGGTGCAACGATTCCGGGCGGGTGCCAAAATCGCGCTCCAGCTCGTCCAAGGAGCCGTAGACATCTACGCGCGGGTACTCGTCGTTATCCGAAATCCACACCGGGATGGGGCTGCCCCAGTAGCGAGTACGCGAGATGTTCCAATCGCGCGCGCCCTCCAGCCACTTGCCAAACTGGCCGTCGCGAATATGCTCCGGCATCCACTCGATCTCGTTGTGGTTGAGCTCCACCATGCGGTCCCGGAACTCGGTAACCTTCACGAACCACGCCGGCATCGCCTTGTAGATAAGCGGCTCGCCGGAGCGCCAGGAGTGCGGGTAGGAGTGCTCGATGGTCACGTGGCGGACCACGCGGCCGGCCTGTTTGAGGTCTTTGATGATGTCCTTGTTGGCATCGAAGACCAGCTGCCCCTGGTAGGGCGGGACCTGCGCGGTGAACTGCCCATCATCGTCGACCGGGATGACCAGCTCGATGTCGTGCGCGTGGCAGGTGTTCATATCGTCCTCACCGAAAGCCGGGGCTTGGTGGACGATGCCCGTGCCGTCGTCGGTGGTCACGTAGTCCGCGGCGAGGATCTGGAAGCCGTTGCGCATGTCGGCGAAGAAGTCGAAGATCGGCTGGTAAGTAAAGCCCACCAGGTCGGCGCCGCGGAAGGTCTTCAGGATTTCGGCGTCCTCGCCCAGTTCCTTGGCGTAGGACTCGCGCAGGGGCTCGGCGATGAGGAAGCTTTGGCCGGCGAACTCGTTATCTCCAGCGGCCTTCACCAGGACGTACTCGACGTCAGGGTGGACAGCCAGCGCGGAGTTCGACGGCAGGGTCCACGGGGTGGTCGTCCACGCCAGCGCGGCGGTGCTGCCCAGCTCCGGGTTCTCCGCCAGCGTCTGCTCGGCGGCAGAGCCCTCGCGTGCGCCCGTCAGCGGGAACGTCACTGTCAGCGTCGGGTCTTGGCGCATGCGGTAGGAATCATCCATGCGCGTTTCTTGGTTAGACAGCGGAGTGTGCTCGGCCCACGAGTACGGCAGGACCCTAAAGCCCTGGTAGATGAGGCCCTTGTCGTAGAGCTCCTTGAAGGCCCACATCACCGATTCCATGAAGTCTTGGTTCATGGTCTTGTAGCCGTTGTCGAAGTCAACCCAGCGAGCCTGCCGGGTGACGTAGTCCTTCCACTCGTCGGTGTAGCGCAGGACAGACTGGGCGCAGTACTCGTTGAACTTCTCTAGGCCCATCTCTTCGATCTGGCCCTTGTCCGTGATGCCGAGCTGCTTTTCCGCCTCGAGCTCCGCCGGCAGGCCGTGGCAGTCCCAGCCGAAAATGCGCGGGACGTAGTTGCCCGCCATGGTGCGGTAACGCGGGACGATGTCCTTCACATAGCCGGTCAGAAGGTGCCCGTAGTGGGGCAGGCCGTTCGCAAACGGCGGGCCGTCGTAGCAGATGTATTCCGGCTTTCCCTCGGTCTTTTCCAGGGACGCCTGGAAGGTGTCGTCGTCCTTCCAGTAGCGCTGGACCTCGGCTTCCATGTCTGGGAAGCGGGTCGATCCGCCGGTCATGTCGACCTTCGGATACGTGTTTCCGACGTCTTCCTTACCGCTCATAATTTTTTCCTCCACATGCGCAACGGGGGTGTGCGGTCAAAGCGCACACACGCTCGGTGTTAGGTGCGGGGACGCGGGAAACGCGCGGTACCACCCCGCTTGAGCCCTCCGAGTCGAAGAGCTCCGCTTCGTTGGCAGTGAAGGAGGTGTCGGTCCCACCCGTCCGGTTCTACTGAGGGCGAAGCCGACGTGTTGCTGCCCCGTTCTTCCGGAATGCTCCCCGGTGATTGCCGGATCATCGCATCTGGCTGCACAGTATAGCGCGGCCACGTCGAGCGGACACGTTTCGGGGAGTGGGCACCCCGGGGACTTTAGGGTTCGCGGTTGTAGCTGCGCAGGTGCTCTGCTCGCCGGCGCCGATCGGCTCGGGCTTTGCGCCAAAAATCGGCAACAACGGCGCTGGCGCCCAAGGCCGCTGAGGCGAAGACTACCCACAGTGCCCATTCCTGCCCGGTGAGGACGAATGCAACCAGCGCGGCGAAAGAGACAACGGCTAAGGCGAGGGCGGCAACCAGCATGGCGGGGGCGATACTCCTGGGCGGGGTGGGTACGACGTCCCTAGAATAGCGCAATCCCCCGGCAGGGCATCCGGTGCGAGTGAGCGACCGGTTGTCCCGCCGGGGGTTAAGGGCGAAGAGTCCGCAGCGTGTTAGTTGTTGCTGCCGTTCGGTGCGGCGGAGCCGCGGGTCTCCAGCTCCTCGAGCTGGGACTCGAGCAGCGTCTTCAGGCGGGTGCGGTACTCGCGCTCGAAGGTGCGCAGCTCGGAGATGCGAGCCTCCAGAGCCTGCTGCTGCTGCTTCACGGTGTTCATGACCTCGGTGTGCTTGCGCTCAGCATCCTGCTGCAGCGAAGCGGCCTTCTCCTCGGCCTGGCGGATCTGAGCCTCGGCGCGGGAGCTTGCCTGGGACTCGGTCTCCTTGGCCTTCTCCTCCGCGTCAGCGACCAGCTTGCGGGAGCGGGACTCGGCGTCAGCCAGCTGCGCCTGCGCCTTCTTGCGGGCGTCATCGAGCTGGTTGCGCGAGCGGGTCTCCGCCTCGTTGATCTGCTTCTCGGCAGCGTTGCGCGCCTCGGACAGCATGGAGTCGGACTCGGTGCGTGCCTCGTTGGTGAGGCGGTCCGCCATCTCCTGCGCCATGCCCAAGACCTTGGCGGCCTGCATGTGGGTCTCCGGGGTAGCCAGGCCGTTGGCGTCGGCGGTCTTCGCGCCGGCGGCAGCCAGGTTGGCCGGGGTGGCATTGCCGGAACCGGAGTTCTGGGAAGACTGGGAGGACTTCTTCTCGAGGTCCTCGTTCTCGCGGCGGGCGGTGGACAGCTCGCGCTGCACCTGCTCCAGCTCCTTGCGGGCCTGCTCCAGCTCGCGCTTGGCGCGCTCCGCGTCGTTCTTGGCGGAGGAAAGCTCCTCGGAGGAAGCGCCCTGCTTGCCCGCGGCGGACTGCTGGGCTTCCGCGGTCACGCGCTGCAGCTTGGCGTCGTACTCGATGCGCAGCTCGGACTCAATCTGCTGGCGCAGAGCGCGCTCGTCGACCTGGGAACCCGCGGCGGCGGAGGCGGCGCCTGCACCCGCGGTGTGGGACTGAGAGCTCAGCTCATCGACGCGCGCCTGCAGGTCGTCGTTTTCGTCCTGGAGCTGCGCCAAGGTGTCCTCAACGAGGTCCAGGAACTGATCCACCTCGTCCTCGTTGTAGCCGCGCTTGCCGATCGGCGGCTTGCTGAACGCGACGTTGTGTACATCAGCTGGTGACAGCGGCATTGGCTCTCTTCCCCTTCAAGTCGGTGCCACCCCGAATGATTCCGGGGCCTGGTCGAGGTTCGCCGCCTCGCCCGCGTTCGGGCCAGGCGGTTCTACCACAATCTACGGATTAATCATACGGGTTGCAGTTAATTTTGTAACCAAGGCGCCACATTAGTGGACACCGTGTAAGTCCTCAATATTTAACAGCTGCACATCCAGCCATCTTTGAGAACTTATGGCTCTTAAGACTACTCCACTCCGTCCCTTTACCTTGGGTTAACAGCCGTTATCCGAACGCCAAACCCCGCACGAGGACGGTCAGGATGGAAAGAATCAAGAACAAGACGATGATGGACACGTCCAAGCCGATCCCGCCCAGACGCAGCGGCGGAATAACTCGCCGAAGTAACTTCACCGGCGGATCGGTGACCACGAAAATCGGCTCTGCCGCCACCATGAACCAGCGCGGCGGATCGAAGCGACGGCTGAAAGACTCCACCATCTCCACCACGATGCGCACGATGAGCGCCAGCCAAAACAGGCGAAGCAGCACGTAGGCAATCAATGCGAGGTACGACATGGTGTTACAGCCTAACTGCGTGGCAGTCCTGCGCTAGCGCAGACCCACGCTATTGCGTTCCCGGCTACCGCAGTCCCGCAGACCGCTCGAGCTCGAAGTTGGAGACGTCGGTGTCTTCCGGAACGATGGCGAAGACGCGGCGGGAGGTGTCCATCTTCTTGGTCAGGTTGACCATGGACCCACGCAGACCGAAGCACAGGCCGGCAGCGAAGTCGATGATGCGCTTTGCCACCTTGAAGTCGGCGTCGGTGAGCTCGAAGACCACCACGTCGCCGTCGCGGAACGGGTCACCGACCTTCTGCGCCTCGTTGAAGGTGGTCACGGAGATCGGAACGATGGTCGGCGCGAAATCGTCGCGCGGTGCCACGCGGGATGCCGGACGGTCGTAGTCGGAGGCCGGCCGGGCCGCCGGGCGGTCGTAGTCCGCCGCAGAGCGCGGGGAGTACGCAGCGCCGCCGTTGGACTCGTAGCGCGGCTCGTCGTAGTACGGGTCCTCGGCGTCGAGGTCTGCCGGTGCCAGACCGAAGAATTCCTTGGTCCTATCGATGAAAGACATGTAGTCCCTTCCCCTCGTGCAAGTGTGTGGCCAGTAGCGAATCTCGGGCGGTCAGAGCGTTAAATGTTACTGCTGTGAAAGATGTGATTTACCCGCTCTGAGGTGCGCTTTTGCGTGTCACCTAACCTACTGGCCGCGGGCCGAGGATACCTGTTCCGACACGCACAATATTGCTCCCGGCGGCCACCGCCGCGGGAAGATCCGCACTCATTCCCGCAGACAGTTTCAGCGGCCGCTCGAGACGCTCCGCCCAGCTATCGCACACCGACCGGACGGTGGAAAACACTGTGAATGCGTCCGCCTCCACCGGAGGGACCACCATGAAGCCCGCCAGCTCGAGCCCCGGAAGTTCTTCCACCTCCGCGACCAGTTCGTCCACCCCGTCCGGCGCGACACCGCCGCGCTGAGCATCGGCGTCCGCCGAGTACTGAATAAACACCGGCAGGTTTCCGGTTCGCTGTTCCCGCTCGTGTGCCAAGGCCACCCCACGATCCAACCCGCGGGCCAGCTTGACGGAATCGACCGAGTGGACACTCGCCGCCCACCGCGCCACGTGGTTGGCCTTCTTCGACTGCACCTGGCCGATCATGTGGAAGTTCATCCCTGGCACCTCCGCCGCTTTGGCGCGCGCCTCCTGCTCGCGGTTTTCTCCCACGTCTTTCACCCCGAGCTCACCGAGCAGCGCGACATCGCGAGCCGGGTGAAACTTGGTCACCGGCAGAAGTTCAGGCACGTCGTGGCGCCCGTTATCTGCCGCGAGCCGCGCAAGCGTAGCGCGCGTTTCCGCCAGCTTCTCGTGCAGCTCGGCCTTCCTGTCGTTATCCATTCGTGGATTCCTCCTCAGTCAGCCAAATCAGCCCGGCCTGACGGCCGGTGGTCCCGCTGCGGCGGTACGAAAAGAAAGTGTCATCCGCGATGGTGCACCGCGGATCCACCTGCACCGACGTCACCCCTAGGCCGTGCAGTTGCTTGACGATGCCCGCCCGCACGTCAATCCCCGGCGTTCCCTTGCGGGTTCGGGCCTTCGACCCGGGCAGGTGGGCTTCTACGTCGTCGGACATGGCCTGCGGCACCTCGTAGTTGTCGCCGGAGGCAGCTGGGCCAATGAGCGCCGCGATATTCCGCGCACTCGCGCCGCACTCCTCCATCACGCGGATGGTTTGTGCCACCACCCCGTTGCGGGCGCCCATCCGACCTGCGTGGACGGCGGCGACGACGCGCGCCTTTCCATCGGCAAGCAGCACCGGCGTACAGTCCGCCACGAGCACGCCCAATGCCAGGCCAGGCTGAGTAGTCACCAGGGCATCGGTGGCCGGGACCGGCTCGGCCGACGGCGCATCAACCACCGTGACGGTGTTGGTGTGCAGCTGTTCCATCCACACCAGCTGGCGGGGCTCTAGCCCGACGGCCCGCGCGAGGCGGCGGCGATTCGATTCCACCGCGGCGGGATCATCGCCCACGTGGTGGGCCAGATTGAAAGAATCGTACGGAGACGCCGACGCCCCTCCCGCACGGGAAGTAAAAACCATGCGGAAGGGGCGTTGTTCTGGGTGCGCTGCGGATGCGTTGGCCGCGGTGGTTCCTGCGCGGCCGGATTCCTCGCTTGCTGACATAGGGTCAACCCTACCGTCAGCAGTTCGCTGCAGATTTAGCGCATGAAGTCCGGGATATCCAGGTCGTCATCGTCGTCGCGGACGTCCCCGCGCGAGCCCGCGCCACCGGCGCGGAAGCTCTCCCGCTCGGAGCCCGGCTCGAACCGGTCACCGCGGGTGAACAGGCCACCCTCGTCGCCGGCGCGACGTGGTTCCGCCTGGCGCGGATCCGCCTGGCGCGGCTCTGCCTGGCGGCCCGGCTCCTCGCCGCGGTACTCGTGGCGCGGGACGTAGTCGTCGTGGCCCTGGCCGTCAGCCTGCGGGGAGCCGAAGAGGGAGCCGGAACGACGCGGTTCGCGGATGGCGTCGTTGGTCACCTGCTGACCTCGGGCCGGCCCCGCAGCGCTGGTAGCCTGCGCCGGCTCCTCCGGCACCTGGTTGGCCTCAGCGTCAAAGCCCGTAGCGATGATGGTGACGCGCACTTCATCACCCAGGTTGTCGTCGATGATGGTGCCGAAGATGAGGTTGACGTCGCGGTCGGCCTTCTCCTCCACCATGGACGAGGCCTCGTACACTTCCTGCAGGCCCAAATCGGAACCGCCGGCGACGGACAGCAGCACGCCCTTGGCGCCTTCCATTGTCGCCTCAAGCAGCGGAGAGTTAATGGCCTGCTCGGCCGCGGCCATGACGCGGTTATCACCGCGAGAGGAACCGACCCCCATGAGCGCGGAGCCGGCATCCGCCATGACCGAGCGCACGTCGGCGAAGTCGACGTTGATCATGCCCGGGATGAGGATGAGGTTCGAGATACCCTGCACGCCGTTGTAGAGAACCTCATCGGCGGCACGGAACGCCTCCATCATCGACAGGTTCTCATCGCCCAGCTGGAGCAGGCGGTCGTTCGGGATGACGATGAGGGTGTCGCAGACCTCGCGCAGGGCCTCGATGCCCTCCATAGCCTGGCGGGTGCGGCGCGCGCCCTCGAACTTGAACGGGCGGGTTACCACGCCAACGGTCAGCGAGCCCTGCTTCTTGGCGATGGACGCAACCACCGGCGCCGCGCCGGTGCCGGTTCCGCCGCCCTCACCGGCGGTGACGAAAACCATGTCCGCGCCCGCCAGGGAATCCTCGATCTCGGACTTGTGATCCTCCGCGGAAGTACGCCCGACCTCCGGGTTCGCACCGGCACCCAGGCCGCGGGTGGCCTCGCGACCGATGTCGAGCTTCACGTCGGCGTCGGAGAAGATGAGGGCCTGTGAGTCCGTGTTGATGGCTACGAACTGGACCCCTTTAAGCCCTTCTTCGATCATGCGGTTGACAGCGTTAACGCCGCCGCCGCCGACACCAACGACCTTGATGTCGGCGAGATTGTTGCTCGGAGTGCTCATGGAGGTGAACTCACCTTTCGCTGTATTTGTCGTACTGTGCAGAACCTTAAACGAGGAATGTGCTTGGCCACCCAGTGAGTGAAAAGCAGTCGCTTTCCATCTTTAATGACACGGCTGAAATTTTAGCGTTCATTTGGCGCGTGTCGGTACCCTCAACCTTTACTTTAGGGTTATCTACCTTGGGTTTTACGGTGGCCACCGTAGGTATTGGGCCCGTTAGCGCGCGCCCACTAATTCTGGGTTAGACACGTCGAACGACGTTCCTTCCAACTGCAACGCGGCCGCCATCGCCCGCGCCTTGTTGGCGTTGTCTTCGTCCGCACCCCAGTAGACGGTGCGATTGTCGCGCAGGTGCAACCGCATCGAGTAGCGCTCCTCGATATCGAGCGTGCCCACCTGACCGCGCAGGTCGTCCGGCAGCGCCGCGAGGACAGCCACCGCCTCTTCCATCTCCGGGGTGTGCAAGGCGTCTGCGTCCTCGCCGCTGTCATCCGGGGTACCGGTATCACCCGTAATCTCCACTGCGCCGACGGGCGGTTCCCCTTCCGCGAAGTCCTCGCCCCGGTCATCGATAAGCCGGGTCTTGCCGTCGTCTTTCACGAACGCCACCGGGGTGTGTTCTGTCAGCTTCACCTTGACAGACGAGGGAAACGACCGGCTCACGGTCGCCGAGGCCACCCACGGAAGTGCCGCGACGTCACGCGCCGCCTCGCCGACGTCCACGCGGACCAGGTTGTCGCCGTGGTGAATGCCGCTGGCTTCTTCGACCTCTTCGGCCGACAGCTCCTTGGTCCCGGAGACCTTCACCTCCGAGACGCGGAAGACGGGCACCGACCAGACCGCGACCCCGCAGACCACCGCCACGGCGAGCAGCGCCGCGATGATGCCGGCAATCGACTTTTTGGACAAGCGCACTAGTCAGCAGCCTCCTCAGCACGCTGGTTGAGGGCGTCGAGGATCTCATCGGCAAGCATGGTGACCGACCCCGCCCCCACGGTGAGGACGATGTCGTGTTCGCCCACCAGCTCAGCCACGGTCTGTGGCGCGGCGGTGAAGTCCGGCTCGAAACGCACCGTGGTGCCGTGCCCGATCTTCTCCGTGATGATGCGGGAGGTCACGCCCTCTACCGGCTTTTCGCGCGCGCCGAAGATGTCGAGGACCACGGCGGCATCGGCAAGCGAAAGCGCCTCGGCGAACTCCGCCGCGAACTCGATGGTGCGCGAGTATAGGTGCGGCTGGAAGCAGGCGATGACGCGACCGCCCTTGCCCTCGGCGTCGACCTGCCCGCGCGCTGCGGACAGCACTGCCTGCACCTCCGTGGGGTGATGGGCGTAGTCGTCGTAGACCCGCGCGCCCGCCGCCGGGCCGCGATCCACGGTGCCGTGGTAATCAAAGCGGCGGCGCACCCCGGCGAACTCGGAAATCCCGCGCGCGAGTTTGTCCACTGCCCCGCCGGCGAAAGCGCCGGCAAGCAGGGCGGCGGACGCGTTCAGCACCATGTGGTGGCCCGGGATCTGCACGCCGTACCCCACCTCGCTTACCTGCTGGTCGTCCTGGCCGGGCAGGCCCTGCAGCCGGGCGGTGACGTGGGTGCCTCCGCCCGCGACGTCCTCGCCCACAATCTCGCACCCCAGCGGGATGTCCGGATGGTTGGCGCGCGCGACGTCGCCTCGTCCGTAGCCTACGACGGTGATGCCACGCTGCATCGCACGCCGACCCAGCCGGGCGGCGTTATCGTCCTCGACGCAGACAATGAGTACGCCGGAGTCTTTGAGCCGGTCAGCGAAGTCATCAAAGACCTGGAAGTAGGCCTCGCGGGTGCCAAAGTAATCGAGGTGATCGGGCTCAATATTGGTCACCACGGCCACGTCCGGCTCGTAGCGCAGCAGCGAGGCATCCGACTCATCCGCCTCGGCAACGAAAGCCGTGCCGGTGCCGTGATGGGCGTTCGTGCCCGCGCGGTTGAGCTGCCCGCCGATAGCGAAGGACGGATCCTCCCCCGCCGTCTGCAGGGCGCTGACCGTCAGCGACGTCGTGGAGGTCTTGCCGTGGGTTCCGGCCAGCAGGATCTGGCGGCGCCCCTGCATGAGCTCGGCGAGGAGATCCGAGCGGCGGATCACCTCGATGCCCTTCTCCCGCGCGGCCACCAGCTCCGGGTTATCCTGCGGGATCGCCGCAAAGGAGGTCACCACGCAGGTGGGCTCCTGTCCGCCCAGGGTGAGGTTTTCGGCAGCGTGCCCCACGGCAATGGACGCGCCTATGGTGCGCAACACTTCCACCGGCGTGGAGTCTTTCATATCGGATCCGGTGACCTGGCTGCCCCGAGCAAGCAGGATGCGCGCCAAACCGGACATCCCTGCTCCGCCGATGCCGATCATGTGTACCCGGCTGAGATCACTCACTTGCAGGCTCCCTTATCGTCCGTATCCTTCGCATCTTCTGCATCGCCGCGCACCGCCTGAACGATGCGGCTAGCGATCACGGCGGCTGCCTCGCCCGCCTCGTTGTGGGCGGCGGCGTCCCGCATCGCCCTGAACGTATCCGCGTCACCAAGAATGTCTTCGACCGCGGCGCGCAAACGCTCTGGGGTGAGGTCGGCATCATCGATCTGGCGTGCCGCGCCGGCTGCAACCACGTCCTTGCAGTTGAGCGCCTGCTCGCCGTTGCCGTGCGGAAGCGGAACGTAGATAGCCGGCACCCCGGCGGCCGTCACTTCGGCGACGGTCATCGCGCCCGAGCGGCACACCATGAGATCCGCAACGGCGAGCGCGCCCGCCATATCGTCGATATACGGCACCGCGACGTAATGCTCGCGGGCAGCGGGCGCCTCGTTCTTTTTCCCGTAAGCGTGGAGGATCTGGTAGTTCTCCGTCAGCTCCGGGGCGGCCCCTGCCACTGCCTTATTGATGGACTGCGCACCCTGGGACCCACCGGTGACCACGATAGTCGGCCGATCCGCATCCAGACCCCACTTTTCCCGCGCACGGGCAGCCACCGTTCCGTTCGGGTCCGCTCCCATGCCCGGGCGCACGGGGATGCCCACGACCTCGCCCGGCATACCGGAATCGGCGTGCGCGTTAAACCCGGTGCCGCCCATGCGAACGCCGAGCTTGTTGGCGATGCCGGACAATGCGTTGGTCTCCAACACGAAGAAAGGGATGCCGAGCGAGCGGGCTGCCAGGTACGCCGAGGCCGCCACGTAGCCGCCGGTGCCGAAAACGGCATCGGCCTTGGCCTTTTTCAACACGCGGCGCGTCTCCCGCACCGATTTCGAAATGGTGAAAGGCAGCGCAAAGGTCTGCTTCGACAGCTTCCGCGGAATGGGCACCGGGGTGACGAGCTCCAAGTCGAAGCCGCGTTGCGGGATGATGTCGCGCTCGAGGCCCTTGGTCGTGCCGAGCGCGGTCACACGCGCCCCGTAGTGGGCGCGCAATTCCTCGCCTACCGCGAGTGCGGGTTCAATGTGGCCGGCAGTGCCGCCACCTGCGATAACGATGGATAAAGAGTGCGGATCCATGCGCTATACGCTACCAGCGCGGCGAGTTGCCTCCGCGACCGCCGCGGCCTGGGCGGCCACTGCCTCCCGCGCGGCGGGCGTCACCCGCTCGGCGACTTCCGTCTTCCCGGCGACTCCCGTCTGCCCGGCGACTTCCGCCTTCCCGGCGGGCGGAACGGGTCACGCGACCGTCATGGCCTCCGTCGCCGCGTCCCGCGGCACGCCCGCCAGTCACCGATGGGCCGAATCGCCGCTCGTGCGAGCTCGCCCCCTCGGCCCCGCGGGTGCCGCGGGCCCGGCTGCCGGCGGTCAGCACCGAATCGCGCGGGGCACCGGTGCCATCCGCCCGGCGTTTGCCGCCGCGGCGCGGCGCACCCAGCGGCTCGGGCTCCGGAATGGCAAAGAGCCGATCGAACAACGGCCGGCCGTAGTTCTGCATCGCGGAGATCTGCTCCGGCTCGTGCCGGGCCACGTTGCACAGAAGCCCCATCGAGCCAATGGTGATGATCGCCGCGGTGCCGCCGGCAGAGATCATCGGCAGCTGAATGCCGGTCACGGGCAGCAGGCCGATGACGTAGCCGATGTTGAAAAAGGCCTGCGAGACCACGCCGGCAGTCAGCGTCGCGGCAACCAAGGACTGGAACTGCGACTGCGCGCGCATCGCGGTCCGGATGCCGAAGAAACCTAGGGCCGTAAACAGGAAGATGACCAGCAAGCCGCCCCACAGGCCCAGCTCCTCACCGACGATGGCGAAGACAAAGTCGTTCTTGGCCTCCGGCAGGTAGAACCACTTGGCGCGCGATTGCCCGATACCGACGCCGCCGAGGCCACCGTCCGCCAGTGACAAAAAGCCCTGGTACGCCTGGAATCCCGTCCCTTGCGTGTCCTCAATATTTCCGCGCAGGGCGTCGAAATAGGTGTGGAAGCGGTGCGAGCGGAATCCGCCGCCCAAAAAGACAAAGACCATTGCGGCAAACGCAAAAGCAATGACCGTGCCCACGACCCGCAGGTCCACGCCCGCGAAGAAGAGTGTCGCCAGCACCACGAGGGCGAACGACATGGCCATGCCCAAATCGCCCTGCAGCAAGATGAGGATGAACATCGCGCTCGACACAAGGGAATACGCCACGAACGGATCCCCCGGTCGCAGCGATTGATGCTTCTTGCCCGCCAGCGAGGTCGCGCCGAATAGGCCGATGGCCACGCGGGCGAACTCCGAGGGCTGCACCGAAATCGGCCCCAAGATGATCCACGACTGGGAACCGACCTCTTCCCTACCGGTGCCGACACCGGGGATGAGCACGGCAATAAGCAGCAAGAATGCCAGACCCAGAAGCCACGGGACGAGCACCCGGATCATTCGGGGCCGCATGCGCAACGCGACCCAGAACACGATGAGGCCTGCCACCACCATGAGGCTCTGGCGCACCGCCTGGTTCCACACCGATCCGGTGTCCGTCAGCGACGTCGCCGCGGACGAGGAAAACACCATCACCACGCCGATTCCGACGAGCAGGAAGATGATGATCCGCAGCACCAGGTAATCGAATCCCGGCAGCTTGGCCAGGTAATCGCTGGCAGACGCAAAACGCGTGCGCAGTGTGCTGCGCGGCCGCTTCGTCGTGGTTGCAGTCATGTGGCGAGTCTCCCCAGGGTGTGGTTGAAGCCGTGATTTAACTGTTCTGCGAGGCGCAGGTTCGGGCCACCGCGGCGGCAAACATGTCACCGCGCTGCGCCATGCCGGAGTACATGTCTAACGATGCAGCAGCAGGCGCCAAAAGGACGGTATCGCCGGCGACGGCGTGTCGTCGCGCCGCTGCGGCGACCTCCTCCATTGCCCCTTGCGGGTCGGTGTTCGCAATGCTTTCCACCGGCACCGTCGGGGCATTTTCGGCCAAAGCCGCGGCGAGGATGTTGCGATCCTGCCCCACCAGAACGACCGCGCGCAGGCGGTCGCCGTGCTTGGCGATGACCTCGTGCACATCCGCGCCCTTAAGCTGCCCGCCCGCGATCCACACCACGCTGTCTGCCGCCGAAAGGGCGGCGTCCGCGGCGTGCGGGTTGGTCGCTTTGGAATTGTCGATGTACGTCACGCCCCCATCGCGCGCGACGACCGCGCCGCGGTGCCCGTCGACGGAGTAGGCGGCGAGGCCCGCGGCCACGGCCCGAGCGCTGGCCCCGGCCGCGCGGGCGGCGGTGGCGGCAGCGGCGGCATCGTAAAGCCCGGCAGTCCCCGGCGGCTCAATCCCGGTAGCCGGACCGAGGTCAGCCACTTCCCCAGCGACCCCGTTGTCGACGAGGCGGCCTCGCTCGACACCGACCTCGCCGTGCTCGGGGGCGCCGAGGGTGAACGCGAAGGCGGTCTCCGCCAGCTTTCCGGTGGCGCGCAGCCGGTCAGCCTGTTGGACCACGGCGGCATCGTCACGCCCCAGCACCGCTACCTCACCGCTAAGGATCTTGCCCTTCGCCGCCGCGTAGGATTCCAGGGACCCGTGCCAGTCCAGGTGGTCGCCGGCCACGTTGAGCAACACTCCCACGTGCGGGGCAAGGGTGGTCGACCAGTGCAGTTGGAACGACGACAGCTCGACGACGAGGACGTCTACCCGGTCCGAATCGGCGAGCAGCTCAAAGACGGACCGGCCGATATTCCCGGCTGGCTCCGCTCGCCGGCCCGTGGCCTGCGCATCCGCTTGCATGATCTCGGCCAGCATGCCGGTCGTCGTGGTCTTGCCGTTCGTTCCGGTCACGGCCAGCCACGTCCGCGGCGAGCCGAAGCGACCGGCGCGATCCAACCGCCAGGCCAGCTCTACGTCACCGATGACCTCGATGCCGTGTTGCTGGAATGCCACCAGCACGGGCGAATCCGGGCGCCACCCTGGCGAGGTAACCACAAAATCTGGGCGCAGGGTACCGTCGCGCACATTCCCGAGTGCCGCGTCGCTGGTCATCCCCTTCGCATCCGGGCATTCGGACAACGCCCGCGCCAAGTTCTCCTCGTTGGCATCGACCACGGTGACGGCTGCGCCCAGCGCGACCAGCGTGCGTACGCAGCCGCGGCCGGAAACCCCGGCGCCGGTGACGACGACGTGCTGGCCGGCCAAGCCACGGGTAGTTGCGGAGGGAGCTGTAGCAGTATCCATGGGTTACAGCCCCAAGCCGGAGCCCTGCAGCCACTCGCCGTAGAAGAGGGCTGCGCCTCCCATGGCCGCCATACCGGACAGCAACCAGAAGCGAATCACCACGGCGGTCTCGGGCCAGCCGCCGTTTTCGAAGTGGTGGTGGATGGGCGCCATGCGGAAGAAGCGACGCTTGGTGGTGCGGAACACCGCGACCTGGATGACCACGGAAGCGGCCTCGACGACGAACAGGGCGCCGATGATGATCATGAGCAGCTCGGTGCGGGTAGTGACCGACAGGCCGGCGACGAGGCCGCCAAGTGCGAGGGAGCCGGTATCGCCCATGAAGATTTTGGCCGGCGCGGCGTTCCACCACAGGAACCCGAGGCAGCCGCCCAAGCCCGCGGCGGCAAGCACCGCGAGGTCGAGGGGATCGCGCACCTCGTAGCAGCCCGCGGACCACCCGAAGGCGCAGGAATTGCGGAACTGCCAGAAGGTGATGATGACGTACGCGCCCAGGGTCAACGCGGTGGAACCGGCCGCCAAGCCGTCCAGCCCGTCGGTGAGATTGACCGCGTTCGACCACGCCGCGATGAGGATGTACATGAAGACCAAAAACGCGATGGTGCCGATGATGCCGCCGCCGATGGCGATATCAACCGTGTCGATGTCGCGGATGAACGACAGCTTCTCCGAGCCGGGGGTCACCCCGTGCTCGTCCGGGAACTGGAGGACAAGGATGCCGAAGACCAGCGCGATGACCAGCTGCCCGACGAGCTTGGCCGTCTTATTCAGCCCCAGGTTCCGGGCCTTAAACAGCTTGATGAAGTCATCGGCGAAACCGAGCGCGCCCGCGCCCAGTGTCAGAAACAGCACGAGCAAACCCGACGCGGTAAAACCGTCGTGGCCGGTGGCGACGCCGTAAATCCCCGCCGCCAGGTAGGCCACCACGATGCCGACGATGATGGCGACACCACCCATCGTCGGAGTACCGCGCTTCCGCAGGTGCGACTTGGGGCCTTCCTCACGGATTTCCTGCCCCTTGCCCGCATCGGAGAAATAACGGATGACGGCGGGGGTGGTGAAAATCGCAACGAGGAAGCTCACGATTCCCGCGATGATGATCTGGGTCAATTGACTCGGTTCCTTCTCACAGCTAAATGCGTCACACACATCCCCGGCTGGTGGGGCCGGCCGGATGCTTATGGCGTGTCATTGTCAGGCTACTGCTAGCTTTACTCGTCGCCTGCCGAGGGGGCCTCGCCCACCGCGCCGGCGTGGCCGGGCGCAGTGTCACGCGCGCCGCCAGTCGGCCCGACGAGCGCGTCCGCCACCCGCCAGAGCCCGGCCGCGTTCGACGCCTTGACTAGGACGACGTCCTTCTCCTTGCGTACGCTCCACTCCTCCACCCCGGCGGGCGGGGTACGTAGGATTTCTGCGGCGGCCGCAGCGGCGTGGTCCACGTCCGCGACCTGCGTGGTGGCAATGCCACGCTCGCGCGCTGCTGCAACAAGAGCCGAGCACACCGGGGTCTCCCCCACCACGATGAGGTGGCTGACGTGGTACTTAGCCAAGTCCGCGCCGACCTGCCGGTGGGCGCTTTCTGCCTCCCCGCCGAGTTCGTTCATTTCGCCCAAGACCGCGATGGACCGTGCATCCGGGCGAGCCGCGGTGGTATAGCCCAGCGCGGCGATGGCCGCCCGCATCGATTCCGGGTTCGCGTTGTACGAATCGTTGATCACGGTCACCCCGTCGTTCCGGGTGACCACGTCCATGCGGTGAGCCGATGCGTTGCGATGCCCACCTAACGCCGCCACGACGTCCGCTGCCGGGAGCCCCGCCTCGCAGGCCGCGGCCGCCGCGGCGAGCGCGTTGGACACCTGGTGGGCGCCGAATACCTGGAGTTTGACGCGGATCGGCTCCGCCTGTGGCGAGTGGAAAGTAAAGGACGGGCGCGCCACGGCGTCGAGTTCGATTTCGGTGGCGTAGTAATCGGCCTTTCGGTCCGCCGTGGAGTAGTACACGACCTTCGCCTCCGTGCGGCTGGCCATGGCGGACACGAACTGGTCATCCGCATTGAGCACGGCCACGCCGCCCTCGGCGGCCGCCGGCAGCGCTTCGACCAACTCGCCCTTGGCGCGGGCGATGTTGTCCCGCGATCCGAATTCTCCTAAGTGCGCGGTACCCACGTTGAGCACAATGCCGATGCGCGGGCGGGCGATGGTGGCAAGGTGCCGGATGTGGCCGATGCCGCGCGCGGACATCTCCGCCACGAAGTACTTCGTATTCGGATCGCACCTCAAAGCGGTGTACGGGTGCCCGATTTCATTGTTGAACGAACCTGGCGGCGCGACGGTGTTTCCGTCTTCCCGCAGCACGCTCGCAAGGAGATCTTTCGTCGACGTCTTGCCGGCAGAACCCGTCACACCCACGACGTTGAGGCCAGATTCGCGCACCAGCCGGGTGGTCACCGCGCGGGCCAAGTCGGACAGGGCGCGAACCACAACGGCCGCGGAACCATCCGCGTCGTTGGCGTAAATGTCAGCGTTGGAGCCTTCTCCCTCGGCGCGCCCCTGCGGTTCGACCACGATGGCAGGAACACCAACGGGGCGGGCGGCGAGTACGGCCGTCGCTCCGCCACGCACCGCGTCAGCGGCGAAATCGTGGCCATCGACACGCGCGCCCGGCAAGGCAACGAACAGAGCCCCGTCAGACACCCGGCGGGAGTCGAACTCTACCGGGCCAGTGACCTGCGCGTCCGGGTCGTCGACGTGGTCCAGCCGGCCGCCGACGATGTCCGCAATCTCCTGCACACTCAATGCGATCATTGCTGCTCCTTCTCCGTTGCGCAGCTGTTTTCATGCACAATCGTATCCCCGCCAGCGGAATCTGCATGTCCGCGCCCGGACAGCTTCTCCTCCACCGCGCGGGCCAACTCTTCCCGGTCGTCGAAGTGGATGGTCTCCGTGCCCACGATTTGGCCAACCTCGTGGCCTTTGCCCACGACAATGACCGCGTCGCCGGTACCGACCCAATCCACCGCCACGTCAATCGCGCGGGCGCGGGAGTCAACGTCGACTACCTCGACCTCCGTGGCGCGGTCATCGGCACGCAAGGCCTTTCGGGCGCCCTCCGCGACCGCCTGACGGATGGGTGCGGGGTCCTCGGTACGCGGGTTGTCATCGGTCACGACCACGAAGTCCGCCGCGGCGGCCGCCGCCCCCATCAGTGGGCGTTTAGTGGAGTCACGGTCGCCTCCCGCGCCGACCACGATGGCGATGCCGCCGCCTGGGTGCGGCGAGGCTTTGAGCTGCCCGCGCAGCGTCTGCAGCACCGCCTCGATGGCGGCAGGCTTATGCGCGTAGTCGACCACGGCGATGAAGTCCTGGCCACGGTCTACACGTTCCATGCGACCGGGCACCGCGACATTTTCGATGCCGCGGAGGAATTCCGTGAGCTCGACACCGTCCAGGCACGTTGCCATCCCCACCGCGAGGGCGGCATTGGCGATGTTGAACTCTCCCGGCAGCGGCAGGTGCAGCTCGTAAGCGTCATCGCCAATCGCCAAGGCGACATCCTGGGCACCGGTCGCATCGACGTCTTTCTGATGCGCATACACCCGTCCCGGTGCCTTTGCGTCGCGCACTTTAGCGGAGGTGCCCACGATGACCGGGGTGTGCCCGGCATCGCGTGCCACTTCGGCCATGCGCTGGCCCCAATCATCGTCAATGCAGCACACCGCATGTTCCGCCCCCTGCTTGCCGCCGAACAGGCGGGCCTTGGCCCAGAAGTACTCTTCCATGGTCGGGTGGAAGTCCAGGTGGTCCTGGCTCAAGTTGGTGAACCCTCCCACGGCGAACCGGGTTCCCGCCACGCGTCCGAGCTCCAGGGCGTGCGAAGAGACTTCCATGACCACGTGCGTAACGCCCTCGCTGACCATCCGCGCGAACAGTGCCTGCAACGTAGGCGCCTCCGGGGTGGTCAGGGTGGTCGGCACCGGCTCGCGGTTAATCCGGGTGCCCGTCGTGCCGATGAGCCCGACCGACTTCCCGGCTGCCAGTAGTCCGGCTTCGACGAGGTAGCTTGTCGTGGTCTTGCCGGAGGTGCCCGTGACCCCCACCACGGTGAGCTTGTCGGTCGGGTGACCGTAAATCTCGGCGGCCACGTGCCCCAGCACCGCGCGGATATCGGCTACCTCGATCACAGGGCGGCTCTCCCCTGCCGCACGGAGAATCTCCACGCCCTGCGCGTCGGTGAGGATAGCCGCTGCGGCGGGAGTATCGGCTGCGAACTGCGCGCCGTGCACGCGGGTGCCCGGGAGGGCGGCAAAGAGCGCACCGTCCGGCAGGGCCTTCGAGTCCAGCCCGATGTCGCGCACCTCCAGGTCGCCGTCACCGTGGATCGTTCCGTGCGCGATCTCATTTAGCGTGTGCAAAGTGCTCATGATGGTCAGTGCCTTTCTCCTAACCAGCCCGCAGGGTCAGGCGCGGTGCTTCGGGGGACGTGGGAATGTTGTCACGGTTTAACAGCCACTGCGCGATGTCTCTAAACACCGGCGCCGCCGACTGGCCGCCGGTGCCGTCGTCGTTGACGCCGGAAGTGGGCTCGTCGAGCATGATGGCCACGGCGAAACGGGGGTCATCGGCAGGCGCAACGCCGGCGAAGGTGATCCAGTAGCTGCTGTTGGAGTAGCCGCCGGTGTTTTCATCAACCTTCTGCGCGGTGCCCGTCTTGCCCGACAGCTGATAGGAATCGAGCGACGCGTTGGCCGCAGTGCCGTTTTGCAGACCGGCCGGATCTTCCTGGAAGACCGACCGCAGCATGTCCACGGTCGTCCGGGCGGTTTCGGGGCTGACCACTTGCGTCTTTTTCGGTTCCGCGCGCTCCGAGTCGCCGTCTTCGCCGGTGACCTCATCGATAATGCGCGGCTCGATGCGCTCGCCGTTGTTGCCCAAAGTTTGGTAGACGCTCGCCATCTGCAGCGTCGTCCACGACATGCCCTGGCCGATGGGCAAGTTGGCAAAGGTACCTTCGGACCACTTGTTTTCGGGCGGGACCAGACCGGTGGACTCGTTGGGCAGCTCGATGCCGGTGTCTTCGCCGATGCCGAACTTGTTTAGGTACTTGGCGTAAGTCTTCTGCCCCAGCTTGTCCGCCAGCATGAGCGTGCCCACGTTGGAGGACTTGCCAAAGATGCCGGTGGTGGTAAACGGTTCGACGCCGTGCGGCCACGCGTCGTTGACCGTTACGCCCGACATGTCGATGGATCCTGGCACCTGATGGACTTCGTCCGGGGTCGTGATCTTTTCTTCCAAGGACGCTGCGGCGGTTATGACCTTCGCTACCGAACCGGGCTCGTACGGGTACGAGACAGCCCGGTTTTCAAAGTCCTTTCCGTCCTTGATCTGCGAGTCGATGTCCTTATTGGGATCGATGGTGTCGGTATTCGCCATCGCGAGCACCTGCCCCGTGGCTACGTCGAGAACAACCGCTTCCGCCGCCTTAGCGTGCGAGTTCTTCTTCGCCTTCTCCAGCTTCTGCTGCACAAAGGCCTGCAGGTCAAGATCCAGGGTGAGCTTGACGTTCTTGCCGTCGGAAGATTGCACCTCGTCGCGCAACGTACCCGGGATGACCTGCCCGTCCGCGGAGACGTCCTCAGTCGATCGGCCATCGACGCCAGTGAGGGTGTCGTCGCCTGCGGCCTCGAACCCGAACTGTCCCTGGCCGTCCATGGAGACCTTGCCCACCACGTTTTCGGCAATGGACCCGTTCGGGTACTGCCGGATGTCCTGGTGGTCGGCGGCCAGGCCGTGGTACTCCTCGGCGATGTCCACCGCGACGTCCGGGTCGACGTTGCGCACCAACACCTCGTACTGCGTATCGGCCTTCAGCTTGTCCCGGATCTGCTTTTCGTCCACGGAATCCGTCTTGGTCCCCGCGCTTTTGAGCTTTTCCGGAATGCCCTTGGCCATCTCATCGAGCTTGGCCTCGACCTTTTTGTCCAGCAGCTTGTTGGTGTCATCTTCGCTCTTGCCCTCCAGCTCGCCGGACTGGGTGAGCTCCTGCTCCTGCTGCTCGCGGAGCTCGTCGCGCAGGCGCGTGGGCGAGACAGTCAGCGAACGTGCTTGCATCGTGTAAGCCAGGCGTTGACCTTCGCGGTCCGTGATGTCACCCCGGCGGGCCGGATCGACGTACACGTGGGAGCGCTGCGCGCTGGCTTTAGCGGACAGGTCCGGCCCCCATACGACCTGGACCCAGGCGAGGCGGATCATGAGCACGAGCATGACGATGACCAGCGCGCTGATGATGACGCGCAACCGTCGGCGCAACATGTCCGGCTGGCTGATACCGGCCGCCGCCGCGTCGCGTGTTGCCGGCGTGACCTTGTGGGCGCCTGCGTGTCCCGCCTGTCGGGGCACGGCGCTTGCGGCCCCGGTCCGCCGTTTCCGGCCACCGCTACGACCATTAGAGGGGGTCACAGTAGGTATTCACCTGCCTCAATTCCAGACGAAAGACGGCCCTGGTCCGCGGGAATAGGAAGGGTCGCTGATGGGAGGGTAATTCACGCGCGCGATAAAACCGGACAGACCCGCCGCACGGCGGGCTGTCGAAGGCGAAAGTCCTATTACTGCACCCGCGCCTCGTACGGCGCCGGGGCCGGGAGGTTCGGGCGCACAGGCTGCTCGGCCTCGCCATTGTCCGCGTCACCGCGTTCCGCTTCCCCGCGTTCGGCAGAACCATCACGGCCATGGTTGTCACCGGATTCATGGGAGTCGCGGGACTCGTGGGCGTCCCGCTTGTCCTTATCCCGGTCACCGTTGGCTTCCTCGCGCTTGCGCGCACCTTCCGGGGTGGCTTCCAAGTTGTCGGAGACGTCTCGGGTGTCGTCCGGGTCGCTCGACGCGCGCCCCGGGCGTACTGGCTCGCCGTTGACATCAATGATGGACTCCATGCCTTCTTCCGGATCGCGCCGGGTGTCGATGCCCCCGTCATCCTTCGTGGCCACGATGCCCGGGTGGGTCGGAATGCCCATGTTCTTGTCCGCCGCGCGGTGCGCGATGTCGGCGGTCGAGCGCACGTCCTCCAAGTCGCGGTTCAGGGTCTCCAGCTGGTTGTTCAGCTGCGATTCCTGAACCGTCAAGTTTTGCACCTTGAATGTCTGCGCGGTAGCGAGGCCGGAAAGCCATACCGCCAGCGCCACACCGGCGATGAGCATGGTGATGGCAATAGCGGACACGCGGGAGATCCGCCGGTACTTCTTAATCGGGGTCGTCCGCCAGCCACGGCGGCTGACCACCTGCTTGGACCCTAGGCGCTTCGCCGCACCGGTCTTCCCCGGCTGCGGTTGGGCCACGCCACGGTACGACGACGGCGACGGGTGAGGGGTGCGCGTGCGCGACGGCAACTGGGGCCGGTTCGCCCCGCGGGACCCCAGCCGCGTCCCCACACCGCCGCGTTGCGCGGCGCGGTCGTTGCCACGGCCGTCCTGCCGGGCTTGGTACCGCCCCTGCCGCTGGGTGCGGCTAAGGCCGCGATCCGATTCGCGGTCCAACACCGCGGTAGAGCCGCTGGCGGCATACGTCATGTGCAGATCCGTGTCGGTATCTGGGCCAGTCGTGAAGTCTCGGCTAGTTCCCATGAGTTCGGGTCCTTTGCTGTCGCGAGCGTGCAAGCGGGGTGTACGGGGGCAATAAGAAATAGGACGGTTCGGAGCGGCTGGCAGGCATCAGGTTCCACCCTCCGCGGTCGTGGTCGTCATACGCTCAATACAGCGCACACGCACCGAGGCGGACCGTGGATTGCGTTCCCTCTCGGCCGCGTCCGCCTTTTCGGCGCCCCGGGTCACGAGGCGGAAATCGGGGGCGGTACCCGGCAGATCCATCGGCAAGCCGGCCGGCGCGCTCGATTCCGTGAGCTCCTTGAACGCTTTCTTGACGATGCGGTCTTCCAGCGACTGATAGCTCATGAACACTGCACGGCCACCCACCATGAGGGCGCCGGTGACCTGCGGGAGGACGTTTTCCAACGCCTCCAACTCGCGGTTGACCTCCACGCGCAGTGCCTGGAAAGTCCGTTTAGCGGGATGGCCGCCGGTGCGGCGCGCAGCAGCCGGGATGGTGCTGTAGAGCAACTCGACCAGCCGCGCAGAGGTGGCGAATGGCTCGCGGTCGCGCTCGCGCACCACCGCGGAGGCGATCTTTCCGGCAAAGCGCTCGTCGCCGTATACCTTGAGGATGCGGGCGATATCACCGTGGTTGTAGGTGTTGAGAATATCCGCGGCAGTCAGCGGCTGGCTGGGATCCATGCGCATGTCCAAAGGCGCATCCGTCTTGTAGGCAAACCCGCGATCGCGCTGGTCCAACTGCATCGAGGAAACCCCCAGGTCAAAAAGGGCCCCCGCTACTCCCGTCTTTCGCACGGTGCCGAAGACCCGCCCAGTTCCCGTCGCGAGCGAATCAGCCAGCGCGTCGAAACGAGCGTGCACCGGGGCGAAGCGGTCGCCAAAGGGCGCGAGCCGCTCAGTCGCACCGGCGAGTGACGCGGCGTCGCGGTCGATGCCGATCACGCTTGCGTGGGGAAAGGTCTGCAGGAAGAACTCCGTGTGTCCCCCGGCGCCCAAGGTGCCATCGACAATGACCGCATTATCCCCCGCCGCTTCCACGGCAGGCTGCAAGAGTTCGGCCATGCGTTCGCGCATGACGGGGATGTGGCCGAAGGTGTCCCGATCATTCACGGCCGCCACCCCTTTCTCACTGTTGGCCGGTCATGTGCTGGCGCGTGTGTGAGGCGATGTCCCGCACACGCGTGGTGCGTTGTGTGTTTTCGGTGCATTGTGCGGTCAACACGAGTGCGTATAGGGCCCCGCCCGAAACACGCGTTCTGATATCGGGGAAGTACACCAGACCGCAGGTGTCTCGGGCAGAGTCCGTACACGCACTCACTGACGTGCGAGCGTGCGTTCCTCTACAACAGACCGGCCAGAACGTCGTCTGCGTCTGCTGCCGAGTAAGCATCTTCAGTTTGTGCTTGGTACTCGGACCAGGCGTCCGCGTCCCAAATCTCGAGGAAATCCACCGAACCGACGACCACGCATTCCTTTTTCAGGTCCGCGTACTCACGGTGACCGGCCGACAAGGTGATCCGCCCATGACCGTCCGGCCGTTGCTCGTCCGCACTCGCTGCGAGGTTGCGGATAAACGCGCGGGCTTTCGGGTTCGTGCGCGACACGGCAGCCGCCTTCCGAGCCCGTTCCTCGAACTCGTCCCGCGGGTAGACGGCCAAGGAGTGATCTTGCCCCTTGGTGACCATCAACCCGCCAGCCAGTTCGTCGCGGAACTTCGCCGGCAGCGTCAGCCTGCCCTTGTCATCGAGCTTCGGAGTATAGGTTCCGAGAAACACCCCGGGACCACCTTCCTTCGCTCGACTCTCCGGATGCCTCTAGCGGGGAAAATGCAGTCACTTGTACAACACGCCCTCCGCTGCGCCCCACTATACCCCACTTTCCCCCACTAACCGCCACCTCGACACATCACCGAAAATCATGCACGCTAAACGTGCAGGTGGAAGCAATATTTTCGCGTAGGCAGACTACCCGGCTAACCCTTGACAAACACCCCGCCCAGACCACGCCAGCATCCACTTCCCACACTTGCCGCACCTCTACCACGTGCACCACCCGCCTCCTTACCCTCAATAGGCGCCAGCCACCTGGGTTTATCCCACCATCTCCGCGGCACCCCCTCGCTTCAGGCCCCTCTCATCCACCGGCGCTCAGCCCCAAGTGGGGCAAAGTGGGGAATTCGGGGTCAGATGGCGGCCAGTGGGTGAAAGTGGGTGCTAGGACCCCGAGCCGGCGTTACCGCGCGGCAAAACGAAAAAGACCCCGCCTGCACCGAGTGCAGACGGGGAAGGGTGAGAAAGCCTTACCTCTCCTCGAACCGGCGGCGGAAGTTGTCTTCCAAACGCGCCGCGCGAGAGTTCTCGTTGCGCGGACGCGCGGACTTAGCGTCGTCGAGAGAAAAGCCGCCGGCGCCACCGCGACCGGCGGACGATCCGCCGCCGCGCAGCATCCAGATACCGGCCCCGAACATGATCAGGAACCCGAGAATGGAGAGGATGACGAACCACAGGCTGTGCTGCGCCAGGGCAACGCCGCCCACCATGACCACAAGTCCGACGACAATGAGGGCGATACCCCGGAGGTTGAAGGAACCGCGCGAGTCAGAGTCGCCGCCAAAACCGCTGCTTCGTCCCATGGACCCGAATTTGGGATCGTCAGCCAGCAGAGATCGCTCGATCTCCTGCAGTACTCGCTGTTCCTGCTCAGAAAGAGACACGGTTCCTCCCACATCGACGGTTCGGGCGCCTATCGGATGCGCGATCCGTACATCGTCTGCGCGCTTCTTCTGTCTAGATTAACGCTTATCGTAATGCGATAGTTCCCCGAGCAACAGATTGAGGAATCAACGAGGCGGCGGGCCTAGGCGGCGGCTTGCTCTGCCGCCCCTTCACTGCGCACCACAGAAACAAATTCCGCTGCAGTCTCCAACAGGCGCAGCGCGACGTCTGGGTCCGCCGCATCCTCCAGCCCCGTAACCAGTCGGGAGCGCAACCGAGAGTAGCCACGAAATTCCTGCGCCCACTCGCGTCCTGCCCCACCGACGAGGGCGAGCTGATCCCATGCACTGGACGGCACCCGCTTACGCTTGCCCACAGCGGTTACCGCAATCCACGCGCCGGCCGCCCGCAAGCCAGCCTGGTACGCCAGCTCCACGGCATCGTTAAAGCGATCGTCTGCTGCCGCCGCTCGCGCGCGGGTCAGAAGATCCTCCGACTTGGCCAGGAAGGTGTAATGCTTGGCCAATCCATCCTGGTGGCGCCGGCCGGTAGCGTGCGCCCGCTGAGCAAATTTCGTCGTCGCGGAAATGACCTGAGCCATGTCGGTGTACCTCCTTTGAAGCCTCGGTGTGTGTCCAGCTCGTAACTTCACCCGTGACAGTACGAACCGGTCCGGACACCGCGAGGAATGTTTCGTTCACATGTTCGATAGATAGATAACGTCTCGTCTTTTTCTACTGTCCAACCTCTTCAACCCGGACTGTTTCGAACTTATTCCCGAATCCAGAACTAAAAGTTTGTGGACACCACCGCCGCGCGCGGCATCAACATGGTGAGATTGGTGGAGTGACTATCCAATTGCGCAGACTGGCTCCCCGCGAGTTTTCCCTCATCGCCCCTCAGTTAGTGGACATCTATCTCACGGCCATGGACTACCCGCGGGACATGTTCGACCGGCGTCTCCACGGATGGCGGGTAGATAGCCTGCAACCTGGATTCACTGCTGTCATTGCTGAGTCGGAAGCGGGGCCGGTCGGCGTTGCCTATGGGTTCTTGGGCCACAGCGACACGTGGTGGGACAAGCAGCTGCAACGCGGGTTTGCTCTCGCCGGTGGCCCCACTGCAGAGCAGATTGACCTACTGCGCGACTACTTCGAGCTGGCCGAAATCCACGTGCACCCTTCCATGCAGGGCAAAGGCTTGGGCCGGCACTTACTCGACGCTTTGGCATGGAACCTTCCTGCCAGCAACATCCTGCTGTCCACCCCGGAGGTCCCTGGTGAGGCCAATGGGGCATTCGGCCTTTACCGCAGCGCGGGGTTCTTCGACGTGTTGCGCAATTACTACTACCCCGGGGATCCGCGCCCCTTTGCAATCCTGGGCGCTCGACTCCCCTTGGCCCCAAGGTAAGGTTTGAGGAATGACACCTCCGGAGGAACTAGCCATCGAAGACGTCCCGTCGCAGGTCAACGAGATTTTAAAAGAGTACTTCGACGCGCGGCGGCCCGCCATGGCACACATGGGTGCGCCGGTCAACGAGGCCGTGGACTACCTGGAGGAGTTCGTACTCGGCGGCGGCAAACGCATCCGCCCGCTCTACGCCTGGGCCGGATTCACCGGCGCCGGAGGTCTGACAGGCGAGGAAAACCCCGCCGCAGCATTACGGGCGGCGGCAGCCCTAGAGTTCATTCAGGCCTGCGCGCTCGTCCACGACGACATCATTGATGCCTCAGATTCTCGGCGCGGCAGCCCCACGGTGCATCGCAAAGCGGAAGCGCACCACCGCCACCGCTCATGGGAGGGCGACGCCGCGGCCTACGGGACGTCCATGGCGATCCTGGTCGGGGATCTGGCTCTGGCGTGGGCAGACGACATGCTTGCCGATGCCGGCTTGTCCCCCGCCGCCCAGCAGCGGGTCCGCGAGCCCTGGCGGGCAATGCGTGCCGAAGTCATCGGCGGCCAGATGCTCGACATTTCGCTCGAGGCCAGCGGCGCGGAGTCACGGGAGTTGGCCGAATCGGTCAACCGCTTTAAAACCGCCGCGTACACAATCGAACGCCCGCTCCACATCGGCGCCGCGATCGCCGGCGGCTCCCCCGAGCTTGTCGAGGCGTTCCGCGCCTACGGCCGCGATATCGGCGTGGCGTTCCAGCTGCGCGATGACCTCCTCGGTGTCTACGGCGACCCCCAGGTCACTGGGAAACCCGCCGGGGACGATCTCCGGGAGGGGAAGGTCACGGTGCTGCTGATTACGGCCCTGGAAAATTTGGACTCCTCCGATCCGGACGCGGCCCGCGAGCTGCGCCGGCTGGTCGGTGCCTCCGAGGACCCCTCCGACATCACGACGATGATGGATTCCATCGCCCGCTCCGGCGCGCCGGAGGAGATCGAATCGCGCATTGACCAGCTCACCGAGTCGGGCATCGGCCGCGTCCGCGCAGCCGGCATCGAGGCCTCCACCGTCGAGGTCCTAGAAAACCTCGCCCGCACGGCCACCGCACGGCGGAAATAGGAACGGTTCTGGAGGTGCCCCACGTGACCACCACATCCACAGCACATGCGGTGCGCGATCCCGTCCGACTGCGTATCCCCTCCGCCGTGCCGCTGGGCGTTGCCGGTTCCGCATTCCTTGCCGTGTCGTCGTTCATGGCGGGCGCTACCCGCAATCGCGGCGGCATCTTGGAAGAGCTCGGGCTGGGTTTCTTCTCCTACGGCCACGGTCGCAACATGGGCATGGTGCTGTTTTGGATCGGCATGGTGCTGCTCATCGGCGCGTGGGTGGTGGCGTACAAGCAGTTCGTCCAGCCTTTCTCGGAGGACACCGGATCTCACCAGCCAGCCGCGCCCACCCGGACGGGAATCGCGGGACTTCGGCGCGCCCTGTGGGCGTGGATCGCCCCGCTGGCGTTTTCAGCTCCGCTGGCGTCCCGGGACGTCTACTCCTACCTCATGCAGGGCGCGATGGTGCGCGACGGCTTCGACCCCTACACCCAGGGCCCCGCGGTCAACCCGGGCCCCTTCCTGTTGGAGGTCTCCCAGGATTGGCGGAACACCACCACCCCGTACGGTCCTTTGCACCTGTGGATCGGCGACATCGTCACCCGCATCGTTGATTCCAACGTCGTCGCCGGCGTCATCTTCTTTAAAGCCCTCGCGCTCATCGGTTTCGCCGCCATCGCGTGGTCCGTGCCGCGCATCGCCCGCTGCCTCGGCGGGGATCCTGCCCTGGCGCTCTGGCTCGGGGTATGCAACCCCGTCCTGCTGCTTCACCTGGTAGCGGGCATGCACAACGAGGCCCTGATGGTGGGGATCGTGTCCGTGGCCCTCCTGTTGGCCCTGCGGCACCGCTTCCACGGCGCGTTCATACTCATCGGTTTGGGTGTTGCGGTGAAAGCGACGGCGCTTATCGCCATGCCCTTCGCGGTATGGCTGGCGGTCCAGCGTTTCGCGCCGGAGAAGGAAGCCAGTCTCCTGCGACGGGCTGGGGTTTTCGTGCTAGCCGGCATCTGGGCGGTTGCAGAGATCGTCCTCGCCCTCGCCGTGGTCACCTGGGCGTCGGGAACGTCCTGGGGGTGGCTGTCGGAGATCACCGGCAATGCGAAGGTGATTAACCCGCTGGCGGCGCCCACCCTGGCCACCGACGCGGTCGCGCCGATTACCTCAGTCTTTTTCCCCGACGTCACCTACAACGCGGTCTTGAATGTCTTCCGCGCGATCTCCACCGTCGCCATGCTCGTCGGCTTGGTCGCGGTGTGGTGGCTATCGCGCCGCACGCGGCGCTCTGCCATCGCCGGAACGGCAGCGGCCTACCAAGTTGCGTTTATTTTCAACTCGGTGACCCTGCCGTGGTACTACGCGTCCGTCATCACTGTGCTGGGGACGTTTCGCCCACCGCGGTGGTTGCTCAAACTGGCCACCGGGGCATCGATTTTCGTCGCCCTCTCTTTCTCGGCGGACGGAAACCACCAGCTGTACAACTTCTTCTGGATGCTAGCCAGCGCGCTCATCGGGTTTGCCGCGGCGCAGTGGCTGTTCCAGCCGCCCCGCGCTAAAACGCCAGAGCCTGCGCGCGGCGCTTAACCTCGCGCGCGAGGTCGCCTTTCAGACCATCGATCGGCCGGCCGGGCAGCGAATCATCCGGAGTGAAAAGGTGCGCGAAAATGTCCGTATCGCTATAGCCGCCATCGGTCAGCAACGTGATCGTCCCGGTGACGTGCTTGTCCACATTCGGGCCGCTGAAAAACGCCGCCGGCACCAGGCGCTTTCCGTCCCGCTTCCACGCGATGAACTTCCGCGCAGCAAGCAGGTCGTTGACCCGGGTCACCGGAATGCCCAGCATGTCCGCTACCTCCGGGAGGGTCAGCATGGTTTCGTTTGCGAGCAGGTCTTCTACTTCTTCCTTGGAATGAGCCACGGCTTATACCCTAGTGGGCTACCCACTGACTACGTGAGTAGGTCATACTAGACCGCATGGACGCACTTGAGGTCGGGGACATCATTGAGAATCGCTACCGCGTGGATTACCCCATTGCCCGGGGTGGAATGTCCACGGTGTATCGCTGCATCGACCTCCGCTTGGGCCGCGCGGTGGCGGCGAAGATCATGCACGACGAGCTTCTCGATGACCCAGTGTTCATCCGCCGTTTCGAGCGCGAGGCCCGCGCCATGGCGCAGCTTTCCCACCCCAACCTCATCGGGGTGTACGACTTTTCCGCCGACGGCGACCCGGTGTTCCTCATCATGGAGCTCATCACCGGCGGCACCCTGCGGGAACTGCTTGCCGAGCGCGGCCCGATGCCACCGCACGCGGCAGCCGCCGTGCTGCGGGAGGTGCTCACCGGCCTCACCGTGGTGCACCGCCGGGGGATGGTCCACCGTGACATCAAGCCGGACAACGTTCTCATCGGCGGCGACGGCGCCATCAAGGTCGGCGATTTTGGTCTGGTGCGCTCCGCCGCCGCGCACACGGTCAACGCCGATCAGATCGTCGGCACGGTCTCCTACCTCTCCCCCGAACAGGTCACCGGAGAGAAAATCACCCCCGCCTCCGACGTGTACTCCCTCGGCGTCGTCCTCTTCGAGCTGCTGACCGGCACCGTCCCCTTCTCCGGCAGCACCCCGCTCGCGCACGCGACGGCGCGCCTGTCCGCCGACGTTCCCGCCCCCTCCGACCGCATCGAGGGGGTGCCACCGCTTTTCGATGCCCTCGTGGCCTCCGCCACCACCCGCGACGTCGAAGCGCGGTTTACCGATGCCGGGGAGTTTTTGGACGCGCTTGACGATGTCGCCCGCGAGCTGGAGCTACCGCGCTTCCGCGTCCCCGTGCCCGAGAACTCCGCCGCCGCGCGCACCGCCGCCCACCCAACGACGATGGGTCCGAACGACGCCACCGACATCTTCGAGCCCACCCGGGTAGAGCCACCGGCGCCAGAGACCGTCCGCCACGGCACATCGACGGCGGTAACTCCCGGGGATCCTTCTGCCACGCCCGCAGGCGAACCCGAGCCTGAGGATGACCGGCCGCGCCTAAGTTTTGCCAGCAGGGTCGACGAATCTTCGTCTCACCAACCCACCCGCGTTGACGCCCCAGAGACGGTTCAGGCCGCCGGGTCCGAATCCGCCAGGCCCGAGGCCGCCCGGCCCGAAACGGCGCTGATTCCTGGCGCGGCACCCTTAGCTCACCCGCCGGCCCCTCCAGCGCCTGCGCCCCGGGCCAGCCAATCCGCGGCCATGGCGGCGGGAGCGCAGGCAACCGGCCCGCAGCCTGTGGGCACTCGGCCGGAACCGCGGGAAAAACCGTTGACTAACCGCGGCATCGGCAAGCTCATCGTCTGGCTGCTGTTTTCCGCCATGGCCACCGCAATGGTGGCACTCGGCGGTTGGTGGTTCGGCTCCGGTCTCTACGAGCAGGTTCCCGCGTTGCTGCACTAACGAGCGCGGAGCATCTCCGCGATGTGGAAGGACAGCTCCAAGGCCTGCTGGGTGTTAAGCCGCGGGTCCACGGCAGACTCGTAGCGCCCCGGCAGATCCACATCCGTGATGGCCTCGGCCCCGCCCAGGCACTCGGTGACGTCCTCGCCGGTAAATTCCAGGTGCACCCCGCCTGGGTGAGTGCCCAGTTCGCGGTGGACATCGAAAAAGCCCTGCACCTCTTCGGCAATCTTGGCAAAGTCGCGGGTCTTATACCCATTAGAGGAGGTAAAGGTGTTGCCGTGCATCGGATCGCACTGCCAGACCACCTTGTGGCCCGCGCGTTCCACCGCTTCCACCACTGGTGGGAGCACGTCGCGCACTCGGTCCGAGCCCATGCGGGAGACCACGGTGAGCCTGCCCGGCGCGCGATCGGGATCGATGCGCTCGGCGTAGCGCACCGCTTCTTCCGGCGTAATCCCCGGGCCGATCTTGATGCCTACCGGGTTGGCAATGAGCGCCGCGAAGTTCACGTGGAAATCCTCGAGCCCCCGCGTACGCTCCCCGACCCACAGCTGGTGGGCGGAAACGTCGTAGAGACGCGCCCTCCCTGCATCGTCGACGGCCTCGCGCAGCAGCGCACGCTCGTAGTCCACCACCAGGGCTTCGTGGGAGCAGTAGATATCCGCGGTGCGCAGCGGCGAATCGTTCACGCCGCAGGCCGACATGAATTTCAGGCCATCCTCGACATCAGCGGCGAGTGCCGCGTAGCGCTCGCCCGCCTGGGAGCGGACCACGAACTCCCGGTTCCACTCGCGCAGCCGGTTCAAATCCGCCGTCCCGGAGGCCATGAGCGCCCGGATGAAATTCATGGTCATCGCGGAGTGTGCGTAACCGCGCAACATCCGCTGTGGATCATGCGCCCGCTCCTCGGCGGTGGGCTCCACGCCGTTGACCAGGTCTCCGCGGTAGTTAGGCAGGCCCTGCGCGTCCGTATCCAACGAGCGTGGCTTGGCGTACTGCCCGGCAATCCTGCCCACCTTGACCACTGGCAAGGAGGCACCGTAGGCCAAGACGACGGCCATCTGCAGGAGCGTGTTGATGTTGGCGCGGATGTGCCCTTCGGTATTGGACTCGAAGGTTTCCGCGCAGTCGCCGCCTTGGAGGAGGAACGCCTCGCCGCGAGCCACGTCCCCCAGCGTTGTGCGCAAAGCGTCGATCTCCGAGGTGGCCACGATAGGCGGGGCCGACTCCAGAGCCGCACGCACTCGCTCCGCGCTCACCCGCTCCGCGCTCACCTGCTCTGCGCGCTCCTGCGCTGTGGCTAGCTGCGCGACCCTGCCCGCGCCCCACGTCGGTTGCTGCTGTGCCGGGCGCGCGAGCACCGCCTCGAGCGCGTCTCTATTCTTTTTCGACCAGGTCACAGTCAATCCCTAACTGCTTTTCCACTTAGCTATTCAGAGTCCGATTCGCCTTATTCAACGGGGCCTTTTTCTCGCAGGCCCGGAACTTGGCGAGGTTATGGCGGGCATCGACAAGCGCGTCGTGATTACCGCTCGGGGTCTTGGGCAGCTGCGGTTTGCCGGCGAACTCCCAATACTGCTTGAGCTCGCGCGTAAAGCGTGGCATCTGCGGGGGCAGTTCCGACATATCTCCCCACAATTGAGCGATGACGACGTGGTCGTACCCACCAACCCAGGCCCACAGCTCCGGCCGCTCGCCATCGGCAGTCAGGAACGCGAACAGCTCCTGGCGGATAGTATCCCGCGGCTTCCACACCGGGTTCGCGGCCGACGGCAGCTTCGCCAGCACGTTCCCCCGCACCCAAGCGTTCGCGCGGGAGGCATCGAAGTCCGTGGATACCGCGTAATACTCGCGCCCGTCTTCGGCTACGACTCCGACGGAGACCAGCTCGATGGTCCGGCCGTCCTCGATGAACTCGGTGTCGTAGAAATAGCGCACGCCTTACAAGCGTAGTAGACCCACCGCCCCCGAGTGGCGGCGGGCTACATCCAGCTATGAGTCCACGTTGCCCGCCCCGACGAGCGGCTCACGGGAGGCGCGCCGGCCTTCCAGCGCCGGCGGTTTGAGGGTCCACCGCAGCACGGGCACGCGGCCCGCCGCCCACAAAAGCACCGAGCCCGCCGCACATACGGCGATGCAGACAGCCACCCAGAAGGACGTGGCGTGCACCGGCCACGGACCGCCCGGGTAGATCTCCAACGACGAGTGTGCGAGCAACATGCCGAACGACAGATCCAGTGCGATGGGGTGGGACAGGTAGACCGGCAGCGTGTGCCGCCCCACGAACTGCAGGGCCGGGCTCACCAGGGGTACCGCGGCAAGGGCTACTGCCCCGAGCAGGCCCACCGGCGCCATGAGCAGCTGCTCCACCAAGCGGACCACGAGCTTTATCTGCTCCGCGTTCAAGGTATCCGGCCCGGGCAGGTACCACGGCACTTCCGGAACCGTCTCGCGCGCATCCCATGCACTGCGCACCCAATACCCCAGCGCGTACAAGCCGCCGGCGACGAAAAACGCCGCCACCCCGGCGCCGGGAAGAGCTTCCTGACGCGGGTGGGCAACCCACCGGATCAGCCGGTTTCCCACCGCGGTGAAATCCGCGATATGCCGCCGCAGGTACGCGCCGCCGATGAAGACCGGCAAGTACATCAATGCCTTGCCGATGAAGAAGTACGTATCCGCCCACGGCAAGAAGAACACGGGGGTAAAGCTCGCCGCTAGTGCGAGCGGGGTAGGCAGCTTCCGCACTGCCCAGAGGGCGACGTTGAAAAGGATGAGCGCGTGCAAGAACCAGCCCATCGTGTGCCCCAGTAGCAGCTGCACTGCCACGTGGCGCACCGAATAAATCGGATCGCCGAAGTTGATGTGGTTGAGCACCGAGTTGGTCCACAGCTCGCCGGCCGACCACACAATGTAGGGAATGATGAAGTACCACAGGCGTCGGCGAAACAGCTGCGGGAGGCTGTACCGGAACACCTTGTAGGAAAAGAACCCACTCACCAGGAAAAACAGGGGCATGCGCAGCGGGTCGATAACGTTGTTGAGGCTAGCTAGCCACGTCTCCTGCGCCCCTGGCACGGCCAGCGAAATGTGCAGGATGACGACTCCGAGAATCGACACTCCCTTGGCTACATCGGGCCAGGCCAGGCGTTGCTTCTGCTGTGCCTGCACGTGTGTGTGCGTCCTCCGAAAATGTGGGAAAAGGTGGGTAAAACTTCTGCTGCGGGTTTCAGCTCAGCACCGGTTTTCAGCTCCGCTCCCGGTTTACAGCTCCGCTCCCGGCAGGTACCCCTCGCCGGCTGCCAGGGATTTCTTGACGTCGGAGGCGTACACATCGACGTAGGGCTTGCCGGCGAGGTCTGCAAGAGTGCGCATGACGTAGTCGGTGAACTCGCGGGCCGTCGCGTGGTCGTGCGGATCCAATCCGCGCTCAGCGGCCCACGCCCGCGGGTCAATGGGGTCGCCGACCCGCACGCCAACTTTGACCGGGCGGGGGATCCAGGTGCCAATCGGGTTCGCCTTGCGCGAGTTAATCATCGCGATGGGGATAACCTGCTCGCCAGTGTCCATCGCCACGCGCGCCATCCCGGTACGCCCGCGGTACACGCGCCCGTCCGGCGACCGAGTGCCCTCCGGGTAAATCCCCCACAGATCCCCCGCATCCAGGACGCGGCGGGCGGAGACCATCATCCCGTCTGACGCCGACTTGGCCGTGCGGTCAATAGGTGTTTGCCCCACCGAGGTGAAAAACCATTTCTGAATCCCGCCGACGAAGCCGGGGGTAGTGAAGTATTCAGACTTGGCCAAAAAGGTGATCTGCCGCGGGCACAACAGCGGAAAGTAGAAGGAATCCATCACGGCCTGGTGGTTGGAGGCCAAAATGGCCGAACCAGTCTTTGGGATGCGGTCCATTCCCTCCGACCACGGCCGGTTCCACAGCCGCAGCGCTGGGCCAAAAAAGACATTCTTAAAGGCCCAGTACCATTTATTGCGCACGTGTGGTTCCTCCTCAGCGTCGTGAAGCGTGCCGGTCTGCGGGCCCCGGGAGGCGGGAGCGCGCCTCCACTCCGTGAGCCTTACTGCTTCGGTGTGAGAGCAGACCGGGCTAAATCAGCCACGCCAATCATACCGGCTGGCCCGCCCAATTCCGTAGTCGCCAGGGTCGGAACTGGCCGGTAGCCCGCCCCCACCATGTTGTCGCGCATCGTCTCGCAGGCGGTGCCGAGGAACAAGTCGGCATCATCAGCCACTCCCCCGCCCACGACGATGAGCTGCGGATCCAACACGTCGGCAACTATGGACAGGCCGCGCCCCAACTGGACGCCGAACTCGTGCATGACGGCTTGCCCCAGCCGATCCCCGGCCCGCGCGGCGTCGGTGACTTCGCGCCCGGCGGCATCGGCAGGCAAAGCGGTCTCATACTTTGGCCTTAGCTCACGGGTGGTATCCGGCAGCGCGGTGCCGGAAGCATAGCGCTCCAGGCAGCCGCGCTTTCCACAGCTGCACTTCCGGCCATGTGGGCTGGGGTCAACGACAATGTGTCCGAATTCCGGTGCGGTGCCGTGCGCGCCGCGGTACAACTCACCGTCATGGATGATGGCGGCGCCGATGCCGGTGCCGATGGAGACGAAAACCCACTCGTCCACGCCCCGGCCGGCGCCAAAGCGGTACTCGCCCCACGCAGCCGCGTTCGCGTCGTGTTCAATGCGCACCGGGACACCCAAGCGCTCGTGCATGGTGCGGCGCACGGGGGCATCGCGCCACGGAAGGTGCGGCGCGAAACGCACACACTCGCACGTCGGATCGATGAACCCGGCGATGGCGATGCCCACCGCGGCGACCTCGCCGTAGCCCGCAGCGCGCGCGGCTTCGTTCAACTGGCCCACCAGCTGCACCAAGAGGTCTTCTAATTCTTTCGCGTCCTGCGGCGTCTTTTCGTTGATCCGATGGCTGCACGTCCCGTCGGGCGCCACCAGCGCGGCGCGGATATTAGTGCCCCCGACGTCGAATCCGGCTGTCAGCGGTGTCCCGGGCTCGGGTGCAGAAGCGGCCTTAAGCATGGCTAACAGGATACAACCGCCGTTGCTTACCGGTCACATCAAAAGCTTAGCCAGCCGGTTGCCCATCACGTCCCACGTCCACTCGCGTTCCACGTAGGAGCGGGCTTCCTGGCCCATCTGCGCACGCAGGGCAGGCTGGCTCAGCAGCGTGACGATGCCCGCGGCAATCTCCCCCACGTCCCGTCCGCGCACCACAATTCCGGTACGGGGCGTGACGGTCTCGGGCGCTCCTCCCGAATCCCCGGCGACCACGGGCAAACCTGCCGCCTGCGCCTCGAGGTAGACAATTCCGAGCCCCTCGACGTCGAGACCGCCGCCCCGGGTGCGGGCCGGCATGGCAAAGATGTCGGCCGCGTGGAGTGCGCGCACCAACTCCTCGGTTCCGCGGGCGGAAACGAAACGCGCCGTGGGGTCGTACATGTCACGGAGCCGCTCCAGCGTCGCGCGGTAACCCCCAGAACCTACGATGACCAGCTGCGCGTTCGGCCGCTGCTCGCGGATGCGTGGCATGGCGCGCAACAGCTGGTCTTGCCCTTTTCTCGCCACCAGGCGGGATATGCAGACGATGACCTCAGCGTCATCGTCAAGCTCCAGCTCCTCCCGTGCCCGGGCTTTGTCCTCTTTCGTCGCAGGTTGAAAGACGTCGGTGGACACCCCCGACGGTAGGTGGACCCATTCCGGGTGCGGGCCGAAGGCGCGCTCGAGACGCTGCCGCGTGTAACGCGAGATGTAGGTAACCACGTCCGCGTGCGTGCCGATGCGCCGCAGCGCCTGCCGCGCTCCAGGAAGCATCGACCAGCCCACCTCATGGCCGTGAGTGGTGGCGATGACTTTCCACGCGCCGGCACGTTTGGCGGCCGGCCCCAGAAGCGCCAGCGGGGCTGCGGCACCGAACCAGACAGTGTCGATGTCCTCGGCGCGGATGAGTTCCTGCATGCGACGAGACACGCTCGGGGTAGGAAGGAGAATGGAGCCCGGCCAGCGATGGACACGGTACGTCTGCTGGGCGTCGAAGGCCGCGGCCGCCTGCTCATCCTGTGTGGAGGCGAAGACTACGATGCTGCGGGGATCCAGAGTGTTTACGAAGTCCCGCAGGTAAGACTGGATTCCCCCGATGGTCGGGGGAAAATCGTTGGTGACAAGCAGCGTCCGCGTCATGCGGCTTACTGTACAAGCCCCGGTGCCGGTGGCGGGGTACGTCCGCCTAGTAGCGGGCGGTGCCCGTAATGGGCATCGAGTTCAGCGGAACGACCTGCACTGGGATTCCGTAATCGGAGGCGTGCACGACCTGGCCGTTGCCGATGTACATGCCGACGTGGGTGACGCCCGGGTAGTAGCCAACGATGTCGCCGGGCTCCAGCTTGTCGATGGGCACCGGAGTGCCGCCCGCAATCTGCGCCTGGGAGGTGCGCGGAATGGATTTACCCGCCTGGCTGTACGCCCACAGCATCAGGCCGGAGCAGTCGAACGTGTCCGGGCCTTGAGCGCCCCAGCCGTAGGGGGCGCCCTGCTTGGACAGCGCGGCAGCGACCACAGAGGACAGGTCGCCGCCAGTGGGCACCTTCACGTCATCAGGGCGGACCGGGTTGAGGCGGTTTTCCCACGCTGCGCGCTGCTCGGCGCTGAGATCGTCGACCTGCTTTTCCACCTCTTCTTTCAGGCGGTCCAGTTCCTTCGCTTCGCGTTCGAGGCGGGCTTTGTCGCGCTCAATGCCGTCCCGCTTCTGCGCCGCGAGCTCAGCGGCGTGCTCAGCGTCGCTGTGCGTCTCAGACGCTTCCTCGGCGGTGCGGTTCATGGTGGACAGGCTGGCGCGCGCAGAGCGCGAGAGAGCTCCTAAGTATCCAAGACGCTCGGCGGCCACCTGCGGATCCCCGGACGAGAGCGCGGCGGTCACCGAGTCGAAGTTCACACCGCGGTACCGGCTACCCGCGAGTTTCTTGACTGCTTCACGCTGTTGCGCCGCCGCGTCTGCGGCGGAGTCGGCGTCCGCGCCGGCTGCTGCTGCACGGCCTTCGAGATCGTGCAGTTCCTCATTGGCCTTATCGAGCTCGTCCTGCTTTGCTTTGAGCTCCTCAGACTTGGCCGTCGCTTGTTCCGACAGCTGGCCGATCCGGTCCATCAGTGCGGAGAGATCGGCATCGCTCCCCTCACCGTGTTCAGCGGCTGCGGGAGTCTCGGCATCACCGGGCAGTTCCTGGGCGGACACCGCCGGGGTGACACACGCCGCGATGGTCAGCGCGGCAAGCACCGCATACTTCTTGCGGCGGATGGAGTTTTCGTGCACGATTTTTCTTCCTCAATGGCGTCATGACAGAAGAGATACCCATGCAACTATAGAGCAATTTCTGCAGTGCACAATAGTCAGGAAGAATTCAGAAAGTACTGTTGCCGATGCGACCTGTGAGGGTGGTCTGCCGGCTGGGCGCTACTGCGAATGTTGACTATCAGCGAGGTCTGAGAGGCGACGGTGCAGTGCGCCGAAAACGCAGAAGTCCCGCACCGCGCCCCGCCTGCCGGATGGTGCAGACGAAGCGCGTGTGCGGGACTGGTTGCTACCGCGCGCTACGGTTTAGAAGCGCACTGCGGAGTGGATCGGCATGTAGTCGATCGGGCGCTCCTGGACCGGCACACCGTCGTTCAGGGCATCGATGATGGTGCCGTTGCCGGTGTAGATACCGACGTGGGAAGCACCGCCGTAGTAGGCAATGATGTCACCCGGCTGCAGGGCATCCAGGGACACCGGGGTGCCCTGTGCAGCCTGCGCCTCGGAGGTGCGCGGGATCTGCTTGCCTGCCTGGCCGTAGGCCCAAGAGGTCAGGCCGGAGCAGTCGAAGGCAGACGGGCCGGCAGCGCCCCAGCCGTACGGGGAGCCGATTGCGGAGCGAGCAGCATCGACAACTGCAGCGTTGTCAGAGGCCGGAACGGCGGACTGCATGCCGGACGCTGCCTCGAAGTTGTCTGCGGAAGCCTCAGCCGGCTGAGCGTTGGCGCTCATGGACGGGATGAATGCCTCAACGTTCGGAACGTCCTGGATGTGCGGAACGTTCTCAATACCGTCAACGTTGACCGAGTAGTCGGTGTTCGGAACAACGACCTCTGCGCCCTGTGCGACAGCCGGGATAGCTACGGTCGCGGAAGCGGCCGCAACGGTAGCGGTAGCGAAACGACGAGCGGCGGTACCTTGACGACGGTGCTGAGTCACGAAATTTTCTCCTAACCATATTTCGCCGCCGGCCTCCTTACTGTTTGAAGGAAGCCGATATTGACCCCTGGGATGGGCCTAGCGTCTTCGACGACCCCGTTCCTGTAGAGGCGTCTCTGCTCGACCCCGGAGACGGGGTCAATAGCGGCGGGAAATGTTCAGTTCTTATTGCGTTAGCGCGAACCACGGTCGCGTCCGTGCTGCAATGTCTCAAATAGGTTACGAAACAGTTACGGGCACTGTCGAATCGGGCAAGCAACTCGGTTTCGTTATATCCCCGTTATCTTCCCGTCACTTAACCGCAACATAAACAGGTTGCCGACAGACAACACCAAGCAAAGCCCTCCAAACTGCACCGCTACCTGCTCCGATAACCCAAACGAAGGGGTGCAATTAAAAGCCGGTTGCCCTCAGGGAAAAAACAGACTAGACAAGTGTGTTTTGCCTCACACCCGGCTTTACAACCCCTCTTCCCCCTTTTTGCAACAGCGGATTGACGCTGCCAAACCACGCACCCCGCACGGAGGAACTCGGGGACCGCAAGCATGTGCTTGGCGATGCCGCACTCGCCTTCCGAGCTTTAGAAAAAGAAAACCGCCGCTTACCCGGACACCCACAGTTCGTTCTGTGGGTGCCAAGCAGCGGCGGTGAGTTGTGAGCGGCTAGCCGTTAGATGAGGCCGTTGTCCTCGTCGTTGCGGCGGTTCTGCTCGTTGAGGCGACGGAACATCTCCGCCTCCTCGTGGTGGTTGTTCTTCGCGATTTCCTTCTTGCGCTCCATCAGCTCCGGATCGTCCGGGCTGAACCAGCCAGAGGTCTCGTTGTCGGAGTAGCCGAGATGGTTCATCTGCTTCGGCACGTAGGAACCGGAGTACTCCAGCGGGATGGCGTGGCCATTCTCGTCCACCGGGCCGAGCGGCTGGTGGATCTCCACGTAAGCGCCGTTCGGCATGCGCTTGATAACGCCGGTGGCGACGCCGTGTTCCAGGACCTCACGGTCGGAACGCTGCAGAGCCACGCACAGCCGGTAGGTGATGAAGTAAGCCAGCGGCGGCAGAACGACCAGGCCGATACGTCCAACCCAGGTCATCGCGTTCAGCGAAATCTGGAAGAAGTGGGCAACGTGGTCGTTACCACCGGACAGCGTCACCAGCAGGAAGAAGGTGATGGCCATGGCTCCGATACCGGAACGAACTGGCACGTCGCGCGGACGCTGCAGCAAGTTGTGGTGGGCATCGTCGCCGGTCATCGCCTTCTCGATGAACGGGTAAGCAAACAGCAGGATGACCATCAGACCACAGAGCAGGGCGACCCAGAATGCGGACGGAATGGTGTAGCCGCCGATGTAGAGCTCCCACGCCGGCATGACACGAGCCACACCGTCGGTCCACAGCATGTAGATATCCGGCTGCGAACCAGCGGAGACCTGCGACGGGTTGTACGGTCCCAGGTTCCAGATGGCGTTAATGGTCAGCAGACCGGACATCAGCGCCAGGATGCCGGCGATAGCCAGGCCCATGCCGATTGCCTTGGTGGCGAAGATCGGCATGATGCGCACACCAACGACGTTGTTTTCGGTGCGGCCCGGCCCCGGGAACTGGGTGTGCTTCTGGTACCAGACGAGCATCAGGTGAGCGGCAATGAGACCCAAGATGATGCCCGGGATAACCAGCACGTGGAGGATGTAGAAACGGTCCAGCATCAGGTCGGACGGGAAGTCGCCACCGAAAATGGCCCAGTGCATCCAGGTACCGATGATCGGGATGCCCAAGATGATGGCGGACATGATGCGCAGGCCAACACCGGACAGCAGGTCGTCCGGCAGGGAGTAACCGAGGAAGCCCTCGACCATGCCCAGAAGGATGAGGGCGCAACCGATAATCCAGTTGGCCTCACGCGGACGGCGGAATGCGCCGGTGAAGAAGATACGGAGCATGTGGGCCACCATGGACATCATGAACATCAGGGCGGCCCAGTGGTGCATCTGGCGGATGAACAAACCGCCGCGCACCTCAAAGGACAGGTCCAACGCACTGGCGTAAGCGCGGGACATCTCCACGCCGTTCAGCGGGGTGTAGGCACCGTCGTAGATGACCTTCGTGATGGAAGGGTCGAAGAACAGCGCCAGATAGATACCGGTCAGCAGCAGGATGATGAAGCTGTAGAGCGCCATCTCACCCAGCATGAACGACCAGTGGGTCGGGAAGACCTTGTTGATCTGCGTGCGAATTAGACCAGAGGCGGTGTACCTCGAGTCAATGTTGTCGCCGATAGTTGCGAGTTTGTTGCTCATTAGGACTCACGCTCCCAGAATGCCGGGCCGACAGGCTCGATGAAGTTGCCCTGAGCCACGAGGAAGCCCTCGTCGTCCACGGTGATCGGCAGCTGCGGCAGTGCACGAGCGGCCGGACCGAAGACCGGCTTGCCGTACTGCAGCGCGTCGAACTGCGACTGGTGGCACGGGCACAGGATGCGGTTGGTCTGCTGCTCGTACAGGGACGTCGGGCAGCCAATGTGGGTACAAATCTTGGAGAAGGCGTAGTAATCGCCGTGGTGGAAGTCTTCCTGCCCCTGGCGTTCGATGGCCTTCTCGGCGTCCTGGTGGCGCAGGCGGATAAGCATGACCGCGTTGCGGTTGCCGTGGATGGAGTGCATGTGCTCTTCGTACACATCCGCCTGCGGGTCGTAACGGTCGCCATCGTTGACGTGATCCTCAGCCAGCGGGAACACGGTTTCCATGCCGCCCGCGGCCAGGTCCTCCGGGCGCACGCGAACCAGGCGGGTCACACCCTGCGTGGTGTAGCCGGAGCCGACGGAATCCGAGTGCTCCTCGGCGATAGTGCCAGTGTCACGGGCGAGGTAAAGCTTCACGCCCTTATCGTGCATGGTCCAACCAGAGGTCCACAGAGTGCCATCGCCGGAGTAGTCCAGCTCGTGGCGAACCTTCCACGGGTTCTTGATGGCGCCACCGAGCGGGGCAATAACAACCAGGCCGGCCAGCACGCCCGCGCCACCGAGCAACCCCTGCAGGGTCTTGCGGCGGCCCAGGGTGGACGTCTTCCAGGAATCGTTGAGCAGCGCAGTCAGCGTGCGACGGTCAACCTCGTCGGAGGGACCGTCGTGGCGACGCTGCACCGAAATCTCTTCCGGAATGATGCGCTTGACGTACTGGATGATGGCGAAACCGAGGCTGAGAACCGACAGACCCGCAGTCACACCGAGCAAGGGCGTGTACAGGGTGTGGTACCAGAAGTTCTCGTCGCCCTTCATCTGGTACTGCCACGGCCAGAAGAGGTAAACGCCCAGGAAGGCGAGGCCGGCCAAGATACCGATGGTCAGCCACACGCCGACGCTAAAGCTTGCGCGCTTTTCCTCCGGATCGTTGTCCAGGGGGAAGCGCTCCTTGCGGTAAGCAACGGTGACATCGTCAAGCTCGGTACCGAGCTCGGCGAGCTCTTCGTTGCTCATCGAACGGAGGTCCTCCTCCGTGTACTTCGTGTCCTTGTTTGTCATGAGCGCGATCCAATCCACAGTGCGATACCGACCAGAGCGGTGATACCGATAATCCACATTGCCAAGCCTTCAGCGACCGGGCCGAGGCCGCCCAGATCCCAGCCCGCCGGGGACTGAGTCTCGTTCGCAGACTTGATGTAGGCGATGATGTCCTTCTTCTCGTCCGCGGTGAGCTGACGGTCAGAGAACTTCGGCATGTTCTGCGGGCCGGTGAGCATCGCCTGGTAAATCTCCTGCTCGCTGGCGGGGGCCAGCGGCGGCGCGTACTTACCGGAGGACAGCGAACCACCCTGGCCCGTGAAGTTGTGGCACGAGGCGCAGTTCATACGGAACAGCTCGGAGCCCTTGGCGATGTCCTCTGCCTGAATCTGGCCGTTGTAGTTGCGGCCGCGCAGGGATTCCTGGGCGATGGTGCCGTCATCGTTGTACACGATGTCCGGGCCACCACCCTGGGAGGCCACGTAGGCAGCGAGCGCCAGCGTCTGCTGCTCAGTGTAGCGCGGCTGTTTGCGCTCCGCCTGGGCATCGTTGGACATCATCGGCATACGGCCGGAGTGGACCTGGAAGTAGGTCGAACCCGCGCCAATGCCGGTCAGAGCAGGACCACGTTCTTCGACACCCTGCAGGTTGCCACCGTGGCAGGTGATGCAGGCAGTGTCGTAGATGTCCTTGCCTTCATCAATAAGGGCCTGGTCGTCCTTCTCTGCGGTCGCCACCTGGGAATCAGGGGTCAACGCAGAAGCGAGGACACCCGCGCCCGTCAGACCAATCGTAAGGGCGAAAGCGCCGGCCAAGGTGCGCTTAGCCTTGCGGCGACGACGGGACTTCTTGCCCGCCGCCGCTGCCGCAGACCGCTCGGGGGACTGCGCGGAGTTGTTCGGAATGCTATCCATCATTTTCCTTCAGATAACTCGTGCCCGGAAAGTGAGTGGCTGTAAGGCCGAGGGCTGCTCGGTCACCCTACGGCCCTACTGGATGATGTAGATGACGACGAACACACCGATCCAGATGATGTCGACGAAGTGCCAGTAGTAGGACACCGCCATGGCGGCGGTAGCCTGCGCCGGCGTGAACTTCGTCTTGGCAAGACGCGCCATAATGATGCAGAACGCGATGATGCCTGCCGTCACGTGCGCGGCGTGGAAGCCCGTCAGAATGAAGAAGACGGAGCCAAACACGGACGCTTGGACGGTTACGCCTTCCGTCACCATCTCGGTCCACTCGAAGGCCACAAGACCCAAGAAGACGACACCGAGTGCGATGGTGACCGCGTACCACAATCGTAGCTTGTAAACGTCACCCCTTTCGGCTGCGAAGACGCCGAACTGCGAGGTAACGGAGGACAGGATAAGGACTGCGGTGATGATGCCACCGAAGGCCACGTTGAGGTTGCTGGTCTGTGCAGACCAGTCTCCGTCCTGGCCGTTAGCTCGGGATGTAAACCACATCGCGAACAGACCGGCGAAGAACATCAATTCCTGAGACAGGAACACGATGGTGCCCACGCTGACCATGTTGGGTCGGTTCAGCGTGGCAACACGTGGTGCTGCCGTACCTTGGTTTGAAATTGCGCTCGTCACGCCTATCAGTATGACGGCTCAGCTGGCCCGAGTCATCCCATTACCCCCAGCAAAACGGCTCAATTTTCAACCTCTGCCGCTTGGATTCTTCGCGCCCTGCGTCACTTGGCGCGGCCGGCAAACCTCGCTGACGAAGCCACGCCACCCACTCCCCCACTTCCGTGCAGGTAGCGCGCCCGCTCCAACACCGCGTTCACGTTCAAACCGCCATCGGCGGAGATTGAGAGAAATCCTTCCGATCTCATCGGTTAAGGCTCAGCAACTCCTGTGTGTCATTTCTCACAACTGGGAACCCCGTTTCCCGAGCCCGTTGCAACTTTCGGTTGACCCCCGCGCGTAACCGTCAATGAGCTGCGATAATCGGCGGTCATCGCCGGCGGATATACCTTCGCACGCAATGGGCCACTCCCCAATTTCACGCCGACGCAGCGCCCCACGTAAAAAGATCCGTTTTCGCGGGAACTTATGACCCCTTCTATACGACGAGAAGACCCCGGCTCTGAGAACGGAGTTCTCGGAACCGGGGTCTTTGGGCACCCGCGTGTGGGTTAGTGCTTTTCCTTCGGCATTGCGTACTGCAGGGACAGGCGAGCCACGGAGTACACAAGCATGGCGGCGCCCAGCGCAATCATCCAGAAGTAGAGGAAGATGATGCCCAAGCCCAGGACAGCGATGGACATGGTCATCCAGAAAGGCCAGACGGAAGTCGGTGCGAAGAAGCCGTAAATTCCAGCACCGTCTTCCACCTCAGCCTCTTCCCAATCCTCGGGAACGATGTCACTGCGGTTATCGGTGAAGTGGAGGTATGCGCCCAGCATGATGGACAGCAACGCAGCCAGCGCCATACCGACAATGCCGACCCACTCCGGACCGAAGAGGTAGCCGTCGTCCTTCACAAAGTTCACGCCGAAGATGTAAACAATCAGCGAAACGATGAGGTAGACGGCGATGCTGTAGAAGACCTTAGATGTAGCTCGCATGGTTCTGGCTCCTTAGGAGTTCGCCCGCACGTTTGCGTCGACGACGTTATCGCCGTCGGCGGTGTCACGCTTGGAGTTGAACGGCTGGGTGGTCGTTGCGTACGGATCCTCACCGATGTGGTCAAGTGCCGCGGAGTTCGGAGCATCCGGGTTGTCCTGACGGAACTTCATGTACTCGCGGAACTTTTCCGGGCTGACGGTACGCAGCTCGAAGTTCATCATGGAGTGGTAGGTACCGCACATCTCTGCACAGCGACCAACGAAGGCCCCCTCTTCGGTGATCTTCTCCACCTGGAAGGTGCGCTCCTGCTGGTTAGCTTCCGGGTGCGCGTAAACGTCGCGCTTGAACAGGAACTCCGGAATCCAGAACGCGTGAGAGACGTCGCCAGAGGCGAGGCGGAACTCAATCGGCGTCCCGGTCGGGAGAACCAGAACCGGAACCTCGTCGGACGTACCGACGGTCTCGATGTCGTTGTAGTTCAGGTAGGAAAGGTCACCCTGCGACTTACCGTGGATCGGATTGGCGTTCTTCATGCCTTCCGGATCCTTCGAGGTCTTCTCCGCCTGAGCGTTGGCTTCCTCGTTGGTCCCGTCGTAGTCCTTGCCACCCGGTGCAAGCTCGGAACCGACGTGGTTGTAGCCGAACTTCCAGTTCCACTGGAACGCCGTCACGTCGACGGTGACCTCAGGGTTCTTATCCAGGGCGGTGACCTTCTGCTGGGTCTGCACCGTGAAGAAGAACAGCGTCATGATGATGAGGACCGGAATGATGGTCAGCACCAGCTCCAGCGGCACGTTGTACTGCAGCTGCTTCGGGAACTCTCCCTTACCCTGCTTCTTCGCGCGCTTGGCGCTCCACCGGAAGATCGCCGTGAGGAAGAAGCCCCACATGACGATGCCGACCAACCAAGCAACGACCCACACCCAAATCCAGAAGTTGTGCATGGCGTGCGCCTCCGGGGTGATGCCTTCCGGCCACCCGAATCCGAGCACATCCTGCATCAACGATGGCGGGGTCACGTCACAACCGGCGAGCGCAAAACCACCGAACGCGATAGCGCCAGCGAGGGCCATCTTCCGTCCGGTGTTGCGCTTCATACGCTGTCCCACGTGCGTTCTGCCTTTCTGTCCACACAAACGTCTCGGACGCTCCGAGAACATTCCTATTTTCTTAGGATAGAGCATGCGCCCCGCGGGACAGGTGTCGATGCCCGCCCCAGCTGTCATCGATGGAATTCTCAGCTCAAACTGCCCGCCTACTTTTCACCAACTGTGCCTGCAAGCAGTGCATTTGAGCACGTCAGAGACGCCATCCGCCCCGCTATTCCTGTTGTTTATTTCACAGGTTCACGTCAGAGACGTCCACCGAAAGTTTGCACCCGTCCGCGGGACAACTAATCCCCCACCCCGGTAAACCCACCTGCGCGAGACGCGGCTTCACGATGCCACCCGGCAGTGAAGCCGTGCCGCGCGATGGCTGCGGCGTGCATCGGCCGTAAAGTAGGTGCGGATCATTTTCGTTTTATTTCGCAAGGAGCTGGCACCCAATGTGTGGTTTGTTGAGCTTTCTCGCCGCATCCTCGAACGCGGCTGAGTTTGTGCCGGCCGTGGAAAACGGCCTGACCTGCATGCGACACCGCGGCCCCGATGTCGCCGGAACCTGGCATGACGATGATGCCGTCTTCGGTTTCAATCGCCTCTCAATCATTGACCTCGAACACTCCCACCAGCCGCTGCGCTGGGGCCCCGAGGGCGAACCCGACCGTTACGCCCTGAGTTTCAACGGCGAGATCTACAACTACCTCGAGCTCCGCGAAGAGCTGAAGAAGGCTGGCTACACCTTTAATACTGAAGGCGACGGCGAGCCGATCGTGGTCGGGTACCACCACTGGGGTGACAAGGTTGTTGAGCACCTGCGCGGCATGTTCGGCATCGTCATCTGGGATACCAAGACGAAGACAATGTTCGCCGCCCGCGACCAGTTCGGCATCAAGCCGCTCTACTTCGCCACTACCGACAAGGGCACCGCCTTTGCCTCGGAGATGAAGTCCATTCTCGCCCTGGCGGAGCCAATGGGTCTCGACCTGAGCCTGGACCGCCGCGCAATCGAGCACTACGTGGACCTGCAGTACGTCCCCGAGCCAGAATCGCTCCACGCCGGGATCCGCCGCGTGGAATCCGGCTGCACTGTGACCCTCCGCCCCGGCGAGAAGGTGCAGCAGAACCGCTATTTCCGTCCGGAGTTCAAGACCACGCCGGTCCCGAAGGATAAGGAACAGGACCTTTTCGACCGCATCGCTAAAGCCCTGGAAGATTCGGTGGAAAAGCACATGCGTGCCGATGTCACGGTTGGCTCGTTCCTTTCCGGCGGCATCGACTCGACGGTGATCGCGGCCCTGGCCAAGCGCCACAACCCCGATCTGCTGACCTTCACCACGGGATTTGAGCGGGAAGGCTACTCCGAGGTCGATGTCGCCGCGGAGTCGGCCGCCGCAATTGGCGCCGAACACATTGTGAAGGTGGTCTCCCCGGAGGAGTACGCCGACGCGATCCCGAAGATCATGTGGTACCTGGACAACCCCGTTGCCGATCCGTCTCTCGTGCCGCTGTACTTCGTTGCCGCTGAGGCGCGTAAGCACGTCAAGGTTGTTCTGTCGGGCGAGGGTGCCGACGAGCTCTTCGGTGGCTACACCATTTATAAGGAGCCGCTCTCCTTGGCGCCGTTTGAGAAGGTCCCCTCCCCGCTGCGCCGCGGCCTGGGCAAGCTGTCGCAGGTGCTGCCGGACGGTATGAAGGGCAAGTCGCTGCTAGAGCGCGGGTCCATGACTATGGAGGAGCGCTACTACGGCAACGCACGTTCCTTCAACTACTCTCAGCTCCAGCGCGTGCTCCCTTGGGCCAAGCGCGAATGGGACCACCGCGAGGTCACCGCGCCGATTTATGCGCAGTCGGAGGATATGGATCCGGTGGCCCGCATGCAGCACCTCGACCTGTTCACCTGGATGCGCGGCGACATCTTGGTCAAGGCAGACAAGATGAACATGGCTAACTCGCTGGAGCTGCGCGTGCCGTTCTTGGACAAGGAAGTCTTCCGCGTCGCGGAAACGATTCCGCACGACCTGAAGATCTCCCACGGCACGACCAAGTACGCGCTGCGCAAGGCTCTCGAGCAGATTGTTCCGCCGCACGTCCTGCACCGTAAGAAGCTTGGCTTCCCAGTGCCGATGCGCCACTGGCTGGCCGGCGACGAACTCTACGGCTGGGCTCAAGAGCAGATTCGCGAATCCGAGACGGACGACATCTTCAACAAGAAGGAAGTCCTCGAGATGCTGCGCGAGCACCGCGATGGCGTCTCCGATCACTCCCGTCGCCTGTGGACGGTTCTGTCCTTCATGATCTGGCACGGCATCTTCGTTGAAGACCGCATCGACCCGCAGATCGAAGAGCGCGATTACCCGGTGCGTCTCTAGGACCCACCACCTACGCAGCGTAAGCAAAAAGCCCCTCGGGCCCCGCGAGACGGAAAACTCGCTGGGTGCCGAGGGGCTTTACGCGTGCTACGGCCAAGCTGCGGCCGCAGACTATTTAGTTAAAGGAGTCGCCGCAAGCGCAGGAGCCAGTGGCGTTCGGGTTATCGATGGTGAAACCCTGTGCCTCGATGGTGTCCGCGAAATCGATCTTCGCGCCGCTGAGGTACGGCAGGGACATTTTGTCCACGACCAAGTTGATGCCGCCGACCTCGTCGACCTTGTCGCCGTCTAGGGAGCGATCGTCGAAGTAAAGCTGGTAGCGCAGGCCGGCGCAGCCGCCCGGCTGCACAGCGATGCGCAGGGACAGATCTTCGCGTCCTTCCTGATCGAGCAGCGACTTCGCCTTCGCGGCTGCTGCATCAGTAAGGATGACACCAGTAGCAGAAGCTGGGGCTGTCATAGTTACTCCTTGTAGTCAGTAGGAACGTCCAAAATAGTTTCCAGGCACCACAGTACGCGCGGCCACCCGCTTGAGGGAAGATGACGTCTTCCCCACTACGTTTTCCTCAACCCCATTGTCCCCTGGCCTATTCCCAGTTGGCCATCACCACCCCCTGACCTTGTAATCTAAGCAACGTGAAACTCCCGTGGAAGAACAAGGAATCTCAAGGCGTAGCGCGCCCGCTTTCGCGCGACGAGGATAAGCGCGGCGATGCCGCAGACGCATCGGCACGCGGCGGCGACGCTGGGGCATCGGCAAGCAACAGCTCCGCCTCCAGCGACCGCCCCACCCACCACACCGGTGGCTACACCCCGCCGAAGGGGCGCCCTACCCCAAAGCGAAAGGACCAAGAGCGCGCTAAGGGCGTGCAGCGCGACCCCAACAAGCTCTCGCCTGCGCAGCAACATCAGCACCGCAAGGAGCTGAAGGCTTCCATGTCCAAGGAAGAGTGGAAGGACTACAAGCGCCAGGAGCGCGCGGAGAACCGCGAACGCAGCCGCAACGCGCAGGAAAAGATGGCAGCCGGCGACGAGCGCTACCTCATGGCCCGCGACAAGGGCGAGGTGCGGCGCTACGTCCGCGATTACGTCGACGCGCACCGCTACGTACTGGAGTGGACGATGCCGGCCGCGTTGGTCATGCTGCTCATCCTTTTCTTGGGCAACATCGCGCCTCGCGTTTCCCAGATCGCCACGATCGTGGCGATGGCCTTTATCATCACCGTGACGGTAGAGGGCATCATCCTCGGCCGGCGCGCGAACAAGGCCGTGCGCCAGAAGTTCCCGAAAACGACCGATACCGGTTTCTCGCTGGGGTACTACGCGTTCATGCGCGCTACCCAGCCGCGCCGTTGGCGCACCCCGCGCCCGCAGGTTGAGCGCGGCGCTGACGTCTAATCTCCGCTTACACCACACCCCGCCGAGGCAGAAAAGCAGTAGACGATGGAACAGATGACCGCCGCGGACTTTGACCACCACACCCGCGCAGCTTTCACCGAGCAACTACGCGGCACTGCCCGCGGCCGTTCCTTGGGGCGCCTTGCGGAGGTGGCGTCCTGGATCGCCGGGGCCCAATCCGCGGCCCCGCCGCACGTGCTTGACGATGTCCATGCGATTGCCATCCCCGGAGTGCATGGATGCGCCGACCGCGACGTCGCCGGCGCGCGGGCGACGGAAACCACCGCGACCGACGTGGAGAACTGGACTAATGAGCTGCGCTCGCACTCCGGTCCGATAGCCGGCGCAGTGCGCGCAGCGGGGGCGCACCTGCAGCTCATCGACGAATGGACCACTACCCCGGCGGGCAGCATCGATGCGGCGGACGCGATGGATGAAGCGACTTACGACCGCGCAGTAGAAATCGGGGCGTCCGCCGCCGACACCGCTATTGATTCCGGCGCGCAGGCGCTAATTCCCCTGACCTTCGGATCCGCAAGCGCAGTCACCGCCGCCGCGCTGATGGGCGCGCTCACCCGCACCGAACCGGTCGCGATCGTGGGCACGGGGCCAACCGCCGCGCGTGACGATGCCGCCTGGAAAGCCACGGTTACCATCATCCGCGACGCAATGTTTCGCGCCCGCTTCGCCTCCCCCGCAACCGCGAACTCCCCCGAGGCCGGGAACGCCCCTGGCGCCGGGAACACCCCTGGCGCCGGGCAAACTCCCGGCCCCACGCACTCAACTCCTGCCGACCTTCTCCGTCGCGTCGGTTCCCCCGAAATTGTCGCCCTCATGGCGCTCACGGCGCGGGCTGCCGCTCGCCGGACGCCAGTCATCGTGGACGGCATGGTGACTACCACCGCCGCCGTCTTCGCAGATCGCCTCCACCGCGGCTGCGCCGACTGGGTGTTGGCCACCGGCAGCAGCCACGATCCGGCGCACCGGATAGCCATCCGCGAACTAGGCGTCAGCCCCCTGTTGGAGCTCGATGTGCGCGCGGATTTGGATATCGGTGCGCTGCTCGCCCTCCCGATGATCAATACGGCCATCGAGACGGCGAGCGCTCTCAGTAGTGACTAGCTCACCAGGGTGTGCAGCCAGTCGTGGTTGTCTGCGGCTTCACCGCGCTGGATGTCGGTGAGCTTTTCCCGCAGCCCCATCGTGATGTCGCCGGCTTCGTTGTCGTTGATGGTGAACTCGCCGTCCTTGCTGCGGACGACACCTACCGGGGTAATCACGGCCGCAGTGCCACAAGCGAAAGTCTCGGACATCTCACCGGACTCGGCAGCTTCCTTCCACTCTTCCTTGGTGATGCGCCGCTCCTCGACTTCGTAGCCGGAGTCCTTGGCCACCTGCAGAAGGGAATCACGGGTGATGCCCGCGAGGAGGGAACCAGACAGCTCCGGGGTGACAATCTTGGCGTCGTTGCCCGTGCCGTAGACGAAGAACAGGTTCATGCCGCCGAGCTCCTCGATGTAGTCGCGCTCGATGGCGTCGAGCCAGACCACCTGGTCGCAGTCCTTTTCGGAAGCCTGCTGCTGCGCCAAGAGCGAGCCGGCGTAATTGCCGGCAAACTTGGCATCGCCAGTCCCGCCCGGCGCGGCACGGACATAGTCTTCGCAGATCCACACCGACACCGGCTTCACTCCACCCTCGAAGTATGCGCCCGCCGGGGAGGCCATGACCACGTAGCGGTAGGTGCTAGACGGCTTTACGCCCAGGGAAGACTCGGTGGAGATCATGAACGGGCGCAGGTAGAGGGAATCCTCGCCACCGGCTTCCGGAACCCATGCCTGGTCCACGTCCACCAGCTGTGCCAGGGAGTTGATGAACTCGTCTTCCGGCAACTGCGGCATAGCCAAGCGCTCAGCGGAGTGCTGGAAACGCCGGGCGTTCTGCTCCGGGCGGAACGTCTTGATGGTCCCATCCGGCTGGCGGTACGCCTTGATGCCTTCGAAGATCGCCTGACCGTAGTGGAAGACCGAGGTGTTCGGCTCGAGCTCCAGCGGCGCGTAGGCGGTCACCTGCGCATTGTGCCAGCCGTCGTCCTCGTTCCAGTCGATCGTGACCATGTGGTCGGTGTGGTACACGCCGAAGCCGGGATCGGAGAGGATCTCCTTCCGGCGCTCGTCGCTTACGGGATTGTCAGTGCGGTTAATCGTGTAATCAAGCTGTGCCATGGATGCCAATGTACGCGGATTTCGGTCACACGTGTCCGGCTAATCAGTACAGTAATGACCTAACCGGGGAGGCACCGGGCCTTGCCCCGGAACCGTCACCGCCCGCCTCACCGGCGCGGGCTTAGCACAAGGAGGTTTTCATGACTACGGACCAGAACCCAGCTGCAGCCACGGGCGAACTCCCTGCTCGGGGCTACCTACCCGCAGTCGATGTGGCTTCCGCGCTGCCCACCGCTGCGTCCGAACCTGCCGCTGACGCAACTGATGCTCTGTTGATTCCGGTCTTCACCGGCGACGGGGAACTCGAAGTTCCGGCTAGCGATGCACTGCCGGGGGCGCTGACTGAATCTATTTACCGCTCGTTGCGCGCCGTTGGTGCCTCTGGAGCCGCGGAAAAGGTGTCCGTCGTGCCGGCGCCTGCCGATGCCCCGGTGGCCACCCTCATCGCCGTCGGTCTCGGGGATGCCGCTCAGGTCGATTCGGAAACCGTGCGCCGCGCCGCCGGCGCTGCCTCCCGCGCCGCCCACGACGTGGCTAAGGCGCAGGGTGCGCCTCTGACCGTGACGACTACCCTGCCTGAATTCGGGCTGGCCCCGGCTGTCGAAGGCGTCCTGCTGGGTGGTTACCGCTACGCGGGCATCCACACCCCCGCAAATACGGGGGAAGATAAGGAAGAGTCCGCCGCGAAGGCACGCTTTGTCTTCATTACCGAAGACACTGAGGACTCCCGCGCCGAATTCGAAGCCGCTCGTATTGCCGCGGAAGCCACCGCCATGGCTCGCGACTTGGTGAATACTCCCTCCAACGAGCTGTACCCGGAGACCTACGCGGCGTTTCTGAAGAAGGAGGCCGAGGCCGTCGGCATCGAGGTGGAGCTCCTCGACGAGGTAGAGCTGTCCCGCCAGGGCTACGGCGGCATCCTCGCGGTCGGCCGTGGCTCCACCCGCCCGCCGCGGTTGGTGCGCCTGAAGTGGGCGCCGGACGCTCCCGCTAACTCGGACACCGTCGCGCTTGTGGGCAAGGGAATCACGTTCGACACCGGCGGCATTTCCCTCAAGCCTGGCTCCGGCATGTGGGACATGGTGATGGACATGGGCGGCTCCGCGGCCGTGGCCGCGGCAATCATCGCCGCCGCGCGCCTGCAGCTGCCGGTTCCCATCACCGCTACCCTGCCGTTGGCGGAAAACATGCCGTCCGGTAGCGCTACCCGCCCGGGCGACGTCATTACCCACTACGGCGGGATCACCTCCGAGATCCTCAACACCGATGCGGAGGGCCGCGTCGTCTTGGCCGACGCCATTGCGCGTGCCTGTGAAGACGATCCGACTTTCCTCATCGACACCGCCACGCTCACCGGTGCGCAGATGGTGGCTTTGGGCGATCGCACCGCCGGTGTCATGGGCACCGACGAGTTCCGCGATCAGGTTGCTGCCACGGGGCGCTCCGTGGGAGAGAGCGCCTGGGCGATGCCGCTGTTGGAAGAGCACGAGGAGGACGTGAAGTCCGCCGTGGCGGACATCCGCAACATCAACGCCAAGCGGGAAGGCGGAATGGAATACGCCGCCACTTACCTGAGCCGGTTTGTGGGCGACGAAGTCGATTGGGCTCACATCGACGTCGCCGGACCGGCGTGGAACGGCGGCGGCCCCCGTGGCTACCACCCGAAGCGCGCCACGGGCGTTCCTACCCGCACCATCCTCGCTACCCTGCGCAAGATCGCGGACCGCGACGCCGCAGAATAAGTAGTTAAAACGCCGGACCGGGGTTTTCGCCGCGCTCGAAACGGGCGCGGCGTTCGCGTTGTTCGCGCCGTTTGCGCAGGATGCGGTCGCGTTCCATCTTTTCCCGCATGCGTTGGGGATAACCGGTTTCTTCGACGTCGTAGACCGGGCATCCGAGTAACCGGGCAAGCGCGTCGATTCCCCGCGGCCCGCCAATGGGCCGGCGGATGAAATCGCCTTCTTCGTCAATAAGCACGACCGACATCTCGTTGATCACGGTCTCCGGCTCGACGAATGCTTCCACGAATGCGCGCCCCGCCGCCCATCGACGAAGAGCGTGCGCATCGGCTTCGCGGATGGTGTCACCGGGAGCCCGCGGCGGGCGCAGTGGGGACTTTGCGGAGCGACGGAAGAAGTTGAACACGGGGTATCAGTCTATAGCCGTGACCTCGCGGGGAAGCGCCTACACCATTGCGGCGCGGAGTAAGTTGGTGACCTGTAAGATAGTCTTGAACCTTCCGTATTATTTTCCGACGTTAGAGGAGTCTTAACACTCATGGCGCACTCCGTTGAAATGCCCGAGCTGGGCGAATCCGTTACCGAAGGCACCATTACCCAGTGGCTGAAGGAAGGCGGCGACACCGTTGAAGCCGACGAGCCGTTGCTCGAGGTCTCCACCGACAAGGTCGATACCGAGGTTCCCTCCCCTGTTTCCGGCACCCTCCTGGAGCTGAAGGCCGACGAGGATGACACCGTCGACGTCGGCTCCGTTATCGCCGTGATCGGCGACGCTGACGAAAAGGACGAGAACTCCGACAGCGACGACGCCGAAGACGACTCCGCTGCCGAGGAGAAGGACGCAGACTCGTCCGACAAGGATTCTGCGGACGAAGACAAGCCTGCAAAGAAGAAGTCTTCCGGTTCCGCCTCCGGCACCAACGTCGAGATGCCGGAGCTCGGTGAGTCCGTCACCGAGGGCACCATTACCCAGTGGCTGAAGGAAGTCGGCGACACCATCGAGGTCGACGAGCCGCTGCTCGAGGTCTCCACCGACAAGGTCGACACCGAGGTTCCGTCCCCGGTCGCAGGTACCTTGCTCGAGATTAAGGCTGAAGAAGACGACACCGTCGACGTCGGCGCGGTCATCGCTGTGGTTGGCGACGGCGACGCTGCTGCAGACGAATCCGACGACTCCTCCGCTGATGAGTCTGACGAGGCTGACGAGGCAGATGAGGACTCCAAGGCGTCCGAGTCCAAGGACACTGAGTCGAAGGATTCCGAAAAGGAAGAGTCCAGCTCCGCATCCGAGTCTGGCTCCGATAAGGGCTCCAGCGAAGGTTCTTCCGACGTGACCATGCCGGAGCTCGGCGAGTCCGTCACCGAGGGCACCATTACCCAGTGGCTGAAGGAAGTCGGCGACGAGGTCTCCGTCGACGAGCCGCTGCTCGAGGTCTCCACCGACAAGGTCGACACCGAGGTCCCGTCCCCGGTCGCCGGCGTTCTGCAGGAAATCCTGGCCGAGGAAGACGACACCGTCGACGTCGGCGATGTCATCGCCCGCATTGGCGATGGCGCGGCGCCGTCCAAGGACGAGAAGAAGTCCGACGACGACGACGCTGAGTCCAAGGACGCTGACAAGAAGGACGACTCCGAAGAGAAGGTCGAAAAGACCGAAGAGTCCAGCGACCAGGAAAAGGCCAAGGACGTCGACGCCGAGGACGAAAAGTCTGCGGAAAAGGCGGACGATAAGAAGGCATCTGCCAAGGTGAACAACGGCGATAACGTCCCGTACGTCACCCCGCTGGTGCGCAAGCTGGCGGAAAAGCACAGCGTCGACCTCTCCTCCGTTGAGGGCACCGGCGTGGGCGGACGCATCCGCAAGCAGGACGTGCTCGTCGCCGCTGGTGAGGGCGAGGCCCCGCAGGGCTCCGGCAAGTCCGAGAAGGACGCCGGCCCGCGCGCCAACTGGTCCACCAAGTCGGTCGACCCGGCCAAGCAGGAGCTCATCGGCACCACCCAGAAGGTCAACCGCATTCGCGAGATCACCGCGAAGAAGATGGTCGAGTCCCTGCAGGTGTCCGCGCAGCTGACCCACACCCAGGAAGTCGACATGACCGCCATCGCGGCGCTGCGTAAGGAAGCGAAGCAGGCGTTCATCGACAAGCACGGCGCCAACCTCTCCTACCTGCCGTTCATCGTGAAGGCCACCGTCGAGGCGCTGGTCTCCCACCCGAACGTCAACGCGTCCTACAACCCGGACACCAAGGAGATGACCTACCACGAGGACGTCAACGTCGCTATCGCCGTTGACACCGAGCGTGGCCTGCTCACCCCGGTCATCCACAAGGCGCAGGACATGTCCCTGCCGGAGATTGCCAAGGCGATTGTTGAGCTGGCCGATAAGGCCCGCAACAACAAGCTGAAGCCGAACGATCTCACCGGTGCTACCTTCACCGTGACCAACATCGGCTCCGAGGGCGCGCTGCTGGACACCCCGATCATGGTGCCGCCGCAGGCCGGCATCCTGGGCACCGGCGTCATCACCAAGCGCCCGGTGGTTGTCACCGAGGACGGCCAGGACGCCATCGCCATCCGCCAGATGTGCTACCTGCCGTTCACCTACGACCACCAGGTCGTGGACGGTGCGGACGCCGGTCGCTTCGTGACCACCATTAAGGACCGCCTGGAGACCGCAAACTTCGAGTCTGACCTCGAGCTCTAACCGTTCCTGACGGCCCTGCCCCAGGGCCCGGCATCGATTGCGTGCAGTACGCGCTCGGTGCCGGGCCCCTTTTTGTGTTTGCAGCGCCACCCGCGCCCTCCTCGCCACTCCCCCCTCACGCCTCTCGGTGCCCGTTGGGGCGGGAGCACCGAGCGTGTGAACAAAACGGCTTCGAGCGGCAACTGTGAGCCATATACTTGATTAGGTATGGCTTAATCCGCCGCAATGCAAGGAGTTCAGACACATGGAATTTATCTCCCGCCACCTCGGACCGGATGCAGCTGAGCGCGAGGAAATGCTCGCTGAAGTCGGCTACGACTCCGTCGAGGACCTAGTGAAGACCGCCATCCCCGACTCCATCCAGGCAGAGAATCTGCCTGACTTGCCGGAAGCGCTGACGGAAACTGCCGCGCAGGAACGCCTGCGCGAGTTGGCCAGCCGCAACACGGTGCTGAAGTCCTTTTACGGCCAGGGCTACTCCGACACCATCACCCCAGCGGTCATCCGCCGCGGCCTGCTGGAGGATCCAGGCTGGTACACCGCCTACACGCCGTACCAGCCGGAGATTTCCCAGGGGCGTTTGGAAGCGCTGTTGAACTTCCAGACCATGATCCAGGATCTCACCGGGCTGCCGGTGGCTAACGCCTCGCTTCTCGATGAAGCCAGTGCCGTCGCCGAGGCGGTCGGGCTCATGTCGCGCGCGGTGAAGAAGGGACGCCGCGTCGTGCTGGACTCCCGCCTCCACCCGCAGGTTCTTGCCGTCGCCGCCGAACGCGCCCGGGCGATCGAGCTCGAGGTGGAAATTACCGACGCCTCGCAGGGCATCGTCGGCGAAGACATCGTAGGCGTCGTCGTCGCCTACACGGGTACTAAGGGCGACATCGCCGACCCGACGAAGGCGATCAAAGAGGCCCACGAGCGCGGGGCGCTGGCCGCAGTCGTGGCCGACCCGCTGTCCCTGGTGCACCTGAAGTCCCCGGGCGATCTCGGCGCCGACATCGCGGTCGGCTCCACCCAGCGTTTCGGTGTGCCGCTCTTCTTCGGCGGCCCCCACGCCGCCTACATCGCGGTGGCCGAGAAGCGCAAGCGACAGATCCCCGGCCGTATCGTGGGCGTATCCGTTGATGCACAGGGCCGGCCCGCGTACCGCTTGGCACTGCAGACCCGTGAACAGCACATCCGCCGCGAGCGCGCCACCTCCAACATCTGCACCGCGCAGGCGCTTCTGGCCAACGTCGCGTCCATGTACGCCGTCTACCACGGGCCGCGGGGACTTCGGGACATCGCCAAGCGCGTGCACTCCCTCGCCGCTTCCTTCCACGCCGCCGTCAAGGCAGCGGGCAATGACACCGTGGCAGACGCATTCTTCGACACGGTGACCGTCACCGGAGTGAACGCGGCGCAGATCGCGCAGGAGCTACAGGGCAAGGGCTACCTCGTGCGCACCATCGGGGACGACGAGGTCTCGGTGTCCTTCGGCGAGTCCGCCACCGCCGCCGACGTGGAAGTACTGGCAGCGGCGTTCGGCGCCACGAACGTTGACGCAACGGGGGCGAACACTGGCGATGTCGTTCCGGCGGAGCTCACCCGCGACGACGACATCCTGACCCACGACATCTTCAATTCCATCCATTCCGAGACGCAGATGATGCGCTACCTGCGCAAGCTCTCGGACAAGGACCTTGCGCTGGATCGCTCGATGATCCCGCTGGGTTCGTGCACCATGAAGCTCAACCCGGTGGCGGCCATGGAACCGATTTCTTGGCCGGAATTCGCCAACATCCACCCCTTTGCCCCGGAAGAGACCACTGCGGGCTGGAGCGAGCTCATCGCCGAAATCGAGGGTTGGCTCGCCGAACTGACCGGCTACGCCAAGGTGTCCATCCAGCCGAACGCGGGCTCCCAGGGCGAGTTGTCGGGTCTTCTGGCCATCCGCCGCTACCACGTGGCCAACGGCGATAACGAGCGTGACATCATCCTGATTCCGGCATCGGCGCACGGTACGAACGCGGCTTCGGCGACGCTGGCAAACCTGCGCGTCGCCGTGGTCAAGACGGCAGATGACGGTTCCATTGATACCGCTGACCTGGACGAGAAGATCGCGCAGCACGGCGAGCACATCGCCGGCATCATGATCACCTACCCGTCCACCCACGGCGTGTTCGACCCGGAGGTCCGCGAGGTGTGCGAGAAGGTCCACGCCACCGGCGGTCAGGTCTACATCGACGGAGCGAACATGAACGCGCTGTCGAGCTGGACGCAGCTGGGCAAGATCGGCGGCGACGTCTCCCACCTCAACCTACACAAGACGTTCACCATCCCGCACGGTGGCGGCGGCCCGGGTATCGGCCCGGTGGCGGTTGCTCAGCACCTCGTGCCGTTCCTGCCGAGCGACGCTGCGGACCCGTCGGTAAACCCGGCCGAGCCCGCCCCGGTGGGAACGGGTGTGCCCATTACTGCTGCGCGCTACGGTTCCGCCGGCGTCTTGCCGATCTCGTGGGCGTATTTGGCCATGGCCGGAGCCGAGGGCCTCAAGCAGGCCACCGCGCACGCCATTCTCGGCGCCAACTACGTCGCTCACCGACTCAACGACTCCTTCCCCGTGCTCTACACGGGCAACAAGGGGCTCGTGGCCCACGAGTGCATCCTTGACCTGCGCGAGCTCACAGATGCTTCGGGTGTGACGGCCGCCGACGTGGCCAAGCGCCTCATCGACTTCGGTTTCCACGCCCCCACCCTGGCCTTCCCGGTCGCGGGCACGCTGATGTTCGAGCCGACCGAATCGGAAGACCTCGGGGAGCTGAAGCGCTTCATCGAGGCGATGGAGACCATCCGCGCGGAGATTCAGGAAATTATCGACGGCAAGGTTGCCTACGAAGACTCGGTCATCCACCACGCCCCGTTCACGGCCGAGTCCGTCTCCAGCGACTCCTGGGACTATGCCTTCGGCCGCGAGAAGGCCTCCTGGGCCGTGGACTCCCTGCGCAACTACAAGTACTTCCCGCCGGTGCGCCGCATCGACGAGGCCTACGGCGACCGCAACCTCGTGTGCGCCTGCCCGCCGCCGGAGGCTTTCGAGTTCTCCTCGCCGGCAACGGACGACTCCCCTGCCGATAACTAACCGAAACGGAAGGATCTACTTTCACCATGTCTGACCTACTGCACTCGCCGCTGCATGCAGAGCACGAGAAGCTGGGCGCTAGTTTCACCGCCTTCGGCCCCTGGAATATGCCGCTGAAGTACGACAACGAGCTCGAAGAGCACCGCGCCGTTCGCACCTCCGTCGGCCTGTTCGACCTTTCCCACATGGGCGAAATCTGGGTCAACGGCGCCGACGCCGCGAAGTTTTTGTCTTACGCGTTCATCTCCAACTTCGAGCCGCTCAAGGTGGGTAAGGCGAAGTACTCGATGATCGCCGCAGAAGACGGCGGGATCATCGATGACCTCATCACCTATCGCATCGAGGACGAGAAATTCCTCGTGGTCCCCAACGCCTCCAACGCCGAGACCGTGTTTGCGGCGCTGGAGGAGCGCGCCGCCGACTTCGATGTGGATCTGAAGGACGAGTCACGCGACGTCGCGCTCATCGCCGTGCAGGGCCCGAAGGCTGTGGAGGTCCTCGTGCCGCTGGTCGAAGACAACAAGCAGGATGCGGTGGCTGAGCTGCCTTACTACGCCGCGACGCTGGGCAAGGTAGCCGGCAAGTTCGCCGTCATCGCGCGCACCGGTTACACCGGCGAGGACGGCTTCGAGCTCATCGTCTACAACTCCGACGCCGCAGACCTGTGGGACGAACTGCTCAAGGCGGGCGCGGAGTATGACATCAAGCCGTGTGGGCTCGCCGCCCGCGACTCGCTGCGCCTCGAGGCCGGCATGCCGCTCTACGGCAACGAGCTCTCCCGCGACATCACCCCGGTGGAAGCCGGGATGTCCCGCGCATTTGCAAAGAAGGAGGCCGACTTCGTCGGCGCGGATGTCATCCGTCAGCGCGCAGCGGAGGGCCCGGCGGTTGCCATCACGGGCTTGGAGTCCGACCAGCGCCGCGCCGCCCGCGGGGACGCGGAGGTGTACGTCGGCGACAAGAAGGTCGGCACCGTCACCTCTGGGCAGCCGTCGCCCTCGCTGGGCCACCCCGTGGCCTTGGCTCTCATCGATACCGCGGCAGACCTAAAGCCCGGCGATGAGGTCGAGGCGGACATCCGCGGCAAGCGCTACCCCTTCACGGTGACGGAAACGCCGTTTTACAAACGCGAAAAGTAAAACTAGCTAAGATTATGCGCGGATAAGCCTCCTATCTACCGCCCCACTGGCCGGTGGCCCGCGCATGACGTTTGGAAAGGATAAGACGATGTCGAATCTTCCCGAGAACTACGCCTACTCCGAGGATCACGAGTGGATCAACGCCGCCGCCGATGAGGATCTCGCCGGCAAGACCGTGCGCGTCGGTATCACTTCTGTGGCCACCGACCGCCTCGGTGAGGTCGTCTTTGCCGAGCTGCCGGAGGTCGGCGACACCATCACCGCTGGCGAACAGGCCGGCGAGGTGGAGTCCACCAAGTCCGTTTCCGACCTCTACGCCCCGGTGTCCGGCACGGTGACCGCGGTCAACGAGGACGTCCACGATGACTACGCCGTCATCAACAACGACCCGTTCGGCGAAGGCTGGCTCTACGAGGTCGAGGTCTCTGAGGCCGGCGAGCTGTCCAACGCCGCCGACTACGCCGCCGCCAACGGCCTGTAAAACGCGCGCTCTGCCTGCGCGCAGGCGCACCCACCTCTTCGCGGGCGGGCGGGAACTCCCACACCAGGGAATTTTCCCGCCCGCCCGTTGCGTTGCACTCGGTAGCGCCGAGTCGTAACCGCGCGTTGGAAATCCGAGTGGGGAACGCGCGTTCCGCACCGCACAACAGCAAACCCCTGGAGTTTCATGAGTGACCACACCCGCCCACGAGTGGAAAAACCCACCACTGCCCCGCGCGATCCGTTCTTTCCGGCAGAAAAATCAATCCGCGCGGATGCGGAACCGTTAGAGATCCGCCGCTTGGGCCGGATGGACTACCGCGAGGCGTGGGATCTCCAGGCAGACCTCGCCGCCCAGCGCGCCCGCGGGGACATTCCAGACACGCTCTTGGTGGTCGAGCACCCCAACATCTACACCGCAGGTAAGCGCACCCAGCCCAGCGATATGCCTACCAACGATCTGCCGGTTATCACCGTGGATCGCGGCGGGCGCATCACCTGGCACGGCGAGGGGCAGCTGGTGGTCTACCCCATCGTCAAGCTGGCGCAGCCCATCGACGTGGTGGACTACGTCCGCCGGCTCGAGGAGGCCACCATCCATACGGTGCGGCAGCTGGGGGTCACGACCGCCGGGCGTATCGATGGCCGCTCGGGCGTGTGGGTGCCTTCCACGACCCCGGCCGCCGACCCGCAGGCCCCAACGCGCGACCGGAAGATCGCGGCGCTGGGGATCCGTATTACGCGCGGGGTGACCATGCACGGGCTTGCGCTCAACTGCGATAACACCCTCGAGTACTACGACTACATCGTCGCCTGCGGGATTGACGATGCCGACGTGACCACCCTGTCGCTCGAAACCGGCCGACACATCGACATGGCGGAGGCGGAGCCGTTGCTTCTCGATGCATTGGCTGACGCCCTGGAGGGCCGCATGATTGTCGCGGACCACACGTTCGCCTCAGCCCCCGATCCGACGAAGGTGGATAACGCGCGCCGGCGCGAGCGTGACCAGCAGAATTGATTACCCTGTCCAGCATTTAGACCCAGTGATGAGTAAAGCGTAGTGTGATCGACGTGACTGTTAAGCCTGAAGGACGCAAGCTTCTCCGCATCGAGAAGAAGAACTCGGAATCGCCCATCGAGCAAAAGCCACGGTGGATTCGTAACCAGGTGCGCACTGGCCCCGGTTACGAAGACATGAAAAACCGCGTGCGCGGGGCCAATCTGCACACGGTCTGCCAGGAGGCAGGGTGTCCCAATATCCACGAATGCTGGGAGTCTCGCGAGGCCACCTTCCTTATCGGCGGCAATTTCTGCTCGCGCCGTTGCGACTTCTGCGATATTAAGACCGGCAAGCCGGATCCGCTCGACCGCGACGAGCCGCGCCGCGTCGCCGAAAACATCCAGGAAATGGACCTTAACTACACGACCATCACCGGCGTGACCCGCGACGATCTGCCGGATGAGGGCGCCTGGCTGTACGCGGAAATTGTGCGCAAGATCCACGAGCTGAATCCGCACACCGGCGTAGAAAACCTCACCCCGGACTTCTCCGGCAAGCCGGATCTACTGGAAGAGGTCTTCGAGGCGCGCCCCGAGGTCTTCGCGCACAACTTGGAGACCGTGCCGCGCCTGTTCCGCCGCATTCGCCCGGCGTTCCGCTACGAGCGCTCCCTCGACGTCATCCGTCAGGCCCACGACTTCGGCCTCATTACCAAGTCCAACCTGATCCTCGGCATGGGTGAGACGCAGGAAGAAATCGAGGAGGCGCTCAAGGATCTGCGCTCGGCGGGATGCGACATCATCACCATCACGCAGTACCTGCGCCCTGGACCGCGCTTCCACCCCATCGAGCGCTGGGTCCGCCCGGAGGAGTTCGTCGCCCACGCGAAGCTGGCCAAGAGCTTAGGCTTCGGCGGTGTCATGTCGGGTCCGCTGGTGCGTTCTTCCTACCGCGCCGGCCGCCTGTACGTGCAGGCAATGGAAAAGCGTGGCTTGGAGCTGCCGGACAACCTCAAGCACCTCGCCGAGACCTCGCAGGGCGCCACCGCTCAGGAGGCGTCGACCCTGCTGGACAAGTACGGCCCCACGAAGGAAACCCCGGTGACCTCGCGGGCGAAGAATTCCTCCACGGGATCTGAAAAGGGCGCCGGCCAAAAGCCGAAGAAACCGTCGGCGATTACTGCTATCCGCTAAGGCTCTGCCCTGCAGGCGCAACGTTTTCCATTCCCCCACCCCTCCTTTAAGGTGTAAGACATGGCAAAAGGCGAAGATAAGGCCGCGTTAAAAGCGGCGAAGAAACGCGAAAAGCTGGCCAAGCGCGAGCGCAACAAGCAGCAGCGTTCCCAGATGTGGCAAGCATTCAACATGCAGCGCAAGCAGGACAAGGCGCTGATCCCGCTGATGCTTGCCGCCATTTTGGGCGTGGGCCTTGTCTTCTTCCTGATCGGCTGGCTGTTCCACGGGCAGTGGTTCATGCTGCCCATCGGTCTGGTCATCGGCTTCGCCTTGGCGATGTTCATCTTTACCCGCCGCCTCGAACGGGACATGTACAAGCAGGTCGAGGACAAGCCGGGCGTCGCCGGCTGGGCGCTCGAGCAGCAGCTGCGCAACACCATGGGCGTGGCGTGGAAGGTCGAGCCGGGTGTCGGCGTGACCAAGCAGCAGGATTTGGTGCACCGCGTCATCGGTAACCCGGGCGTCATCTTCGTCGGCGAGGGCGACCAGAAGCGTCTGCGCCCCACCATCAACCAGATGAAGAAGCGCGTGGACAAGCTGGTGGCGGGCGTTCCCATCTACGAGGTTTTCGTCGGCCACGGCGAGGGCGAAGTGCCGGTGAGCAAGCTGCGCAGCCACATCATGCGCCTGCCGCGCAATTACAACAAGGACGAGGTCTACGAGACCGCGCGCCGCATCGAGGCCATGGACGCCCTCCCAGGCCAAATGCCGGGCATGCCCAAGGGGCCGATGCCGCAGCAGGCAAAGAACCCTGCCGGTATGAACCGCCGGATGCGCCGGGCAGCGGCGCGGCAGAACAAGAAGAAGAAGTAGGGTCTTATCCCCTATGCGTTCAAAAAAGGGCGGGCCACGAAAGGCCCGCCCTTTTTCTTATGCGTTGATAACCACCGTGCCGGTGGCGCGGTCGTGGATCCCGCGACCATCCGAGTCCACCATGGCGGCCGGGAAGAAGAACGCGGTGAGGATGGTGCGCACGGCCGCGCGCCAGAAGCCGACGCGCTCGCCGGGGTTATCCAACCGGGCGACTCCCATGCCGAGCGCCATCATCCCCGGGGTGCGGGCGAACAACCAACCGGTGACGATGCCGATAAGCACCCAGACCAGGTAACCGACGAGCGCCTGCCCGCCGAAGACCGGCGTGAGGTGGACGATCACGCTGGCGACCAGCGCGGCCAGGATCCAGTCGATGAGCACGGCGAGTGCGCGCCTGCCCACGGGGGCGAGAGAGCCGGAGCCACTTTGCGGTAACCCCAGCTTCTCTCCCGGCCAGCGGGCTGGCGCGTCGGGGTCTTCGTATTCTCCCGGAATGTTCGGGCCATCGAGCCACGTGCGCTTCGGTTGAGCCATACCCCTTAACTTAGCGCGCGCGAAACGCCGCGCGAAAAGCGGACTCCGGGATTCCTGTGGGACACGGCGGGACTAGTACCCTAGGGAAAGAAGCATTTCCGCGACACCCCTCAAGGAGCCATTGTGTCCTTCGAAACCGTCCAGGACGTCGTCAAATTCATCGCCGATGAAGACGTGGAGTTCGTCGATATCCGGTTCACGGACGTCCCCGGCAGCGAGCACCACTTCACCATCCCGGCCTCCGAGTTCACCGAGGATGCTGCGGAGGAAGGCCTCGCTTTCGACGGTTCGTCGATTCGTGGATTTACCACCATCGAAGAATCCGACATGACCCTTCTGCCGGATGTGAAAACTGCGGGCATCGACCAGTTCCGCACGGCCAAGACGCTGAACATGAAGTTCTTCGTCCACGACCCGTTCACCCTCGAGCCGTTCTCCCGCGATCCGCGCAACATCGCGCGCAAGGCTGAGGAGTACCTGGTCTCGACCGACATCGCCGATGCCTGCAACTTCGGCGCGGAGGCCGAGTTCTACGTCTTCGACTCGGTGCGCTACCAGACGGACACCCACGCGCAGTTCTACTCGGTGGATTCCGACGAGGGCTGGTGGAACCGCGGCGCGGAGACCACCACGGACGGCTTCCGCAACCTGGGCTACAAGAACCGCTTGAAGGGCGGCTACTTCCCCGTCGCGCCCTACGATCAGACGGTGGAGTTGCGCGACCAGATGGCGCAGAATCTGAAGCAGGCCGGGTTCCAGCTGGAGCGCTTCCACCACGAGGTGGGCACCGGCGGCCAGCAGGAGATCAACTACCGCTTCAACACCCTGCTGCACGCGGCCGATGACATTCAGGACTTCAAGTACATCATCAAGCAGACCGCCAACCTGAACGGCAAGACCGCGACCTTCATGCCGAAGCCGCTCGCCGGGGACAACGGCTCCGGCATGCACGCGCACCAGTCGCTGTGGAAGGACGGCACGCCGCTATTCCACGACGAGACCGGGTACGCCGGCCTGTCGGATATGGCGCGCTACTACATCGGCGGCATCCTCGCCCACGCTGGCGCGGTCTGCGCCTTCACCAACCCGACGCTGAACTCCTACCACCGCCTGGTGCCGGGCTTCGAGGCGCCGATCAACCTGGTGTACTCGCAGCGCAACCGCTCGGCGGCCATCCGCATCCCGATCACCGGATCCAACCCGAAGGCCAAGCGCATCGAGTTCCGCGCGCCGGACCCGTCGGGCAACCCGTACCTGGGATTTGCCGCCATGCTCATGGCCGGCATCGACGGCATCAAGAACCGCATCGAGCCGCACGCCCCGGTGGATAAGGATCTCTACGAGCTCCCGCCGGAGGAGGCAGCCTCGATCCCGCAGGCGCCGACCTCCCTGGATGCCTCGCTCAAGGCCCTAGAGGGCGACATGGACTTCCTCACCGAAGGCGACGTGTTCACCGAGGATCTCATCGAGTCCTACATTCAGTACAAGACCGAGCACGAGATCACCCCTGCGCGCCTCGCCCCGACGCCGCAGGAGTTCGAGATGTACTTTGACTGCTAACTAACCGCGGCGCTAGGTCACGTTTAGCCTAGCGCTGCGGTCAGAAATGGCCTAGCGCTTGCGGTAACCCATCCGCGGCTTGAAACCCGCGGGGTGCCGCATCTGGGCCACGCCATCGGCAATGCACAGCCGAGCCCGGCGGTCGACGGAGTCCGGCAGCTGGGCCACGGAGAACCACTGGGCCTCCGTGTTTTCCTCGTCGCTGATGACCGGCTCGGCATCGTGAGGCACGGACAGACGCATCGTGGTGTCCATGAACAGGCACTCGTCGCCGTTGGGGTAGGTCACCGGCCCCACTTTGCCCACGCCGAGGAGAGCTTCCACCGTGGCGTCGAGTCCAACTTCCTCCTTGGTCTCACGCACGGCGGTCTCGGAAACCTCTTCACCTGGCTCACAGATCCCGGCGACCGGGGTCCACCTACCGTTGTCGGCACGCTTGACTAGGAGCACCTTGGGCACCTCCCAGATCGGCGCGCCCGCGGGTACCGGCCGGAGGATGATCGCGGTGCAGGCGGGGAGGAAGAGTTGCTTGTTCCCCACGTGCTCGCGGAGATCGAGGATGTAGTCAGGAGTAGGCATCAGGCGGCCTCGTTTTCTACGAGGTGGCCGGCAGTCTCGCCCAACTGGTCCTCGATGACGCGCTGCACGTCCACGATCGGGGTAAAGGACAGGCCGATGTCGCGATCGGCCGTGCACTCCTCATCGTCGCCGAGTTTCTCGGTGGTGCCGGAAACGATACCGACAATGACGCGCATTCCGTCCACGTCGGTGTAGACGGGTCCGCCAGAGTCGCCCGTCTTCGCGCACATGTGGGCGCGCGCAGAGGTCGACTCGAGTTTTTCTTCCTTTGTGTTCAGCGTCCCCTTTTCCTTATCCCCGGTGACCTTCCCGCAGGTGATATCGGTGCTGCGCCCCAGCTTGCACACCTCGTCGGGCAATTTCCGCAGGCTCTCGGCGACGGCCGTGTCTGAGTACGACGGGGTGTAGTACTCGGCGTCTCCCGTCAGCTCGATGAGAGCGACGTCGAGGTCGTGGGACTCCCCCGCGTACAGGTCGGAGTAGACGACATGCCCGATGGGTTCGGCCGGGTATTTGAACTTGCGGTTTTCCTGCCCTGCCCACACGGTGTCGCCTTCCTTTCCGCAGTGCGATGCCGTGACCGCGTACTTCCGGCCATCCGGCAGGCTAAAGGAGTAGGCGGCGCTGCACACCTGAAAGTTGAAGTACTCACCCGGTGTTGGTTCTTCCGGTGAGATATCCAGTGCCGTGCCCGGCGGCAGGGGTGACTCATCCGGGACAATATAGCTGTCCTTTTCGCCGCTGACCGCGCCGAAGCCGTCCTTGTCGGGCTCGAAAGACTTATCTGCCGAGCCGGTGCCGGCATCGGAAGCCGTGCTTGCCGATGTCTCCCCGGCCCCACCTTTCCCCGCGTGATCAGCGGGATCCGACGTGGCCGCGGGGCCGGCGGAATCGGTGCCGTCCGCGTTCGAGGCGCCGTTTTCATCGCCAATCGTGCAGCCGCCAACCAGCATGGAACCGGCGAGGACGGAGGCGGCCAGCAGGCGACCTGCCACGCGGCGCGCTGCTGTTTTGTGCGGGCTAATCAACGTCATCGCCTCCGGAGTGCTCGCTGTCATCTGCATCTGCCGCGTTGTCGCTATCGGATTGCGCGGCCGCGCGCATGTCACGGAGGAATTTCTCCGGATCGAACTCGGTGAAGTAGTCCGGACCGGCAAACTGCTCCTGGCCCATGCGTGTTACACCTCCGTGTTGTCGATTGATTGCATGATGAAGTCTTTCACAGCCGCCGCATCGTTGGGCATCTCGGTGACGTAGCGGCCGCCCTCCATGATGTGGGCGAAGCGCTCGGGAGCGTCCGGATCGTGCCCGACGGCTGCCCGGATGGTCTCGGTGAACTTGACCGGCAGGGCCGTTTCCATACACATGATCGGGGTCTGGACCCCGGCATCCTGGGCAGCGCGGGCCGCCTTAATGCCATCGGCGGTATGCGGGTCGACCACGACCCCGTAGGCGTTGGCGACGTCCCTAATTGTCTGCAGACGATCCGCGTGGTGGGAGGAGGCGGAGAAGAAACCGTACTTTTCCGCCGCGGCATCGAGAAGCTCGGCTGGCAGGGTGAACCCGCCCTTTTTCACCTGGTGGGCGAAAAGGTCTGCGGTGCGCTCCGCGTCGCGGCCAACGAGGTCGAAGACGAAGCGTTCGAAGTTCGACGCGCGCGAGATGTCCATCGACGGCGAGGACGTCGCCACCGTCTCCGCGGCGCTGCGGGGGCGGTAATTTCCGGTGCGGAAAAATTCATCGAGTACGTCATTCTCGTTGGTCGCCACGATGAGGCGGTCGACCGGCAGGCCCATTTGCTTGGCGATGTGCCCCGCGCACACGTTGCCGAAGTTGCCCGTCGGTACGGCGAACGACACCCGCTGTTCGGCGGCGGGGCGCGAGCTATCGGTAGCGCGTAACCAGGTCAAAAAGTAGTAGACCACCTGGGCCATCAGCCGCGCCCAGTTGATGGAGTTGACCGCCCCGATTCGGTAATTCGCTTTGAACTCCGCGTCGGAGGAGACCGCCTTAACCACGTCCTGGCAGTCGTCGAAGACGCCGTCGAGAGCGATGTTGAAGATGTTCGGATCCTTCAGCCCGAACATCTGCGCCTGTTGGAACGGCGTCATGCGGCCGGCCGGGGTGAGCATGAAGACGCGGATATTGTCCCTGCCCCGCATCGCGTACTCGGCCGAGGAGCCGGTATCACCCGACGTGGCGCCCAAAATATTGAGGCTTTCGCCGCGGCGGCCCAGTTCGTATTCAAAAAGCTCCCCGAGCAGCTGCATCGCCATGTCCTTGAACGCGGCGGTCGGTCCTTGGGATAAGTGGCCGAGCAACAGGCCATCGCCAAGCGCGGTCACGGGTGCGATATCCGGGGTGTCGAATACGGGCTCGCGATACGCCCGCCGCGTCAACCTCGCCACGTCCTCAGCGGGGATGTCATCAATGAACAGCGTGCAGATCTCGGCGGCGACGGCAGCGTAGCCATCCGTGTGGAGAAGCTCGCGCCAGGTGTCCAGCTGCGCGGAATCCACCTGCGGGTAGGTCTCGGGGACGAACAGGCCCCCGTCGGGGGCTAGACCGCCGAGCAGGATATCCGTAAAGCTAGCGGGAATGCGCTGCGGATCTCGCGTTGAAATGTAATACACGAAGACACAGCTTACTGGTCCGGCGACTGCAAGATAACCGCTTCGACCGGAGCATCGACCAAGCCGGAGTCGTACGCCTTTAACACCGCGTCGGCTTCCTCCGCCGTGATTTCCCCGCCGTGCGTTGCCTCCCGCAAGTTGTCGACGAGGTGCTGACGGGTGGCCACCGTGTCCACCGTGCGCCCGGATTCATCGGCAGTAAACGCGCCTTGCGGCAGACCCATTGCACGGGCTAGTTCCGCCAGTGCCGAGTCGTTGGTGGAATCTTCGGGGTTGCGACGATCGATCTGTGAGCCGCTGAGCACCTCTTCGACCGTCTTGGCGTTTTTCGGTTTAGCCGGCGGCTGGAGCATGATGACCAGCACCCCGAGCAGCGCGATGACCGCCGCGCCGCCCACAACCCACGGCCAACGGATGGGCCGGGATCGCAGGCGCGGTCGCCGGACAGAAGTCCGCGCGCGGACTGGGCGCACGACGGCCGCGGTCTCACCACTGTCCGGAAAGCGTTCTTCCCGCGTGGCGTTGGGCGTGCTCACTGGTCGTCGTCCTCCACGTCGAAGTGACCGAACGGGCCGTTATGACCGGAGTGACCAGTGTGCGGGCCGAATCCCCCGGTCGGGCGCGGCGGTTCCTGTTTGCCGGTCAGAATGTCGACGACGGACTTGATGGCGGCCTCCCCCACCGGCCCGACGGGATTGCGGGATCCGCGGGAATTGCGCGGGCCCGGCGCGTCGTGGTGGGCCGGCTGTGGTCCGCGATCCCCGCCGTGGCGCGGGCCGTGGTGAGGCAGATTCTGGTGCCCCGCCGATTCCGGCTTGTCGATGGTGATGTGCAACGTGCTGCCCTCAAGCGAGAGCTGGGCGTCCGGCTTGACGCCGGCGGCCTGCGCAGCCGTGATCACAGCGGTGAGATCCGCAAACGTGGCGTCAGAAATATCAACAGACAGCGTTAAAGCCATGGGAATATGCCTCCTTTGTCTTGCTGACCGCAAGGATAAAACACGCACCTTTAGTCGTGCTCGAAAGATTCTGGCTCTCCCCAGAAGACTTCATCGACGATGCGTCGCGCGTGCCGGGTTGCTTTCAGGTAAGCCTCTAGAAACTGTTGGTTCTCGGCAGGATCCCACCCGGAGGCCGCCGCCACCTGCGCGAGCTGATGCCCTGGTTGGGGCAGCTGGTCGACGCGCTTTCCGCGGACCAAAACCAGCGCGTTGCGCGCCTTGGTGGCCATCAGCCAGGCATCGCGCAAAATGGTGCACGCGTTTGCGGAAAGCAGATCCGTGTCTTCCAGCACGTCGAGGGCCTGCAAAGTAGAAGGCTCGCGCAGTGCCGGGTGTAAGTGCGCATGCATCATCGTCAGCAGCTGCACGGTCCACTCGATGTCGGTCAGCGCGCCGCGCCCCAGCTTGGTATGCGTGTTGCGGTCAGCGCCCCGCGGGAGCCGTTCGTTATCCACCCGCGCTTTCATCCGGCGGATGCTGCGGATGGTGTCGGCGTCCGTGCCGCCGTCTGGGTAGCGGAAGCGGTCGATCATCTCAATGAATTTCTTCCCCACCGCCTCATCTCCGGCGACGAAAGAAGCGCGCAGGAGTGCCTGCATCTCCCACGGTTCGCCCCACTGCGAGTAGTAGCGTTCGTAGGAGTCAAGGGTGCGCACTACCGCACCCGATCGCCCCTCCGGGCGCAGGCCGAGGTCGACTTCCAATGGCGGGTCCCCGGAGGGCGTAGACAGGCGGCGCCGCAGCGAATCCACGATGCGGGTAGCCCATTTCAGTGCGTCGCCGTCCTGCGTCGGCTCGGCGACGAACATGACGTCCGCATCGGAGCCGAAGCCGAGTTCCTTGCCCCCGAGGCGCCCCATGCCGATGACCGCGATGCGGGCCGGTGGGCGGGCGTCGTCGTGAGCGTGGCGCCAGGCGCGCACCTCCGCGCGCAAGGCGGCCTCCAGCACCGCGTTCCATACAGTGGATAGGTGCTCGCACACCTGCCGCACCGAAATGAAACCGAGCAGATCGGCCGCGGCGATGCGGGCAAGCTCCACGCGGCGCAGCGAACGGGCGACGGCGACGGCTTTGGCCGGGTCGAGGTGGCGGCGCGTCGAGTTCACCAGCGCCGAGGAAACCTGCTCGGCGGTCGTGCCGAGCAGCTTCGGGCCGTCCGAGCCATCGGAGAGCAACTTGACCACGTCGGGCGCGGCAATGATGAGGCTTGCCGCATACGGCGAGGTGCCCAAAATATGCATGAGGCGCTGGCCGACGATTCCTTCATCCCGCAGGGTGCGCAGGAACCACGTGCGGTCCAGGGCTGCCTCGGATAGCTTGCGGTAATTCAACAGGCCCGCATCCGGGTCTGCAGTGGCAGACAGCCACTCCATGAGGGTGGGCAACAGAATGGATTGGATGCGCGCCTTGCGGGAGCTGCCGGCGGCGAGGGAGCTTAAGTGCTCGAAGGCGCGATCGGGATCCCCATACCCCAGCGCCGCCAGCTGTAGTTTCGCGGCGTGCGGGGAAAGCCTCTGTTCCGCCTCGGACATCCCCGCCACCGAGTTCAGCAGCGGCCGGTAAAAGAGTTTGGAGTGAAGATCGGTCACGCGCAGGCGGGCGCGTTTGAGCTCCGCCGACAACTCGTCAGCAGCCGAACGCATCCCCTCCGGGGTGAAACCAGCGATGGTCGCGAGCCAAGCCCATCCGTCGGTGTCAGTGTTGTCGGGCATGGTGTGGGTGCGCCGAAAGCGCTCCAGCTGTAGGCGGTGCTCCACGAGGCGCAGGAATTCGTAGTCCGCGATGAGCTGGTTGCCATCCTCGCGGCCGACGTACCCGGCGGCTACCAGTGCCGCGAGCGCCCCGACAGTCGAGGCTTCCCGCAGGGTCGCATCGGAGCGCCCGTGCACCAGTTGGAGCAGCTGCACGGCGAACTCCACGTCCCGCAGGCTGCCGGTTCCCAGCTTTAGCTCGCGCTCCTGCATGTCCTTGGGCACGTTATCCAACACGCGCCGGCGCATGCGCTGCACGTCCTCCACGAAAGAGTCGCGCTCGGAGGCTTGCCACACCAACGGCCCGAGCTGTTCTTCGTAGTCTTTGCCCAGCGGGAGGTACCCGGTCTGGGCCCGGGCTTTGAGCAGCGCTTGGAACTCCCATGTCTCCGCCCACCGCTGGTAATACGCCACGTATGAATCGAGCGTGCGCACTAAAGCGCCGGATTTTCCTTCTGGGCGCAGGTTGGCGTCCACTTCGAAGAAGCAGGCGGTGCCCACCTGAATGGTTTCCGAGGCCAGACGGGTCGCGCGCGTCTGTGCGCGGTTCTCCCCTACCGCCTCGGCGACGAAGACGACGTCGACGTCGGAGATGTAATTGAGCTCGCCCGCGCCGCACTTTCCTAAAGCGATGACGGCCAGGGTGGTGGTCAACGGCTCTGCTTCGTCCCCGGTTCCATAGACGGTGCCGCAGGCGACGGCGAGGGCGGCGGTTAGGGCGGCATCGGCAAGCGCGGTTGTGCGGCGGGTGACATCGGTAAACGGCACCGCCGGCTGCGGCGTGGTCTGCCCCTTGCGGGAGTGGAACGTGCCGGCTAGGTCGTGGGCGGCAATCCGCATCATGAGCGTGCGGTAGGTCTCGCGCAAGCGGGGTTTCGCCTCCGCGCCCACCACGCCCGCCCGGTAGGTGCCGGGGGTGTCAAGAGTGTCGCTCGCAGAATCGGGGTGTTCCAGCGGCGCGGCGTAATCGGCCGGGCGCGCCTCGATGGACTCGAGTAGCGCCCGGTTCATCTCCGCCGGTTCCGGCAGTGCTTTGCCCAGCTCCCGCCACTGCTCCGGATGCGCCACCAGGTGATCGCCCAACGCAGTGGATGCCCCCAGCAGGGCAATGAGCCGCACGCGCAGCGCTTCCTCATCGCGCACCGCACGATCAAGGGCTGCTGCTTCCCCGTCGAGGGCGGTGTACAGGCGCACCAGGTTGTTCAGCGCCAAGTCGGGATCGCCGGCGGCGGCAAGGCACCACAAAAGCTCGGTCGATTCCGCCGAGTCCCACCCCAGGAATTCCAAGTCCTCCGCGGCGGTGGAACGAGTTAAGCCCAACGTTGCCACAGACGGCATTCGCCGGGAGTGTCCCTGCTGAGTCATAGCGTGCTCCTTTCCCGCGTTCCGGCCCTAGATGTCGAGGTTGTTGCGCAGCTCGAAAGCGGTGATCTGTTCCTGGTAGGCGTGCCACTCGTCCCATTTGGAGCGCAGGAAGAACTCGAAGACGTGCTCGCCCAGCACGTCCGCCATGAACTCTGACTTTTCCAGGTAGCGCAGGGCCTGATCGAGGCTGAGCGGAAGATCCTTGTACCCCATAGCGCGTCGCTCGCGGCGGGTAAGTTGGTGGACATTGTCCTCCGCGGCGTCTTCCAAGTCGTAGCCTTCCCGAATACCCCGCAAACCCGCCGCCAGGACCGCGGCGTAGCCCAGATACGGGTTCATCGCGGAGTCGATCGATCGGATTTCCACCCGGCGAGATTCTTCCTTGTTGAGGCGGTAAGTAGGAACCCGTACCAGCGCGGACCGGTTGGACACGCCCCACGTGGCGGACCCCGGCGCCTCGGCGCCGAACATCAGCCGCTTGTAGCTGTTGACCCACTGATTAGTCACCGCCGTCAGCTCGTTCGCGTGGGCCAGGATGCCGGCGATGAACTGCTTGGCGGTGTCCGAGAGCGAAAACTCGTCGTCCGGGTCGTGGAAGGCGTTGGAGTCCCCCTCGAACAGGGACATGTGCGTGTGCATGCCGTTGCCCTGCCACTGCGGGAAGGGCTTGGGCATAAACGTCGCGCGCACCCCGTGGAGAGTGGCCACGTGCTTGATGAGGTAGCGGAACGTCATGATGTTGTCAGCGGCGTTTAACACGTCCGCGTGCCGGAGATCGATTTCCTGCTGGCCCGGCGCGGTCTCGTGGTGGCTGAATTCCGTGGCGATGCCCATTTGTTCCAGGGTGGCCATCGCCGCGCGGCGGAACCGGGGTGCCGCATGCGGGGAGGCTTGGTCGAAATAGCCACCGTTGTCGGTGGGCACCAGGTTGTCGGGGTCTCCGTCGGCGCCGGAGGCTGACTGTCGCAGCAGGAAGAATTCGATTTCCGGGGAGACGATGCATTCGAACCCGTCGTGGGCGGCGCTGGTGACCTGGCGGCGCAGAATATGCCGTGGATCCACCATGGATGGCTGCCCGTCCGGCTGGGCGATATCGCAGAACATGCGCGCAGACCGCAGGTCCGAGTCGTCATCATCAGCCGGCATGATTTGGAAGGTCGACGGATCTGGTAGCGCAATGGTGTCCGATTCGGAAATGCGGGAGAACCCCTCGACCGACGAGCCGTCGAAGCCGACTCCCTCGTCGAAGGCCGACTCCAGTTCCGACGGGCTCATCACGACCGATTTGAGCGAACCGAGGATGTCTGTAAACCACAGGCGAATGAAGTGGATATCCCGCTCTTCGACGGTCCTAAGAACAAATTCTTGCTGGCTGTTCATGTCTGTCGACTCTACCGGTTGCAAGACGTCTGCCCACTGGATTAGGCAACCGGGAATAGTCCAAACCCCCAGCTGAGCAGACTATCTCGGGGGTAGTGCGCAGGGGCAACGGCCACCGGCCGTGTCCGAAGGGTGTGCCAGAGTAAGCCACGCGAATGAAACACATATTCGAAAAGGATGACTCTCATGCCCCTGCCGATCTCACTCCGTAGCCGTGTAGTAAACCTCATTATTTTCCTCGCCAAATACGGCTGGGGACCAGACGATCTGCTCCACGTTCTCGGCCCCGCAAGCCATCCCCTCCTCTTTGAGGCAGCCCCCTTTATTCCTGCGAACATCCAGACAGTCACTCTGCGCAAAGCGTGGCTGCGCCTCGGCCCGCCGACCCAGACCGACGTCGCCGACAAAGATCTGCACCGCATGCTCAAGCTGATGCCGAGCTTGGGCCAGCTTGACGATGCCGCTTTGCTCACCGCCACCTACAGCGATCCCAGCAATTCCAACCTCACCGACAAACAACAGCGCGCTCGGGAACGCGTCGAGAAACTTTTGCGCAAGGCCGAATCGACCCAATTTAGCGACGAGGCGGAATCGCTCGTGGCCAAGGCTCAAATGCTGCGCCAGCGCTACCGCATTGAAGAAGCTAAAGAACCAGAAAACCTGCGCGTCATTACCCGCCGGGTGTATATCCATTCCCCGTGGGTTAGGCAGCAGTATCACTTGCTGGCCTGCATCGCGCACTTCAATGGCACTGCGACGCTACTTCTCAACAAACACGGCATCGCCACCGTCTTCGGTTCCCCCAGCGACGTCGAGCACGTTATTGACCTTTACCGAAGTCTCAATCGACAGTGCGCGTTCTTCCTGGACCGCAGCCCGAATGCCGCCGCTGCCCGCGCCAACAATGAGACCGCCGCGTACCGCCGCAGCTTCTGGATTGCCTACGCGGACCGGATATCGCAGTTGCTGGATACAGCAACCACCGCACCGCATGCCTCGGACGGCGACGAAGACGGCACCTCTGACACAACCGCGGTAGCGCTGGCCGAGTCCCTTCCCGCGCTCACGGCGCGGTACGACCGAGCCGTGGATGCGATGAACGAGCTGTTTCCCAATCTCCGAGTCATGCACCTATCCGCTTCGCACGTCACCGGATTCACTGACGGCGCATCCGCGGCAGACAGGTCCCACCTCGGCGGTGACAGTGCCGGCCTTGCCGGGCAGCGAGCGATTTGCGGTTAGACCATTCGGACCGCGGGTAGGGTGAAGGCGAACCGCATAAGTCGTCCTTTCTCCACGATGAATTAAGGTGCATGCATGTCTACGCAAAGTTTCCTTGAAGTAGAAGCGAAGTTCGCAGTTGCTGAATCGACCCTCACGCCGGAACTAACCCGACTGGAGGAAGTCGACAGCATCGGAGAGGTCAACAACCACTCGCTGTCTGCGATTTACTACGACACCGAGGACCTTCGCCTCACCCGCAATAAGATCACCTTGCGCCGCCGCACCGGTGGTAACGACGACGGATGGCACTTGAAGGTTCCCGGTGACGGCGGCCGCAAGGAAATCCACGCCGAACTCGGCGAGCCGGTGGACGGAATGTACCGGGTCCCGGATGAGTTGCTGGGCCACGTGCGCTCCATCATCCGCCACAACGACGTCGAGCCCATCGCGCAGGTGGACAACAAGCGCACCGAGTCCACGCTGATGCGCGGCGGCTCCCCGGTGGCGGAATTCTGTGACGACCACGTCACCGCTTGGTCCCTACTTCCGGGCGGGACCGAGACCTCGTGGCGTGAGTGGGAGGTTGAACTCGCCGGCGATATGCCGGGCACCGAAGAAGGCACCCTTTTAATCCGCCACGCCACGTCTTTGCTCATCGGCGCCGGCGCCCGTGTCGCGTCCTCGTCGTCGAAGCTGCAGAGCGCGCTGGGAAGTTCCATTAATAACGCTCCGCTGCCGCCTTCCATGGTGACCCCGGACGTGGACGAGGACTCCCCCGCCGCCGCGGTCGTCGCCGCGCTGCAGGCAAACCGCGACAAGCTGGTCGCCTACGACCCGAAGGTCCGCGCCGACGAGTGGGACTCCGTCCACCAGATGCGCGTGGCCACGCGTGAGCTGCGCAGCCACCTGCAGACTTTCCACGGCATCGTCACCGGCCCGGAGATCGAGCGCATCGAATCCGAGCTGAAGATGCTTGCAGGCATCCTGGGCACCGCTCGCGATGCCGAAGTTGTCGAAGAGCGCTGGCAAAAGCTACTCGCGGACGAGGACTCCGACACTCTCGACGAGGCCACCCGCCAGCACCTGGCGCACGACATGGGCGAGGCTTACCGCAAGGCGCATCGCCGCGTGGTGTCCGCGCTGGATTCGGACCGCTACCTGGAGCTTTTGGAATCCCTCGATCGCCTGCTGGCCGATCCGCCCGTAGCCAACGAAGACGACGAGCAGGACGAACAGGACGAGGAGCGGCCCCAGAACCAGGACTCTGCCGCGGATGGCACCGCCGCAGAGCCGGAGCAGTCTTCCTCCGACGAGGATCCCAAGGCCGAAGAGCCGAAGGGCGGCGAGAAGAAGTCCGTTGCCGCGAAGGACGAGCCGCAGGACATGGAAACCGTCATGGTCGCCCACCTGGAGAAGGCTTACAAGAAGCTGCGCAAGCGGCACGAGAAGGCCGTCAGCAACTGGGACAACGACGAGCTAAGCCTGCACGAGCGCGAGGACTACTTCCACGACATGCGCAAGGCGGCAAAGAAGTTGCGCTACGCCGCCGAAGCCGCCGGTTCCGCTACCTCGCTTAAGACGAAGCGCCTGTACAAGGCGTGCAAGAAAATGCAGTCCGTGCTCGGTGACTTCCAGGATTCGGTGACCTCGCGCGACAAGCTACTCAAGGTGGCGGCGACGGCGCGTCGCCGCGGGGAGGATACCTTCGGATACGGTCTCCTCTACCAGCGCGAGCGGGCCATTGGGCTGGCCGCGCTGGACGATTACTCCGAGGCGGCCAAGGACATCAAGTCCGCGTTCAAGGCCCTAAAGAAGAAGATGAAGTAGTTACTTCTCCCAGGAGGCCGGCTCGCCCCAGTCGTCGTCGGCCTCCTCGGCCTTATCTGCCTGTTCATTGCGCTGGTTCGCAATCCCCAGCGCGTTGCGTGCTTCTTCCTCGGTGTCGTACGGACCCATGCGGTCGTCCCAGCCCGATTCCTTGCCCTGGTTCACCTCGCCGGTCGACGGGTTGTAGTACCACTTCTGATCTTCTGCGGCCATGCTGGTTACTCCTTTTCTGTCGGGTACGTGCCCGCGGTATGACGGGCGGTGCTAGCGAGGGTACCCGCCGCAAGAGCCTTGTCGAGGGCGACAGCGGGTGCGCGTGCGGCATGGTTAGACTGTGTACGCTATTGTCCTTTGGCGTTTGTCCCGCAGTATGCACGTGGGCGGCGCGCTCGGTCTTTCAGGCGCCGTACGTGCACCGGTATCCAAAGAAAATAAGGAGTTCATCTCGCTATGCCCTTGTGGCCCGAACCCAATCGCCCCGCCGTTGAACGCGCGGTGACCGCGCACCGCGAGGCGCACGGCGTCGATGCGACGCACGCTGGCAGCGCACCGGCGACCTGGGAGCTTGTCGGGGAGCATACCGACGTCTACGGCGGCGTCGTCATCACTGGGCTGGCGAGCTTGCGCGTGGGGGTAGCGGCGAGCCCGCGGCACGATGACGCGGTGACAGTCCGCGTGCTGCAAACCACCGTCACGCAAGACGTGGTGACCGCCGAGGACTCCACTACCTATTCCAAGCTGGCTGAGCAGTTCGCCGCCATGCCCGCGGAGGTGGATGAATCCGGCCTGCCCCACCGCCCCGCCGCGCCGACCGGCGGCCTCGCGGCCCGCCTCGGCGGCGTCGTCTGGATGATGATCAACCGCCAGGTGCTCTCTCGCGACACCCCGGGGTGGGACTTCACCATTGTCAGCGACATCCCGCCGCACGCCGGCTTGGGCGCGGGCGCGGCCTGTGACGCCGCGGTCGCCATCGCCATGCTCAGCGGACACAGCGACATCGACGAGGCCCCGCTGCGCACCCGCGTGACCGAAATCTGCACCCAGGCCGTCACGGCGTTCAGCGCCCTGCCGGTGGCCCATGCCCGCCACGCAGCCAGCGTCCGCGGGAGCGGGCAGACCGTGTCCGTCCTCAACTACGCCGACGGCTCGCTGACCCAGGCTCCGCACCCGCTCAACCGGGAGCTATGCGGGTTCGTCATTGCCGTGCCGGGCACCGAGCCGCGCACCATCCCCGCGCGAACCGACTCGATGGAATCCGCCCTGCCGGAACTGCGCGCCCGCCGCTCTTTCCTGCAGGCAGCCTGCCGCGCCTTCGGCACCGAATCGCTGCGGGCGCTGCCCGACGCCGAGTCCCGCGTCATCGACTGGCTAGACGCCGTCCATGCCGTCCACGGAGCCGAGAACCGCCCGACCCTCGCCGCGGCTCGGGCGTGGCTCGACTTCTACGCCGCGGAGACCAACCGCGCGCTGCAGGTGGCGAGCACGCTGCGCTCCCGTAGCGGCGCGGCCCTTTTCCCGCTGCTGAGTGACTCCCAGGCGGCGCTCCACCGCGACTTCCACTTGGATGCCGCCGACCAACTCGTGGATCTAGCACGCATGCGCGGCGCCGCCGCAGCACGCGCTGCCTGCGGCGGCCTGGCCGCGGCCGCCATCGCTTTCGTACCCGGTGCCAAGGCGACGAACTTCGCCGCCGACCTGGCCGCGGACGGGCTCATCGTCACGCCGCTCAGCGCCGGTGATCCGGCGTGTGCCCACCAGCTCGGTGACTAGTCGGCTGGCCAGGCGAAGGTCACCTCGCGCTTGTCTGGGTTTGCCGTCACCAGCGTGACCGTCGTCTTGCTCCCCTGCTCCGGATTGCCGATGCACTGCGCCAGAAGCGGCGGCTCCGCCACGAAGATGCGCGCGCTCGCCGGGTGATCGTCGGTCTTCTCCCTGACGGTGAGCACCACCGCCTCAAAGCTCTGACCCTCCCAGGGCTTGAGCACGGTCGCCTCCGTGAGGTGCAGGCAGGCGTTATCCACCTGGGAGGCAAGCTGCGAGCTTGAGCGCATGGTCTTTATCACGGCATCGGCACGCTCGCTTACCCATTCCGGGATGTCCTCGCCCGCCTGCAACGCAAGGCAGACTTCGGTGGCGAAGCGGTCCACCAACCGCCGCAGCGGCGCCGTGACGTGCGAGTAGTACCCGCCGATGCCGGCGTGCACCTCGGCGTCGCCGTCCTCTAACCACACGTAATCCGCGCCGCGCAACAGGTGCTGCGCCTCCCGCATCACCGCCATTCCGCGCGGCGACGCGGCATCGACGTCCAGCAAAAACTCCGGGATGGACTTCTCCCCCAGGTCAAACCCGAGGGCTGTGGCCTCGCGGCGAAACTCTGCTTCCGCCTCCGCGGTAGCCCCGGGGAGGGTGCGAAGGAACCCGACGCCGTGGTCCTCCATGAGCTGGCCCGCGCACATTCCGGTGAGAAGCGAAATCTCGGAATTAAAGTCGTGGACCTCGAATCGTGGCTCGATGACGAGCTCGAAGGTGCCATCGTCAAGCTCCGCGACGCGCTGGGAGGGAAGACGCAGATTGATGGCCTCCCGGCGCAGAGCCGACGCCTGCCGGAGTTTGCCTACCTGCGGCAGCAGCGCAATCGATGAATGCAGCTGACCGCGCGTGAGATCGTCGTGCACCTCTTCGTAATCGAAACGCTTGCGCGAGCGCACCAGCGCGCGCTCGACATTGAAATCCTCGACCTCGCCGGCGGCATCCAGGTCGATGGTCCACAGCACCGCGAGCCGATCCACCTCCGGCAGAAGGGAAGCGCGATCCTCCGACAGCGACTTCGGGTGCAGGCGGGCCGGCTCGTCCGGGAGGTAGATGGTCTGCCCGCGCCGTAGGGATTCCTCCTCCAGCGCCGAGCCGGGCTCGATGAAGGCGGCAACGTCCGCGATGGCGTAGTAGACGCGGAAACCAGAACCATCCATCCCGCCTTCGATGCACACCGCCTGATCCAAATCCATCGAACCGGCCGGGTCGATGGTGACAAACGGGATCTCGCGGGCGTCGCGGCGTGCCTCAGCGAAACGGTCGGTTGCTTCTTTCGCTTCTGCGTCCACGTCGGCGGGAAATTCCGTGTCCACGTCGTGTTCGTCGGCGATGCTGCGGAAATCGAGCTCAGCGGCGTATAGCTTCATGTCGCGCCATTGTTCCACACACCTCGCAGTACGCGTCTGCGGCCCAAAGTGCCGGGGAAGAAAAGTAGGGCGAATGAGTCGGCCTGTAAGCCGGATTCTGTCTTGCCGCTGCACAGGCCACGACGAGCCGTACAGCGCGGCGAACATCCATCTGGGTCGGCCATCGCTGACCGCCTCAAGCAGCTACCTTCAGGCTTCGGCGAGCAACCTACTCGGCCTGATCGGGCCCGCCGCGGTGGACGGGCCGTGATGCCTTGCTCCCGGTGGGGTTTACCCAGCCACCCCAGTCACCTGGGATGCTGGTGCGCTCTTACCGCACCCTTTCACCCTTACCCAGCGCACAGGCTGGGCGGAATACTTTCTGTTGCACTTGCCCGCGGGTCACCCCGGGTTGCTGTTAGCAACCACCGTGCTCTGTGGAGTCCGGACTTTCCTCGACGCGCGCTACGCCACCTGATTTCCAGGTGGGCGGTTCGCGCGCCGCGTTCGCCCGGCCGGCTCATTCGCGAACGCTCATCTTAGTCGATTGCCGCGAGGTGACCAATATCGTTCACCCCGCGCACGAGCGCGCCGCCCGCGCTGTAGAACTCCACCTCGGACAGCGAAGCGAGATCCAAAAACAGCCGGCGGAACATCACTGGGCCGGCATCGAGCCCCTGCCGCAGGAACGACTTAATCGGGTTGACGTGGGAGACCACCAGCACGGTTTTGCCGCGGTAGTCCTCTTCTAGCTGGCGGCGCACCTTGCGCACGCGGCGGTGGAGTTGCTGCAGCGACTCCCCACCCGGGCACGCCACCGACGCGTCCGTGAGCCATTGCGCGTGCGCCTCCGGGTCGCGGCGGGCCACCTCGTCGAAGGTCAGCCCCTCCCAATCGCCAAAATCTAGCTCGGCAAGATTCGGCACGTCCACGACGTCGCGGCCGAGCAATTCCGCGGCCGCCGAGGCAGTTTCCGTGGCCCGGATAAGCGGCGAGGAGACCACCGCGTCAATGCGGCACTCCTCACCGGTCCCCCACCGCGCGGCCAGGGCCTGCGCCGCGGCCAGCGCCTGCTGTTCGCCCACCGCTGTAAGCCGCGGGTCGGAAACACCGGAGTACTGCTTGTGCACCGACATTTCGGTCTGCCCGTGGCGCAGCAGGATGAACCGGGTCACCTCCCCGCGGTCGCGGTGCCAATCGGCCGGCGAGGTCAGCGCCGCGCCCGCTGCAACGTCGCGGTCCGAGTCGGTGCCTGCGGATGCCTCGCTTGTCGATGCCCCGCTTTCCCGCTGCGCCTTATCCTTGTGCGCGGCCGCATCGCCCTTTTCTCCCCCGACGATGCCCGGCGCGTGGCCTGTGGCCGCGGCGTCCATCGCATCGTTGGACAGCTTATCCGCGACCTTATTTTTGGCACGCGGCACCCACTCCAGCTGGAAGGACTCGAGGGAATCGATGAGCTTGCGGGCTTTCAGAGCGAGTTCCCGCATGTCGGGGTGCTTGATCTTCCACCGGCCGTTCATCTGCTCGACAACGAGCTTGGAGTCCATGTAAAACTCGACGTCTTGAGCGCCCATGTCCACGGCGGCCTCGAGGCCGCGGAGCAGCCCGTGGTACTCCGCGACGTTATTAGTCGAGCGTGTGCCCACCACGTAGACGATTTCGCGCAGGCGCTTTTTCCCGCTGGCGTCGAAGACCACGGTGCCTGACCCGGCGATGCCTGGGTTGCCGCGCGAACCGCCGTCGGCGAAGATGACGAGCTTCATGGGCTATGCAGCGCTCCTTTGACTGTGTGTGAGAAGGCGTTTAGGACGCCGGGCGGACGAGGTAGGAGCCGCAGTCGGGGCACTGCGGCAGCTCATTGGCGGCAGCGTTGCGCACGGCCGAGCGATCGGCGGGCGGCAGGACGATGAAGCAGCCGCCGCAGGTCTTGGCCGCCTTAAACTCCGCGACGCCGACGCCGTTTTCGGTGCGCTGGGTCTCGTACTCCGCCAGTACATCGTCCGGCAGCGCAGCGCGCAGCTCGGAGATTCGCACCGCCGGGTCCGGCTTGTTCGACTCGGCTTCCGCGGCGGCATCCGCGGCCCGGCGCGCGGCGTCCAACTTACGTTCGGATTCGTCCAGCTTCGCGCCGTGCACGTCGACGTTGTTGCGCAGCGCGTGGATTTCGTTGTGCGCTTCTTTAAGCTCGCTGAGCAGATCGGCGATGCGCGACTTGGCGGCGTAGCGGTCGTGCTCCAAGTCGCGGCGGCGCTCCGGATCCGTTTCGGCAGACAGTTGGCGCTTGTCGTCGCGCTCGCGGCGGCGCAGCTTGCGCTCGTCTGCCTGAATACGCAGGATCTCGCGCTCCATGTCATCGACAGCCATCTGCGCCGAGGCTGCCGCCGACTGCAGGCGAGAGTGCCGAGCTTGCGCCTTGTCCAATTCGTCCTGCTCCGGGGTGGGGGCCGGCTCCACCGATCCCGAATGGTCGGCTGCTCGCTCGAGGTTGGCCAGTTCGAGTAGCTGCGGTTGCAGCGAAACGTCCAGCTTCACGTCGTCCTCCTGTAGTTAGTTGTCGGTCGCGGGGTGCGCGGACACAGTCCACGGGTCGGTCCGCACGGAAATGACGTCGCACTCCACATCATGGTGTGCGCGAATGACCTCGGCTGCCTGCGCGGTCCACGGGAACTCGCTAGCCCAGTGCGCGGTGTCGATGACCGCGGGGCCGCCTGCCCGCAGGTGCTCGTCGACGGGGTGGTGGCGCATATCCGACGTCACGTAGACATCCACGCCAAGCTTAGTGGACGCGTCCAAAAAGCTGTCACCTGCACCGGAGGACACCGCGACCCGCGAGACCATCTGGTCGGGATCTCCGGCTGCGCGCACTCCCCAGGCGGTTTCCGGCAGCGCATTAGCTACCTGCTGGGTAAACTGCCGCAAACTCATCGGCTCCGGCAGCTCGCTGACGCGCCCCAGCCCTTCCGCCTTGTCCAGATCCCCATCTGGCTGCATCGCGGTGACGTCGAAGGCGGGTTCCTCGTACGGGTGAGCCGCGCGCAGCGCGTCGACGATGGCCGCGCGCCGCGCGGCGGGGGCCACGAACTCCACGCGCGCCTCCTCCCCGCGGTGCAGCACCCCAATTTCGCCCTCGGCGGGCTCGGCGCCTGCAACCGGTTCGAATTGGCCGGCGACCGTGGTCTCATACGCGCACCGGCGGTAGTTTCCAATTTCCCCGGCGCCGGCCGCGAAGACGGCATCCTTGACGGCCTCGGCCGCGTCCACTGGTACATTCACGCCCCACTTATCGCGCGCCGGAGGCGTCTCGGGGACGATCGGCCTCCCCGGGGTGATGCCGACGAGCTCGGCGAGTTTGTCGTTGACCCCGGGCCGGGCCTTGTCCGCATTGGTGTGGGCAGCGAAAAGGGCTACTCCCCCGGTGATCAGGGTGTGGAGCACCCGCCCCTTAGGAGTGTCGGCCGCGACCGATTCCACCCCGCGCAGCAACAGCGGGTGGTGAACGATGAGCATGTCCGCGCCGATGTCTACCGCGCGGCGAGCTACTTCATCGGTGCAATCCAGGGCGAAGGCCACCTTTCGCACCGGGGCATGCGGGTCCCCGCAGATAAGACCGACGGCGTCCCACTTTTCCGCCAAGCGCGGCGGATAGGCCGCGTCCATGGTCTGGCGGATGGATTCCACCGTCACGCTCGTGCCGGTGGCGGCGTCGGCCCCCGTGCCGGCGTTGGTGTCGGGGCCGGGGTGAGTGCTCATCGCGTCGTCCTCCCTCGTTCGCTGCGGCTTGGGCTGGAGCCCACGTGCTGCTATATCCTAGCGGTGCCTCTATCCACCCCGTTGAAAGGTAGATTCCGGACCATGGCACTTGCTCATTCGAACGATTCCCTGAACATCGTGGTGGTATGCACCGGCAACATCTGCCGTTCCCCGATGGGGGAAATCATCCTGCGGGACCGCCTCGAAGAGGAGGGGCTGGACGATGTGACCACGGTGTCGTCGTGCGGTCTGGGCGGCTGGCACGTCGGCGAAGGGGCCGACGAGCGCGCCGTCGCGGAGCTGCAGCGCTCCGGCCACGACGGCCGCAAGCACCGTGCCCGCCAGCTCAACAGCGCTGACCTCCAAGCCGACCTGCTCGTGGCGATGGATGCTGGTCACCGGGACGCGCTCATCGACAAGGGCGCCGACCCGGAGCGGGTCCGCCTGTTCCGCAGTTTCGATACCTCGGCCCCGCGCGGCGCGGAGGTTGACGACCCGTACTACGGCACCGCCGATGACTTCGCGCAAGCGCGCGCGGATATTGAGGCCGCGCTCGACGGCTTGGTTCAGTGGGTGCGCGAGGAACTAAAATAACTCTCCGTGACTGCTGCGACCGACAAGCGCCAGAGCTGGTGGCGGGAATTTCTACGCCCTAACTGGGTACTTCTCGCCCTGTTCGTAGTCGTTTTTTCCTACTTCGCCTTTACCGTCTTGGCCCCGTGGCAGCTGGGCAAAGACGACCAGATTGTCGCGCGGAACCAGCAGATCGAAGCCGCTTACGATGCCGATCCGGTGCCTATTTACAGCGCGGTCGACGATCGCGGCGCGGCGAAAGACGGTAAGGAATGGACCCGCGTCACGCTGACCGGGCACTACCTGGCGGACAAGGAGGTGTTGCTGCGCCTGCGTCCCGTCGATTCGGGCCCGGCGTACCAGTCGCTCGTGCCCTTCCAGACCGACGATGGGTCGACCTTCCTGGTAAACCGCGGGTGGCTGCCCGCTGGGGAGGCCAATGCCGTGCCGGACATTCCCCGCGCCCCGCAGGAAACTACGACCATCGAGGGCCTCGTGCGCAAGGGCGAGCCGAAACACGAGTCCGCGCCCATTGATCGCGAGGGCTACACGCAGGTCTACTCCATGAACCCCGAACAGGTTTCGGAGCTGACCGATACCAAACTGGGCGCCGATTACATCCAGCTTTCGGCCGACAAACCGGGCGTTCTCCACCCGATTCCCATCCCCCAGCTCGACCGGGGCAACCACCTGTCCTACGGCTACCAGTGGATCGCTTTCGGGATCATGGCGCCGCTGGGTTTCGGCTACCTCGCCTGGTCTGAGGTGCGCCAACGCCGCTCTTCCACCGCCACCCGCAGCGCTACCGCGCGTGACTATGCCGTGTCTGCCGATACCGCGTCTGGCGATGCCGCGTCTAGCGATGCCGCGTCTCACGCCCCCGAAACCACGCCGGGCGCTCCCCAGCGCGCCGCGGCGTCCCCCGCACGACGCAGGCACGCCCGCTACGGCGGCGCGAAGCCGGACCACTATGCCAAGCTTCGCGCGCAGCGCAACGAGCGTTTCTAGTATTTCGTGCCGAGCCGCGCTTAGCGGTTGAGGAGATCGTCCAAGTCGCTGGCGATCTGCTGGGCACCGAGCGGGCCGAGGCCCAAGCCCCATGCGTCGTCGCTCACCTCATAGACGTGCCCGTCCTTGACGGCCGGCAGCGACTTGAAGGCTGCGGACTCCAGCGCCGTGTCCTGCCCGGTAGCGGACGGATCGCCGTAGCTGGAGTAGAAGATGTAGTCCGCGTCCGCCTCGTCGAGAGTCTCCGGGGAGATTTCCGTGGCGAGTTCGTCGATGTCCTGGTTCTCGGGTCGCTTCAGGCCGGCATCGGAAAGCACGGTGCCGGACAGGGACATGTTTGCGTACAGACGGATCTTGCCCGGCATGAAGCGCAAGATGGTGAACGTAGCGTCCGGGTCGATGGACTTGTTCTTGACGGTTTCCTTGACCTTTTCGATCTTGCGGTTGTAGTCATCCATGACTTCCTCGCCGCGTTCTTCTTCGCCCATTGCCTCGGCTGCCAGGCGGAAGTTTTCCTTCCAGGTGTAGCCCGGGCGTACGGAAAAGACGGTCGGCGCGATGTCGGCAAGCTGGTCGTACTGCTTGTCCAAGCGCAGCTGGGAACCGATGATGAGATCCGGCTTCAGCTCGGCGATCTTCTCCAGGTTCACCTCGGTGTTGGTGCCCACCGTCTCGATGCCCTCAGCCTTATCCGCCATGTATTCCGGCACTGGGTTCTGCCCCTTGGACACGGTCATGCCCACCGGCTTCATGCCAAGCGCGAGAACGGAGTCCAGCTCGCCACTTTCCAGGACGACGACGCGCTTCGGCTTTTCCTTGATCTCAGTGGTGCCGCGCGCGTGCTTAACCGTGCGGGGGAACTCCCCCGGCTGTGCGTCGGAGCCGAAGGTCTTGGTCTGCTCTTCTGCCTTAGTGAACTCGTTGCCACCGGTAGCGACCGAATCCTTGCCGGATGCGGAGTTGGCGTTGCCCTCCTTGGTGGAGCTAGCCTCGGCCGACTCCGACTGTACAGACTGGTCACCGGCGTTCGACGAGTCTGCCTCGTTGCCGTTTTCCAAGCTGGAGCAGCCACTGACGGCAAGGGCTGCGGTCAGGGAAAGGGCAGCGAAACCACGGAGTGCTGTGCGCGGAGCGTGAGCCCGTTTTTTACTGAGATGAATCATAGTAAGGTACCCTATCCTAAGTTTGTCCCCGCTAAAAATACCTTTACTCATGAATGTGAATAAGGACACTTATCGATATTCCGCGCTCTCGGGCCGCCGCTCGGGCGGCCGCCTAGGTGTCGTACTGTTTGTGGGCTTCGCCCTCCTGGCGGCCTTCGCCCTCGCCAGCTTGGCGCTCGGTGCCCGCGCCTTGTCCTTAGACGACGTTGTGTCTGCGCTCCACAAGGAGCCGGGCATCGCCACCTCCACAGTGTGGGAACGCCGCCTGCCGCGCACTTTGGTCGCCGTGTGTGCCGGCTCCGCCCTAGCACTCGCGGGCGCGGTTCTACAGATCGTAACCCGCAACCCGCTCGCTGACACCGGCATTTTCGGCATCAACGTGGGCGCGAGCCTCGCGGCGGCTATCGGAATGGGCTGGCTCGGGCTGCAGTTGCCACTGATGTTTTCTCTCGCCGCCATCGTGGGAGCAGCCGCCACGATGGTGGTGGTTACTCTCCTTGGCCGCTCGAGTCTGGGTGACGTGGATCCTCTCCGGCTCATCCTGGCGGGCGTTGCCATCGGCGCGGTGTGTGAGGGAATCTCGCAGGCGCTCATCCTGCTCGATCCGCGGACTTTCGCGCGCATCCGCGCGTGGGTCACCGGGTCGGTGGACGTCGCTTCCTGGCCGCCGGTGGTCATCACCGCCTGCGGCTTAGGGGTGGGCGTCGTGCTGCTCGCGATCTTCGCGCGCAACCTACCCGCGCTAGCGCTGGGCAATGACGCCGCGGCAAGCCTCGGTGTCAACGTTCAGCTCACCCGGCTCGGCCTCTTGGCGGCCGTGACCATTCTCGCCGCAACCGCGACCGCGGCGGCCGGCGCCATCGTCTTCGTGGGCCTTATCATCCCCCACGTTGTGCGTCTGTGCGGCATCTACGAGGAACGTTCGCAGCTCATCGCGTGCGCTGTGGTCGGCCCGCTCTTCCTACTAGGTGCCGATATCGTCGGCCGTTTCCTCACCACGTCTGAGCTCCCAGCCGGGGTGGCGGTCTCGCTGGTGGGCGCCCCAGTTTTGATCTTGCTGTCGCACCGCGCGGGGAGGCGACTATGAGGTTTTCGCATTTCATCCGGCCTTCCCTCGTCGCCGCCTTGGTGCTTGCCACCATGGCGTACGCCCTACTCGGGCCTGGCGCGGGACAAACCAGTTCCGATCTTCTCACCGCACTTCTCCACCCGGGGACGGAGGGGTTCGCGCCCACTGTGGTGTGGCAATGGCGCGCCCCGCGCGTGGTAGCGGCGCTCATCGTGGGGATGTGCCTGGGCATTTCCGGTGCGCTGTTCCAAGTGCTCACCCACAACCCGCTGGGCTCGCCGGACATCATCGGGTTCAACACCGGCGCCTACACCGGCGTCATCGTGGTCACCCTCGCCGGGTTCAGCTCGGCACTCAATATTGCCCTGGGCGCGCTGGGTGGCGGCGCGGTAGCCGCGTTCGTCATCATGGCGCTGACATTCGCTGGGCGGCTCAGCGGCCCGCGTCTCATCGTCGTCGGCATCGGCGTGACCTTCTTCCTCTCGGCAGTAAACAAATGGCTCATCCTGTCCGGCGAGCTTGAGCAGTCGCTCGGCGCGGCGACGTGGGCGGCGGGAACGCTGTCGTCTCTGTCGTGGGCACAGGTCGTCCCGCTGGGGGCGCTGGGCCTCATAGCCTGCGTTCTCGGTTTATTCCTGCGTGGCTGGTGCGACGTGCTAACCCTCGGGGAGACCCCGGCGGCGACACTCGGATTGGACGTCAACCGCGCGCGCGTCGCGATGGTCTGCATTGGCACCGTGCTCATCGCCCTGTCGACCGCACTGGTGGGCCCGATTTCGTTCATCGCCCTGGCAGCTCCGCACATCGCACGGATGATAAGCCGCACCGCGCGCACTCCCCTACTTCTTTCGGGTGTCATCGGCGCGCTGTTCCTGCTCGTTGCGGACACCGCGGGCCAACGACTGTTTTCCCCGATCACTCTCCCCGCCGGCCTCATCACCGTATGCGCCGGTGGTATTTACCTCGTGGGACTTTTGCTCTGGCAATCGCGTTCCACTTCGGCGAAAGGACGGTAACTGACTGTGACCGCTTCTACTTCCCGCGTTTCGAACCACCCTCACTCCGCTCCCGTGGCAACGGAAAATGCCCCGACCCCGCCACCCGCCGTGCGTACGGAAAACCTTTCTGTGGCCTACGGACGTACCGAGCCGCTCATCGTCAATTCCGTCGACGCCCTCTTCCCCGCCGGCAAGTTCAGCGCCGTCATCGGCCCCAACGGGTGCGGCAAATCCACTCTCGTGCGCGCGCTCGCCCGCTTGGAATCGCCACGGGCCGGCGCGGTGTATATCGGCGACGAGAAGACCGCGGACATTTCCCGCCGCGACCTAGCTAAGCGCATGGCCGTCATGGCGCAGCACGCCACGGCGCCGGAAGGAATTACCGTGCGCGAGCTGGTTTCCCGCGGACGATTCGCGCACCAAGGCATGATGGGCTGGCGCAGTAAGCAGGACGTGGCCGAAACAGACGCGGCGATGCGCACCGCCGGCGTGGAGGAGCTAGCTACCAAGGAGGTTGCCGCCCTGTCCGGTGGCCAGCGGCAGCGCGTGTGGTTTGCCATGGCGCTGGCGCAAAACACCCCCGTGGTAGTGCTCGATGAGCCGACCAGCGCGCTCGACATTGGCTACCAGCATTCGTTCATGCAACTCATGCGCACGCTGACCGGGGAAAAGACGCTTATCGCGGTGATCCACGATCTCGCCCACGTCCTGCGCTATGCCGATCACGTCGTCGCACTGCACGGCGGTGAAGTCCAGGCGGCCGGCGCGCCGAGTGACGTCATCACCCCGAAACTCATCCGCACGCTTTACGGGTTGGACACCCGCGTAGAAAAGGTCGCCGGCGAATGGGCCATCGTCCCGCGCAGCGAATAGGCAAGCAGACGGACCTCGAAGGCGGTGTGTGTGTAACGCCTGCCGCAAGGCGGCAAGATAAGTACATGCGGCATGCCGCATGCCCGCTTCACTTGTCGAAAGGACAACACGCACCATGCGCAGGAAAATCGCATCGCTTGTAGCTGCACTCACCATCGCTGCCTCCGCCCCCAGCGTGGCTCACGCAGAGGGCTACACCCCGCAGCCGGAAAACGTCTTCCAACTGTCCGCTCAGCTCGGCGGTGAAAAGTTCGACCGGGTGTATAACTTCTTCCGCGGGCTGCTCTACGAGCTCCCCTTCGAGTCCCTGGGCAGCGCATCACTACCCGCGACCATCGTCGATGGCAGCAGCAATCTGTGGTACGGCGAGTCCGAGTACGACCGGATGTCCCGGGCCTACGCCGAAATGAAGAGCCAGCTCATCCAGCACTAGACGGCACCTCTATAAAGCGGCTCGCATACTTCTGCAGCATCGACCCGTACTTGCAATAAAGCACAGCGCGATGGCCGAGAGTAATTCTCGTGCGGCCATTTTGTAGCCGAATTGGATGAACCCCCAGCTCGCTGCCTCTGAGATGAGGCTATGAGCTGGGGGTTGATTGTGCGTCCTACAGGGCTCGAACCTGTGACCTACTGGGTGTAAACCAGTTGCTCTTCCAGCTGAGCTAAAGACGCATGCGCGCTTCGAAGCGCTTATAAAAGCTTAGACAACGACATCGGCACGCAGCAAATCGGCGCCGTGCCACCCTCGGCGGGCGTTACTTCTTGGTGTAGCCGCGGCCGACGAGGCAGCTCCCCTGCCAGTCGCCCAGGCGCTCCGCCTTGGTCTGCACCAGACCGGACAGCTGGGCGGACTCGGCGATAACGCCGGGTTCCACGGTGCCCGGCTTGCCGGCGCCGGGGGTAAGAAGCCAAATGCGGCCGCCGTCACTGACGGGCCGGAGGGAGTCGACGAGGCCATCCACCAGGTCGCCGTCTTCGTCGCGCCACCACAGGATCACCACGTCGCACAGTTCATCGGTGTCGTCTTCGAGGAAGTCGTCCCCAAGAACATCCTCGATGGACTCGGAAATTGCCGGATCGCAGTCTTCGTCCCAGCCGACCTCAAGGGCGATCATGCCCTTTTCGATGTCGAGAATTTCTGCGTACGAACGGGTGTCTTCGTTGGTCACGCCTGCAGCGTTCACCACGGTGTTAGTCCTCCTAGAGAGTTTCAGTCGGCCCCTCGGCGGGTGCACCGAGAGGTATGTACGGCACATTACAGCTTATATCTAGGGATTTCTGCACGTTGGTGCCCCCGGTTTTACCCCACTCCATCAAAGGGTGTAGGTAGCAGACGCCGCATGTCACGGTGCTGCGAATGTTAACTGAACATGAACTTCTTCCCGCAGCGGAGAAAGATATGCGACTCATTGAGCGGCAAAAATTGGCCACGGTATCCTTACGCTATATCGCGTTTTCCCACTGAGGAGGTTTGGAATGGCTGACCAGGACTCGCGCAACAGCGACTCCACTGTCCCGCAGATCCGCGACGGTGTCGCGTCTTACTTGAACGACAACGACCCCGAAGAGACCCAGGAGTGGATGGATTCCCTGGATGGGCTGCTCGCTGAGTCGTCGCCGGAACGCGCCCGCTACCTGATGCTGCGGCTGATGGAGCGCGCCACCGCGCAAAGCGTTCCGCTCCCCTCTGTCACCAATACGGACATGGTCAACACCATTCCGACCGATCTGGAACCGGAGTTTCCGGGCGACGAGGAAATCGAGAAGCGGTACCGCCGCTGGATCCGTTGGAACGCGGCCATCATGGTTCACCGCGCACAGCGCCCAGGCATCGGCGTGGGCGGCCACATTTCCACCTACGCAGGTGCGGCCCCGCTCTATGAGGTCGGTCTCAACCACTTCTTCCGCGGCAAAGACGCGGACCAGCGCGGCGATCAGATCTTCTTCCAGGGGCATGCATCGCCAGGCATGTACTCCCGTGCTTTTATGGAAGGCCGCCTAAGCGAAGACGACCTGGACGGCTTCCGCCAGGAGGCGTCGTACAGCAAGGACAAGGGCCGTGCACTGCCGTCGTACCCGCACCCACGCGGCATGGAGGACTTCTGGGAGTTCCCGACGGTGTCCATGGGCCTGGGCCCGGCCAACGCCATCTACCAGGCACGCTTTAACAAGTACCTCGAGATGCGTGGCATCAAGGACACCAGCAAGCAGCACGTCTGGGCCTTCCTGGGTGACGGTGAGATGGACGAGCCGGAATCCCGTGGCCTGTTGCAGATGGGGTCGCTGTACAACCTGGACAACCTGACCTTCATCGTCAACTGCAACCTGCAGCGTCTCGATGGCCCGGTGCGCGGCAACACCCACATCATTCAGGAGCTGGAGTCGACCTTCCGCGGCGCCGGCTGGAATGTCATCAAGGTCGTCTGGGGCCGCGGCTGGGACAAGCTGTTCAAGGCCGACCAAGACGGCGCCCTGGTGGCCCTCATCAACTCCACCAGCGACGGCGACTATCAGACCTTCAAGGCCAACGACGGCGCGTACGTTCGCGAGCACTTCTTCGGCCGCGACGAGCGTACCGCCAAGCTGGTGGAGGACATGTCCGACGACGAGATCTGGGCGCTACGCCGCGGTGGCCACGACTACCGCAAGATCTATGCCGCGTACGCCAAGGCACTGGAGTACCGCGGTACCGGTAAGCCGACGGTCATCCTGGCGCACACCATTAAGGGCTACGGCCTCGGCCACAGCTTCGAGGGCCGCAACGCGACCCACCAGATGAAGAAGATCGCCATTGAGGATCTCAAGCTGTTCCGCGATAAGCAGCAGATCCCGATCTCCGACGAAGAGCTGGAAAAGGATCCGTACCTGCCGCCGTACTACCACCCGGGTATGGACGCGCCGGAGATTAAGTACATGCTGGAGCGCCGCAAGGAGCTCGGCGGCTTTCTGCCGGAACGGCGCGTGGAATACAAGCCGCTGCCGGCGCCGGACATCAGCAAGATGAAGAAGCTGCGCAAGGACTCCGGCAAGCAGGAGATCGCCACCACCATGGCCTTGGTGCGCACCCTCAAGGAGGTCATGCGCGACAAGGAGCTGGCGAAGCGCATCGTGCCGATCATTCCGGACGAGGCCCGCACCTTCGGTATGGATTCCTGGTTCCCGACCATGAAGATTTGGAACCCGAACGGCCAGAACTACACCCCGGTGGACCACGATCTGATGCTGTCCTACCGCGAGGCCACCGACGGCCAGATTCTGCACGAAGGTATTTCCGAGGCCGGCGGTGCGGCATCGTTTACCGCCGCCGCCACCTCGTATGCCACCCACGGTGAGCCGATGATTCCGGTGTACATCTACTACGCCATGTTCGGCTTCCAGCGCACCGGCGACGCATTCTGGGCGGTTGCGGACCAGATGGGCCGCGGCTTTCTCATCGGTGCGACCGCCGGCCGCACCACCCTGACCGGTGAGGGCCTGCAGCACATGGATGGCCACTCCCTTATCCTCGCCTCTACGAACCCGGGTGTGGTCTCCTACGACCCGGCCTTCGGCTACGAGGTCACGCACCTCATCACCCGCGGCATCGACCGGATGTACGGCGAGAACCCGGAAGACGTCATCTACTACCTGACCACCTACAACGAGCCGGTCCACCAGCCGGGCGAGCCGGAAGACCTAGACGTCGAGGGCCTGCACCGCGGCATCTACCACTTCAACACCGCCGAGTCCGGCTCCATCCCGGCCAACATTCTGGCCTCCGGTGTGGGTATGTACGCCGCGCTTAGCGCGCAGGAGATCCTGGCGGAGAAGTTCGACGTTAAGGCGTCGCTGTTCTCCGTCACCTCGTGGTCCGAGCTGGCCCGCGATGCGGCGGCCAAGGAGACCGCGGCGCTGCGCGAGGGCCGCGAGCCGGAGAAGGCCTTCGCTACCTCCCAGCTCGAGGGCTTCGACGGCCCGTTCGTCGGCGTCTCCGACTACGCCACCGACCTGCAGGAGATGATCCGTCGCACCGTTCCGGGTGATTACCTCACCCTGGGCGCGGACGGCTTCGGCTTCGCCGACACCCGCGAGGGCGCACGTCGATTCTTCAACGTCGACGATGTCTCCATCGTGGTCGCAGTCCTCACCGGCCTGGCCCGCGAAGGCAAGGTCGAGTGGGACACCGTTGCCAAGGCGGCGAAGGAGTTCAAGTTGGACGACCCGACCGCCACCGCCTACGACCGCCTGGAGGAGTAGTCGGAGAGCGCTAGGAGATTCAGCTCCCGCACCTTCTGCTACCCCCGCATCCTGGTCAACATTCAGGGTGCGGGGGTTTGCCGTTGGAGGCGGTGGCCGCCAAAAGCGCGTGCATTACACTTTCGGGTATGTCCAACGACCTGGAAGCTCAGCTGAAAGCCCATTTCAACTCAGACGCTGCGCCTGCCGATGCCCCGGGAAACGAGCCGGAAAGCACCTTTGCCGAGGTCGTGCAGCTCGTGTCCAAGGCCACCGGGGTATCCGCGGACGACATTGAGCGCGAAAGCTCGTTGGAAGATTTAGGCGCGACGTCTCTCGCGCTGATCGAACTCACCGTGCGTATGGAGCAGGAGTTCGGCGTGCGCTTCGAGGAAAAGACCGCGGCGGGTTTCACCACGGTGGGCGAGGTGGTCGACTACGTCGACGCGCGCCGCAAGCAGAATCAGTCCGCGCAGTCCTAGGCGATATCCACCTGCGCGCGAAAGCCGTGTTCGGCGGCCAGCTCGCGCACCTCGGCGTCGAGCGACGCAAGCTCCGCGCGGGTGCCCGTGAGCACTTGATGGCACCCGATCCCGGCGGGAACACCCTTTCCGCTCTGCGCTCCGGCCGTGCCGCGAGCTATGGCCACGAGATTGTCTGCCGGCACGTCCTTGAACCAGCGGGTGCACCACTGTGCGTACAGCGGGTCGTCCCCGGGGACCACGAAGGATGGATCGCTAGTAACGCAGCGCGCCATCGCCTCTTCGACCATAGGCCGAAAACGACGCGGCATCGCCCCAATGCGGAGCACGCCGGCGATTGTTTCCGGCGTCGCAGCAGCATCACTAGCTTCCACGCCCGCTTCAGGTTCCGCAGCCGTGAGTAACCCAGCACTGGGCACACCGGTTTCGGGCGCGTTCTGCGCCGCATCACGGGCACCAAGAGCCTGGGTACCGTCAACGCATGTTTCCATGTGCCGAGTCTCCTTCGACATCACTTCAACGCCGCCGCTCAGGCGACGCAAGACGAGTTTCGTCTTCCCCTACGAACTCGCATGCGTTACGGGGACAGTCTCGCGTCACATCCACCCCAGCGGCAACCCTCAATCGCTACTTCAGCCCCCGTTTATTAACCCTGAAGTAGAACTTGAGGCAAGGACGGGAAGCTAGTCCAGCGCGCCCCACACCGCGTCGTTGGTCTCGGCCCACAGCGGCTTGGCCCAGTCGCCGAAGTCGCGGTCGGTCAGTGCAATCATCGCGTAATCGCCTGCCACCCACAGATACGTGCCGGACATCCCAAAGTGCCCGACAGTCTCCGGCGGCATGGTCTCCCCCGTCCAGTGCGGGGCCTTCTGGCCCTTGATTTCAAAACCCAGCCCCCACGGACACGGCTTCTGCATGCCATACCCCGGAACGACGCCGCGCAGGCCATCGAATTGAACAGTCTGCATTTCGTTTACCGACGCCGCGCTGAGAAGTTGCGGGCGCAGCATCTCGCGCGCAAACACCGCCAGATCCTGCACCGAGGAATGCAGCCCGTGTCCCGCCAAGCCGCGCAGCGCCGTATCCCGCATGCCGAGCGGTTCTAAAACCCCTTCGGTCAGGTAATCGACGAAATCCATCTCGCAGGCTTCCGCGACGGTATCGGCGGCCCATTCGTAGCCAGCCGAGGAATAGATGCGACGCTCCCCGACCGGTTTCTGTGACTCCCGGCTGTCGAAGCCCACGCCCGAGGCGTGGGCCAACAGGTGCCGCAGGGTCGCGCCTTCTGGGCCAGCGGCGCCATCCAGCTCCACCGCGCCTTCTTCGACCGCCATCATGATCCCATAGGCCGAAACGAGCTTGGTCAACGATGCGACAGGAAACACCTTGGCAGTGTCCCCGAACGTCTCCACGCTTCCGTCAGCCGCAACGAGCGCCGCGGCAACATTGTCAACAGGCCATTTCGATAACGAGCTCAAGGGATTCATATTTTCAGCCTACTTAGCCCTGATTGATGAATTCACACCAACCAGGGCTTCAAACAGAGGAGGTCGTCGCGCCTTTTCTAATGAACGTTTACGTCAGAGGTTCCCTCAAAATCAGTTAGCTTCCCGGTGACGTCCCTCCATGTGCCGCGCATGGTGAGAGTGTAATGCCCAGGTTGCATTCCAATAGTGTTCCACGTCACGCGCGCATTCGTGACCGCAACGTCGTGGTCGAACTCCACGATCGTAGACGCATCGTAGTCATCAGCCACGATGTCGCCCGCATCGTTGCGGACGATGAGATACCCATCTTCCAGCCGCAGGTCGTTATTGGGGTTAGCGAAAGCGAAGGTGGCAAGCGCAGCCTGTCCTGCATCGACGTCTCGCACAGCATGAATCACATCGCCGAAGTTGCGGCCAATTTCCGGGGCATCAACCAGCGGAGCTCCTGACGGTGAAGAAGGGATAACCCCAGTAAGATCCCCGGCTGCTGAACCACTATCAACGTCCTTGCCGTCAGCAAGTGCCCGAGCCAACTCCTCATACACCTGCAGCATGGCCGGCAGCTCATTCCGGCCGAAGATAGTCGCGCCGCCTTCGTAGTTCTGGGCGTCATATTCCTCAGGGGTCGTGACGTAATGCCCGTAACTATTGGTGTACCCCTGGCAAACGACAGTGTCGATATCCACCCCGAGAGTGTCAGCCACAGTCTTGCGCATTCGGAATCCCGACATCGTAGTCGGTTCGAACCCATTCGTGATGATGGTCAGCCCAGCAAGCCGAACAATGGAAAACATATGTGTCTGCTGAACCAAACCGTCGATAAAGCCGACGGGAAGAAGGCAATCTTTATTGCCGTGAACGTCGCGAACTTCCGGCGGAACGACTACTTTATTGACCTCGTGGACCCATGGGGTTCCGCCGTGCTCGTTTTCGTTAAATTGCAGCAATGGCTCACCGCCGCCATCTTCTTGGCTGCCTGCGGCAAACGATGAACCCAAGATGGCCGGGCCGGTGCGGTTTGGTTTCCCGTCAGTGGTGTATTTACCGTCCACCTGGACATTTGCCATATCTACCCACTTGTAGACGCTTTGAATCCCCGATCCGTTCAGCGCAATCGCGTCGCCACTTGTGCCGTCAATTTGTCGGTCACCGAGAATTTGAGCAGACTTGTACTGGTCTTTACCGGCGGGGTCATTGCCCGGAGTCAGTCCGTGATTCGGTGTAATGTCACCCTGCGGGGCGGCAGCAAAAGCAGCGACAAACGGAGCATTTTCCGGATCTCGGTGAACCACTCCATGATCGTGCTCCAGGTGCCACGCTGCATAGCCCTTGTTGTCACCGTCAATGAGCGTGTGCTCTGGGCTGTACGTCGTCCCGTGCAGACCGTACCAATTGAGTAGACCTACCTCTTCCCCTCCCTTATATACGTGGAGGGTCACGCTGTCGCGATTCACACCATCCGGAAATAGATCCTTGTCTGGATTGCGCTCGAAAGAGAGAAGCGAACGGTTCACGCCCGCGTCGTCAACGTGCCCCTTCGTGACCCGCAGCTCTGCCGGGCTAACATCCGCGTGCGCTCGTTGAATTGCTTTAACGATACCGGCGACGGTCGCCTCAAACGTCACCGGCCTAAAGCCGAACCCCGTGATATCCACCAACAGATGGCAAGACGTTCCTCCCGGCGCCACGTGAGTATGTGTCGCGGCGATGTGAACATTCGATTCGTTGTAGAGGTCGCCGAACTCTTCCTTCAGGCGCCGGAGCACCTCCATCTGAATGGATTGGAACATCAAACCGGTATCGCAAATAACATTGACAATGCGGTTTCCGTTCTCATCGGCGAAAACAAAGGCACGAGCAAACTGACGAAGGTGAAGACCACTACTTTGCTGGTCGACGACCGAGTAACCGTTCATTCCGGCACCGAGCGGCTAACCGGTCATATCCGCGAGGCCACGGCCAACATCCATCGGAGTACCTTCACCTACACCGCTTGCGGAATCTGTAGAAATTCCCGCCCGGGCAGGCGCTTTACCAGCTCCGGCAATTCCCACGGTCGCCATAGCCGTAGCAGCCGCCATACCCGCCATGAAGCCACGGCGCCCAATGCGCGTGGACTTTCCCGCATCACTCATATAATTCCCCTCTGAAGCTTTCTGAATTGCCAGGAGCATTAAAGCACGTTTAGGACGGCTGTCCCTCCCCGGCCGTCCGTGGCGTCATTAAAATGCGCGCGGGAGATAGACAATGAGTTATTTCGACGTACCGCTTACCCCAGCTATGGGAATTTATTCCCGGTCAGATCCAGCTCTTACACACCCATTCCTCCCTGCGGGGCAATGAAGAGACTCCCCCGACGAATCAGCAACCGCCTCAACATGTTTCTTCGGACGCAGTCACGTGGAATAGGCGTGTTTGTCGAGCCGGAAAGAGCATCCACAGGTATTTGGTTGAGAACCAACGCCCCCCGTCTGGCGCCACGACGGCACAACTGGCACCTCGCACCGACACACCGGGCGGACACACATCGTGCTACTTAAGCCTTCACCGACCATGTACGCGAAAAGCCCCCTGGAATCCAGGGGGCTTGAAGTGCTCCTCCAACTGGGCTCGAACCAGGTAGAGTAATTAAGGTAGAAATATAAAATACCTGCATATAAACGTTTATTGACGACATTGAACGCCATTGAACGTCAATCAGTGCCAATAGATGTAGCACGTATGTAGCACGCAAGGAGGAGCGCATGCCACAATCACGAGGACGCCGCGCACGGTGGGGGTCAATCAAGAAATTGCCTTCCGGACGCTGGCAAGCGTCTTACCCGGACCCGTCAGCAGAAGGCACCCGCAAACGCATCACAGGACCAACCACATATGACAGGCGTGCAGACGCAGAAGTGTGGCTCGCCAGCGAACACGCCCTCATAGCCCAGCACGCATGGACACACCCAAGCGAACGAGAAGAGACCCAAGCACGCGAGGCGGCAGAACGACAGCGAGGTGCAGTCACGTTCAAGCAATACGCAACACAATGGGTTGACACCCGCACGAACTCACAGGGAGATAGGCTCGCCAGCAGAACACGCGAGGAGTACAGGCGCTATCTCACCGACAGGCTCAGCGTATGGGCCGACATGCCGATCAACGCGATCACGCCCGACCAAGTACGAACGTGGCACGCAGAACAACTCAAATCCGGCAAGAAGACGTCTGTAGGACGCCAATACGACCTGATGAAGAGCGTGTTGAAGACCGCCGAGGAAGACGGACTCATAGCAAAAACCCGTGCAGGGTACGCGGCGGGTCGAAGACATCCACAGAACTCACCGTGACGGCACCAACCGACTCAGAGCTAGACATCGTTATTGAGGCGATGCCTGAACACCTTCGCTACCCAGTCATTACTGCAGCAGCGGCGGGTCTGCGCTGGGGAGAGATACAAGCACTGACACGTGATGACTTCACGGTCACACGGGACGAACGCGGCGAGATCGACGCCGTGCACATCAACGTGGACAAGGCAGAGGTACGACTCGCAGGCGGCACCCGCGAAGTCAAACGGCCCAAGTCACGAGCCGGAGTGCGCAGCGTAACTGTCTTCGGCAACGACGCACGATCAATCGCAGACCACGTAAACACGCACGGAGACCAACTGCTCAACGTTACCTATTCAGGTTTCCAGTACCACTGGCGAAAGGCGCGAACACAAGCAGGACGCCCAGACCTACACTTCCACGCATTGCGGCACTACTCAGGCACACGGTTTGCACAGGCAGGGGCTACACTCGCAGAGATCATGGCATGGCTAGGACACTCAGACGTCGCCAGCGCGATGCACTACCAAGAAGCCGCAGAAGAACGCATGAACGAACTCGCACGACGCGCCGCAAGGAACCAACGAGACGAACACAAACCCGCCTCAGAACGAATGCTGAGACGGGTTTCTTACCGCCAGAGACCGAATTGAGGCACTACTGCCGACGAACCCTAACAGACCTCAGAAGACCGTACAGGGCGTATAGCAGGGCTACAGCTAGTCGTCGTCTCTGATCAATTTCGCAGCAAGGTAGACCACCGTGCTGTCGATGTCGGCCTGGACACGCCGCGGCGCGCGCTCGCCCCAGAGGACGACACCCTTACCGAACAGCGGCAAGAACTGACCGGTCAGCGCAACGCACTGCTGGGTACCTGACCCCCATTTGGTAGACGGGCCTGACCCCCGGACAGTGGACACGTCGGGGGTTAGCTATGCTGCTTTGGTCAGTGTAGCTGATGTGAGTGCTTCGAAGTCATCGGGAGCTAGAAGGTTGCACCACGAGTGTCGCCGGCGCGTGTTGTAGCGCATGCACCACCGGAAGACTTCCTGCCGGCAGATAATGGGATTGTCAAAGACTTTCCTATCACGTAAGACTTCCCGCTTTAAAGTAGCGTTAAACGACTCTGCCAGGGCATTATCCGCACTCGTTCCTACCGCGCCCATGGATTGGCGCACACCCAACGACGAGCAATAGTTTCTAAAGGCTTGTTAGGTGTACACACTGCCGTGATCGGAATGGAATACAGCACCGTCAAGACTGCCACGGACACCGTGCGCGTGGGCTATTGCATCGACGACCAGTGACACTCGCATCTGACAGTCTGCGAGAGAATAACCTGCAAGTTTCCGTGAATACGTGTCAATGACTGTGGCCAAATACATGTTCTTGCCACCCTTACAGGGCAGGTAGGTAATGTCGCCGACATAAATGCGGTTCGGCTCGGTGGCTGTGAATTTGCAGCCTACTAAGTCCGGCATGACACGGTGGCCAGGCTTGCGCCTGGTAGTGGCACATCGGCGGCGCTTGGTAAAGCCTTTGAAGTCCCATGGATTTCATGATGCGTGCGACTTTCTTGTGAATTGTCGGGCCGAAATTCGTATCACTGTTGAGGCTTGCAGCGATGCGTTTAGCACCATAAAGCCCGTGCTCATCATCGAAGATGGTTGTAATTCTCGCACCAATAAGGGCATCGGAACACATCTTTAACCTGCGCTTTTTACGGGTTTGGACCCATTTATAAAACGAGGATCGATTGAGCTTTAAAACGTGGCACATCCGTGTGAGCCGAGTATTCGGTTTGGTGGTCATAGACAAACTGGAAGCGGATCGCCAGTGAGTCTCTTTAAGTAAAATACTTCGCGGCCTTGCGCAGGATATCGTATTCTTCGCGTAGTTTAGAGACTTCCTTTTCTAGCTGGCGGATCCGTTCGGAATTGTTCGCCGTTTGGGCTTTCTCATGCACAGCTTTAATGCGCGCACGCTTTCCGGTGCCGTACTTCTTGACCTAAGAATGCAGCGAGGCACGGTTGATACCGAGCTCTGCTGATGCTGCGTTCAGTGAGAGGTCCTCATTGTTCTTATAGAGGGCCACGGCATCGCGTTTGGACTGTTCGGAGTACCTGGACATGGTGGTAGATTACCTTTCTTCCTAGCCCAACCGGGCTGGATATCAGGTGTCCACCAAAAAGGGGTCAGGTCCCAGCAACTGAATGTTGCTGCATAGATTTTAAGCCGACTAGCCTATCGAAGGCCTCGCCCCTCGGGCGGGGTCTTTTTTAAATGTGGGGATAAGAGAGGCGTCGGCTATGCCGACCGAATGCAGGGGTTCTGCCCCAAATGAACCACTCTCTCTTATGCCCTTTTTACTCCTTGCGCCCTTAGACCACCTACGGTGGTCGCTGGCGCGGTAAAAACGTACGATGACGTGGGTAAATGGGTAATAAAGCACTCTTTAAAAGTACCCATTTAAACGCGTCTTCGGGTATTTTAAAATTAAACCGCAGGTTTAAAACTCCTGGTCAGGGGATTTTTAAAGTATCCAATTTTTAAAATTGGTGACGTATCGTGGCACACGATGAAAATTGGCCGGGGTGGAGCGATTCCGCTGCACCCAATTTTAAAATTGCCCCTTTTAAAGGGGCTACTACCTCGTGGCTGGCACACCCCGGTGGCACTCTTGTCACCTCGCGGTGTGTCAAAAAATAAACCACCCGTAGGTGGCTTTAGGCACTAACCACACGTGGTTAGTAGATGGCTTCTGTATGGTCGCTACCATACACGAACCATAGATGGTCAGTACTTGGTCTGTATCTGGTCGCTATCTGGTTGCCACCACACACTAACCACACGTGGTCGCTATCTGGTCACTGTATGGTCTCTACCACACACTAACCACACGTGGTCGCTATCTGGTCACTGTATGGTCTCTACCACACACTAACCACATACTAACCACACATGGTCAGTATCTGGTCGAAAAAATAAACCCCGCTACTGCATAAGCAGCAACGGGGTCTTGAGTGTTAGAAATTGCGATAGATAAATACTCCACCCTCGCGGGCGTCGGTAGCGGTGACGGTATAATCGTAAGCTAGGTCACTCACCCAGGAGTCCCAATCAAAATAGATTCGCAGCGGCGAGTCGGGGTCAGTATCCTCCATCAACCCAGTGTCTTCGGCGAGATTTAGCGCGTACTCATAAAAGCTCGGCCACCATCCGCAGAACTGTTCTTCAAAAGTGGCAACATCAGGTACATTGTCTATATCTTCAACAACAACACCATCTTCAGCCCAGCGACAAAAGGCGGGCCATAGTGTGTAGCCGATCTGCTCATATGCAGCAGTCCATGCTTCAACGTTTACCGGCTCAATTGAATAGCCTTCTGGCACACCATAGGAACGGAATATTATCGCGCCACTACACCTATCTGTCATGGGATATCCATTCCACTCATGCACGTCTTTAGCGGTCGGAACACCTTCCCATTCAGATACTTTAATAAATCGCCCTTTGTCGATACCGTCGACGGTGTAGCAGTGCTCGCACATGACAAGCGCGCCAGGCTCGCGCTCTAGAACTGTATCGGGTGCTTCTCGTTGGGTGAACATGTTCGCTCCTCCTTGTTAGTGACTGACTTGCCACCACTAACTCCGCACCGGGTCGCTACCCGGTGTGAGGACATAAAAAATACCCCTGCACTCACCGCTCTCTACTAGATGACACTTGATTTGGTGCTGTTGCAAAGTTCGGGCGACAGGAAGACCTGCGTGAAATAATCAAGACCTGCGTGAAATAATCACAGCCATGGGCATCTAATCCGGTCGTCATTTCCCCCGTGACATCATCCTGTGGGCGGTCCGGTGGTACTGCCGCTACGGGCTTAGCTACCGCGATCTGGAAGAAATGATAACCGAACGCGGCGTACCGGTCGATCACAGCACCATCTACCGCTGGGGCCAGAAATATGCTCCTGAGCTGGACAAGCAGACCCGGTGGTACCAACAAGTCCCGGATTGGCAGGCCCGGTCCTGGCGGGTGGATGAGACCTATATCCGGGTCGGGGGAAAGTGGTGCTACCTCTATCGGGCCATCACCGCGGGCGGGCATACCCTGGATTTTTACCTGTCCCCAAAGCGGAACGTGGCCGCAGCGAAGTGTTTCCTGGCCAAGACCCTGAGGTCGAACGCGATAACCGGGTTCCCGCGGGTGATCAACACCGATAAAGCACCCTCCCTGGCCAGGGCAATCGCCGAGTTAAAGTCAGAGGGAATCTGCCCGCAGACCGTGGAACACCGGCAGGTGAAATACCTCAATAACGTCATTGAAGGAGATCATGGGCGGCTGAAACGGATTCTCGGACCGAAGGGGGCGTTCAAAAACCGGACCTCGGCGTACCGGACGTTGAAAGGGATGGAAGCGATGCACTCATTACGGAAAGGTCAGGGCGCGATGTTTGCCTACGGGCAACCGAACCCGGATGCGGTGATCGTCAGCCGGGTGTTCGAGGCTGCCTGAGAACGCCGACCCGCAGCGAGCATCAGAGGATGAAGACTGGGTCGTCACGGCTCTCCGCCTGAAGTTTGCAACAGCACCGTTAGGACTACGCATTACTGGACATATGCTTAAACATATGTCCCGCCATATGGCGGGACTGATGGGTGCGTATAGTTACCCTCACGATTGCGTCGTTCTAGGCGTTTTTCAACGCCTAGAACATTATGGGGTGAGGTTTTCTAGTTCCAGATTTGGAACACCTTCCCTGTTTCGACTCCTTCTACAGAGCGTATATATGCGTCGGCTACCTCTGTCGCAGGAACTTGTTTGAACCCAGGAAAAGCAGAATGAAAACCGGTAGCTTCTTTGAGCACCGTTGGGCTTACCGCATTAATCCTCTGTCCGCGTGGAAGTTCAGTGCTAGCTGCGGTGACAAACGATTCAACACCACCATTAGCCATAGACGCTGCAGCACTGCCAGCAATAGGATGCTGAGACAAAATTCCAGTCGTAAGGGTAAACGATCCACCGTCGTTAAGATATGAAAGCCCTTCGGTAACCAAGCTAACTTGTCCTAACAGTTTTCCAGTTGCTGCAGCCGAGAAGTCCTCACGAGAAAGATCTGTAAGGTGACTAAAGGGTGCAAACCCTGCGCAGACTACAATCGCGTCAAGCGGACCAGCCTCTTTGTAAAAGGCACGAATCGAGTCCACATCAGACATGTCTACTTGTGGAGTCGAGTGTCGAGAAACGCGAAGAACCTCATAGTGCTTCTCGAAACGGTCGGCAACAGCGCTTCCGATAGTTCCGGTAGCACCGATAACGGCAACTTTTCTTCCCATACTGTCTCCTTTCTCGCGAAGTGTCTTGTGTAGCCCGAGACTACTAGAAATCAAACTGAGCGAGAGGTGGAATTAAAATCCCTGTAAACTCTGTGTGATTAGATTCACACGCCCCGACAGCGCTTCAAAAAGACCTTCCAGGCGTTATAGGAGCCACCGATAACGCCCGGTCGGGGCCGTTTGGAACGCTGCCGCTACGTCAGAGCCCGAAGGCTCCGCCGCTGACGAGGATCACGATACCGAGGCCGATGAGAACGATGGGAAAGAGGATGTGCTCAAAGCGTTCGAGCACTTCCGCGATCGGGGGGCGGGTTGCGACGAACCTTGCCAGGGCCACCAGGACCGCCACGAGCGCGAGGAAGATGACGCAGTAGGCGACTACTGCGAGAGGCTCCACGCTGAGGAATACAGGGGTGTAGACGCCGATATTGTCGCCACCGTTGGCAAAGGTGACGCCTGCGACCGTCCCCACGCCGACCTTCTTGCCGGCAACCTTGGCCTCGTCATCGTCGTCACCGTCTCCGCGCCAGGCCTCCCATGCGGCCCAGAGGCCGAGGCCCAGAGGGATGAGACCAAAGTATGGAATGGCTGCCGGGGGCAGAAATGCTCCGGCGCCGGTGGTCACAAGGATCGCGGCGACGAGGATGCCCGCGAATCCGAGGTACTGGCCGGCCAGAATGCGGGCGGTGGTGCCGCGCTGGCCTGCCCCTCGCGCGAAGAAGAGGGAGAGCACGATGATGTCGTCGATGTTGGTAGCTGCGAACAGGCCTATCGCCTGCAAGACCGAGGTGAGGATCATGCGTCCTCCCCAGCTGCGTAGCACCCGGGAAGCGTGCAGACGGGATCGATGCACGGGGCGTCTTCGTCTACTGCCAGGGTGGCATCGACCAGTGCTGTCAGTGCCTGTGCCAGGTGCGGATCGGCGATCTCGTATCGTGTCCGACGCCCCTCTGGCTCGGAGACGACAATCCCACAATCGCGCAAGCATGTCAGGTGGTTGGACACGTTCGGGCGGGTCAGGTCCAGATCTCGGGATAGTTCCGCCGGGTAGGCGGGATGGTCGAGCAGGGTCAAGATGATCCGGGATCGAGTGGGGTCGGCCAGTGCACGACCCAGGCGGTTCATCACGTCGAGACGCGAAGCAATAGTCAGCATGCGCTGAACTATACAGCGATCGCTGAACTAGTCAAGTTCCGGGTAGCGGTGCAGCTGTGTGCGCTGCTGAAGAGACAGTGAAAGTAGCAGAGATGGCGCAGATTCCGGCAAAGTTGCGAAAACAGCTGAACCACGCTCGTTTCTGATGATCGGCCCATGTGCGATTTGTGCCGCGCCGAAGGCAACCGAATTGGCTCGAAGTTCCGTAGCGTTGAAAGTTTCCGCTCGAACCATAAGTCACCGGAGGTGCTCACCTTTGACGAACTTGTCGAACGTTCACCGTGGAGCGTGGAGCTTGCCGAGAGGCAGGAAGAGTCGGAAGCGGAATTTCCTGACTTCCCGTTCTCAGGAGCGCTCCTGCTCACGTCAAAAATTTACTTCTGTTGTGTAACCCGAGGCGAAACTGCGTGTAACCGGGGTGTTGCCGCGGACCTAATACATCTGGTCAGGAAGTTTCATAAAAGCCCCTCGTCCGTCACGGGGCTTTCAAGAAACATCTTCAATCTTTCCACGAAACCCCTGGCCGGCCGAAGGAAAACGGCGCTCAATAAAAGGAAACTCCCCTAGTGCTTCTCGTCGTTGGAAGCACTAGGGAAGAATCCATATCCGCAGTACGGGATATGCTCTTTGAAAAGCCATGCTGAGCTGCCATCGTGAACATCACACCATCGAAATCCGGAGATGGAAACCACAGAAGTTTCCACTCCGGTTCTTTTTATTTTTCCTAGTCGCAGTTCTTCTGCTTAGTACGCAGCATATCCATGCTCATCAATCATGTACTGGGTAGCAGTATTTAATTCCTGCTGGGAAATATCCCGCAAACTCGGCCCCGCCGCTGACCCTCCCCAGCGGTCGTAGTAGCGGGGGTTGGGGTGGAGTTCGGATAGTCCTGCGAAGTGCTCATAGCACTAAGGCAACCACACCCACGCCCGCTACGAAAGGCCAACCACACTAACCTTGTGGACAACCCGCACAGGGCTAGTGTGGTTATCCACAGAAATCCACGTTGGTTGCAGTGTTCGATGGCGTTTAGGCGGGCATGTCGGTATGGGCCTCTAGGCTTGGGGCTATGGGCTTTTAGAAAACCTCCTCAACCGCTACGCCCCGCGCACACCGGGCAAGCCGGTCTTTGCGGTCATTGATACCGAAACCACCGGCTTTAACAAGCGTTACGACCGCATCATTGGACTTGCTGCCGTGCGCGCTGACGCATACTTCAATCCCGTTGACTCCTGGCACACATTGCTCACCCCTGACACCAACACCGTGTCCGCTACTCGGGGGACACCCCCGCCCACCTCGGCACTCCACCCCTGCTGTGGGGGTTACTCGTAGCGAAGCGAGCTGAACATCCCGGTTTCCATGTGATAGGCGTTATGGCAGTGAAATGCCCACTCACCGGGGTTGTCAGCGATCAGGTCGGCGATCATGGTTTCACCGTGGCGGAGAAGGACGGTGTCCTTGCGTAGCCCGCCGCTGCCGGGCAGCGCCCACGTGTGGCCGTGGATGTGCATGGGATGGGGCATCATGGTCCTGTTGCGCATGACCATCCGCAGGCGCTGGCCCTCCTGCACGGTCGCGGAGGAGGATTGGCCGTCGGTGAGAATGCTCCATTCATACGGCATCATCTGCCCGCCCAGGTCGATGCTGACTTCTCGGTCTGGTGTGTCCTCGGGCAGGAGTGCACGGTCTGCTGGCTTCAGGGAGGACAGAAGCAGCCCGGTGGACGACAACTCGGGGAAGTCGACATCGGGGTGGGGGGCCTGGCCGCCGGCGGTGCGGATGACGGCGAAGGCACGGTCGTCCTTACCCACCGCCAAAGCCGTGAGCGGGAAGATACCGTCGTCGAGGATGACCTCGACGTCGACACGCTCGCCCATCGACAGGTAGATCGATTCGGTCTCCCTGGGTTGGACAGGGAAGCCGTCGGTGTGGGTCACGGTCATGCGGTGGCCACCGAGGGCCACCTTGAAGATGGTGTCACCGCCGGAGTTGATAAACCGCAGGCGGGCCTTGTCGCCCGGGCGAGCCTCGAAGGTCCGGTGAGCACGGGGGATACGTCCGTTGATGAGGTAGTGCGGATACATCACATCGCCGGCATCCCCGCCCAGTACCCGGTCCGGGGTGCCGTGCATCATATGGCCGTGACCTCCCATCCCCTTCTTCCCGTTATGGTCACCCGAACCCATTCCGGTGAGCTTGTCGAGCTCATCGTCGGGAGTGCCCTGAATGCCATCGACCCAGTCGTCGAGCACGATGGTCCACTCGACGTCCTGGTCCTCAGCGTCTTGCGGGTCACGGACGATCAGTGGGGCGTGGAGGCCGCGATCAAGCTGCAGGCCGGAGTGGGAATGGTAGAAGTAGGTGCCACCATGGGGGACTTCAAAAACATAGGAGAAAGACTCGCCAGGTTCAATGGGGTCCTGGGTCATGCCGGGCACACCGTCGGCTGCGTTGTGGAGTGCGATGCCATGCCAGTGGATGGAGGTGCTCTCAGGCAGTTCATTGGTGATATCGACCTGGAGGACGTCGCCGGCGGTGGCCTCAATGGCCGCATCCCCGGTGTCAGAGACGTATCCCCACGTCTTGGCTTCGATACCGCCGATATCCAGAGAGAGGGGCCGGGCGGTCAGTGTCCGGCGCACCGTCGGCTCACCGAGCGCAGTGGGGGTGGGAGTGGGGCGAAGGGAGGAACCTGGTGCCGAGGCAGCGGGTCCAGGGTCGCTGGTGCAGGCGGCCACGGCCCCGGTGCCGGCGAGGACGAGCCCACCGAGCAGAAACTGTCGTCGGGAAAATCCGTTTATCATGATTTAACCTTCCTTGGTGTTAGATTTCAGTGATACGGGAGACAGGCGCAGGTGAGGACCCGGCTGAGCCATCACGTCAGGTGCAGGTCTGTGACACAGGTGGCACCGTCGTCGCCGGTGGAAAACTCCGTTGTGCCGGTACGCCCCTGGTAGCTGACCTCAATCAGACCGGTGGCATCATCGGGAAGCCAGAAGCCAATAAACCCGTTGTCGAAGGTGGTTGTCGCCTCGTCCACCAGCACCTCACCGGTCGCCTCATCGGTGATCGTGACCTGGATATCCTCATTGTCGAGTTCCCCCTGGCAGGTCGTGAGGCTGTGGTAGAAGCAGTCGTGGGTGGAGGTGAGATAGGGTGCGATCGAGACATACGTCTGATTGTCGGGAAGATCGAGCACAACTTCCTGGTCATCGCTCGAGAGCAGCAGTTCATCGGCACGTACTGAGGCGATCAGATCCGTGGGACGCTCAGTGACCTTCTGCCGGTCGAGGTGATCAATGATCTCCACCGCGTCCATGTCGGCCAGGCCATGGGCAGTCAGGAATGTATCCTGGGACACCGTCCCATCGGCGGTGGGTTCCGGGTCGGCAGCCGAACACCCCGTGAGGGCGAGGGCAAGGGCGGCGGCTGCGATCGCTGCTCGTTTCACGTCAATCTCCTTGGATCGTGGTAAGACCATGAGAAGACACCGTCTCAAGGTCGATGCCATACCTTTATCTAGCACGGGTGCCTGACGGACTAGAAATCAAAAACCCTGCTCACAGCCTTATAACAGGGCGAAAAGGGGGTGAATTCGGTGGGCTGGGTCACCACCGGGACACCACCCCACAGCCGTGGGCGATGTACTTCTACCCGCCCCGGGTATGCGGTGCAGACAGTGAAATCCCTGGTGGCGCCTGCTGAACCGGCCAGGGGAGGCGATGCCGCCGACCCAGGGTGGGGCACAGGGGTGACGGCGGTCGAAGGGTGATGTTTGAAGATTTGATGAAGATTTCCCCGCCGGGCACTGAGCGAGGGTGGTATTCCCCCCTGACCGGAGCGATACTGGGGTCTATGGCTGACCGCACACCGACCACCGCCACGCCCCCGGGGCGGGTGCTGGTCGTCGATGATGAACAACCCCTGGCTCAGCTGGTGGCCTCCTACCTCATCCGGGCCGGCTTTGATACCCGCCAGGCGCACACCGGCACTCAGGCCGTGGACGAGACCCGTCGCTTTTCCCCCGATGTTGTGGTGCTGGATCTGGGGCTGCCCGAACTCGACGGCCTGGAGGTGTGCCGACGCATCCGCACCTTCTCGGACTGCTACATCCTCATGCTCACCGCGCGTGGCAGCGAGGACGACAAGATCAGCGGTTTGACCCTGGGGGCGGATGACTACATCACTAAACCTTTTAGCATCCGGGAACTGGTGACCCGGGTGCATGCGGTGCTGCGCCGCCCGCGCACCAGCACCACCCCACCGCAGGTGACTACCCCCTTGATCGTTGGTGACCTCATCCTTGACCCCGTCGCCCATGAGGTACGGGTGGGGGAGACGACCGTGGAGCTCACCCGCACGGAGTTCGAGCTGCTGGTTGCCCTGGCCCTGCGCCCCGGCCAGGTGCTGACCCGCCACGACCTGGTCACCGAGGTCTGGGACACCACCTGGGTCGGTGATGAACGCATCGTCGATGCCCACATCGGCAACTTGCGTCGCAAGCTCGGCACCGACAACCAGGGCCGGGGGTTTATCGACACCGTGCGTGGCGTGGGCTACCGGGTGGGGCAGCCATGAATCACGGACCCGGCCTGACCTTCCGCTTCCTGGCCGCCCAGGTGTTGGTCGTGGTGATTAGCCTGCTGGTGGCCGCGGCCGTGGCCACGATGGTGGGCCCGACCCTGTTCCATGATCATATGTTGATGACCGGCCGGGAGGACCCCTCACTGGAGCTGTTCCATGCCGAGCAGGCCTACCGGGGCGCCAACCTGATCACCCTGGCCGTCGCCCTGCCCACCGCCTTGACCAGCGCCCTGCTGGCCAGCCTGTGGTTATCGCGTCGTCTGCGCACCCCCTGCAGGATCTCACCCACGCCGCTACCAGCCTGACGGCCGGCAACTCCCGTATCCGCGTGCCCGCCGGAAAAGCAGGCCCCGAGGTTACCACCCTGGCGCATGCCTTCAACACCATGGCCGACCGGCTGGAACACACCGAACAGGTCCGCCGCCAGATGCTCTCTGATCTGGCCCACGAAATGGGCACCCCCTTATCGGTGCTCACGGTCTACCTCGATGGTCTCCAGGACGGGGTCGTGGACTGGAATAATGCCACCCACACGATTATGGCTGACCAACTCACCCGCCTGACCCGGTTGATGGAAGACATCGACGATGTCTCCCGGGCCCAGGAACACCGGATCGATTTGGACCTGGCGGAGGAAGGGCTCGGGGATCTGCTCCATACCGCCGCTGCTGCCGCGGGGGAAGCTTATGCTGACAAAGGCGTCGATTTACAGGTCGAGACCATTACAGACACCTCCCGGGTGCTCGTGGACCGGCAACTCTTCGGCCAGGTGATGAGCAATCTCCTGTCGAACGCGCTACGGCACACCCCGGCCGGCGGGCAGGTCCGGATCAGCGTCCACCGACAGGGGGCGTCCACCGCGCTCATCCACGTCGCCGATGACGGCGAGGGCATCCCACCTGACCAGCTCGGACACATCTTCGAACGCTTCTACCGGGGGGACGCCGCCCGCAGCCGGGACAACGGCGGGGCCGGTATCGGTCTGACCATCTCCAAGGCATTGATCGAGGCTCACGGCGGCACTCTCACCGCCACCTCCCCCGGACCCGGTCGCGGAGCGGTGTTTGCCCTCCGCCTCCCGCTGTCCCCTCCCGACAGTGAGGAGGCTGCTCGGTGACCACACCCTGCCCCGCGTGAGGGCCGGTCCCTCCACCCCTTGAAAATATACCCCAGGGGGGTATGCGCTAGAGAGCGGCATCGCCGCACCCCACCGAACCGAAGGAGCTTTCCCATGATCACCACCCCGCCCCGCCTCTTGCCGATGGCCTCCCACGGCTGCAGCTGTTGCGGACCTGCCTCACGTGCCGACACCGCCTCCATCCCTGCCGCCAGCGACTCGTCAGCAGGAGGGTCCTCCCCTAGCTACCAGGTCACCGGCCTGACCTGCGGGCACTGCGCGAAAAGCGTGACCCAGGCCCTTCAGGCCCTTCCCCAGGTCGACGACGTCCAGATTGATCTCGCTGCTGGTGGAGTTTCCACCGTCACGGTCACCGGTGTCGTACCTCCGGAGATGGTTCGCCGGGCCATCGAGGAGGCCGGCTACACCGTCTTATCCTGATCAGTTATACCCATCATCTCGACCCCGACCGGGTTGAGCGAAAGGAACGTCATGAGCACTCCCCACCATTCGGGTGGTCACCATGGTGATCACCCCGCTCCGGAAACAGACCACACCCACCACCCGGATCATGCCAGCCACGAACACCACGCACATGCCGACACCCACGGCCAGGCGATGCCCCACGATCACCCGCACTCCGCCCTGGACGAAGACCACCACGTTCATGGTCACGGCGAACACGCCGGACACAGCACCGCAATGTTTCGGGACCGCTTCTGGTGGTCGCTGATTCTGTCCATTCCCGTCGTCATTTTCAGCCCCATGGTCACCAACCTGCTCGGCTACCACCTCCCGGCATTCCCCGGATCCACCTGGATCCCCCCGGTGCTGGGCACGATCATCTTCGTCTACGGCGGAACGCCTTTCCTCAAGGGCGGATGGAAAGAACTGAAATCCCGCCAACCCGGGATGATGCTCCTGATCGCCATGGCCATCACCGTGGCGTTTGTCGCCTCCTGGGTTACCACTCTGGGGCTGGGCGGTTTTGAGCTGGACTTCTGGTGGGAGCTGGCCCTGCTGGTGACCATCATGCTGCTGGGCCACTGGCTGGAGATGTCCGCTCTCGGGGCTGCGTCCTCCGCGCTTGACGCGCTGGCTGCTCTGCTGCCGGATGAGGCCGAGAAAGTCATCGACGGGACCACCCGCACCGTGGCCATCTCCGAGCTGGTCGTCGACGACGTCGTGCTGGTGAGGGCCGGTGCCCGGGTGCCGGCCGACGGAACCATCCTCGACGGAGCCGCCGAATTCGATGAGGCAATGATCACCGGCGAATCCCGTCCCGTCTTCCGCGACACCGGTGACAAGGTGGTCGCCGGTACCGTGGCCACCGACAACACCGTCCGCATCCGGGTGGAGGCTACCGGCGGGGACACCGCCCTGGCCGGGATCCAACGCATGGTTGCCGACGCCCAGGAGTCCTCCTCCCGGGCCCAGGCCCTGGCGGATCGGGCGGCGGCGTTGTTGTTCTGGTTCGCGCTGATCTCCGCTCTGATCACCGCGGTGGTGTGGACCATTATCGGCAGCCCGGACGATGCCGTGGTGCGCACGGTCACGGTGCTGGTCATCGCCTGCCCGCATGCCCTGGGCCTGGCGATTCCGCTGGTCATTGCGATCTCCAGCGAGCGGGCCGCGAAATCCGGGGTGCTCATCAAGGACCGTATGACGCTCGAGCGGATGCGCACCATCGACGTGGTGCTCTTCGACAAAACCGGCACCCTGACCGAGGGTGCGCACGCGGTCACCGGTGTCGCGGCAGCTGTTGGCGTCACCGAGGGCGAGCTGCTGGCCTTGGCCGCCGCCGCGGAGGCCGACAGTGAGCACCCCGTGGCCCGCGCCATCGTGGCGGCCACGGCCGCCCATCCCGAGGCCTCCCGTCGGCAAATCCGTGCAACTGGTTTCAACGCCGCCTCCGGCCGGGGGGTCCGGGCCACTGTCGATGGCGCTGAGATCCTCGTGGGCGGGCCGAACATGCTGCGCGAGTTCAACCTCACCACCCCGGCCGAGCTCACCGACACCACCAGCGCCTGGACCGGGCGTGGGGCCGGTGTGCTCCATATTGTCCGCGACGGTCAGATCATCGGTGCGGTGGCCGTCGAGGACAAGATCCGCCCCGAATCCCGCGCCGCCGTGAAAGCCCTGCAGGACCGCGGGGTGAAGGTCGCGATGATCACCGGCGACGCCCAGCAGGTGGCCCACGCCGTCGGTCAGGACTTAGGCATTGATGAGGTCTTCGCCGAGGTCCTGCCCCAGGACAAAGACACCAAGGTCACGCAGCTGCAGGACCGGGGTTTGAGCGTGGCCATGGTCGGTGACGGTGTCAATGACGCCCCCGCTCTGACCCGCGCGGACGTCGGTATCGCCATCGGTGCCGGCACGGATGTGGCCATGGAATCTGCCGGGGTGGTCCTAGCCAGTGATGACCCGCGGGCAGTGCTGTCGATGATTGAGCTGTCCCAGGCCAGCTATCGCAAGATGATCCAGAACCTGATCTGGGCCTCTGGCTACAACATCCTCGCCGTGCCGTTGGCTGCCGGAGTGCTCGCCTCGATCGGCTTCGTGCTGTCCCCGGCCGTGGGCGCGATCTTGATGTCTGCCTCGACCATCGTGGTGGCCCTGAACGCCCAGCTGTTGCGCCGCATTGATCTGGATCCGGCTCACCTGGCTCCGACCGAGTCGCAAGAGGAACACACCACGCCTACTCCGGCATCCACCGCCGTCCACTGATCCACCACTTCTCTCCACTGCCCCCATATGACCCTGAAAGGTGCTGTTGCAAAGTTGGGGCAGTAGGAAGAGTGACGTGAAATAGTCACAGCCATGGGTATCTTCTCCGGTCGTCATTTCCCCGGTGACATCATTCTGTGGGCAGTGGGTGGTACTGCCGCTACGGGGTGAGCTACCGCGATCTGGAGGAAATGATGACCGAGTGGAGCGTGCCGGTCGATCACACCACGATCTACCGCTGGATCCAGAAATACGCCCCTGAGCTGGACAAGCAAACACGGCGGTACCGACAGGTACCTGACTGGCAGGCCAGTTCCTGGCGGGTGGATGAGACCTATATCCGGGTCGGGGGAAAGTGGTGCTACCTCTATCGGGCGATCACCGCGGGCGGGCATACCCTGGATTTTTACCTGTCCCCAAAGCGGAACGTGGCCGCAGCGAAGTGTTTCCTGGCCAAGACCCTGAGGTCGAACACGATAACCGGGTTCCCGCGGGTGATCAACACCGATAAAGCACCCTCCCTGGCCAGGGCAATCGCCGAGTTAAAGTCAGAGGGAATCTGCCCGCAGACCGTGGAACACCGGCAGGTGAAATACCTCAATAACGTCATTGAAGGAGATCATGGGCGGCTGAAACGGATTCTCGGACCGAAGGGGGCGTTCAAAAACCGGACCTCGGCGTACCGGACGTTGAAAGGGATGGAAGCGATGCACTCATCACGGAAAGGTCAGGGCGCGATGTTTGCCTACGGGCAACCGAACCCGGATGCGGTGATCGTCAGCCGGGTGTTCGAGGCTGCCTGAGAACGCCGACCCGCAGCGGCCATCAGGAAATGAGAAACTGGGTCGTCTCGGCTCTCCGCCTGAAGTTTGCAACAGCACCAGATAGACTGGAGGGTTGAACTGCGATGTTCCAGTCCTCGTTGCAACTACCAGCGGGGGCTGTTCCCATGCTCATTGGGCATCACCCGCCACGGAGACGGAGTCGCCGTAAATTACCCGTGCTAGCTCAAGGGCGGAAATACGCAGCGTTTTACCATTGCCGCGCGAGCCAGGGACAGCCTGCAGCTCACCACGTGAGAGCATCCTATCGAGTGTGCGACGGGACACACCAGCACGTTCACAGAACTCACCTGCGGTATACGTGCGCAGGAGATCGTTCCTATCCAAAACGATTTCGGACATGCGAAAACCTCGAAGAAGTTAGTTATCCTTCGAGGCCTCACCACGCACCACGCATCTCAGCGTCTAGCGGCACAAGGCTTACTGTTCTGACAGTAGAGACCCAGACGGCCAGTTAATCACCAACGCGATAACATCACGCTGTTAACGTCTGCAAGCCGATTACCCCTGTTGAAGTCTTGGGCGAATTTTCGTATGCCACCAGTGTACCGACAGTGCCGATCAATGTCAATGGTGAACGGCGAGAATCAACCTCCGAACCATCAAGTAGCACGTTTGTAGCACGCGATACAACGATGACACTCGGAACAAGTAAAAAACCCACCGTTACCAGTGGGTTTGTATTGCTCCTCCAACTGGGCTCGAACCAGTGACCCTTCGATTAACAGTCGAATGCTCTGCCAACTGAGCTATGGAGGAATATCTTCGTTGTACTTCAAAGTCTGTGTGACTTCTCTGTGCAACGGAGATTCACTATATAGGGTTACGTCGGCACGTTACAAATCGCCAGCGCAAACCAGGTTTTTACGGGCTTTCACACGCCCTCTTTTAGGACGTGTACCCGCGGCCCTTCTCCCACGTGAGCACGACCGCCTCCCGCACCGGGGTGCCCGGCGCGAGAATGTTGTCCACGCGCAGCCAGTGCATCTCCGCGGCGTTCGGTGTCAGGCGCACATACGAGTAGCCGTGGTAGTCCAAGTTCACGTGTCGGGTGTGGGGGTTGCCGCCTAGCAGTACCTGCTGGCCCAGCGCGCTCACAGCGTTGTTTTCCGGCAGCTTCAGCTGCTCGTTGATGTTCGGTGCCGTAATGGACGCACACACCAACTCAGCGCCGATTTCCTTGCCTTCGTGCTTGACCGTGTGCGCCCACTCGGTGTGGATGTCACCGGTGATAAACAGCGGGGTCTTTCCGGCATCGGCAAGCGCGGTGAGCAGGCGCTTGCGCTCCGCGGAGTAACCGTCCCACTGATCGCCGTTGAGCGGGATGCCGGTGACGTTGGTCGACAGCGCGCTGGAGATGGATTCCGTCTGCGGGTTTTCTTCCAGGGTGATGAGGTTCATCGGGCTGAACATGACGGAATTGCCCAGCACGTTCCACGCCGCGTTCGAAGTCTCTACCTTGTCCACGAGCCAGTTGTACTGCTCGGAGCCCAGCAGGCTGCGGTCTTCCTCCGCGAATTTCGCCGGGTTCCACGTCACCTGCTCGTCGCGGTAGGTGCGCAGGTCCATCATGGTCAGCTCGACGAGGTCGCCGAACGTGAAGGAGCGGTATATGTGCCCCTCCTCCGACGGGGAGGTGGCGCGCACCGGCAGCCACTCGAAGTAGGCCTGCATGGCCGCGTTGCGGCGGTCCAGCCAGTCGCCCTCCTTGTCCGGCTGGTGGTTTTCCGCACCACCGCGCCAGCTGTCGTTCGCGGTCTCATGGTCGTCCCACACCACGACCCACGGTAGGGCGGCGTGCGCGTCCTGGAGGTCGCGGTCGGTGCGGTAGCGCCCGTAGCGGGTACGGTAATCCGCCAGCGAGACGATCTCGTTGGCCGGGTGGTGGTCACGCACGGGGCCGTTGCCGGAGTAATCGCCGGCGGCGTACTCGTAGATGTAGTCGCCCAAAAACACGGCGATGTCGAATTCGTCGGCGCGTCCGCGGCGGGCCATGTCGCCGTAGGCGGTGAAAAAGCCCGACTCCCAGTTGGCACAGGAGGCGACTGCCATGGTCATCTGCTCCACCGCGGCACCGGGCGCCGGCGCCGTCTTCGTGCGGCCCACCGGGCTCGTCTTCCCCTCGTGCGGGCCGTCGGCGACGGTAAAGCGGTAGAAGTACACCGTCTGCGGTTCCAGTCCCTGCGGGTCCACGTGGATGGTGTGGTCACTGTCCGGCGTGGTGGTCACCGCACCTTGCTTGACGATGTCCCCGAAGCCCTCGTCCGTGGCAATCTCCCACGTCACCTCGGTGGGCTCACCGTTGCCAGACCCCGGCATGGCGGAGTCATCAGGGGTGATTCGAGTCCACAAAATCACCGAGTTCGCTAGCGGATCGCCCGAGGCCACGCCGTGGAGGAACGGCAGTTCCCCCTGCGGCGGCTCCTCCGGCTTGACTTCACTGCTGGAGGAGAGATTCACGCTCTGCGCCAGCGCAGATCCCGGGCTAAAGGCGGCGGTGGAAACCGCCACGCCCGCAGCTGCGGAGTTCTGCAGCATGCGGCGACGGGAGATCTGGTGGGTGGAAATGGAATGACTCGAGTTGGACTCAGTTTCGCGCATAGTTAAATGGTCGCGCCCCACCGCGCACTCGCAACCGCTAGAGCAGCTGTTAGCCAACCTTTCCCGGAGTGTTCATGTGTTGTTTTCTCTGCTGCCTACCCTCACCGACTGCGGGAGGTTGCCGGCACGTATACTTTCCCCCGATCTCGCCGCCCAACACGTATGCGGAGCGGCGCGTGATCGATGGGGCTATAGCTCAGTCGGTTAGAGCCACGGACTCATAATCCGTTGGTCGCGGGTTCGAGCCCCGCTGGCCCCACCACCAGTCTTCGTTACCCTGTGGGTGTGCGAAAAACATCGATACGCACCGCTGTAACCGCCGGTGCATGCCTGAGCCTCCCCCTGTTCCCCACCGCCTGCACCCCGGCTGAGGATTCCGCGGACACACACCGTGACGACGGGTCCGAAGCGACGACGGATGCCGAAGCCACCGACCGGTGGTCTGCCTTTGCGGACATCCTCGATGATCCCTCCGCGCTGGATCTAGCCTCAGATCCCTCCCCGGACGCGACTGGGGACTACAGCTACGCCCTCGGCGACGTCACCGGCGACGACGAACCGGAACTACTCATCGCCGTGGACGATAAGAAGTCTTCGCCGGTACACATCGTGACTGCCGATGACTCCGGCAACACCACCGTCTCCCGCGGCAGCCTGCGCTTGAGCGGCGCCGACGCAGACGGGGGCCGCGCGGCTATTCATTTCGCCGAATCCGGAAACGGAATGTACCAAGCCACCGGGCAAGCCAACTCGCCGGCAGTGACCACGCAGCGCTACGAACTCGACGGCGACAAGCTCGTCAACGCCGGCGACGTGCAAACCTCCCCGTCGGGCGATCTCCTGCCGGGCCACGTCGAGGCGACGTTTACGTCAACGACCGATCGCGGGCCGTTCGACAAGGTCAAAGACGGCGGCGAAGAGCGGACCGGGACTGGTAATGGGAACGCGACCGGCTCGGCGGGACAGGGCGCCCAGGGCGGCGCGGCAGCCCCTGCCCCAGGCACCGCAAAAGACGCCCCACAGGCGGAAGCGGATGCGGGCGCGGATGTCGGTCCGAACGAGGTAGAGATCGTCGGCACGGTAGAAGAACTGTCCACCGCGGAAGCCGCGGAGGGTAAGACCCCGCCGAACAACGAGGACCCGAACAACCGATACTTCGTGCTGCGCTTCGACAAACCGCAGTCACTGCCCGTGCGTAGCTCGAGCGGTGGCGCGTCTGACCAGACCCACCAAGCGGCGCTGCTGGACAGCATCGAGCACACGCCGTACGGAAGCTCTACGGGACAGTCGAGCCGGTGGGAAAACTACGCCGGCCAACACGTCCGCGTAGTCGTGGCGAAAGACAACCTCTGGCAGCTGTCCGATGCCGGGCTCCCGCTGGGCATGCTGCGGATGACCTCCGGGGAGCCGGCGGTGTCCCTGGCAAATTAGAAAAGACCGCCGGCGGCAGCGCGGCGCCTTAGTTGACGGTCACGCTGCCGTCAGGATTGACCTGCACGTCGGCGGCCATTGCCGCGGCGAGGTTGAGGCGCTGCCAGGAGCCGTCCTCGGCCTGCCAGTCGAGCGGGTTGCCGGCCGGGCCGGCGGTCTGGCGGAGGACCTCGGCGCGCTGCTCCCACGACAGTTCCGGGTAGGCGTGCGCGAGAAGGACCGGGGCTGCCTGCGGAACCTGCATCGGGGCGTCTTCCGGATAGATGGTGTCGAAGCCATAATCCAGAAGCTCCGAGTAGCGGCCCACGGCGTCCGCATCGGACTGGGCACCGGAATCCTGGGCCACCAGCTCCTCAATGGACTTGCCGGTGCGCCACTCCAGCTCCGCACGCAACTCCGCCGCGGCCTGGTCGATGGCGTCGCGCATGCGCGGGTCATTGAGGCGATCGGCAGCCGCAGCCTGCCCGGACATGCGCCCACCGATGACGTCTAGCGGGTAGTGCACGCCCATGACCACACGGTGGAAGCCGGACTCGCCGCCGCGGGAGATGATCTGCGGGCCGAGCTCCGGCAGCATGTAGGCCAATAGCGTGGTGATCCACGCGGCCTGGTTCGTGTGTCCCGACGGGAAGGACGGGCTGGAGCCGTAGAAATCGTGCTCGCCGTCTTCGTAGCGGTTGATCTTGTCCGATGCCACGACGAATGGCCGGTCGTAGTCGAAAATGTACTTCTCCGCGATCTGGGAGCTCGCGAGTCCGCCCGCGCGCGCCAGGTAGCCGTTGCCCAGGAGGTACTCAGTCTTGGGCAGGCGGTGTTCCGCCAGGGCATCGCGAAGCGCCTGCCCCGTCTCCTCGCCGAGGGCATCGGAGACCGCCGGGAGGACGCCGTCCTTATCCGCGCTGGCGTCGATCTGGGCGCGCTTGATGAGGTCCGGGTTGTCCGCCGCGGCGTTATTGATCTCCACGGCCTTGTTCAGGTTTTCCTCGCGTACGTCCGCGCGCTCGTCGCGCACGGTGAAAAACAGCTTGTTGATGTCGACGTAGATCCCGTACTGGTAGGACGAGATGTCGGACGGGAAGCCGGCGAGGTAGTCGCTGGTGAACGGGCGCGGGGTCGGGGCGCCGTCGTGCTGGGTGATTTCCGGGCCGGTCGAGCTGCCGGTCGCGGAGCCCTCTAGCTGCGGGATCTGCAGGTCGGAGCTCTGGGCGGTGGCGGGAGCGGCCGTGAACGCCAGGGCCGCAGTAGCAAAAAGGCCGCCTAGCGAGGCGGCGTAGCGATGGTTCTGCACAGGTCTTTTCTCTCTAGCCGAGGGCTGATACGTAGCAGCACGACCCTAGAACTGGAGAGTAACCAGCGTGTTAAACCCGGGGTAAGAAAGCGTTAACTTATTCGTTTTCCGGGGTCACGTCTTCCGGCGGCCCGCCGCGCTGCGGACCCCCTTCTTTCTGTCCGGCGTCGTCCGCCCACTTAGCGGTGTACAGCGCCGAACGGGCCATCGCGCCACCAGAGGCAACGGGAAACTGTGATTTAAACTCCACACAGACAACGTAACCCGGATGACAGCGCAACAAAACCTTGAAACGAATATTTTTCTTATAAAAGTGCCTCGGCGCTCCACACCCCCTACCCCATGCCCGCGGCGCGACGGAGCCGGTAGACTAGCTGTCTACACTTTTCCTTGGACACGCAATGCTGGGAGTCTTTCACCACATGTTTCGCTTTGTCGTCGGCGCCGCAACCGGGTACTTCTTCGGCACCAAGGCGGGCCGCAAGCGCTACCACCAGATCAAGGACGCTTACCAGAAGACCGTGAATTCACCCGTCACGCACGGCGCCATCCGGGCTACCCGCCGGGCGGTGGCCAACCGCCTCGACCCCGAGCCGCGCATGCGGGAGGTGCGCGATTTGAAGGGCTCGCGCCGGCACCAGATGGGCCGCGGACGCGACGACTCCCCCACCCCGGATCGCATTTACGAGCCCGACGAGGACTAAACCGCCCTCTTATTCGTAGGGGCTGAACCGAAACGCGCGGTCGTTGAGCTCGCGGCGCGCCTGCTCGAGCGCGATGAGATCGGCAAACAGCGAGTTGTACGCTTGCTCGTCGTCGGTCGGACGCATGCGCCCCAACTTCGCCTTCAGCTGGGCGATCTGATCGCCCACGCGGGCTTCCTGCAGCCGCGACAGCACGGAGTCCGCGTAGGTCTCCCAGCTCGCGTTGGTGGGCAGGATTTCCTCCACGGCCAGCTCTGAAACGAAATTGCGGCCGGTCAGATCGAGCATCTCCCCGGCCACCGCGGCGATCCACTCCACCCCCGGCATGGTGGCGCCCTTCGCGGCACCGCCGGCCTGCGTGATGGCACGGCGCACGGCGAGATACGCGTCGTTGGAAAACGCGTCGTCCGAAATCCCGTCGAAGTACGAGCCCGCCACCGCCGGCTGCTGCAGCGCAATCTTCAGCGACTCGCGCTGCGGCCACAGGTGGGTTTCTTTCGGGCTGGGCGGTTTAATCGCCGGCACGTCCTGCTGCGCGGGCCCACCGCTGGCACTGTCGAAACGCTTCGCGCGCATCGTCGGCGCCTGCTTCTTCGGTTTCTTCGCCTCGGCTTTGACCTGCTGGATGACCTCTTGCGGGTTGGGCCACCCCACCCAGCCGGCCAGCCGGCGGGCGTACTCGGACTGCAGCGGGGCATCGCGAATCTGCGCCACAATCGGCACCGCACGCCGCAGCGCCTGCAGGCGGCCCTCGGCGGAGTCGATGCTGTAATCGGCGATGATCGACTGAATGACGAACTCAAACATCGGGATGCGGTCCGCGACGAGATCGCGCACGGCGGCATCGCCACGCGCCAGCCGCAGATCGCACGGATCCATGCCATCCGGGGCGACGGCGACAAAGGACTGACCGGTGAAGTTCTGCTCACCCTCGAACGCACGCATCGCCGCTTTCTGGCCGGCCTCGTCGCCGTCGAAGGTGTAGATGAGCTCGCCGTGGAAGTAGGAATCATCCAGCATAAGCCGCCGCAGCACCTGCAGGTGCTCGCCGCCAAACGCCGTGCCACAGGACGCCACGGCGGTGCGCACGCCGGCGGCATGCATGGCCATCACGTCCGTGTAGCCTTCGACGATGACCGCCTGGTGCGACTGGGAAATATTCCGCTTGGCCAGGTCGAGGCCGAAGAGCACCTTGGACTTGCGGTACAGCATGGTCTCCGGGGTGTTCATGTACTTGCCCAGCTTGTCGTCATCGAAAAGCTTGCGGGCACCGAACCCGATGACGTTGCCGGCCAGATCTTTGATCGGCCACAGCAGGCGCCGGTGGAAGCGATCAATGGGGCCGCGTTTCCCCATCTTGGAAATGCCGGCCTTTTCCAGCTCCTCGAAGGAAAAGCCCTGCCGCAAAAGGTGCTTCGTCGCCGTGTCCCAGCCGGCCGGGGCGTAGCCACACTCAAAGTTGTAGACCGTATCGCGGGAAAACCCGCGGTCGAGCAAGAAGTCGCGGGCCGGGGCCGCCTCCGGGGTCTCGAGCTGTTCCCGGTAGAACTTGTGGACCGCCCGGTTGGCCTGGATGAGCCGCTTACGGGTGCCGGGCTTTTCCGCCCGCGCGCCAGTGCTTCCTCCCTGGTAGTTGATGTGGTAGCCGATCTTTTCCGCGACCGTTTCCACGGCCTCGGGGAAAGACAGCTGCTCCATTTCCATGAGGAAGGAAAAGACGTCGCCGCCCTTGTCAGTGGAAAAGCAGTGGTAGTAGCCGCGCTGCGGGCGCACGTGGAACGAAGGGGTCTTTTCGTCCTTGAACGGTGACAGCCCCTTGAGCGAGTCGCTGCCCGCCGGTTTGAGCTGGACGTACTCACCCACGATTTCTTCCAGCGGCGCGCGTTCACGGATAGCTTGGATGTCGCTTTCCGGGATTCTGCCTTTCGCCATAGCCCCAGACTCTACCCCGCGTACCGTTTCTCAGGGACGTGACCTCATACCCGGCGGCCGATTTCTGGCGCGGTCCTGCGTCCTGCGACAATATGGCCCCATGAGCGATTCCCGCGGGTCCAGCCCCACAACCATTCCGGCCATCGTCGGTGCCATCCTCTTGGCCGCCGTCGGTGGCTACTTCGGCATCGACCTCACCGGCAACGGGGACAACGGCTCCGGGCGCGCCGGCACGGGCGATGCCCAGTCCGCGCATCAGGACACCTGCGAGCTGGGCAGCCTGCCGGACCAGGCGCGCGATACCACTGAGGACATCCTCGCTGGCGGACCCTACGACCACCCGAAAAACGACAACCAGCGCTTCGGCAACTACGAGGGCGTCCTGCCGAAGAAGCCGGGCGATTACTACCGCGAGTACACGGTGGAAACGCCGGGTGAAAAGAGCCGGGGCGCGCGCCGGATCATCACCGGCGGCGGGTCCGAGACCGACCCGGACGTCTGGTACTACACCGACGACCACTACGAATCGTTTTGCGAAATCCCCGACGCCGAGGAGAACTAAATGCGCTCACTGCGGATAGAGACGCCTCTGCGCTCCCGGGACGACTTCTTCGCCGCGGTGGGGAAGGCTGCGAAGGACGCAGGCCATCCGCTTCCCCCGCCGCCGAACCTGGACGCGTTCGCCGACGCCGTGCGCGAACTCGACGTGGAAAGCGTTACGGCCACGGCCTGTTCCATGCCGGCCCGCGACGTGGAGGCGGTTACGCAGGTGCTTGACGATGCCGGGGTCGCCGCCCGCCTCCACCACTCGGACGGCAGGGAGCGGCCCGAGCGCTAACCGAAGAAGCCGACGATCTCGGCGGATTCGCGCGCGAGGCGTTCGAGGCGGGATTCGGTCATGGACGCGATCTGATCGATGACCACCCGCTGGCGGGCGGCCGGGGACTCCGCCCGCTGCCACCAGAGCCGGAACATCGGGTCCATCGCGCCCGGCGCGCCGGCCATTAAATAGTCGTGCACGCGGTAGATACGCTCGCGCTGCCGGTCTTGCCGCGCCTTGTGGGCGGGATCGTCCATGACGTAAAGCACCGCCAAGGTTTTCAGCAGCTTCACCTCCGCGGCCGCCTGGTCTGGGACGACAAGCCGCCCATGTTGCCGGCCGAGCCCGTCCTGGGCAAGCAGGTCCGCATTCGCGGCGCGCGTGGCTTTGACCGTGGCGCCGATGTAGCGGCCGACGAGCTCCGAGGTCAGTCGTTTGAGGTTGGCAAAGCCGGCGAGCGAGAAGTCGAAATCGGCGGCGGTGGCGACGATGGGCAGCTCGCGGAGGTAGCCGGCGGCATCGAGAAGCTCGTCTGCTTCCCCGCCGAAGGCCTGCGCGCCCTTTTCCGCTAGGGCGGCCAGCTCCACGAGGTCCCACAGCACGCTGAGGGAGACGCGGCCGGACACGATGCCGTCCTCCACATCGTGCACTGAGTAGGCCACGTCGTCCGACCAGTCCATGGCCTGCGCTTCCATCGACGGCCGCGCGTCCGCATGCCCGGCGCGCAGCCAGGTCAGCAGGTGGGCGTCCTCGTCGTAGCAGCCATACTTGCGGTTCACGCTGCCATCCGCGTTGGTTTTAGTGCGCGGGTATTTGCAGGCGGCGTCCAACGCCGCGCGGGTGAGGTTGAGGCCGAAAGAATTGAGGTCGTCATCGACGACTTTGGGCTCTAGAAACGCGAGGATGCGCAGCGTCTGCGCGTTGCCCTCGAAGCCGCCACACTCGCTGGCCACCTCGTTGAGCGCGTTTTCGCCGTTATGGCCGTACGGCGGGTGGCCGATGTCGTGGGTCAGCCCGGCCATCTCGCAGAGATCCGGATCCAGGCCCAGGCCGCTGCCGATGCCGCGGGCGATCTGCGCGACCTCCAGCGAGTGGGTCAGCCGGGTGCGCGGGGTATCGCCGTCGCGAGGGCCGACCACCTGGGTTTTATCCGCTAGCCGCCGCAGCGCCGCCGAGTGGAGGACACGGGCTCGGTCGCGGTCGAAGGCGCCGCGCTCGTCAGTCTGGAAAGGCGCGGAACCGTAGGCGGATCCTTTGGACGCTTCCGAGAAGAGGCGCTCGGTGTCGGCTGCGGAATAGTGGTACATAACGCCTGTTAGTTTAAGACTCCTGCGCACGCCGTTGGCGCTGAATCTCCGCGTGGTGGGCTTTTCGGGTCGGCCGCATCCACGCCTCGATGCGGTGCAGGCCGCAGCGCAGCACGTGCGATGCCCGCTTGCCGGCGATTGCTTCGACGGCCAGCACCGCTAGCCCGCCGGCTTCGTGCGCGGCGGCACGCCACCAATTGGCGTGCGGGAAGCGCTGCGGGCAGCCGGGAGCCCCGGAGGCCTGAACGACGGGGAGATCGACGAGCCGCAGCCGCGCGAGGAACTCGACCCGGACGGTATGCAGCGGATCCGTGACCACCAGGACGAGGCGGCTGCGAGCAGGCCCCAGGTGCGCGGCCACCGCGTCCAGGGAACCGGAGGTGTCCCAGCCGTCGTGGAGTGCAGTGATCCGCGCGGCTGGCACCCCGTGGTCTCGCAGGTACCTCTCGCCCACCTCTGCCTCGGTGAACCGGTCGCCGGGCAGCTTCGCGCCGACAGTGATGACCTCCGCGTCCGGGTAACGCTGCGACAGCGTCACGGCGTGGTCGAGCCGGGCGCGCAGCGCGCGCGACGGCACGCCGTCGTACTGCGCGGCGCCCAAGACCACGATGGCGCGCGGGCGGATTACGGAATGTGCTTTGTGCATCGCGCCTATTGTGCCATTACACCGTTATTCTTAGCCGTATGACTTCGACGCATCGAGCCCCCGCACGCCTCGGGCGCGCCTCCCTCGCCGCCCTCTTCGCCGCCAGCCCACTGCTCCTCGCCGGCACTGCGATGGCGGGCCCTGCGACAGCGAACCCGGCGCAGGCTGCGGAGCTCCACGAACGCTTGGAAGCCCAGGGGCAGGGCTCCGGGTCCGTTCCGGCGCCCTCCTCCATCACGGATCACGTCGTGGACGAGGCGGGTGTGCTCAACGCCGAGGAACGCGAAGGGCTCGAGCACAAGATCCGCCAGCTCCAGGAGGACAGCGGCCGAGTGCTGTATGTCGTGTACATCAACAGCCTTGGCGGCAAGGACGAGAAGAAGTATGCGGAGGAAATTGTTAAAGCGCGTGGAGAAAACACCGCTGCCGTCGTCATGTCCACCAAGGACCGGTTGATGGGCACGGCCGCCGGCAGAGAGTGGCCGAAAGAGGCGGGCGGGAAACTTTTTAACGCCGCGTCAGGACCAGGTGCGGATAAAAACTGGGCGGGCGCGGGTAGCGCCGCGGCCGACTACGCCCGCGGGGCCACCTCCGGCGACGGGGGAAATAAGGGCGGCGTAGACACCGGCGACGCTAGCGGCGCCGGCTGGCTCATTGGCGGCGGCGCGGCCGCTCTCGCCGCCGGCGGCGGCATCTGGGCACTCAGCCGCCGCAAGACCAAGCAGGACAGGCAGGAAACGCTGGCACATGCCCGCGAGATCGCCCCGGGTGATACCGACAGCCTGGACCAGCTGCCCACCGAAACCTTGGAGGAGCTCGCGCAGGAAGAGCTCGTCTCCACGGACGAGTCGATCCGCCGCGGCAAGGAAGAACTCGATATCGCCACCTCGGAGTTCGGCCCGGAGCGCACCCGCCAATTCACCAAGGCGATGAACCACTCGACCTCGACCTTGCAGCGTGCCTTCCGCCTGCGGCAGCAGCTGGAGCAGACCCCGCCTTCTCACGAGGTCGAGCGCCGGCAGCTGCTCATCGACATCATCTCCTCGTGCGGCCAAGCCGACGCCGCCTTGGACGAAGAGGCAGCCAACTTCGCCGATATGCGGGGCCTGCTCATCAACGCCGACACCAAGCTTGATGAGCTCACCCAGAAGACCGTGGACCTGCGCGCCCGGCTCCCTCACGCCCACGAGACGCTACGGTCGCTCCACGCCGAGTATTCCGCCGAGACCTTGGAATCGGTCAACGACAACCCGGATCTCGCGGAGGCCTCGCTCACCGAGGCGGAAAAGCTCGTGGAAGAGGGCAATAAGTTGCAGTCGCAGCCGGCCGGCACCCAAGGCGCGCTGGTGGGCATCATCCGCGATGCGGAGCACGCCACCGAGGTCGCTGATCGCCTGCTGAAGGGGGTAGAACATGCCCGCGACAACATCGCGGCCGCCCGCAGCGGGCTCGACGATCTCATCGCGGAGGTCGAAGACGAACTGTCCGAGGCCACGGCGCTGCGCGATAAGGGCCAGAGCCAGGGCACCCGGGCCGATTGGGACAGCCTCGAGCGTGCCGTAGCGAACGCGCGCGAGTCCGTGGAAGCCGCCAAGTCCCACGGCGCCGCGGACCCGCTGGGGGCCTACACCGACTTGGCCAACGCGGACACCGAGTTGGACAAGCAGCTCGACGCAGCCCGCGACGTCACCGCCTCCCACGACCGGCAGCTCAAGGTCTACCGTAACCAGGTAAGCACGGCCGCCTCCCACATCCAGGCCGCCGAGGATCTCATCTCCTCCCGCGGCCGCCTGGTCGGTTCCCGCGCCCGCACCGCGCTTGCCGATGCCCAGCGCCTCCACGCCCAGGCACTGCGCGCGGAGAACTCCAACCTGCGGCAGGCCACCGACTTGGCCAAGCAGGCCACCAACGCCGCCCGCGCCGCAATCCGGCACGCCAACGACGACGTCAACCAGTACCGCCGCATGCAGCAGGCGCGCGGCTACTCCTCCGGCGCGGGCAACATGCTCACCGGCATGCTCATCGGTCAGGCCTTGGGCGGCGGCTTCCGCGGCGGTGGTTTTGGCGGCGGCTTCGGCGGGGGCGGCGGTGGCGGATTCAGCGGCTCCAGCCGCGGCGGCGCCTTCTAGCTAGATCCGGACCTGCGTGTCCGGCGCGTCGAGCAGGACGCACCCCCAGGTGATGAACGCGGCATCGACAAGCGAGAGCTGTGACTCCACCTGACTTACCTGCAGCTCCCCGGCGCGCAGACGCGGGTCCGTGTGCAGCACCTCCGCGCCGTCGTCTACCCGCAGGATGCGGCGGGCCCGGCGCAGCGGCTTGATCCGTTCGGCGCGATACTCTCGGCCGTCACAGTTGACGTCCAGCCGGGAGGTGGTCAGCCCCGCCTGCCGGAGGTAGAACATGCGCCCATCGCTGACCGTCCCGCGCAGGTAGAAGGTGCCGCCGCTGGACGATTCCAAGAGGATTTCCTGCCGGTCGCAGTACAGGGAGTTGTTCTGCGCCACCGCGAGCACCGCGCCGTTTGGCGTGAGCAGCTCACCGCTCGTCCAGAGCCAGCTCATGAGAAAAAGGCAACGAGCGCCACGAGCGTGGACACCACGAGGGTGGCGATGAGACCGGTTGTTTTCTTCTCCAGTCGCGCCTCCAAGATGAGGCGGGCGAACCAGGAGACCGCGACGGTCTCTGGGCCGGACAGCTTCGCGGGCCCGTCGAACTCCACGATGGCCCGGCGCACGCCGCTGTTCGCGCCACTGAATTGGCCGATCTTCTCATCGTGGTCGTCGACGATGACCCAGTCGTTGCGCTTTTCGTTGTGGAACTCCACGCGGCGGCCGGCAAGGTCGGCGACGAGGCGATCGTCTTTACGCCGGTGGCCGTCGAGACGGTACACCGACCCGTCCGATCCACTAGCGGTTGCGGTGGTGTCCGCGGTCTCCAGCGACCACGTAGCGTCGCCGACCGCGGCCGTGTCCTGACCGAAGGTGGCGAGCTGATCTGGGCCGGCTTCGGCAAGCAGCCGCGGGTTCTCCCTATCGGTACGGTCCCAGCTGGTGTAATGCATGACAGCCGGCCCTAGCACCCGATGAGGCGGGCGGCCAGGTAGGACTCGAGCTCGTCGATGGCCACGCGCTCCTGCTCCATGGTGTCGCGCTCGCGCACGGTCACGGCGTTGTCATCCAGGGTGTCGAAGTCGAAGGTGACGCAGAACGGCGTGCCGATCTCGTCCTGGCGGCGGTAGCGGCGGCCAATGGCGCCCGAAACGTCGAACTCGACGTTCCAGTGCTGGCGCAGCTTGCCCGCCAGCTCCTTCGCGGGAGCGGAGAGCTCCTCCTTCTTCGACAGCGGGAGGACGGCGACCTTGACCGGTGCCAGGCGGCGGTCCAGGCGCAGCACGGTGCGCTTGTCGGTGCCGCCCTTCGCGTTCGGCGCCTCCTCTTCGTGGTAGGCGTCGACCAGGAAGGCCATCATGGAACGGCCGAGACCTGCGGCTGGCTCGATGCAGTACGGGATCCAGCGCTCTTCGGCCTGCTGGTCGTAGAAGGACAGATCCTCGCCCGAGCCTTCGGAGTGGACGCGCAGGTCGTAATCGGTGCGGTTGGCCACGCCCTCGAGCTCGCCCCACTTGGAACCGGTAAACCCGAACGCGTACTCTACGTCGACGGTACGCTTGGAGTAGTGCGACAGCTTTTCCTTCGGGTGCTCGTACAGGCGCAGGTTATCCGGGTTGATGCCAAGGTCGACGTACCAGTTGTAGCGGTCGTCGATCCAGTACTGGTGCCACTCTTCGTCCTCGCCCGGCTTGACGAAGAACTCCATCTCCATCTGCTCGAACTCGCGGGTGCGGAAGATGAAGTTGCCCGGGGTAATCTCGTTGCGGAAGGACTTGCCGATGTTGGCGATGCCGAACGGCGGCTTCATACGTGACGAGGTCATCACGTTCTTGAAGTTCACGAAGATGCCCTGGGCGGTCTCCGGGCGCAAGTAGTGTAGGCCTTCCTTGTCATCGACTGGGCCCAGGTAGGTCTTGAGCAGGCCGGAGAATTCGCGCGGCTCGGTCCAGTTGCCCGGCTGGCCGGTCTCCGGATCGTTGATATCGGCAAAGCCGTTCTCCGGCGGGTGGCCGTGCTTTTCCTCGTAGGCCTCCAGCAGGTGGTCAGCGCGGTAGCGCTTGTGGGTGTGCAGCGACTCCACCAGCGGGTCGGTGAACACGTCGACGTGCCCGGAGGATACCCAGGTCTGCCGCGGGAGGATGATGGACGAGTCGAGGCCCACGACATCGTCACGCGACTGCACCATGTGGCGCCACCACTGGCGCTTGATGTTTTCTTTCAGTTCCACGCCGAGCGGGCCGTAGTCCCAAGCCGACCGGGAGCCGCCGTAGATTTCACCCGCCTGGTAGACGAGGCCGCGGCGTTTGCACAAATTCACAACGGTATCGATCACCGATGCCATGGGGATGACTCCTCTGGTTGGGAAAACTCGTGACAGGTCGCGCACCATTCTAGCGCGCGCCCTACCGCGCGATTCGGTCAGGCCACGGCCCCTTCCGTTTGTTCACTCATCAACGGGTTACGCGTAGGCTTTCTCCCATGGGTTCTGCAACGAGCACCAAGAAATTGGGCGCACGGACGACTAAACAGCGCACCGCTGTCATGGAAGTGCTGGAGGCGACCAACGAGTTCACCTCGGCGAAAGACCTCTACCACGAGCTGCGCGAGCGCGGCGAAAAGATCGGGCTGACCACCGTCTACCGCACCCTGCAGTCGCTGGCCGACATCGACGCCGTCGACGCGCTCCACCCCCCGAGCGGGGAGACGCTCTACCGGCAGTGCAACTCCGATCACCATCACCACCACCTCGTATGCACCAAGTGCGGGCGCACCGAGGAGATCGATGGCGGCCCGATCGAGTCGTGGGCCAAGGAGAAGGCCGCCGGCCACGGGTTCGCGCTCACCGGCCACGAGGCCGAAATCTTCGGTATCTGCGCGGCGTGCCAGAGCGCGACTAGCTCATAAGCTGATCGACCGCGGCGCCCAGACCGTAGGTCACGGCTGCGGCGCCCAGACCGATGACGAGCTGCCGCACCGCGCGCGTTAGGGGCGGCTTGCCCGAGACCACGCCGACGATCCCGCCGGTAAAGCACAGCGCCAGCGACACCAGCACCACCGCCACAACCGCGCCGGTGGCCACGCTCGCGCCGAAGAGGAACGGGATGATGGGGATCAGCGCGCCGGTGGCGAAGAAGCAGAAACTGGAGATTGCCGCGGAAAGCGCCTTGCCCACCACCCCGGTGTCCGGGCCATCTACCGTATCGTCCGCGCTGGGTGCCTCTCCCCCGCGGTGAATTTCCGCCATGACGGCCTCCGCCTTGTCCTCGGCGGCGACCGAATCCATGCCGCGGGCGCGGTAGACCAGCGCGAGCTCGTTGGTTTTCACATCGAGAAGCGCGGCCAGCTTGCCTGTGTCCTGGTCTGGGGTGGATGCCTGCAGCAGCTCGTTTTGGCTCTTCACGGACACGTATTCGCCCGCCGCCATGGACAGCGCGCCGGCAAGCAGGCCGGAAATTCCCGTCAGCAGCACGAAGCTGCTGTCCACGCCGCTGCCCATGACGCCGGCCACCAACGCGAGGTTGGATACCAAGCCGTCGTTGGCGCCGAAGACCGCCGCGCGGAAATTCCCGGACATCTTCTCGCGGCCTCGGGCGGCTAGCCCACGCACGACTTCCGAGTGGACCCGCTCGTCCGCGGCAATCTGGTCCGAGGCGTCCGAGTCGTCGGAGTACGGGGTGCGGGCCTCCGCAGTCTGCATGAGCGCCAGGGTGAACACGGATCCGAAGTGCCGCGCCATGAACCCGAGCAGGCGCGTGGACAGTTCCGGCTTGCGCGGGAAACCGACGTGATCGCCCAACTTGGCGCGCCAGTAGTTCTCATGGCGCGACTCCGCCTCCGCGAGGCGCAGCAGGATGTCGCGCTCTTCGCCCTCCTTGCGGAAGGCCAGCTCACGGTAGACCGCCGCCTCCGCGCGCTCATTGGCTAAGTATTTGCGCCAGCGGGTGATCTGCTGCCGCGTCGGCTCGCCCGCGGCCATCTACTTGGTCCCTCCGAATCGGCGATCCCGCCGTGCGTACTCTTCGACCGCCGCGTATAGGTCCGCCGCGCGGAAGTCCGGGAACAGGGTGTCTTGGTACACCATCTCCGCGTACGCGGACTCCCACAACAGGAAGTTCGAGGTGCGTTTTTCGCCCGACGGGCGCAGGAAGAGATCCACGTCCGGCATCTGCGGGTCGTACAGGTGCTGGGTGATGAGGTCCTCAGTAATGTCCGCCGGGGCGATCTCCCCGGCCGCCACGCGCTTGGCGATGCCCCGGGTGGCATCCACCAGCTCCGCCCGGCCGCCGTAGTTCACGCACATCGCAAGCGTCATGCGCGTGTTGTTTCGGGTCAGCTCCTCGGCGGCCTCCAACTCGCGGATAACGCTGCGCCACAGGCGGGGCCGACGGCCCGCCCAGACCACCTTGACGCCGCGGGAGTGCAGGTAGTCACGCTGTCGGCGCAGCACGTCGCGGTTAAAGCCCATCAAAAAGCGCACCTCGCCGCGGTTACGCCGCCAGTTCTCGGTGGAAAAGGCGTACGCCGACAGGTACTCGACCCCAAGCTCGAGGCACGCGTCCACCACCTCGAGCAGGACGCCCTCGCCGCGCTTGTGGCCTTCGGTGCGAGGCAGTCCACGCTGCTGCGCCCAGCGGCCGTTGCCGTCCATGACCATGGCGATGTGCCGCGGGATGAACTCGGCGGGGATGTCGGGCGGGCTGGGCACTGGCGTCCGGTTCGATGTAGTCACGAGCGCCTAGTTTAATCAGCTCTGGTCCATCACCGATAGAGCGGCAACGCGGTGCTCGATGTGCCACTGCACATGCGCGCGGGTGAGCTGGTGCGCCTCCCCCACCAAGTGGGGCGCGTTCGCCGCCAGCTCGGCCACCGCGTCGTCCGCGCCGCGGCTGAGCAACCACATCAGGTGCAGCGACTCCGGATCGATTTCCGCGGCGCCCGGCGGCCGGCACGCGTGGCAGGCCGCCCCGCCCACCGCCGGGTGGAAGGCGTGGTGCGGGCCCGGCGCCCCGCACGCGGCGCACTCGAACAAGCGCGGCGCCCACCCCGCATGCGCCATCGCCTGCAGGAGGAACTCGTCGAGCACCAGCGTTGGCTCATCTGCGTCCTGCAGCCGCTGCAGAGCCGTTATCACCGCGCGGTACAGGTAAGGGTCGCCGCCCGGATCGCTGTGCGCCAGCCGCTCGGCGGACTCGATGACGGCGCAGGCTGCCGTGTAGGACTCGTAGTCATCGATAATGCCCGCGCCGAAAAAGCGAACGGTATCGGCCTGGGTGATCGTGTACAGGTTGCGCCCCGGGTACAGGTTGACGTCGAGGTCCACGAACAGCTGCAGCCGGGAACCGAAGCGCGACTTGGCGCGGCGCACGCCCTTGGCCACCCCACGCACCAAGCCGTGGTGCTCGGTGAGCAGGACGATGACCCGGTCCGCTTCCCCGAAATCGTAACTGCGGACGACCACGGCCCGGTCGCGGAAGGAGGCACGTGCCATGAAGGCCTAGAACCCCAAGCGGCCCAGCGACTTCGGGTCCGACTGCCAGTTCTTCAACACCTTGATGCGTAGGTCAAGGTAGACGTTCTGGCCGAGCAGCTTCATAATCTCCTTGCGGGCGTTGCCCACGATCCGCCGCCAGCGGCGCCCGTCGCGGCCTTCAATGATGCGCTTTTGGCCGGGGCGCTCCAAGTACATGATGGCGTGGATATCCAGCACGCCGTCCCGGGTCTGGCTGGGCAGCATCTCGTCGATCTGAACGGCCACGGAGTGCGGCAGCTCGTCACGCAGGCCCTGGAGTGCGACCTCGCGGATGAGCTCGGCGATACGCGTTTCCTTGTCATCGTCGGTCACGTGCCCTTCCGGATAAAACCGCGGTCCTTCGGGCAGGGCGTCGCTTAAAACATCAACAAGCTCGTCCAGCTGGACCCGCTCCGTCGCGGAGACGGGGATGACCACCGGATCCGAAACCCCGGATTCCTCCAGCAGGTTGTACAGCGCGATGAGCTGGGCGCCGACCTGATCCTTGCTGGCCTTGTCCAGCTTGGTCACCACGCCGATGACCTGCGTCCGCGGGGCCACGGAGCGCACCGAATCCAGAATCCAGCGGTCGCCCGGGCCGATTTTCTCGTCGGCCGGGATGGTCAGGCCGATGACGTCGACGTCGGAGTAGGTCTCCATCACCGCGTCGTTAAGCCGCTCGCCGAGCAGCGTGCGCGGGCGGTGCAGGCCGGGGGTGTCCACCACGATGACCTGGCACTCGTCGCGGTTAACGATGCCCCGGATGGCATGGCGGGTCGTCTCCGGTTGGTCGGCCGTAATGGCAATCTTTTCGCCCACCAGCGCGTTCGTCAGCGTGGACTTGCCGGTGTTCGGGCGGCCCACGAAGCAGACGAAGCCGGACTTGAAGCCCTCCGGGGTGTCCGCGAAGGTCGACGGGAGTACCTGAGCTGGCTCAGACTCCGGGAAAGGGTCATCGAAAGGTGAAGTCATCGACGTCATAGTACTACGTCGCCGCGGCCCTAGAGTTTCTCCGCCGTAAACTGCATGCGCGGCTGGGCGAAGTACTCCTGTGCAGCCACTAGCTGCAGCTCGCGGTAGCCGGAGGCTTCGGTGGTCTCCAACAGGGAGAATACCGAGGACGCCGTGCGCTCCAGCGCCGCCTTCACGTCGCCGGTGTCCACGAAGTGGCCCGTAAACAGCGCCGCGGTGACGTCACCGGTGCCGTTGCGGTGCGTGTCGATGAACGGGGTGGTCACCAAGTACTTCTCATCCCCGTTGACGGCCAGCATTTGGATCTTGCCGGCGTCCTCCGGGTGCTTGACCGAGGTCACCAGCACGGTCTGCGGTCCGATTTCCTGCGCCGCGCGCACCGCGTCCAGCGTCTGCTCGAGGGTTTCTACCGGCTTGTCCGTCAGGTAGCCCAGCTCGAACTGGTTCGGGGTGATGATGTCCGCGGCGGGCACGACCAGATCGCGCAACAGCGGCGGGATCTGCTCGGAGACGAAGCAACCGGTCTCCGAGCTGCCCATCACCGGATCGCACGCGTAGACCGCCTGCGGGTTTTCTTCCTTCACGCGGCGCACGGTCTCCACGATGACCTCGGCGATATCCGATCCGCCCTGGTAGCCGGACAAAATGGCATCGACTTCCGCGAGCGCTCCGCGGCGGGACAGGCCGTCGACCATGTCGCGCACGTCTGCGGCCGGGATGGCGGGGCCGCCCCAGTCGCCGTAGCCGGTGTGGTTGGAAAAGGTGACGGTGTGCAGCGGCCATACTTCGTGGCCGGCGCGCTGCAGGGGAAAGACGGCCGCGGAGTTGCCCACGTGCCCGTAGACGACGTGCGACTGGATCGAAAGGATGCTCATGGGCTACATTTTCGCGCATTTAACCACCGTGCACAAAGCCCATTTTTCGCCGGTGCCAGGCGCGTAGAATTTATAGGCGTACGCCACCTATTTCGAGGAGGTTTCTCCCTACCATGCGCGCTGTTCGCTACTACGGTCAGAAAGATATTCGCGTCGAGGACATCCCGGAGCCGCAGGCCGGCCCCGGCGAGGTGCTCATCAACGTCGGGTGGTGCGGTATCTGCGGCACCGACCTGCACGAGTACCTGGAGGGCCCGATCTTCGTCCCGGCCCCGGGCCACCCGCACCCGATCTCGGGCGAGGACGCCCCGGTGACGTTGGGGCACGAATTCTCCGGCACCGTCGCCGCGCTGGGCGAGGACGTCACCGACCTGGAGGTCGGCCAGAAGGTCGTCGTCGAGCCGTACATCCTGCCTGACGATGTCGACCCAAAGGAAGACGGCCCCTACAACCTGCACCCAGACATGAACTTCATCGGCCTCGCCGGCCGCGGCGGCGGGCTGTCGGAAAAGGTCGCCGTCCAGCGCCGCTGGGTTCACCCGGTCGCAGAGCACGTCGAGCTCGACGAGGCCGCGCTCATCGAGCCGCTGTCCGTGGCGCACCACGCGTTCGCGGCGGCCGATGCCACGGAGGGCGACGTCGCGCTCATCGGCGGTCAAGGCCCCATCGGTGTGCTCACCGCCGCGGTGTGCAAGGCCTACGGGCTCACCGTCATCGTCTCGGAGCCGTCCGAAATCCGCCGTAACCGCGCCCTCGACGCCGGCGTGGCTGACCACGCCATCAACCCGGCCGAGCAGGACCTGCAGGAAGAGATCCGCAAGATCACCAACGGCAAGGGCGTGGACGTCGCCTTCGAGTGCACGTCCGTCAACGTCGTGCTGGACCAGCTCATCGAGGCCCTCAAGCTGCAGGGCACGCTCGTCATCGAGTCAATTTGGTCGAAGAAGGCCGACTTCGACATCCACTCCGTGGTGATGAAGGAACTTACGGTCAAGGGCATCATCGGCTACGCGCACGACCACGAGCAGACCATCCGCCTGGTCAACGAGGGAAAGATCGACCTCAAGCCGTTCATCACCGGCAAGATCGGCCTCGACGAGGTGGTGAGCAAGGGCTTCGACACCCTCATCAACCACAACGAGACCGCGGTGAAGATCCTGGTCTCGCCGGAGCTTTAATCTAAGCGCTTATCCAGGTTTTCGCGCTGCGCCGCCGACGGGAATGCTTCCGGGCCCGTCGGCTTCGGCGGGAAGTCGAGCCCGCTGTCGCGCACGTGGTCGTACCAATCCGCGAGCAGCTCGTTTTGCAGCGCGAACATTTCCTTTTCCTCGGCCGGCGTCGCGTGGTCGTAGCCGAGCAGGTGCAGGCACCCGTGGGTGGTCAGCAGCGCCAGCTCGTGCGCCAGCGAATGGCCGGCCGCCCGCGCCTGTTTCTCCGCGAACTCCGGGCACAGGACGATGTCGCCGAGCATGGCGGCATCGTCAAGTGGAAAACTCATCACGTCCGTGGGGCCTTCTAAGTCCATCCACCGCACGTGCAGGTCCTCGATGGTGCGCAGGTCCACGCACGTGATACTTGCTTCCGCATCCGGGTTGACGTCCATGGCCCCTAAGACGAACGAGGCGACGTCGATGAGCATTTCTTCGTTGATGCCGTCGACCGGGCACTCGTTGAGGAACTCGATACTCACTTCTTTTTCTCCTCGTACATGTCGTATGCGTTGACGATGCGCCCCACCAGTGGGTGGCGGACCACGTCGGCGGCGTCCAGCTCCGCGAAGTAGACGCCTTCTACCCCGCGCAGGATGTCGCGCACGAGCCGCAGCCCGGACGCTTCCCCGCGCGGCAGATCCACCTGGGAAATATCGCCGGTGACCACCACGGTCGAGCCGAAACCGAGGCGGGTAAGGAACATCTTCATCTGCGCGGCGGTCGTATTCTGCGCCTCATCCAGGATGACGAAGGCATCGTTCAAGGTGCGCCCGCGCATGTACGCCAGCGGCGCGACCTCAATGATGCCGGCCTCCAAAAGGCGCGGGATGACTTCCGGATCCAGCATGTCCCGCAATGCATCGTAAAGCGGGCGCAGATACGGGTCGATCTTGTCGTCCAAGGTGCCGGGCAAAAAGCCAAGCTTCTCGCCTGCCTCCACCGCCGGCCGGGTGAGGATGATGCGGCGGATCTGTTTCGCCTGCAGCGCCTGCACCGCCTTGGCCACCGCAAGGTACGTCTTGCCGGAACCGGCCGGCCCGATGCCGAAGACCACCGTGTTGTTGTCAATGGCGTCCACGTAGCGCGCCTGCCCGGCCGTCTTCGGGCGGATGGCCTTGCCACGGCGCGCGACGATGTCCCGGCGAGACGGCACGTGGGAGTCCGCCGCCACGATGTTGGCGGCATAGCGGACCGATTCCTCCGTGACCGGGTTGCCGCGGCGGGCAGACGCCTCCAGCTCCTTGAGGATCTTCTTCGCCCGCGCCACCTCAAAGTCGGGGCCCTTGAGGGTGACCGTCGCGCCACGAGCAAAGACGTCGGCGCCGACCACGTCATGGACCGCGCGGAGGTTTGCGTCAGCCGGCCCGATGACGGCGTCGGCGTACGCGGAATCGAGCTCGAAGGTCTTCGTCACTATCGCCACGGTGCTTCAGGCTACCAGCGCTCGGTCAGCGCCCCTACGGCAGCAAGGGCAACCATCGCGGCCGACGAAGTGCGCAGAACCTGCGGCCCCAGCTTCACCGGACGCGCGCCAGCCTGGGTGAGGATGTCCAGCTCGTCCGGCCCGATGCCGCCTTCCGGCCCGATGATAAGCAGCATGTCAGTAGCGGCCGTGCAGTCGAGGTTCTTGAGAGATTCGGTCGCGTCTTCGTGCAGGACCAGGGCGAGGTCGGCCTCGGCAATGCGCGCGGCCAATTGCTTCGTGGTCAGCGGACCGGAGACCTCCGGCACGCGGGGGCGACGCGACTGTTTGGCCGCCGCAGCCGCGTTGTCCTGCCACTTTTTCAGCGCCTTCGGGATCTTCTTGCCGTCCCACTTGGCCACGCAGCGGTCCGCGGCCCACGCCACGATGGCATCCGCGCCGGCCTGGGTGGCCAGGTCGACGGCAAGATCCGCGTGCCCGGCTTTCGGTATCGCCTGCACGACCGTCACGGCCGGCTGTGGCAAGGGTTCACGCTCGTGCGTGACGATGCTCCCCCGCAGCACCTCTTTGCCCTCTACCGCGGTCACCTCCACCACGGCGGTCACCCCGGCGCCATCGCTCAGCGCGACGCGCTCACCCACCGCAGTCCGCTTGACGGTCACGGCATGACGGCCTTCGGCGCCGTCGAGGGTGATGGAATCGCCGACCGAGTAGCTGGCAAGATCCGGGAAGATGAAGACGGGCAGCGACATGGCGGTTAGAAGCGCAGCTTTCCGCGCAGGCGGGAGAAGAAGGACTCCTCCTGCCCGTCGCCCTCGGCTTTAACCTTGGCGTCATCGCTGCGGTGATCGCGCAGCTTTTCCAAAAGGTCCTGCGAGGTCTTGTCCAGATCGCGCGGGACCACCACGTCGATGTGGGCGAAGAGCTTGCCGTAGCCATCGGTGCGCAGGCGCGGCATGCCCGCATCCGCGATCGTGATGGACTCACCCGGCTGCGTGCCCGGATCCACGTCGACCGCGAGGTCTTCACCGGACAGCTGCGGCACGGTGCAGGTAGTGCCCAAGGCGGCGTCGACCATCGGCACGCGCAGGGTGACGTGCAGGTCGTCGGCGTCGCGCTCGAAAACCTCGTGCGGGGTGGTGTGCACCTCTACGTAGAGATCACCGGCCGGGCCACCGCCGTGGCCGACCTCGCCCTGGCTGGCCATGCGGATCCGCATGCCATTGCCGATGCCCGCCGGAATGTTCACCGTCAGATCGCGGCGCTTCTTCACGCGGCCATCGCCGCCGCAGTGGTTGCACGGGTCCTTGATGATTTCGCCGAAGCCCTGGCACTGCGGGCACGGGCGCGCCGTCATGACCTGGCCGAGCAGCGAGCGCTGCATCTCCTGAATTTCACCGGAGCCATGGCAGTGATTACAGGTGACCGGCTTGTCCTTGGAATTGGACCCGGTGCCCTGGCACCTGTCGCACAGCACCGCGGTGTCCACGGTGACTTCCTTCTTCAGGCCCGTGTAGGCCTCTTCCAGAGTGATCTGCGTGCGAAGAAGCGCGTCGTTACCGGGCTGCACGCGCGAACGCGGACCGCGGGAAGCGCCGGCCCCGCCGCCGAAGAACTCCGCAAAGATGTCGCCCAGGCCGCCGAAACCAGCGCCTGCGCCAGCCCCGGCGCCCGCGCCCCGCTGCTCCATCGGATCGCCGCCCATATCGACGATCTGGCGCTTTTGCGGATCCAGCAGCACTTCCTGCGCGACGGAGATCTCGCGGAACTTCTCCGCGGCCTCCTCGTTGTCGGGATTTACGTCTGGGTGGTACTTGCGGGCGAGTTTGCGGTACGCCTTCTTAATCTGCTGATCGGTGGCAGATTTGTCCACGCCGAGAATGCCGTAATAATCACGAGCCACGAGTTGTAACTTTCCTTTGCTAACGAGGGTTCAGTCTAAATTCACACGCGGTATCGAGAGTCTACTACCGAGGACCCACGATATCGCTGACGTACCTGGCAACAGCAGACACCCGGGCAATTGTTCCCGGATAGTCCATAAAGGTCGGGCCCACCACGCCCATGCCCCCGAGCGTCTCCCCGTCCGCGCCATACGCGGCCGAGACTACCGAGGAACCGCGCAGCTGGTCCTCCTCGTGCTCGTCGCCGATGACGACCGCCACGTCCCCCATCTCTGGGACCCGCGCGAGGAGCTTGAGCAGCGTGACCTGTTCCTCCAGCGCCTCGATAAGGGTGGGCAGTCCCTGGGCGAAGGTGGCGGGCACGCGGGTGAGGTTCGATGCGCCCGCCATGAGCAGCCTGTCCGTCGGGTGATCGACCAGGGTTTCGGCCAAGGTCGTGGCCGCCGGGACAATGTAGTCGGCGAGGTCGGAGGGGGCGGCATCGGCAAGCGCGGCCAGCTGCGAGGACGCCTCCCGGAACGTCTTTCCCACCAACGCCTGGTTCAACGCGTCACGCAAGCGGACCGTGTCCGCCTCGTCGATAGGCTGGGCCAGATCCACGTTGCGCTGATCCACTCGGCCGGCGTCCGTGATGAGTACCAGCAGCAGACGCACCGGCGACAACGCCACCACCTCACAGTGTTTCACCCGCGAGACCTGGAGGTTCGGCATCTGCACCACCGCCGCCTGGCGGGTCACCTGCGCGAGCAGCTGCGCGGAACGGTAGAGCACGTCCTCGACGTCCACGCCTCGTTCCAAGAAGGAGACCATCGCGGTGCGCTCCGCCGAAGACAACGGCTTAACGTCGTGCAGGCTGTCCACGAACTGCCGGTAGCCCTTTTGCGTGGGCACACGGCCCGAGCTGGCGTGCGGCTGGGTAATGAGCCCCTCGGATTCCAACACCGCCATGTCGTTGCGGATGGTCGCCGACGACACCCCCAGCTGATAGCGCTCCACCAGGGACTTCGAGCCGACCGGTTCCTGCGAGGCAATGAAATCCGCGACGATCGCGCGCAACACGTCGCCGCGGCGCTTGTCCGTGATAGACGACATCCCGGAAATCACCTCCCTTAACAACCCATGAGTATAACTACTGCTCTTCGGCCACTAGGAGGTCCGTGACGATGCCATCGGCAAGCAGCCGGCCCGAATCGGTGACCCAGATCCGATCGTCGTCGGCGCTGAGGAGCCCGCGATCCAGGTACGACCGCAGCGCCGGGGTGTCCGCCACCCAGTCGCGCGGGATGCCCTCCTTCAGGCGCAGCCCCAGCATCACCCGCTCGGTGTGGCGGTCATGTGGCGTGAGCGTCTCCGTCCCGCCGATAGGCAGCTCCCCCTCCGCCAACATCCGCGAGTAGCGGGCGGGGTGTTTGACGTTGTAAAAGCGCTCATCGCCCAGGTGCGAATGCGCACCCGGACCCGCACCCCACCAGTCGCCGTCGCGCCAGTAGATGCGATTGTGCTCGCACTCGCCGCCCGGCTTCGCCCAGTTGGAGACCTCGTACCAGTCATATCCAACCTTCTCGAGGGCGTTCGCGATGAGCTGGTAACGCCGGGCCATCACATCCTCGTCCGGGGCGGGCAGCTCCCTCTTGGACACCTTGCGGTACATGCGCGTGCCCCTTTCCACGATGAGCGAATAGGCGCTGACGTGGTCGACGCCGGTCTCGATGACCTTCTCCACCGTCTGGGCGAGATCCTCATCCGTCTCAGTAGGCGTCGCGTAAATCATGTCCAGATTGACGTGCTCGAAACCCGCGTCCTGGGCCTCGCGGGCGGCGGCGAAGGCCCGGCCCGGGGTGTGGGCGCGCTCTAAGACCTGCAGCACGTGCGGCGCGGCCGACTGCATGCCCAGCGACACGCGGTTGAATCCCGCCTCGCGGATGCCGGCGAAATAGTCGGGAGAGGTGGATTCCGGGTTCGATTCGGTGGTCACCTCCGCGCCGGGGGCCAGGCCGAACGTGTTCCGGACCGTGGTGAGGATGCGGCTAAGGCCCGCGGCACCGAGAAGCGACGGGGTGCCGCCGCCGACGAACACTGTCTGGGCGGGCGTGCGGACCTTCTGTGCGGCGATGTCGAGCTCGCGGTCTAAGGCATCGAGGTAGCCGGAAACGTTGTGGCCCGCTCCGCCGAGCTCGCCGGGAGTGTAGGTATTGAAATCGCAATAACCGCAGCGGGTCGCACAAAACGGGACGTGGATATACAGCCCAAACATGACAGGCACCCTCTCACAAACGATTTAGTACTCGCGAAAGTTTATTGTGTACTCTGAAGTGATAAAAACCCAGCTACACAGTGCAGGAAGGCGGCTTTTTCAAGTGGAACCTCCGAGTCGATGTCCCAGCGGCGCAACAGAAGCTGGGGGCTGGTAAATGCTGACCTCGGTTCTCATGGTCGTCGCTGGGATAATAGTCATCGGTCTCCTCATCGCTGCTAACGGGTACTTCGTCGCCCAGGAATTCGCGTTCATGTCCGTCGACCGAACACAGCTGCGCTCCCTGGCCGCCGGCGGTGACCGCCCCGCCCAACGGGCGCTCAACATCACCACCCAAACCTCGTTCATGCTGTCCGGCGCCCAGCTCGGCGTCACCGTCACCGGCCTTCTGGTCGGCTACGTAGCCGAGCCGCTCGTGGGTGAGGGCTTGGGACAGCTCCTGGGTGGAACGGCGATGGCGGTGGGCATCGGCACGCTTGTGGCACTCGCCCTATCCACCGTCGCGTCTATGCTGTTCGCGGAGCTGTTTCCGAAGAACTACACCATCGCTACCCCGATGAAGTCCGCCAAGGCTCTGTCCCGCTCCACGAGCCTGTACCTGCGGATCTTTGGTCCGCTCATCCGGTTTTTCGAGTTCTCGTCGAACGCCATCCTCAAAGTCTTCGGTATCGAACCAGTCGAAGACGTCGATTCCTCCGCGACCACGGACGACCTGGAATCCATCGTGGAGTCGTCCCACGAAACCGGCGATCTGGACAACGAGACCTACATGGTCTTGGACCGCCTGCTGGACTTTCCCGAGCACGACGTCGAGCACGCCATGATTCCGCGGTCCCGCACCGACGTGGTCGAGCCCGACACCCCACTGTCTGAGGTCCGCGATCTCATGGCGCAGAACCACTCCCGCTACCCCGTCATCGACGATGACCACAACCCCGTCGGCGTGGTGCACCTGATGGACCTGCTGACCACGCCGCAGCGTGCCGATGCCCCGGTGCGCGAGGTCATGCGCGCGGCCCTCGTCGTGCCGGAGCTCATGCCGCTTCCCGATGTCGTGACCGAGCTGCGCGACAACGACGAGAAGATGGCGTGCGTCATCGACGAGTACGGCGGATTCGTCGGCATCGTGACCATGGAGGACCTGGCCGAGGAGATCCTCGGCGATGTCAGCGACGAGCACGACATCGAAGAATCCGAGGAAATTACCGAGCAGGACGACTCGCACTGGCTTGTCGATGGCGACACGCCCCTCGACGAGGTGGAACGCGCCATCGGACACGCGCTGCCCGAGGGCGATTTCGAGACCGTCGCCGGGCTGCTTATCTCCGAGACCGGGGGTCTGATGGAAGTCGGCGAGCAGCACGACATCGACCTAGCGGCTGAGCCGGACGACTGGGTGGAGGCTGACAACGCGCCGACGCGGCGCCTGCACGTCACCGTCCGCGAGATTGACCGGCACGTGCCGTCGTCGCTGGCCTTGGAGCTCATCGAAGAACGTGAGGAGGACGAGTAATGCTGCAGTTTTTGCTGACTGTGCTCATCATCGTGGCATCCGGCTTCTTCGTCATCATCGAGTTCGCGACGATGGGCGCGCGGCGCAACCGCTTGGAAGAGTCCGCCGAGACCTCTAGGTCTGCCCGCGCCGGACTGCGCTCGCTCAATGAGCTCACCGTGATGCTGGCGGGCGCGCAGCTGGGGATTACCGCGGCCACCTTCGCCCTCGGTGCGGTGACGAAGCCGTGGGTGCACGAAATGCTCACGCCGGTGCTGACTGCGCTGTCGCTGCCGGCGGGCATTGCCGATGTCGCCTCCTTCGTCCTCGCCCTGTTCGTGGTGACGTTTTTGCACCTCGTCCTGGGCGAGATGGCGCCTAAGTCGTGGGCGATTGCCCACCCGGAACGGGCCCTGCAGGTCGTCGCGCCGCTCGCGCGCGGCTGGGTCTGGCTGTTCCGACCGCTGCTCAACTGGATTAACCGCGCGGCCAATGGGTTAGTCCGGATGGTCGGTGAAGATCCCGTCGACCGCGCTGCGGCGGCGGGTTACGACGCCGACACGTTGCGGACCCTGGTCGAGCACTCCCGGGAGACCGGGGCCATGGATGACACCTCGGCCTCGCAGATTACCGGTGTCATCGAGCTGGAGGCGTCGACCGCAAAGGCGCTGGCGCGGAAGGTCGGATCGGAGATTGTGCCGCTCCCGTCTGACGCGACCGTGGCTGACATGCACAAGTTGGCCGCGCAGGAGCAAATAATGCGCGTGCTGGTCTCCGACCGCACCTCGCGTGTGCCCCGCGTCGTCCACGTCCGCGACACCCTCCTCGCCGCGCCCGAGACACCGCTGAGTGAGTTGTCCCGACCGGTCCTGACCGTGGCGGGAACCACCACCGTCCAGCACACGCTCGACCATATGCGTGCGCGCAACGAGCAGATCGTCGTCGTGGGCAAGGCCGACAAGGCCCACGCCGTCTGGACGTTGACGTGGGATAACATAATGGGCCAGCTGTGGCCACAAATCGCCGAAGAATTACGAGCTGTGGATAAATCTGGCACTAAAACTGGTCGCGGATAGCTAGTTATCCACAGGCTGCGCTGGGAAGTCTTGCCAGCTTGACCGTGATGGTCTTAGGTTCAAAGGCGTGAATAAAGCAGCAGACTTACTCGCCCGCCTAGCCACGTGCGGCCTCGCCATAGCCGAGCTGGCCTACCGACACGGCCTTGACGCCACCGCGGGCCTTGATGCTGCCACCGTCCGGTCCTACACCGCGATAGGCCAGAGCCTGTTCGGCCCCTGTTCAGAGCCCAAGGTGCGCGCCCAAGTGTTGGAGCACGCCGCCGAGTTCCCCATCACCCGCCTGCAGGTCATCCACAAAGCCGCCCGCCAACTTCACCGCGACGCAGACATCACCCGCTGGCAACTACGCCTCGAACTCGCCGAACGCCACGAGCTGACCATCGACCAGCTACGCGAATACGCCCGCAACCGTGTGCGCGAACTCAACCAGAAGACCGGAACAAAGCCCGTACGCAGCCTGGTTATCGGCCGCGACATCGACGCCACCGGCAGGCGAACCGCCCTGCTGAAACTACCGGCCGCCGAAATGGCCAAACTGGAAAAGAAAATCCGGCGCATGACCGCCAAACGCGGCAACGTACCTGAAGACATCGCCATGGGCAACGCCATGTGGGCACTGCTGCAAGGAAAAGCCTCCCCGAAGACCGACCAAGAGAAGACACCCGAGCCGACGTTTCTGATCAAAGCCGAAGACCTCGTCGGCAACGGCAACGGGGAACTAGTGGCCACGGACGGCACGATCATCGACGCCCAGTCCTACCTGAACTCGCAGTTAGGCCGGTACGGGTGGGCGATGATCTACGACAAGAACGCCCAGCCGGTCAACCTCCACCGGCTCGAGCGGTTCGCCAACACCACACAGCGAACGATGTTGGCCATCGACCAGGGTGAATGCGCCTGGCCGGGATGCCGCAGAAAAGCCATCTACGCCAAAGCCCACCACATCAACGCCTGGAAACACGGCGGAGCCACCAACCTCAACAACCTGGTGGCACTCTGCGGGCCGCACAACGCCCGAAACGATGACGACCCGAACTCACCGCCCAAAAACGGCAGGATAGGAAAAGACCCCGACGGCCACCCATGCTGGTACCCACCTGACGGCGGACCACCGCAGTACAACGACGGGATCCACACCCAACAATCCGGGCGAGCGTGGGCAGTTAAGCAGTCTGATTAGTGCCCTTTTGGGCTGCCCGCTTTGCGGCGACTTTCGCCACGATGGCATTTACCCGTGCGCGTTCCTCGAGGAACGCGGGCAGGTTATGTCCGCGCATCGTCCTGACGTAGGCACGGTGACGGTTAACGACGGTTGCCTGCCAACCATCGGCAGCTGCCTGCGCGAGACGGCCCACGCGGTTGTAGAGGTGAGGCAAAGACACCATGTCTAGATTCCGCGCGACGGAATCGGTCTGCTCCAACACGTAGTCCACGAGGTCGCGCAGGAAGTCAGCCGTCGAAGAAGTCCGGGACTGCAACGCGGCGGCTAGCTGGTGCACCACAAGCGGCGGGCCGTCGATGGGGTGCATGTCCTCCAGACGGGCAGCGTCGAGGGCGCGCGGCGCCTCGACGTCGAAACGTCCAGACGAAGTGGCCGAAATCGTCCCCGACCGAACCCCAGACACCAGCGCCTGCCGCAGACCGATAAGCTCCCCGACCACTCGTCCGGCGTCCACCCGCGCGTCCGCGACGATGTCGCCGAGCTCTGCCAAGCAGTCGACCGCCAGATCGGGGTCCCAGTCCTCAATGGCTTCAATGAGGTGCTCCAAGTACTCCGCGACCTCATCGCCAATGTTGTAGATTTCCTGAGTCAGCTCGCGATGGCGCAGCTCGGCAGCAAGCTTGTGCATAGGGTGTGGCCGCTCCTTCCCGCGAGCAAAGTTTCAAGTACAGGTTGAGACGCCTGCTGACTTTAGGCGACGGCGGCGCCGAAACCTTACCGACGCGCCGACTTTCCTCACAGGTTTCTTTTAACGCGAGTAGAGCTGGTCGATGGCGTCGGCATACCGCTGCGCCACGACGTAACGCTTGACCTTCATTGTCGGGGTCAGCTCGTTGTCTTCCTCGGTCAGGTCGGAATCCAGAATGTAGAACTTCTTAATCCGCTCAGCGTGGGAGACGGTCGAGTTCACGTCGTTGATGGCGTCTTGGATTTCCGCGCGCAAGGTCGGGTCCGCGGACAGGTCTTTGATGGAGGTGTTTTTATCGATGTGGTGGTCGAGCTTCCAGCGCTCCAAGACTTCATCGTCAAGCGTCAGCAAAAGCCCCACGAACGGCTTACCGTCGCCGACGACCATGGCCTGCGAAATCAGCGGGTGCGAGCGCAGCCCGTCTTCCATAGGTCCGGGCGAGACGTTCTTGCCGCCCGCAGTCACGATGAGGTCCTTCTTCCGGCCCGTAATAATTAGGTGTCCGGAGTCGAGGATTTCACCCAGGTCGCCGGTGTTGTACCACCCGTCCTGGATAGCCGCCTCGGTGGCCTCTGGGTTGTTCCAGTACCCCTTGAAGACGATGTCGCCCTTGATGCAGACCTCGCCCTCGTCATTGATGCGGATGGTCACTCCCCCGACCGGTGGTCCGACCGTGCCAATCTTCTGATTTTCAAAGTCCACCGCCGCCGCCGCAGCGACCTCGGTCAGGCCGTAGCCTTCGTAGACCGGCACCCCGATGCCGCGGAACCAGTGCAGCAGGTCGTGGCTCATGGCTGAGCCGCCGGTGATGCAGTACTTCACCGAGCCGCCGATGCCGTCACGGATGCGGTCGTAGACCAAGCGGCTGTACATCTTCCGCTTGGCCGTAAGGATGCGCCCCGGCCCCTGCGGCGTATCGAATGCCTTGGAGTATTCCACTGCCGTCTTCGACGCGGCCCGGAAAATACCGGCGGTCACGGGGTTTGCGCTTTCGGCCTTCTGCGAGGCGGCGTTGTAGAGCTTTTCGAAAACGCGGGGAACGCCCAGGATGAGGTTCGGGCGGGAGCGGGCGAACTCCATCGGCAGGGTGCCGAAGTCGGGCCAGTGGTTCTGCGTCGCCCCAGACAAAAGGACCGCGGTAGATACCGCGTGGGAAAACACGTGCGCGAGCGGCAGGAACGTCAGGACCCGGGCGCCGGGCACGGCGATCTGTCCAATCGGGTTGGTCAGCAGGCCGCGCGCCTCGGCGAGCCAGTTGCGGTGGGTGAGCATGCAACCCTTGGGCCGGCCGGTGGTGCCGGAGGTGTAGACAATGCTGGCGACGTCCTCGGCGCAGGCATCCGCCACGCGCTTGTCGATGTCCGCGTCGTCCACCCCGCGACCTTCAAACTTCAGCGTGTCCACGGCGGAGGCATTAATTTCCAGCAGGCGGGCCAGCTGGGACGTCGAGTCCTTTAGTCCGGGCTGACCGTCTGCATCGAGAAGCAGATGCTCGAACAGTTCGGACTGTTCGCGGGTCTCGGTGATGGCGAAGACGGCGCCGGAGTCTTCGACGATCCACCGGACCTGGGACAGGGACGAGCTGGGGTAGATGGGGACGACGATGCCGCCGGCGGCCCAGATGGCGAAGTCGAGCAGGGTCCACTCGTAGCGCGTGCTGGCCATCAGCACGACGCGGTCGCCCGGCTGAACGCCAGCGGCGACAAAACCCTTGGCCGTGTCGAAGACCTCGCGAATAAACTCGCGGGAGGTGACGTTGACCCATTCGTAGGTTGCCGGTCGGGTAAACATGACGCCGTTCGGCCGGGCCTCGGCGGTGGCCATGGCCGCCTTGACGCATGTCTCGTCGGCGAGAACTTCGAACTTTGCTGGGGTATGTACTTCCCGTTTCGTCATTGCAAGGACCCTTCCGCGTCTATCAGGCAGTCCAAATAACTGTAGCAACCGGTAGATTGTCCGATGTGACTACGCGCCAGCTGCTCGAGGAGCTCGCCAGCCGCTACGGGGTTGCCGTTTCCTACTCCAACCAGGCCAAACAGACGATCACCGCCGACGACGACACGTTAGTTTCGATTCTAAAATCTTTGGGCGTTTCGCTAAGCCCCGCGCCCACCTCAGACGAGCTAACTACCGCCTTGTACTTCGAACACCTCAACCGCGCGCGCCGGCCGTTGCCTCCCTGCGTGGTCGTCCCGTCTTGGGAAGGCCGCAAGTTCGTGGTCCACGTCCCAGACGGTGAGCCCGCCGAGGTGGTCTTCCAGCTGGAAGACGGCACGGCGCGGGCCGCGCGGCAGCTACCCAACGACACTCCCCCGACCGATGGTTGGGGCGAGGCGACCTTCCAGATCCCGGCCGATCTCCCCCACGGCTATCACCAGATCGAGCTCAACGGCGGTGAGACGTGCCCGCTCATCGTCACGCCGGCGCGGCTAGACAACGCTGCCACGCCCCAGACCGGGGTCATGGCGCAGATCTACTCGGTCCGTTCCCGCGGCTCCTGGGGCATGGGCGATTTCCACGACATCGGGCTGCTGGCCGAGACCGTGGCGCACAAGGCGGGAGCGGACTTCCTACTCATCAACCCTCTCCACGCCGCCGAGCCGAGCCCGCCGGTGGAAGACTCCCCGTACCTGCCCACAACCCGGCGCTTCCTCAACCCCATCTACCTGCGCATTGAAGACGTCCCGGAGCTTACGCTTCTCGATGCCGCCTCCCGCGCCGACGTCGCCGACATCGCCGCAGAGTTCCAGCAGCGCAACCGCTCGGCAGACCGCATCAACCGCGACGAGATCTACGCGGCGAAGCTGCATGTCCTCCGCGACCTTTACCGCCTGGACTGGGCGCGGGAAAGAACCGACGCGTTCCGTGAGTTCACCCGCCGCGAGGGCGAGTACCTCCAGCGTTTTGCCGAATGGTGCGCGGACTTCGACGCCACGGCCGACCCGGACTTTTACGCGTGGCTGCAGTTCCTCTGCGACGAGCAGCTCGCCGCCGCGCACCGGCGCGCCAAGGACGCGGGCATGCGCACCGGTCTCATCACGGATCTCGCCGTGGGCGTCCACCCCGCCGGCGCGGACGCGGCCATCCTGAGCGAGGTCCTCGCCCCAGACGTCACGGTCGGGGCGCCGCCGGACCCGTACAACCAGCAGGGCCAGGACTGGTCCCAGCCGCCGTGGCACCCCACCCGCCTGGCGGAGACGGGTTATCGTCCCTGGTCGGACATGCTGCGGGCGGTGCTGCGCCACGCCGGTGGCGTGCGCGTGGACCACATCCTGGGCCTGTTCCGCCTGTTTTGGATCCCCCGCGGCGGCACCCCGCGCACCGGCACGTACGTCCACTACGACTTTGAGGCGATGCTCGGCATCTTGGCACTGGAAGCGGAACGCGCCGGCGCTTTGTTCATCGGCGAGGACTTGGGCACCACCGAACCGTGGGTGCGCCAGTACCTCGCGGACAAGGGGGTCTTCGGCACCTCGGTGGTCTGGTTCGAGCGCACCGCCGACAAGGAGCATGCCCTGCCCCGGGAGCAGTACCGGCGCTTGTCGATGGCGTCAGTAGGCACCCACGATCTCCCACCCACGCTGGCGTATGTGCGTGGGAGCCACAACGAACTGCGCCACCGGCTCGGGGTCTTAGACTGCAGTCTGGACGACGCTGTTGCCGCCGACCGCGCCTGGCAGGAGCGCGTTTTCTCCGAGGTCGGCGCGGTAGACGGCGACGACACCGACAAGATGGCCGCCCTGCACGAGTACGTCGCGGGTTCGCCTGCCTTACTGACCTGCACGTCGCTGGTGGATCTGGTCGGCGATGTCCAGACGCAGAACCAGCCGGGCACGACTGTCAGTGTCTACCCCAACTGGCAGCTGCCGCTGTGCAACTCGGATGGCGAGCCGGTGCTCATCGAGGATCTCGGGGCGGATCCGCTCTTTTCGAAGATCGCTAGTGCAGCGTCCCGATGAGCGCGGCGACGATGACGAGCCCGATAAGCACCTTGAGCGCGGTGCTGACCTGAGACTTCGGCAGCGCGCGGCGCCGACGCGGCGGGCGCTCGGGGTCCCAGAGACCTTCCCGGGGATCGTTGTCAGTCATCGGTTCCTTTCGGCACGGCATCGATAAGCTTCATCTCCACCCATGCCGCGGCGGACAGAAGCGGCAGCAAGACTGCCAAGACGACCGGAAGCTGCACCCAGACGGGGGCGTCAACCACCAGTTGCGTGAGTGCGTCCAATTCTAGATCACCCCGTCAAGCTCGATTTCTTCCACCATCCAAGGGCTGAACGCAAAGGGCGCACGGCGCACCGCCTGACTTAGGTCTGAGGCACGAACCCATGCGTAGTCATCCACCTCTTCCGGGTTCGGTCGCACTCTGGCGCCATCGGCAAGCGTGCAGCGATAGACAGGGCAGATTTCATTTTCCACGATGCCGGACGAGTCCGTGGCGCGGTAGGCGTAGTCGGGGCTGAAGCAGGTGACGTCGTCGAGTGCGGCCGGGGCGATCCCCAGCTCGAAGGCGGCGCGGCGCACGACGGCATCGGCAGTCGCCTCGCCGGGGCCCGGGTGGCCGCAGAAGGAATTCGTCCACACGCCCGGCCACGTCTTTTTCCCCAGCGCGCGGCGGGTGACCAAGACGTCGTCGCCGCGGAAAACCCAGGCGGAAAAGGCGAAGTGCAGCGGGGTGTCGGCGGTGTGGACGCGGGCCTTGTCGGCGGTGCCGGCGGGGCGTCCGGCGGCATCGGCAAGCACGACGAGCTCCGTCACAGGTTCAGGTTCCCTTCCCAGACCACGTTGCCGATGCTCAGCCGCGCGTTCCACAGGGACGCGGCGGTGGTGTCGAAGCGGTACTGCAGGTTCGTGGTCGCACCGGCACCCAGCGGCTCGTCCAGCCCGGGCGGCAGGGCGGACGGGTCCTGCTCAGGCGTGAAGTCGATGAGGTCGATGCCGGTGAAGCGGTTGTTACCGTCGGCGATTTCCAGCTTGGGCTTGTCCAGCGCCTCCGGCGGCACGGGCACGTCGTTGGTGTTTTTCGCCATGACGGTCACCACGGCGCCGGAGACATCGTCGGGGTAGACGCCCTGCAGGGTCCACTCGATGCCCAGGCCATCGTCCTTGACCGGCTCGCCGAGGTTGTCCTTGACCTTTTTCTGGTCAACGTCTTTTTCCTTGAACTCCGGCGTCTGGGAGCTAGAGACGATTTCGGTGTCGGTCTCCTCGGCGCCGTCGTCGCTGCCGCACCCTGTCAGGGTCAAAGCACCAATGACCACACCGCACGCCACGAGTTTCCTTTTCACCGCTAACCCCTTCCGTCGCGAAATTCAGCAGAAACCTAGTGTAGCTGGCATCCGCGTTACCATTCCAAGAGTGGATTCGATTACGCGTATCGTGCGCAGCGCGTCTGCGCTGTGGCCGTATTACCTAGGGGTTTTGCTCACCGCGACGGTCAGCGCGATTCTGGCGCTGACCTCGCCGTTTATCGTCCGCGGCGCGACGAACACGATTGTCGATGCCGTCCAGGGCGGCACCGACAGCGGCGACGCGCTGCGCAAGGTGCTCATCTTCGCGGCGTTTCTTTTCCTGGCCGACGCCGCGAATTCGGTGTTTAAAAACATCGGCGGCTACATCGGCGACGTGATGGTCTCCCGGCTGCGGCAGATCCTTTCCACGCGCTACTTCGCCAAGCTGCTGTCCCTGCCGCAGGGCTACTACGACAACCAAGTCACCGGCACCATCATCGCGCGGCTGGATCGCTCCATCATGTTCATCACGATGTTCGTCCAGTCGTTTGCGAACAACTTCTTTTCCACCCTCATCCAGGTCGCCGCGGTGCTGGCGATCACGGCGTGGTACTACTGGCCGCTCGCGGTCCTGCTCGCCGCCCTTTTCCCCGTCTACATGTGGCTGACGGCGCTGACGTCGAAGCGCTGGCAGAAGTTTGAGAAGGACAAAAACGAGCAGATCGATGTGGCCAACGGGCGTTTCGCGGAGGTCATTGGCCAGATCAAGGTCACCAAGTCGTTCGTGGCGGAGCCGCGCGAGCTAAAAGACTTCGCGCGCCACTACGGCAAGTACGTCTCCACGACCCAGCCGCAGTCCCGCTGGTGGCACAGCATGGACACCATCCGCGGGTTGGCCATGGCGCTGCTGTTTTTCGGCATCTACGCCGTCATCTTCTGGCGCACCCTGCACGGGTACTTCTCCATCGGCGACATGGTGATGCTGTTGCAGATGGTCACCATGGCCAAGCAACCGGTGTTCATGATGAGCTGGATCGTGGACTCGGCCCAGCGCGCCATCGCCGGCTCCCGCGACTACTTCAAGGTCATGGAAGAGCCGGTCGAGCGCACCGCCAACACGGAAGTCGTGGCGGCCACCACCGCGGCCGACGAGCCGGACCTCGACCTGCGCCTGCCGCAGCCGTTGGTTCCCCACGCGGACGCGCCGGTGTTTTCCTTCCGCGACGTGGAATTCGCCTACGAAAAGGGAAAGCCGGTCATCCAGGGCATCAGCTTCCACGCCGACGAGGGGCAAAAAGTCGCGTTGGTCGGCGAGTCCGGCGGCGGCAAGTCCACGCTGGTCGACCTGCTACTCGGCCTGTATACCCCGTCCGCGGGCCAGCTGTGCGTCCTCGGCCACGACGTGCGCGATCTCTCCGCGGAGGAGCTACGCGCCTCGGTCGGCGTCGTCTTTCAGGAGCCGTTTTTGTTCTCCGGGACGATCCGCGAAAACATCGCCTACGGAAAGCCGGGCGCCACGGACGAGGAGATCGTCGCCGTGGCCAAGCGCGCCAGCGCGCACGAGTTCATCAGCTCTTTCCCGGACGGCTACGACACTATCGTCGGCGAGCGCGGCCTGCGCCTGTCCGGCGGCCAGAAGCAACGCGTGGCGGTGGCCCGGGCGATGCTTAAAGACGCGCCGGTACTCGTCCTGGACGAGGCGACCTCTGCGCTGGATACCAAGTCGGAGCGCATCGTCCAGGCCGGCCTCGACGATCTGATGCGGGACCGCACGACGCTCATCATCGCGCACCGCCTGTCCACCATCGCCAACGTGGACACCATCGTCACCGTGGACAAGGGACAGGTTTCCGAGATCGGCTCGCCGGCGGAGCTCGCCCAGACGGGCGGAATTTATTCGCAGCTTTTGCAACTGACCCAGTCCACGTCGGCGGCGGACAAGCAGCGCCTCAAGCGCTACGGGTTTGTCAGCGCGTCTGAAGACGACGAGGAGGGCGACGGCGATAGCTAGTGTGGGTGCATGAAGTTTCCCTCCATAGCTACTCTCCGCTTCCGCGGCACCCGTAAGTGGACGGTCTACGACGAGGACATCCTCCCGCTGTGGATCGCCGAGTCCGATTTCCCCACCGCCCCGCCGGTGAAGGCGGCCATCGACAAGGCGGTGGCTCAAGAAGGCTTCGGCTACTCGCCGGCACCGAACAGGTCCACGCTCGCGCAGGCGGTCTCCGATTTTTATGCAGACCGCTACGGCTGGCGCCCAGACCCGCGCGGGGTGTTTTGGATCGGCGACGTGGTGCGCGGCCTGCTGCTCGGCATCCAGTACTTCACCCGGCCGGGATCCCCGGTTATCGTCCCCACCCCGGCCTACCCGCCTTTCCTCGCCCTGCCGGAAACGGCCGGCCGGGACAGGGTCGAGGTGTCGGCGGAAGGCGGGCTGGATTTAGGCGACATCGACAAGCGCTTCGCGGATGGCGCTGGTTCGATCCTGCTGTGCTCGCCGCACAACCCGCTGGGCTACACCTTCGACCGGGACTTTCTCGCCGAGCTGGCCGAGGTTGCGGACCGCCACGACGCGCGCATTCTTGTCGATGAAATCCACGCCCCCTTAGTCATCGACGGCCAGCACGTTCCGGCGGCGAGCGTGAGCGATATAGCCGCGCGGAGGTGCTTGACGGTGACCGCGACGTCCAAGGCGTGGAACACCGCGGGCCTGAAGTGCGCGCAGATGATTTTCTCAAACGCACGGGACATCGCCACGTGGAACGGCCTCAACGGGGTGGCCAAGGACGGCACCGGCACGCTGGGCATTTGGGCCGCCGAGGCCGCCTACGCGGAAGGCGGGGACTTCCTCGACGCGGAGGTCGAATGCCTACGGCAAAACCGCGACTTCCTCGTCCGCGAGCTGCCCGCGCAGGTCCCCGGGCTCAAGGTGACCAACCCGCAGGCGACCTACCTGATGTGGCTGGACTTTCGCGAGACGGCCATTGGCGATGTAGACCGTCCCGCCCAGTGGCTGCGCGACAACGCCCGGGTTGCGCTCAACGAGGGCACCGACTTCGGCACCGGTGGGGCGGGGCACGCCCGCCTCAATTTCGCCACCTCCCCGGAGATCGTCGCGGAGGCCGTGCGGCGCATCGCCAATGCGCTGTCTCACACACCGAAGTAGATTTCCCGTAGCGTGGAATGTAGTATCTCACACTTAAAGAATCCCCACATAGAACGGAGCCTCACTTATGACGAAGTCACGAGTGACAACGCTGGCCGCAGCGTCCCTGATGCTTTTCTCCATGTTCTTCGGTGCGGGCAACCTTATTTTTCCTCCCGAGGTAGGTGCCAACTCCGGAACGAACTTCTGGCCCGCTATTGGGGGATTCCTTCTCGCCAGCGTCATCCTGCCGACCCTGGCGATTATCGCCATCGCCGTCTCCGGCAACGACGTCCGTGACCTGGCCTCCCGCGGCGGCTGGCTGTTCGGCCTGCTGTTTTCGGTCATGGCCTACCTGTCCATCGGCGCGTTTTACGCCCTGCCGCGTACCGGCGCGACCGCCATGGAAACGGCCATCACGCCTCTCACCGGATGGGACGGCGCTGGATCGTCGGTGGCCTTCAACGTCATCTTCTTTGCCGTCACCCTGCTTTTGGCGTGGCGCCCGACCACCATCGTGGACACCCTGGGCAAGTTCCTGACCCCGGCGCTGGTCGCTCTGCTGTTCGTCCTCATCGCCGTGGCGATGGTGACCGGGCAGCGCACCCCGGCCGCCCCGATGGAAGACTACGCCGGCCACCCCATGGTCACCGGCCTGTTCGAGGGCTACAACACCATGGACGCGATCTCGGGCCTGGCGTTCGGCATCGTGGTCATCGCCGCGCTGCGCACCAAAGGTTTTAAGCCGGGCAAGAGCATGGTCCGCGGGACCATGCTGACCAGCCTGTTCTCCGGCGCCCTGCTGGCCGTCATCTACCTGGGCCTGGCGTATGTTGCCCAGACCGTGGAGGGCAGCCAGGACTACAACTCCGGCGCCGCCCTTTTGGCCGACTCGGCGCATCTGACCATGGGCACCGTCGGCCAGGTGGCCTTTTCGGCCATCGTCATCCTGGCGTGCCTGACCACCTCGGTGGGCCTGCTGACCGCCACCGGCGAGTTCTTCGCCGCGCTGGTCCCGAAGGTGAATTACCACTACTGGGCAGTCGGGTTCACCATCCTGTCGCTGGTCCTGGCCATCCAGGGGCTGGACACGGTCCTGCTCGTCGCGGTGCCGATCATCACGTTCCTGTACCCGCCGGCCATCACGCTCATCATCCTGACCGTGCTGAATCCGCGCAACAACCTGCGCTACGCCTACCGCTTCGCGCTGTGGACGGCGGTGGCGTGGTCCGCCCTGACCGTGGCGTGGGATCCGCAGTGGTTGAGCGTTTCCCCCGGCCAGGCCCTCGGCGTGGGCTGGTTCGTCCCCACCCTGATCGCCGCGCTCATCGGCGTCGCCGTCGACTTCGCCCGGCCTGTGCAGCAAGAGCCGCAGAGCGTCTAAGGAGAACCATCCCTATGTCCCAAACCACCTCCCGCCCCGTCACGGTCTTTTTCTGCGGGCTGATGCTCTTTTCTATGTTCTTCGGCGCCGGCAACACCATCCTGCCGCCGATGCTGGGCATCGAGGCCGGGGAAAGCTTCTGGCCCGCCATCCTCGGTTTCCTCACCGCCGGCGTGCTGCTGCCGGTCGCCGCGATCATCGCCATCGCGGTCTCCGGACGCGATCTGCGCCAGCTGGCCAACCGCGGCGGCGTCGCCTTCGGCACGGTCTTTTCCGTGATGGTCTACCTGGCCATCGGCGCGTTCTACGCCCTGCCGCGTACCGGCGCGGTCTCCTTCGACACCGCGATTTCCCACACGTGGGACGTCGACTCCCTGCCGGCGCGCCTGGCGTTCAACGCGGTCTTTTTCGGCATCGCCCTGTTGCTGTGCTGGAACCCCTCCCGCGTGCTGGACGCGCTGGGCCGCTTCCTCACCCCGATCCTGGTCGCGCTGTTGGCGCTGCTCATTGTGCTGAGTTTTGCCAACTGGCAGCGCTCCCCCGGCCCGGGGATGGACGCTCCATTTACCTCCGGGCTGATGGAGGGCTACCTGACCATGGATTCGCTGGGCGCGCTGGCCTACGGCATCGTCATCGTCACCGCGCTGAAGCTGCGCGGCTTTGACTCCCACCGCCACGTCGTCCGCGGCGCGACCACCACCGCGCTCATCGCCGGCGGCTTTCTGGCCGTCATCTACCTGGGCCTGGCGTTCGTGGGCCAGCTGCTGCCCGACGCGCAGACGTACGATTCCGGTGCCGCCGTGCTTAACGATGCCGCCCGCCTCACCATGGGCCCCATCGGCCAGGCCGTCTTCGCCCTCATCATCAGCCTGGCGTGCCTGACCACCGCCATCGGGCTCATCAACGCGACCGGCGAGTTCTTCCACCAGCTGGTGCCGGGGCTGTCCTACCACGCGTGGGCGAGCATCTTCACCGTCGCGGCGGTGCTCATGGCGTCGATGGGCCTGGAGACGGTCATGGCCATCGCCGCCCCCGTAGTCGAGTTCCTGTACCCGCCGGCCATCACACTCATCGCGCTGACCATCCTGGAGTACGTCCTTCCCACCCGGCACACGTTCCACCACACCCTGCGCATCCCACTGTGGACCGCGACGGTGGTCTCCGCCGTCCTGGTCGCGGGACTGGGCGATTGGCTGCCGCTTGCCGATGCCGAAATCGGCTGGGTCATCCCCACCGTCATCGCGGCAGCTGCCGGCTGGTTCGTCGACCGCGCCGGCGCTGTCAAGGAACCATCGCCAGCGCACTAGCCTCCTCCGCGGGCAGGAATCTCCCCTTACCGCGGCGTGTTGATGGATGATGGAAGCCATCCACGACGCCAACAGACGGGAAGGGGTTCGCTATGGCCCACCGAGCGGATCTGTCGCTCATCGACTTCTGCACGATCTACGACGACGAAAAGCCCGGCGATTCCATCGCGCGATCGGTGGAGCTGGCGCAGCGCGCGGAGAAGCTGGGGTACTCGCGCATCTGGTACGCCGAGCACCACAACATGAAAAGCATCAGCTCCTCGGCCCCGGCGGTGCTCATCGCCCACATCGGCGCGCACACGGAGAAGATCCGCCTGGGCTCCGGCGGCGTGATGTTGCCCAACCACGCGCCCTACGTCGTGGCCGAACAATTCGGCATGCTCGCGGAGATGTACCCCGACCGCATCGATCTCGGTCTAGGCCGCGCGCCGGGTACCGATATGAATACCCTCGGCCGGGCGCTGCGGCGCAGCCCGCAGTCCGCCGAGCGCTTCCCGGAAGACGTCAAGGAGCTGCAGGGGTATCTGAGCGGCAACTCCCCTATCCCCGGCGTGCAGGCCATGCCGGGCGCGGGGACCAACGTGCCGCTCTACATCTTGGGCTCGTCGATGTTCGGCGCGAGCCTGGCCGCCAAGTACGGCCTGCCGTACGCGTTTGCCTCCCACTTCGCCCCGGCGCACTTGAAGGAGGCGACCGCCTACTACCGCGAGAACTTCCAGCCCTCCGAGGTGCTTGCCGAGCCCTACACCATCGCCGCGGTCAACGTGCTGGCCGCGCCGACTGACGATGAGGCGCAGGACATCTGGGAGCGCGTCGCCTTCAACCGTGTCAAACGCTTCGCCGGGCGCGGCCGGTTCCTCACCGACGAGCAGGTGGAACAGCTAATCGGCAACTACCAGGGACAGCAGATTTTAGGCATGCTGCAGTACTCGGCGGTGGGCACCCGGGACGCGGTGCGCGACTACCTCACCGAATTCCAGGAAACGGCCCAGGCTGACGAGTTGATGATCTCCCCGCTGGCCTCCTCTCACGCGGAGTGCCTTCAGGGCATCGACATCCTCGCCGATGCCTGGGAGCTCACCGCCGCGGACTAAGCCTCCGGGGGTGTGCGGCGCAGCTCGCCTTCCACGACGACGTCTTCGGAAAGCTTCCAGTACCCGTCTTCGTGGTACTCCAGCTCGGGGCGCTGCAGCTCGTTGCCGTCGGCGTCGTAGCCCGGCGCGGGCTGCGCCTCGCCCTCCTCGAGCTTCTCGGGCGTGTCGGTCTTGTCCCACCGCCGGGATTTCGGCCGCTGCTCGGCGGCCGAATCGTCGCTCATCGCCTTGACCAGCGAATACATCATGACGAAGTGCATGAAGAAGAACGGGAGCGCCACGATAAGGACGACCTCTTGGAGCGCCTCGATGCCGGAATCGTTGATGAACAGCAGCGCGGCGGTGACCACGCCGATGGCCACGGCCCAGCCGACGCGGTAGTACGTCGGGGTCTTGTTCTCCTCGCCGGTGGCGAACATGTCCATGACCATGGCGGCGGAGTCGATGGAGGTCACGAAGTAGAAGACGATGACCGCCAGCGCCACTGCCCCGGAGATGACGTAGAGCGGGTACTGCTCGAGCAGGGTGAACAGCACCTGCGGCGTGTCTCCTTCCTCCACAACGGGCTTGGTTAGGATGCCCGGGTTGTCGCGTTCGACCTCCACGGCGGTGCGGCCGAAGGCGGCGAACCAGATGATGACGAAGATGGACGGCAGGGCGATGGTGCCGCCGATGAACTGGCGCACGGTGCGCCCGCGGGAGATGCGGGCGAAGAACATGCCCACGAACGGCGACCAACAGATGGTCCACGCCCAGTAGAAGGCGGTCCAGGTGGCGTGCCAGCCGGGGTTTTCGTCGAACGAGTCCACCCAGAACATCAGCTCCGGCAGGTTGCCGATGTACGCGCCGAAGGACTCGGTGGTGTGCTCGAAGATCTGCAGCGTCGGCCCGACGATGACGACGAAGACCAAGAGCACGACCGAGCCGACGATGTTCAGGTTGGACAACAGTTTCACGCCGCGGTCCAGGCCGGTGGCCACGGACGTCGCGCCGGCTGCGGTGATGACACAGATGATGATCACCTCGACCCAGCCGACGAGCGGCACGCCCCACAGGATGTTGAGGCCCGCGCTGATCTGCAGCACGCCCAGCCCGACGGAGACGGCGAGGCCGAAGACGGTGCCGATGATCGCTAACGAATCGACCAGCTTGCCCGGCCAGCGGTAGACGTAGCCGCCCAAAAGCGGCGAAAAGACCGACGAGAGGCGCGGGGGCATTTTGCGCTTGTAGATGAAGTAGCCCATCGCCAAGCCCGGCAGAGTAAAGATGACCCACATGTGGGCGGCGAAGTGGTAGTAGGTGAACTCGAAGGCCTGGGTGATGGCGTCGTTGCTCATCGGCTCCAGGTCACCGCGCGGCGGGCGGAATGCGTGGTGCAGCGGCTCGGCCGCACCCCAAAACATCAGCGTGGCGCCGAGCCCGGCGGCAAACAGCATGGAAAACCACACCGGCATCGAGTATTCCGGCTCGTCTTCGTCATCGCCCAGGCGCAGGTTGCCAAAGCGGGAGACGAAGATGACCATGAGGAAGATGAGCGAGGCGGAAATCCCGCCCACGTACAACCAGGTGAGGTTGTCCATAAGGGTGTTGGCCACCGCGGCGTAGACTTCGCGCGCGGTGTCGCCGAACGCGATAGTGGCGGTGACGAAGACCGCGATGAACCCCAGGGCCGTCCAGAACACGAACGGGTCCGATTGCAAGCGCCTTTTCGGCATAGCTTTTCCAATCCGGGTAGACAGAGATTTCTCCCCAGTGTAGAGAGCTATCCCCACCGGCCCCGTTGGTGAAAGTGAGTGTCAACACGGTAGCCTCAGGCCATGGTTCGTCCCGCATCGTCAAGGGCACTGTCCGTGGCCGCCGCGGCCACAGCCCTGTCGCTGAGCGCGTGCTCGGCTGGTCATACCGTCGTCCCGTCCTACGACAATCGCGCCACCCCCGGCCTCACGCTTGCGTCGACCTTGTCTTTTTCGTCCCTCGACTTCGCCAACGTCGGCGGCGTCGCCATCCCCGGGGCGCTGATGCACAACGTGTACGAGACGCTGGTCAACATCGACCCGGACAGCGGCGAGCCCGCCCCGGGCCTGGCCACCTCGTGGGAGACCTCCGCCGACGGGAAGACCTACACGTTCCACCTGCGCGAGGGCGTGCGCTTTTCCAACGGCGATGCCTTTTCCGCCCACACGGCCGCCTACTCCATCGATCAGGTGCGCAACGAGTGGACCAACGGGCTGGCCAAGGGCATGGACATCGTGGATTCGGCGCGCGCTATAGACGACCACACGCTCGAGGTCACGTTGCGCGCCCCCTCCCGCTCGTGGCTGTGGTCGCTGTCCACGCTCATCGGCGCGCAGATGACGCCCGCCGCCCACGGGGAGGTCATCGGCACCGGCCCGTTCACCGTCGGCGACTTCGCGCCCGGCGAGTACCTGCGCCTCGCCGCGCGCCCGGCGGCGGACTACTGGTCGGAGCCTGCCCACCAGGACGTGACCATCAAGTTCTTCCCCGATTCCACCTCGTCCGTTAACGCGCTGCGCACGCACCAGGCGGACATCGTCTGGGGCCTGCAGGACCCGGAGCTGCTCGCGGATCTCCCCGCTGACTACCCGGTGCAAACCGGGTCCACCACCGGTGAGCTCGTCGTGTCCATGAACAACGCCGCCGCGCCTTTCGATGATCCCCGGGCGCGCCGCGCCGTCGCCTACGCCGTGGACCGTCAGGCCGCCAACTCCATCGTGTGGGACGGCCACGGCACCGACACCGGCGGCGCCCCCGTCCCGCCGTCCGATCCGTGGTTTACCGGCAAGGACTACTACCCCTACGACCCGGCCAAGGCGAAGCAGTTGCTTGCCGATGCCGGCGCCACCGGCGCCCCCATCACCATCAAGGTGCCCACCCGCGCCTACACGCAGACCATCGCCGAGTTCTTGTACTCGCAGCTGACCGCCGTGGGCTTCGACGTGACACTGGAAAGCACCGAGTTTCCGGCGGTGTGGCTGGCGGACGTGATGGGCGCGCACGACTACCAGGCTTCGGTGATTAGCCACGCGGAGCCGCGGGACATCACCACGCTGTTTGGCAACCCGGATTACTACCTGGGCTACGATTCCCCGCGCACCCGCGAGCTGCTCGCGCAGGCCGATCGCGCCACCAACCCGGCCGAGAGCAACCGGCTGATGGAACAGGCGGTGGACCAGATTATGGCCGACGCCGCCGCGCTGACGGTGATGAACGTGCCGAATATCGTGGTCACCCGGCCCGGGGTGGACGGCGTGCATCCGGACGCGGTGACCGACGGGATGGATCTCACCGACCTGCGAGGTGCCGATGCTTAAGCTCATAGCCCGTTTCGCGGTGACCTTGGTCCTCGCGTCCGTCGTCATCTTCACGCTGCTGCGCGCGGTGCCGGGGGATCCTGCCCGCATCGCGTTGGGCGTCAACGCCACCGACAAGTCGGTGGCGGAGCTGTCCGCCAAGCTGGGGCTCGACCGCCCGCTCATCGTCCAGTACGGCGAGTGGGTCGCAGGCCTGGTTCGCGGCGATTTCAGCATCTCGCTGGCCTCGCAGGAAAACATTTCGGCCGAGGTCATCGACCGCGGCGCGGTCTCGCTCATCTTGGTCGGCCTGGCCATGGCGCTCTCACTCGCGATCGCGCTGCCGGCCGGGGTGTGGACCGCGCGCCACCATCGCGACGCGGGCGGCACGCTGGTCACCGCCGCCGTGCAGGTCGGCATCGCGGTGCCCAGTTTCCTTGTCGGCATCCTGCTCGTCGCCGTCTTTTCGGTGGGCCTGGGGTGGTTGCCGGCCAACGGCTGGGTGGTCCCGCGCGACAGCGTGGGCGCGTTCGCCGCGCGCCTGGTGCTGCCAGTCATCGCCTTGGCGCTGGTGCAGGGCGCGATGCTCACCCGCTACGTGCGCTCGGCCGTCCTCGACGTGATGAGCCAGGACTTCATCCGCACCGCCCGGGCGCTCGGCCAGTCACCGCGGGAGGCGCTTGTCCGCCACGGGCTGCGCAATGCCGCACTCCCCGTGCTCACCGTCGCCGGCGTGCAGCTCACCACGCTGGTCATCGGCGCGGTGGTGATTGAAAACGTCTTCGTCCTTCCCGGGTTGGGCTCCATGCTGCTCGACGCGGTCACGCAGCGCGATCTGACCACGGTGCAGTCCATCGTCATGCTGCTGGTCACCTTCACCCTGCTCATCAACTTCCTGGTAGACGTGGCGTACCGCGCCATCGATCCGCGGATCGGCGCCGGCGCCAGGCCCGGAAAGGAGGCCCGCGTATGACGCAGGCAGCCCGTCTTTACCGCCGCCTGCCGGCCACCGGCCGCGTCGGCCTCGGCATCGTCGCGGTGGTCGCCGCCGTCGCTTTATTGTCGCTGGTGTGGACGCCGTACCCGCCCGCGCTTGCCGATGCCCCCGCCCGCCTCCACGGCCCGAGCACCGCGCACCTTTTGGGCACCGACCGCTTCGGCCGCGACACCTTGAGCCGGCTCATGGTGGGCGCCCGCATCACCTTGGGCGTGGGCGTCATCGCGGTCGCCATCGCCGCGCTGGTGGGCATCCCGTTGGGCATCGCCGCCGGTATGCGCCACGGCAGCGTCTTGGACGGTGTGCTCATGCGCGGCGCCGACCTGCTGCTCGCCTTCCCCGCGCTGCTGCTCGCCATCATCGCCGGCGCGGTGTGGGGCCCGTCGACGCTGACCGCTATGGCGGCCATCGGCATCGCCGGGGTGCCGTCGTTTATGCGGCTGGCGCGCGCGGGAACGCTGCAGGTCGTCCACCGCGATTTCATCGCCGCCGCCCGCCTGTCACGGGTGTCGGCCCCGCGTATCGCGGTGCGCCACGTGCTGCCCAACATCGCGGGCATCCTCGTCGTGGAGGCGTCCGTCTACTTCGCGCTCGCCATCCTCGCCGAGGCCGCGCTCAGCTACTTGGGGCTGGGCACCCCTCCCCCAGCAGCGAGCTGGGGCCGCATGCTCCACGACGCGCAAACGCACCTGTCCACCGACCCGTGGCTCGCCGTGTTTCCCGGGGCGGCCATCGCCGTGACGGTCTTAGGGTTCAACCTGCTGGGCGATGGCCTCCGCGACGCCCTCGACACCCGCCTAGGGAGGCACGCATGACCGACTCGCCCATCCTCCGCGTCACGGATCTGACGGTCACCGCCGCGGGCCCGTCCGACACGCGCCTCGTCGACGGCGCGTCCTTCGACGTCTTTGCCGGCCAGCGCCTCGGCATCATCGGCGAGTCGGGCTCCGGTAAGACGCTGACCGCGCTATCCGCCCTGGGGCTGGTGCCGGACGCGCTCCACCAGTCCGGCAGCGTCCGACTCGCCGGCCACGAGCTCGTCGGCGCCTCCGATAGGAAGCTGCGCCGCCTGCGCGGAAGCACCGTCGCGATGGTCTTCCAGGAGCCGCTGACGGCGCTGGACCCGCTGATGCGCATCGGCAAGCAACTGCGTTTCGCCGCCCGCGCGGGAAAGACCACGGTGGAAGGGCTGCTGGCGGATGTGTCCTTGCCGGCCGAGACCGCGCGCCGTTTCCCGCACGAGCTGTCCGGCGGGCAGCGCCAGCGCGTGCTCATCGCCATGGCCATGGCCACGCGCCCCGACCTGCTCATCTGCGATGAGCCGACCACGGCCCTGGACGCGCGCACCCAGGCCGAGGTGCTCAACGTCATCCACGATCTCACCGAGCACCACGACACCGCGCTGCTGTTTATCACCCACGACCTCGCGGTCGCGGAAGCCATGTGCGACGAGCTGGTGGTGATGCACGGCGGGCGCATCGTCGAGCGCGGCCCGGCCCCGGCGGTCTTGACCGCGCCGCAGGACCCGTACACCCGGGAGCTCATCGCTGCGTCCCGCCTGCAGCCCGCGCGCCCGGCGGGAGATCCTGCGCGCTCGCGCGTGGCGGTTACCGCCACCCGCGTGTCCAAGTCCTTTGGCCCGACGCAGGCGGTACGCGAGGTGAGCCTGCGGGTGGCGCGGGGCGAACGCGTCGGCATCGTCGGCGGCTCCGGGTCGGGCAAGACGACGCTGCTGTCGTGCATCGCCGGGCTGGTGCGCCCCGACGCAGGTGACCTCGCAGTCGACGGCCGGGTGCAGATGGTCTTTCAGGATCCGCACGACTCCCTCGACCCGCGGATGCGGGTGGGCGACATCGTCGCCGAGGGCGTTACGGCGGGCTCGCCGCGGGACAAGGTGGCCGCCGCGCTTGCCGATGTCGGCTTGCCCCCAGACGCCGCCGCCCGTTACCCGCACGAGTTTTCCGGCGGGCAGCGCCAGCGGATCGGTATCGCGCGCGCGATCGTCGGCGATCCCGACGTGCTGCTCGCGGACGAGGCGGTCTCCGCCCTCGACGTGTCCGTGCGCGGGCAGATTGTTGAGCTGTTGGACCGGCTCGTGAAAGAGCGCGGGCTCACGCTCATGTTCATCTCCCACGACTTCCCCGTCATTCGGCGGTTGTGCGACCGCGTGGTGGTGTTGCACGACGGCGCAGTGGTGGAAGAGGGCCCGACCGACAAGGTGTGGGAGCACCCGCGCGAGGCGTACACCCGCGCGCTGGTCACTGCCGCCCGGACGACGCGATAGGGCTAGCCCGCGGTCACCCGGCGCATGAGCGCGGGGTCGAGGAGGTGCTCTTCGGGGATGTCGAAGACGCTCAAGGCCGCGGCCAGCCCCGCCATTTCCGCGTGTTCAGGCGCGGCCGCGCTGTTCGCGCTCCCGGAGAAGAATTCGTCGTGCTCAGCGAAGTGCATACGGTGTCCCCAGCTTCTTGTTGGCGAGAAACCTATAGCGCCTTAGTGTATCGGACACCGGTGTGATGTGCGCTGGGATTTAGGCGCCTTTAACCACGGTTATCTGCCACCCGGCGTCGCCGGTGTGGTGCAGGTCGGTGACGGTGTGCCCCGCGTCGGCCGCCCACGCCGGGATGGAGTCGGTGGCCTGGGTGCAGTCGAAGTCGATGACCAGCGCGTCGCCGCGATCCAACTGTGCCATGGCCTGTTTGGCCTCGATGAGCGGGAATGGGCAGACGGCGCCGACTTGGTTGAGGTAGAAGTGGCCATCGCCAAGCGAACGCACGCCGAGCTCCGCGCCGGGCTCCGTCTCTGCCGTGCGCGGCTTGAGGGCCACCGCCCCAGTGGCGTCGGCGAAGTTCGGGCCGCCGGCCAGCACGGCGTCCTCGGTCGCTTGCTCGTCTCGGTCGATGGACGCGCCGTTGTACGCCGGGCCGGCGCTCGACCGGGGCGCGGCTGCCGGGCGCAGCCACAGCTTGGCACCCGTTGCCACGCCCAGCCCGATGCAGAGGAGGGCTACCCACCCCTGCACGCTGAAGAGGGAGGTTTGCACCATGCCGTTGCCCACGGTGCACCCGCCGGCCAGGCTCGCGCCCACGCCCATGAGGATGCCGCCCCACACCGCGCGCGTGGCGGTCTGTGCGTCGGGCACGCGCACGCGGAACTCGCCCGCTGCCTTGGCGGCGATAAACGCGCCCACCAGCAGGCCGAGGACCAGCATGACGCCCCAGTTGGCGTACTTTTCATCGCCGGTCGCGCTGTAGCGCACCAGGTCTGCCGTCGGGGTCGTAATGCCCAGCCCGTCGTTGCGGCCCGCGGCCGCCGAGAGCGGGAACGCGACAGTGCCGATGATCGCGACCAGCACCGCCGCGACGTACTGATGCAGCGGCTTCTGGTACCAAGCGCGGCCCAGGGCAAAGCGCTGGCGCCCGGCGTCCTTGCGCAGGTAGTAGCGCACCATAAAGAAAGTGATCGCGCAGACGACGAAAACGAGCACCCACGGCGAGATCCCCAAGGCGCCGTGGATGGTGGTCACCGGTGTATTCCAGTGCTTCATCCAATCGGTAAAGCTGGCGAGCGGGCCGCTCTTCATGGCTGCGGCGGAGATGCCGTAGAGCAGCAGAGCGATCCAGGAGCCCACGAGCCCCTCAGCGGAGCGATACCACGTGCCCGAGGCGCAGCCGCCGGCCAGGATGATGCCCAGGCCGAAGATGAAACCGCCGGCCACTACGGCCACCGGCGCGAAGTTGCTGAACTCCGGGGTGATGACTCCGGTAGAAATCAGCGCCGTGAGTCCGACCGAGTGGACCGAGATGAGGATCATCAGCGCGGTAAACCCGCGCCAGGTTTTGTTCATGACGATGTCGCGGAGCATTCCGGTCACGCAGAACCGGCCGCGCTGCAGCACGAACCCGAAAGCGAGCCCGACGAGAAGTCCAGTAGCAAGCATGCACTCACCGTAGCCCGCCGCAGACTGCAACGTCTATTTACAGTGAACAGATCTGTTCGCTTAGAGGTTAGGTCGCGCCACCGCACAAAAGCGACCTCCGCGCGGGTAAATGTAATGCGCACGCGACCGGGCGCCCTAGCGGGGGAGCGCGAGCAAGGAGCGCTAGCGGGCTTCGAGGACCGTAATGGCGATGTGCACGCGGTTGGTGCCGCCGACCTTGTCCAGGATGTGCTTGATGTGGGTCTTGACTGTCGTGAGCGAGACGAACAGCCGCGAGGCGATGTCCGCATTGCCCAAGCCCTGGGCAATACACTCGGCGACCTCGAACTCGCGGTCGCTGAGCAGAGCCAGTTTGCGCTGCGCCACCTCGCGCGAACCGCCCGCCTGGGGCGCGCGAGAGGACTCGACTCCCGCGGTGGAGTACCGAGCGACAGGCTGTGCGGAGGGTGCCTGTGCGGCGGGGCCGTCCGTAACGGCAGCACCCGTAGCGGCAGCATCCGCAGCGGCAGCATCTGGCCCCTCCCCCAGCTCGCGGCGCTGGGCGAGCCCCACCAGACGCTCGACGACCGAGGGGCTCATGATCTGCTGGCCATCGGCCGCCGCGCGAACCGCCGCCGCCAGCGCATCCGGCGGCGTGGTCTTGAGCAAAAAGCCGATGGCCCCGGCGCGCAGGGCGTCCATGATGAACGCGTCGGTATCGAACGCGGTGAGCATAATGACCGCGGCCCGCTCGTCGGCATTGGGCTGGGCGCTGGCCAGCATGCGCACTGCCTCGATGCCGTTCGCCACCGGCATGCGAATGTCCATGAGAACCACGTCGGGACTTTCGCGGACCACGACGTCGACCGCGTCGCGCCCATTGCTGGCCTCCCCGACCACGTCGATGTCCGAGACCGTGGCCAGCATAAGCATCACGCCGCTGCGCATCTGCTCTTCGTCATCGACAATCACCACCCGCAGGTTCTTCCCCTCGGCCATGACCGGATCGTCCTCCCCTTTTTTAAGCCTTGTCCTTCGCCGTCAACGGTACTTTTATCGTCCACGAGAAGTTCATGTCGGTCGCGTGCAGGGTGAAGTCGCCACCGACGATGCGCGCCCGCTCCGCCAGCCCCATCAAGCCGTGGCGTGCGCCCTGTGCGTCGGTGGGGATGTCGGGCTGCGGGTTGGACATCGTCAGGCGCAGCATCCCCCGATCGCGCCCCACCTGGATGGTCACCGGCTGACCCGGCGCGTGTTTGCGGGCATTGGTCAACCCTTCCTGCACCGCGCGGCTCAACGCGTGCGCGGCCACTGTGGGCAAGTGCCCCAGATCCGCATCCTGGGTGCCCTGCTCGAACTGGAGGGACACGTCTTCGCCGGCATCGCGGGCGCGCTCGACCAGCTCCCCAACACCCATCTGCGGCTCCATCGATTCCCCCGAGCGCAACACGTCGAGCACGGAGCGCAAATCCTCCACCGCGGCGGCTGCCTCCATGCGCACCGTGTCGGCCGCGCGCTGGCGCAGCTCGGGGCTCAACGCCCCCTCATCCGCGGCGAGCGCGCCCGAGTGCATCGAAATGAGGCTCAGCCGGTGCGACAGCGAATCGTGGATATCGCGGGCCAAGCGGTCGCGCTCCTCCTGGCGGACGGATAACAACTCGGTGCGCGCGTTTTCCGCCTCCTGCTGTGCGCGAAACACCGCTTTCCACGCCCCTTCGCGCTGGTAGCCGCGCACGATGCCCGCGATGAGGGCGACGATGACGAGCATCGTCAACCCGAGAACGGTGTAGGAGACCTCCTCGCCGTCAATGTGCGCGTCCAAAAACTCGCGCCGCGCGAGGAATTCGCTGGCCACGCCCACCGCAGCGCCGCCAATGACCGACAGGCTCCACACCACCGAGCGTCGAGCGAAGACGGAGACCATCACCACGATGACTAGCGGCGGGGTCAAAAATGACCACGACGTCACCATGATGGCGAGGGCCGCGACGAAAGTTCCCCGCGTGCCGGGGTAGTTCCCGTCCCCCTCGACCTCGCGACGCACGTGCCGCAGCGCGGCCGGGGCAAGGCACCACGCCACGATGGCAGCGCCGATGTGCACACTAAAGATCTGGGCATTGAGCCGGTCTGAGCGATCGGGGTGATCCTGCAGGTCCATCCCCATGTAAAAGATCCCCATCAGCAGGCCGAGGAGGATGCACGTGGCCACCAGGACGGGCACCCTCAGGCGGTTGTTCCCGGGGTAGGACTCACCCAACGCCCGCGGCTCGCTCGCCCGGGCCTCCCGGTACCACGACCGCAGACCGCTCGAAAGACTCATACCGCCAAATTATGCCGCCGGCCGGCAGGCAGGCCATCCTCCGCGGGGAGGAAAAGCTCGCGGCCGCGGCTACTCTTCCGCGTCCGTGGACAGCGCGGCGACGAAGGCCTCCTGCGGCACATTGACCGAGCCCAGGGTCTTCATGCGCTTTTTGCCTTCCTTCTGCTTTTCCAGCAGCTTGCGCTTGCGCGAAATGTCGCCGCCGTAGCACTTGGACAGCACGTCTTTGCGCAGCGCGCGGATGTTTTCACGGCTGATGACCTTCGATCCGATGGCAGCCTGGACCGGCACCTCGAACTGCTGGCGCGGGATGAGCTCCTTGAGCTTCTTGGTCATCTTGTTGCCGTAGTGCTGCGCGTGCTCGCGGTGGACGATGGCGGAGAACGCGTCGACCGGCTTGTGCTGCAGCAGGATGTCCACCTTGACCAGGTCGGATTCTTGCTCGCCCGCCTCTTCGTAGTTGAGCGAGGCGTAGCCCTTGGTGCGCGACTTCAGCATGTCGAAGAAGTCGAAGATGATCTCGCCCAGCGGCATGGTGTAGCGCAGCTCCACGCGGTCCTCGGACAGGTAATCCATTCCGCCCATCTGCCCGCGCTTTTGCTGGCACAGCTCCATCGTCGGGCCGACGAAGTCGGACGGGACAATGATCGTCATCTTGACGATCGGCTCGTAGACCTCCTGGATCTTGCCCTCCGGCCAATCCGACGGGTTGTGCACAAACTGCTCGGTTCCGTCCTCGGCCACGACGCGGTACGTCACCGACGGCGCGGTCGAAATCAGATCGAGGTCGAACTCGCGCTGCAGGCGGTCACGGGTGATCTCCATGTGCAAAAGACCCAAAAAGCCGCAGCGGAAACCGAAGCCCAAGGCCACGGAGGTCTCCGGCTCGAAGGTCAGGGAGGCATCGTTAAGCTGCAGCTTATCCAGTGCGTCGCGCAGGTCCGGAAAGTCCGCCTGGGAGATCGGGAACAGGCCCGAGTACACCATCGGCTTCGGCTCCTGGTAGCCGCGCAAGGCCTTGTCCGCGCCCTTGCTGGCCCAAGTGACGGTATCGCCAACCTTGGTCTCACGCACGTCTTTCACGCCGGTAATCAGGTAGCCCACCTCGCCGGGGCCCAGGCCCTTGCACGAGGTCGGCGTCGGGGACATCACACCGATATCCAGCACCTCATGCTCCATGCCGGTGTTCATCATGAGCACCTTCTGCCGCGGCTTGAGCGTGCCGTCGAACATACGCACGTAGGTGACCACGCCGCGGTAGGTGTCATAGACCGAGTCGAAGATCATCGCGCGCGCCGGCGCGTCATCGGCGTATTCCGTTTCCGGCGCCGGGATGAGCTCCACCAGCTTGTCCAAAAGCTCCGGCACGCCCTCGCCCGTCTTGCCGGACACGCGCAGGACCTCCTCCGGCTCGCAGCCGATGATGTTGGCCAGCTCCAGCGAGTACTTCTCCGGATCGGCGGCCGGCAGGTCAATCTTGTTGAGCACCGGGATAATTTCCAGCTCGTTTTCCATGGCCAGGTACAGGTTGGCCAGGGTCTGAGCCTCGATGCCCTGGGCGGCATCGACAAGCAGGATTGCTCCCTCGCAGGCCTCGAGCGCGCGGGAGACCTCATAGGAAAAGTCCACGTGGCCGGGCGTATCGATCATCTGCAGGACCATCTCTTCGCCGGCATGCTTGCCCGACTGCGGCACCCACGGCAAACGCACGTTCTGCGCCTTGATGGTGATGCCGCGCTCGCGCTCGATGTCCATGTTGTCTAGGTACTGGTCCCGCATGTCGCGGTCTTCCACGACCTTGGACAGCTGGAGGATGCGATCCGCCAGCGTCGACTTGCCGTGGTCGATATGGGCGATGATGCTGAAATTGCGGATACGCGAGATGTCCGTGAACGTCTCCGCCGCGAAATTCTTAGACAACCAGGTCCCTATCTTTCCTCGTGGGCTTGTGAAACTCGCGGTCGTGGCCGCGTAGAACTTTGACCGATCTTACTCAACCCTAGGGCGTGCTTTGCTCGTTAGGATAGGTGACATGTCTAGCGGCCAGAAAGCAGCTCCCCGGCCCGGGGCGCAGAGTGGGAACCGTCCGCGGCCCGCGTTCGTCCGCTGGCTCAAGAAGGTTCTGGGCATCGGCGACCGCGAGCCTGTCGATGACGGCTTGAGCCGCATCAACGACCGCCTCGGCCTGGGCAGCACCACGCACGGGCCCACCCCGCGCAAGGCGGCGCAAATCCATGTGGTGCGCACCGTCGATCGCCCGCGCTCTATTTTCTACGCGCCGAACATGGACGGCCAGGCCGATTCCGGCGAGGTGGTTTGGGTGCCTGTCCCCTCGGAGGAAGACGGCGGCACCGTCCACGAACGCGCCGTGCTCGTGGTCGGGCGCACTCGCACCACCGTCTTGGGGCTCATCATCTCCCCCAACCCGGAGCACGCCGACGAGGACTGGTGGCTCAACATTGGCTCCGGCGACTGGAACGAAGCCGGCTGCCCGTGCTGGGTGCGCCTCGACCGCATCCTTGAAGTCTCCGAGCAGGACACCCGCCGCGAGGGCATCCTCTTCCCGCAGCGCCGCTTTGAGCGCATCGCGCACCACCTACGGGCGAAGTACCACTGGGCGTAGGATCAGCCCCAATCCCGCGCGCTGGCAGCGGCCGTTGGCGGCCCACAATCAACGGGCGGCATCCACCGTGTCTAGGGTTTGCCTCCTTACGCAGTGGCCCCGGCCGGGCGGTAGGTGGTCGCCCAGGGCGGGCTCCGCCGGACCTTGCCGTTGACTCTCTCGAGGCGCCCGCGGCGGGGTTTCGATGGGTCATCGTCGTTGACCCCGTTGTGGTACGGGCACGCCATCGTCAAGTTCTCCGGGTTCGTGTTCCCACCGAACTTCCACGCCTTGAGGTGATGTACCTGAGCCTTATCGGCCGGGTGGTGGCATCCCGGCCAGGCGCAGGTCGGCGACTCGGCCATCGCCATCAGCCGCTGCTTGTCGTTAGCCACGCGGCTCAGGCGGTAGAGGTTCGCCGGCCCGTGGTACGGATGCACGAGAGTGACCAGGCCCGCGTCGGCGAGGATCCGGGTGACAAAGTCGCGGCCCGTCATCGTCGCCCCGTTAGTCATTTTTAGGATGATGTCGTCGCCGTCATCGCGAAGCACTGTGGTCAGTTCATCGAGAGTAATGATCACGTTAGTGCGCAGCCCGGAAACCACCTGTCGCGCTTCGGTGGTACTGCCGCAGTTCGAACAGCTCACGTGCTGCGTCGCTACCGTCGATGCACTGGCATCAGCCGCAGACGCGACGGAGGCGGAAGCCGCAGCGGCCGAGGCCGCAGCGACGGCATTGTCACGGTCCCGAATGAGGTCAAGAATGTCGCTCGGCTTCTTGATGTGCTGCTCGATTTCCGCGACCTCTTTACTCGAGGCGTTGATGTTAAACGACCACACGTCACCATTCTCCCGGCGAGTAAGCCGGCACCCTTCCTCCGGCGGCGCCGGCGGCCCCTTCAGCTCCTTGGTGAAGATGCGGGCGGCTTTTCCAATTTCCCGAGCCGAGCCAGCCAGACTGGCCGCGTGCCGACAGATCTTCCACTTATCCAGAAGGTGAGGTACCCGGCTGGCCTGCTTTTCGATTTCTAACAAAGCAGGCAAACTATGCCCATTAATCCGGATGGACTCAATGGTGTCGGCCCGCATGCGGGTATACGCAGTCTCGCCGCAGTAGACCTCCACGAGGCTGGAGAGGTCTCGAGCCGTCGTGTCCGGAAGGCCCCGGGCCACGAGTTCGGCACGGCTGAAGCCTTTGCAGGCGAGGATGAGCCCGAGGGCATCGGCAAGAATGCTGGCGTACATATCAATCGGGGACGGTGCTGGACGGTTCTCACGTTGGTTCACGGTGTTGAAGCTAAAGCGTCCCGCAACCGCCGTCTAGGGTTCGCCAGCGCACCTGTGGATAACTCGGCCGGTTTTGACCCGCAGGGACTGCCCACGACAGAATCCTCTGAGTTATCCACAGGCAGCGTCGCGAGGTTTTGGGGAATGCCCCGGTGCGCTGGTAATGTCTTTCCAGTTGCCAACGCTTTTGCGGCGCACTTGCCCGGCGAGCAGGACCTTGGGCTCGCAGCGCGCGCCAGTGCCGCGGACGGTCTCACGTCCAGGACACGCCGCTAAGCGCTGGTGTGAAACCTGTTCACCGAGAGCTTTAAGAGGTACGACTCATGGCTAATATCAAGTCCAAGCAGAAGCGCATCATCACCAACGAAAAGGCTCGTCGTCGCAACAAGTCGATCCGTTCGGCTGTGCGCACCGAGATCCGCAAGTTCCGCGAGACCGTCGCTGCCGGCGACAAGGCGGCCGCCGAGAAGCAGCTGCGCGTGGCTTCCCGCAAGCTGGACAAGTCCGTGTCCAAGGGTGTCTTCCACCGCAACAACGCTGCCAACAAGAAGTCCCGCATGGCGCAGGCCCTCAACAAGATGGCCTAACTCGCCGCGCGGTTTCACCGCTGGCTGATGCTGCCGGCTGCCCCGTTTGACGGGGTGGCCGGCTTTTTGCGTGCCCAGTGTGTCATTTCACCAGCGCACGAGGCGAAAAGTTGGGTGTCCGGGGTCGCCGATAGGATGAGTAAACCATGAGCCAGATTAAGCCGCTGTTGAAATGGGCGGGCGGGAAGCGCCAGCTGCTGCCGCAGATCCGCACCGCCCTGCCCGAGGAAGGTTGGGACCACTACTTCGAGCCTTTCTTAGGCGGCGGCGCGGTGCTGTGGTCGCTTACACCGCCGCGGGCGACCGTCAATGATCTCAACGGTGAGCTCATCACGCTCTACCGGGTGGTGCGCGATCACCCGGCAGAGCTGAAGGAGCGGCTTTCCTCCTACCCCAACGAGCCGGAGTTTTTCTACTCGCTGCGCGCCGTGGACCGCGACGTCGAGGCTTTCGCCGCGCTTGGCGATGTTTCCAGGGCCGCCCGCACCATCTACCTCAACCGGACCTGCTACAACGGTCTCTACCGCGTGAACTCGGCCGGCCAGTTCAACGCGCCGTATGGCCGCTACCGCAACCCGACGATTTGCGATGGCCCGGCTATCGACGCCATGTCGGAGTACCTCAACGAGGCGGACGTCACGCTGCTCCACGGCGACTACGCCGCCGCGGTGGCCCACGCCGGCGACGGTGACTTTGTCTACTTAGACCCGCCCTACGACCCGGTGAGCGTGACCAGTTCTTTCACCGGCTACGCCGCCGGCGGTTTTGCGCGCCAGCAGCAGCACGAGCTCAAGGCTTTGTGCGATGATCTCGATTCCCGCGGCGTGAGGTTCCTGCTGTCGAATTCCGCGACGGAGTTTATCCGCGAGCTGTACGCCGACTACCGCGTGGAGGTGGTCGGCGCGACCCGTGCCATCAACTCGGTGGCCTCCCGGCGCGGCAAGATCGACGAGGTTTTGGTGCGCAACTATGACTAATGCGCGCCCGCCCGTCAGCGAGCTGCGGGAGCACTTCGGGGTGCCCGACACGGTGTGGCTCGGCGTCAACGACGTGGGCTGGCTGCGGGTGCTGCACCACCCTGATTTCGCTGACCCGGGCAGCTGTTTCACCATTACCGCCCGCGAGCTGCACGAACTGTCTGGCCGGGAGCCGCGGCTGATGGCCAAGCACGACTTCCGGGGCGCGCGGCCGTGGATTTTCGAGCGCTACGGGCTGTCCATTTTGCCGCTTAGCCGCAGCCGCTACCTGGTGGGGCGCTTCGACGTCTACGCCGACTTCCCACCCGACGAGGAGCTAGGCCCAGTCCACGTCATGGGGCTGCCGAAGGGGTTGGACCCCCTGCACCACGACGCGGTGTCCTCAGAGGGGCTGGCGCTCGCGGCCGCGTACGCCTCGGGCATGTTGCGCGACTTTCTGGGATCGACTGAGCTCTACCCCACCGTCTCTGGCCGGATGTCTACCGGCTCGTTCGATCTCCGCGTGGAGGGCATCGCTGCGCCAGTGACCGTCGACCGCGCCCAGATGGAGATTGACGCCGGTTTTGAAAGCGCCGACCACCTCGCGGTGGTGGAGGCCAAAAATCACCTCACCGCCGACTTCAACGTCCGGCAGCTGTACTACCCCTACCGTCGCTTTTCTGCCCAGTTATCCAAGCCGGTCCGGCCGGTGTACGTGGTGTATTCCAACGGCGTGTTCCGCCTTTACCTCTACGAATTCCCGCACGCGGAGTCCTACCGCGGTATCCGGTTGGTCAAGGCCGCGCGCTACGCCGTTAGCCCCAGCACCATCGATCGGGCAACGCTTGCGCAGGCGGTGGATTCCACCACGCCGGTGGCACTCGAAGACATCGCCGCGCCGTTCCCGCAGGCCGATAGCTTCGACCGCGTCGTCAACCTGTGTGAACTGCTCTACGCCTCGGAGCTATCCACCGACGAGATCGTCGACGAGTACGTATTCACGTCCCGGCAGGCGGCCTACTATGTGCAAGCCGCGGCCTTCCTCGGGTTGGCGGAGCGTACTGATAGCGCGGCGCAGCTGACGGAAACGGGGCGGCGCATCATCGGCACGCGTGAGCGCACCCCGCGCAACCTGGCGCTGGTGCACCAGCTCGCCTCCCGCCCCGTTCTGCGCGAGGCGCTCGCCTTAGCCGCCGGCGCGGGAGACGTGCCGCCGGTTGACGATGTCGTCGGCACCATGCAGTCCGCCGGCGTAGACCTTGGCGAGCAGACGCTGAAGCGGCGGGCGCGCACCGTGCAACGCTGGGTGCAGTGGGCGCTGGACCTGTGCGCGGAAGACGCGGCCGGCAGCACGCCCAGCGGCCAGCTGCTGCTGCCGGTCGTCGACGAGGGCGCGTAGTCCGCGCTAGCGCGCACACTGCGCAGGCGCGTAGCCGGCGCAGGCGCAACCGGCGCAGACCAGTACCGGCAGCTAGATAAAGGATGTAACACCGGCGATGACGAGGGCCGCGCCGGCGACGACGAAGAAGGCGCCGGAGCCGATGTCGATCCCCGGGCCCGCCTTGAGAAGGCGGCGACGCACCGCGGCGGTGGAGACCACCACCGCGAGCGTGAGGAAGAGCGCGACGCTGGTCAACGACAACCCGGCGATGAGCGTCACGGACGCGCCGATGCCGGCGTGCGCGGGCAGAAGCGGAGCGATGAGCGAGGCCAAAAAGAGCACAATCTTCGGGTTCGACAGGTTGCAGGCCACGCCCGCGCGATACGAGCGGATCGGCCGGCCCAACACGCCCTCGACCTCCTCCAGGCTCGCCGGCGGATACTTGCGCTGGATGAGCCCGCCGCGCACCAGCCGGGAACCCATGTAAATCAGAAACGATCCGCCGACAATCTGCACCGCCCCGAGAATCTCCGGGAACGTGGAAAGAACCGTAGCAGCGCCGAAGACGGTGAGGCTAAACCAGCACAACGCGCCGGTTTGTACGCCGAGCGCCGCCGCTACGGCATGCCTGCGCGACTTGGTGGCCAGCCGGGTGACCAAGACGGTGTCCGGGCCCGGGGAAATACTGCCGACTAGGTTCAACATCAGGACGGTGAGATATGCCGAAAGGGTCATCGCCAACCTGCCGTCCCGCCGCACGCTGTTTCAGACCTCATGACCCTACACGTTAACGGGCGAGCCGGGCGATGCGGCGGACGGCCTCTTCGACCGCATATTCCGGCTCGCCGCCCTGCCCTTTGACCTCGGCATCGAGCTCCGCCATGAGGATGACCGCCTGGGTGATGTTGGCGCCGGACCAGCGCCGGGCAACCGGCTGCGCCATCTTCACCACGAAGGGATTCAAACCAGCCTGCTTGGCCACGGAGAAGTTGTCCCCACGGGCGGTATACAGCCGCGCGATGACCCCGACCTTGTTCGCCAGCGCCATCGCGATGGCCACCGGCGAGGCACCCAGCTGCAGCGCACGCCGGCAGGAGGCGACGGCCGCTTCGACCTTGCCCTCGACGGCGGCATCGGCAATGTCCCAGTTGGCCACCTCGGCCACGCCGACGTAGTACTGCTGCACCGCCTCGCGAGTGACATTCCCGCCCGTGTCCGCCACGAGTTGGGAGACGGCGGAGGCGAGTTCGCGGAGGTCGGACCCGACGCCATCGAGAAGCGCATGCACCACGTCCGGGGTCGGCCGCACGCCGTGGGACTGAAACTCCCGCATCACCCACTGCTGCAGATCCCGCGGGTGGAGGGAAAACACCTCGTGGACCTCGCCCGCCTTGCGGAGCTTGGCCACCAGTTCCGGCGGCTTCTTTTTGCCCTTCAGCGTCTTCGCGGTGACGTGGTAGACCACCACGATGGTCATGCCGGGAGCAGGCGCTTTCGCAGCAGAAAGGATGTGCGCTACCGCGTCCTTCCCGGCGCGCTCCGCGTCGGTGATGATGACAACGCGGTTGTCACCGAACAGCGAGGGGCTGGTCGCCTCCGCGATTTCCCCCTCGGTGACGTCGCTGGCTTTCAGCCGGGTAACCTCGGGCTGCGCGCCCGCGTTGTCAGCCACGGCGCGCTGGATGGATAGCCGGGCACGCTCGGTGAGGAATTCGTCGTCGCCCAAAATGAGATGCACCGCGGAGGAAGGCATGACGTACAGGCTACTACCCTCGCGGCCACCGCCAACTAAACATCGACATGGTAACTATTTGCCACAATGTCTACCCGAACCACGTGGACCCCCGAAGAGGCGGGTGCATCGAGACCGCCGGCGTTTACTTCGAAGCGGTCACCGCCGCACATCCCAGCCAATGGATACCCACCCTCACGGGATAACCAACTGGTTCGCTCTGGGAAGGAGTAGCAACGATGGAAATGGAAAAGGTCCGCCGCCCGTGGGCGGAACTCGTAGTGGGGATCATCGGTCTTGCTGTGCTCGCGATCGCCCCTGTGAGTATCAGTTGGGTGGGCATAGTCGCCGTAATCGTCGCGGTAGTCTCGACGCTTGTCACCCTTGTTGCGGCGCGTTTTTCCTCCCGGTGGCAGGTTATCTTGCTGTTCATCGGAATCGTCTTAACAGCCGCTGGTATCTGGTACGGCATTCAGCACGAATCGGACACGGATATCTTCTCCCTGGCCCTTCTTTGGATCGTGGGAAGCGGCCTCGTGCTTTCGTCTTTTTTGACCTTGCTCTGCCGGATAAAGGGCTAGAAGTGCCCGTCGGCCGCGCGCTGGGTGCCGTCTTCGAACACGCGTACTTCACCGTCGCGCTCGGGGTACAGCACGGCCACCCCGGCGCGGGTGACAGACGGGCGGTCCCGGGGTCTTGTATCCCCGCCGTCCCCGGTCACGATGATGGCGACGATGCCGGGATAAGGCCCGCGGGTGTCGATGTCCTCCTCCCGCTGCACCACGACGGTGTTGCTATCGGTAAGCTCTATCTCTCGCGCGCCGCGGGGCAGATCGATGCCGCGGCCGGCGAGGAGGGCGACCGCGGCGACGGTGACGGCGGCAGTCGAGCGGGGGCGGGCATACATGAGGCCAGCGGCCACCCAGCCGTAGGCTACCGCCACGGCCAGCGGGCCGGCCGCAATCTTATCTACCGGCAGCCGCATGCAGGCCCGTGCGACGAAGTGAATCCACCACGTGCACGGCTCAATCACCTTGACCGGCAGCACCGCCACGGCCGCCAGCGGTGCCGGCAGCTGCGCGCATAGAGCGGCGATAAGGCCGACGAGCGTCACCGGCGCGGCCGCGGGTGCTACCAGCACGTTCGCTAAGACTGAGATCACCGACACCTCGCCGGCCATCAGTGCGACGATCGGGATGGTCACCGCGTCCGCAGCGATGGCCACCGCCAAGGCGCGCACCACGCTGGCCGGCAGCCGGGTGCGTCCTAACGCGCGGATGAGCAGCGGGGATAAGGCGACAATCCCGGCGGTGGCGGCAACCGACAGGGCAAAACCGAAATCCACCGCCAGGTCGCTGCGCCACAGCACGAGGCCGAAGACCGACAGGCTCAGCGCGTGCATGGGCTCCATCCGCGCCGACCCCACCACGGCGCACAACCCGGCTACTCCCGTGACCGCCGCGCGCAACACGGACGGCTCCGGGCCGACCAATAAGACGTAGGCGCCGAGGGCCGCTAGCGCCGCGGCGAACTGCCCACGCGGGCCGAACGCGCACCAGCTGGCAATGACGGCCGCACTCGCCGTAACGATCGTGATATTCGCCCCGCTGACCGCGCTGAGGTGGCTCAAGCCAGTGTCGATGTAAAGCTGCTTTTCCGCCGCCGTCTGGAGGCTGGTATCGCCTAACACCATGCCCGGAAGTAGCCCCTGGCTCGCCTCGCCGACCCACTGCTCGACGAGACCGCGGAAATTCGCCGCCACCCCGTCGGCCCACGCGTACAGTCCCCGCGGTGCCTTCACGTCCGCGGAGCGCGCGTTCAGCACGATCCCGGAAAGACTCGTCCGGTCGGCGTCTACCGCGCGAGCGCGCGCGGTCACCACGGAGCCCACTGCCGCGTCGCCGGAAAGCTCCCCGGCGAACATGGGCACCTGCGTGGGATACCCGGGGATCTGGACCTTGAGGTACCAGCCGCCGGCATCAGTCGGGGCAGGCCGCGCCACTATGCGCCCGGTGATCTCCCCGACGGCCTCAAAGGCCTGCCACCGCGCCCGGCGCGTGGCGGCGGTAACGAGCGCCAGCGCGCCCGCGCCCCCAATCAGCACGGCCTGCCCGCGCACGCCACGTATCCACAGCGCGACGACCCCCGCCGCCACCAGCGCGGTGAACCAGACCTCGCACCCCAGCGTCACCGCGATAACCATCGCCCACGCCACGAGGGCGCAGGGCGCTAAGCGCAGCTCCCTCACACGGTGACCTTGCCTTCCAGCTGGGCCATCTTGGCCGGTCCAATGCCGGAGACCTCCAACAGTTGCTCCACCGCAGTAAACGGGCCGTGCTCTTCGCGGAAGGACACAATCGCCGCGGCGGTCACATCGCCCACCCCGCTCAGCGTCTTCAGCTCCTCGGCACCGGCGGTGTTGATATTGATCAGGCCGCCGCTTACGCCCGCGCCCGCGCTGGGCGCCACATCCGGTGAGCCACCCGGCTGGTCCCCGACCACGAAGCTTCCCCCGGTCGGCGGCGCCGGCTCCCCCTCCGGGGCGGGAGGGCCGACGACGATTTGCTGGCCATCGGCAAGCAACTGCGCCTGGTTGAGCGAGTTGATGTCGGCGCCGCTTCCCGGACGCGCAATGGCCAGGGCGTCCGCCACCCGCGCGCCGGGAGCGAGGGTGACAAGCCCAGCCTGCTCGACGTCCCCCACGACGGAGACGACCACTGACGTCGGCTCGCTCGTGGCCGCAGGGGACGCCGTTGTCGCATCACCCGGGTGCGCCGACAGCTCCAGGGACGGCAACTGCCCGCCTCCCCCATCGCCCGCGGCCGCTGGGTCGCCGCCCGCGCCGGAACGGGCGGAACACCCCGCCCACACCGCAAGACCGACGGCAAGAATGACCACCACGACAACGGCGTGGAGGACGGGCACGTGGATGCGCAGGGACGGGTATCGGACGGCGAGGAGATCTTCCTCCCCGGTGGGTCGGGTCAGTTCGCGGATGCGGTCGCTTACGTGTGGGGGCGCCATGCAGGTGACGCTAAGGCCCGGGCGCGGAAAATCCTAGGGGTAAAAGGCCCGCCTGTGGATAACTCCCCTCCCCGGGCCCGAAATTCGCGCGTTGTGCCCGAAAATGGCCACTTATCCACAGGCGATCCCGTTCGCCGCGCGGATCCGGCCGTCTACCGCTCCGCCCGCTTCGTCCCAAACGGGCTAGCAAACCCGCCCGGCTGCTTCCCCTTCGGCTTGTCCTCCGGCGGCGCGGAATAGACCGCGGACACCGCAATGGCGCCCGGGCCCACGTGCACGCCCAGGACCTTCGACAGCGGCACCACGATGAACAGCGTGCCGCTGGGCAGCGCGTCTTCTAACAGCGCGCGCAGGTTACCGGCGTCGGCGCGCGCATCGTTGTGCTGGATGGCGATGAACGCCGGATCCTCGCCGGCGCCGGCCGCCACGAGGTCGACGAGCTTGGCAAACGCCTTCGACTGCGTGCGCGTCTTGCCCACCAGCTCTGGGCGGCCGGACTGCATGCTCATAATCGGCTTGGTGGCAAGCAGCGCGGTGGTAAACACTGCGGTGGCAGTGGACAGCCTGCCGGAGCGGCGCAGCTCCTCGGTGGAATCGAGGTACACCCAGGTGCGGGCGCGCTCCAGGGTGTCCACCGCGATGTCGTAGCACTCGTCCACGCTCGCGCCGTCCTGTGCGAGCCGCGCGGCCGACATCGCGGCGGCACCGACCGCCATGCCCGCACTTCCGGTATCGACCAGCCGGACCGAATCATCAAACACCCCAGCCGCGGTGGTGGCGGCGGACCACGTGGAGGACAGCTCCTTGGACAGGTGGAGGGCCACCACCCCGTCTTCCTTCCCGTCTCCACCGGCGTCTGGCCGACGGGAGCGTTCCATCAACCGGCCGTAGAGCGCGGCCAGTTCAATGGCAGTAAGGCCCGAGGTAGAAGGACTTTCCTCCTCCTTTTCGCTGGGCACCATGTGCAGGTCCACGACCTCGATGTCGAGCCCGCGCGCAATCTTTTTGGGCAGACCCGCAGACGAGTCCACGACGACTTTGACGGGCACTACTGATCCGCCCCTGCCCCACCGACGACGTGCGCGCCCATGTTCCAGCCGTCCAGGTACCAGCTGGCTTCGGCCACGTTCTCCGGGGCAAAGCGCAGCGGCGCCAGCAGCTCCTCCGCGTTGAACCGCGGGCGGGCGGTCAGCTGCGCCCAGTGGGTGTTCTTCAGCCCCGACAGCGTGCCGTACTGCTGTTCTTCAAGCCCCAGCAGATGGCAGACCAGCGCGGAAATCGCCCCGCCGTGGGCGACGACGAGCACCGCGGAGTCCTCCCACTCGTCGAAGGAGGCCATGAGCTCATCGATAACCGGCCGGGCCCTACGCGCCACCGCCACGCGGGACTCGCCCTGCGGCGGCGCCCACGTCGGATCGTGGCGCCAGATGGCCCGCGCCCCCGGGGAGGCCTCGTCCACCTCCGCGGAGCTCATGCCCTGCCACTCGCCCAAGTGCGTCTCGCGCAGGCGGTCGTCCAGTTCCACGTCCACGCCGAGCTTCTCCCCGATGACCCGCGCGGTCTCGGCTGCGCGCGTCAGGGTGGACGCCACGATCTTGGAAATCCCCTTGCCCACCATCAGCTCCGCGGCGTCGCGCGCCTGGGCGTAGCCGGTCTCGGTGAGATCGGTATCGAGGTGTCCTTGCATGCGGCCAGCCGCGTTATACGTGGTCTGGCCATGGCGGATGAGGAAAAGACGACGGCTCATGACGAGGCTAAAACTCCTCGTCCTCGCCCGGCGCGCGCTGCGCCAGCGAGAGATCGTCCTGGCTCTCGGCGTCGCGCGGCAACACGCCATCCTCGCCCCAAGCGCCGACGGACTCCGGCGTGTCGATGCCCTCCACCTCAATAACCGGGCAGTCGTGGTACAGACGGTCCAGCCCGTAGTAGTCGCGCTCGCTATCGCGCTGGACATGGACGACGATGTTGCCGTAATCCAGCAGCACCCAGCGGTTTTCGCGATTGCCCTCGCGGCGCTTCGGCTCGAAGCCTTCCGCGGACAGCTCCTCGTCGATCTCATCAACCACGGAGCGCACCTGGCGCTCGTTATCGGCCGAGGCAATAACGAAGATTTCGGTGATGGCTAGTACGTCGGAGACATCGACGACGCGGATGTTGTCCGCGAGCTTTTCGTCGGCTGCGCGCGCTGCAATTTCCGCCATGCGGCGGGCGGTGTCAGTAACAGACAAATTCTTCCCTTGCTAGACGTAGACGTCAGGTGGTTGTGCGACAACGAGTCACCGCGCGGGCGCCCCAAGCGCCGCACGCATTCATGCTGCACATATTACTGTCCACGGCACGCGTGAAGCCACATGCCGGGACGGACCGCGCAACTCACAGCGGTTCGTCGGAGTCGGGCCGGTACAGCTTGTTTTTGGCGATGTACTGCACGACCCCGTCCGGCACCAGGTACCACACCGGGTATCCCGCGGCCGCGCGCTTGCGGCAATCGGTGGAAGAAATCGCCATCGCCGGGATGTCGATGAGGTCGATGGAATCCTGGCTGTCGGCCGGCAGCGCGTCCTTGGTCAGCTCATAACCCGGCCGGGTCACGCCCACGAACCGGGCCATGTCGAGCATCTCTTCCCAGTCGCGCCACTGCATGATGGACCCCAGCGCGTCCGCGCCGGTGATGAAGAACAGCTCGGCGTCGGGGTAGAACTCCCGGATGTCCGCGAGCGTGTCGATGGTGTAGGTCGGCCCACCGCGGTCAATGTCGACGCGGCTGACCGTAAAGCGCGGGTTGGAGGCCGTGGCCACCATCGTCATGAGATAGCGGTGCTCGGCCTCGGTGACATCACGGTCGGCTTTCTGCCACGGCTGCCCCGTGGGTACGAAGACCACCTGGTCGAGGGAAAAGCGGTGGGCAACTTCGCTCGCCGCCACGAGGTGGCCGTGGTGGATCGGGTCGAAGGTGCCGCCCATGATGCCGATGCGGTCGCGCGTGGTAGCCATGGTTTCCCAAGTATACGGAAGGGACTACTCCGCCCCGGGCTCTACGGGCGGGTCTGGCCGGTGCCCTGCAGGATCCACTTGTAGGAGGTGAGCTCCGGCAGCGCCATCGGGCCGCGGGCGTGCAGCTTCTGGGTGGAGATGCCGATTTCCGCACCCATGCCGTAGACCTCGCCGTCGGTGAACGCGGTAGACGCGTTGAGCATGACCGCCGCGGCGTCGACCTCGTTGCCGAACTTCACCAGCACGTCCGCGTCCTGGGCGGCGATGGCCTCGGTGTGGCCTGTGCTGTACTTGCCGATGTGCGCAATCGCGCCGTCGACACCGTCGACCACCTTAGCGCAAATATCCATGGAGAGGAACTCCTGCTCCCACTCCTCCTCGGTGGCCTCGACCGCACCCTCAACGCCGAAGCCCTCCAGCTCAGACACGTCACCGTGGATGGTGACCCCGGCGTCCTGCAGCTGCTTGACGATGCGGAGCTTCACGTCATCGGCAAGCGCGGCATCGAGAAGAACGCACTCGGTGGAGTTGCACACGGACGTCCGGCGGGTCTTGCCGTTGACGACCATGTCGATGGCCTTATCGATGTCCGCGGAGCCGTCGATGTAGAAGTGGCAGTTGCCGGTGCCGGTCTCGATGGCCGGAACGGTCGCGCCCTTGACCACGGCGTTAATAAGACCTGCACCACCGCGCGGGATGACCAAGTCCACCAGACCACGGGCGGTGATGAGGTCCTGGACCGAATCGCGGGTCTCGCACGGCAGCAGCTGCACGCCCTCGCGCGGCAGGTCGAACTTCTCCAGGGTGTTTTGGAGGATCTCCACCAGCTTCTCGTTGGACTTGCGCGCGGACTTGGACCCGCGCAGAAGCGGCACGTTGCCGGACTTAAGCGCCAGGCCGAAGGCGTCGACGGTGACGTTGGGGCGCGCCTCGTAGACCATGCCCATGACACCCAGCGGGACGCGCACCTTGCGCATCTGGATGCCGTTGTCCATGTTCTTGCCCTCGAGGATCTGGCCGACTGGATCCTGCAGGCCGGCGACCTGGCGCAGGCCATCGGCAATGCCGGCGACGCGATCCTCATCGAGCGCCAGCCGGTCCAGCAGCGACTCGGACAGGCCACGCTCCTTGCCGGCCTCCAAGTCCTGCTTGTTGGCTTCCAGAATTGCCGCGGTGTTGTCGATGAGATCCTGGGCCGCCTGCTCCAGAATCTCGTTCTTGCGCGGCGTGGTCAGCTGTGCGAAAGTGGCCGCCACTTGCTTCGCCGCACGGGCCTTATCCAAGACCTCGGTGCGCTCAGCTTCACGTTCAGGGGTCAACTCATTCGCATAATCAGTCATGCGGCCGAGTGTACATAACCAATCCGGTGGCCCCGGGGAATAAATTTTTCTAATAACCGGCTGACGGATCGACCTGCGTCGGCATCTCCTCGCCGCGCTCAAACGCGTCCATGTTTGCCGCAGCGGTCTTGCCCACGTGCAGGCGCGCCACGCGGAAGGAGGCGCCGATGTGCGGGCTGATGGTGCAGTTGTCCATCGCCCACAACGGGTGATCGTCCGGCAGCGGTTCCGGATCGGTGACCTCGAGAGCGGCGCCGGCGATCTCGTCGTTCTTTAACGCCTCGACCAAGTCATCTGTGTTGATGAGCTTGCCGCGGCCGATGTTGACCAAAATCGCACTGTCCTTCATCGCCGTGAGCTTTTCCGCATCGACGATGCCCTCGGTCTCCGCGGTCAGCGGCAACACGAGCACGACGATGTCCGCGGTCTCCCACAACGCGTCGGCATCGGCCATCTTCACCGTCTGGTCTGCGCCCTCGACCTCACGACCGGAGCGGTTGACGGCGATGACCTCCATGTCGAAGGGCTCAATGAGCCGAATGAACTCTTTGCCAATGCCACCAGCGCCGAAGATGACCAGCTTCTTCTTTCCGCGGTGCAGGTTGCTGTACAGCCACTGCTGCGTGCGGTCGGCATGCCCGGCAACGTCAAAGGAGGCAGCGCGGGTGACCTCCTTCTGGCGGTGCGCCTGGGCCAAAAGCAGCATCAGCCCCATCTCTGCAACCGGGGTGGCGAAGGCACCGGCCGTATTCGCCCACGGAATGCCGTCTTCGGTGATAAGCCCGGCATCAATCAATCCCTCCACGCCCGTAAAGCAGTGCTGGACGAACTGGATGTTGTCCGGCAGCTTGTCCGGGAAGTCCTCCGGGTTGGAGGAGGTGAAGACGAAAACGTCGGCCTGAGACAGGTCATCGACACGCTCGTGGCCGGCGGCGACGATGTCCTCGACGGTCTCGTCCCAGATGTGGGGCCCCATGAAAAACTTCACCGAAATAACCTCTTCCTACAGGCGGGAGGCGTAGTTGGACAGGTAGTCCGCGTGGACCACCGCGCGCTGGAACTCCGGATCGAGATCCTCGGTGCGCCGACCCATGATCTTGCGCAAGGTACTGGAGTCGAAATTGACCTCGCCGCGGCCGATGATCTTCGACTCCGGGCCGACGATGTCCACGATTTCGCCGGCGCGGAACTCGCCGTCGACCTCGGTAATACCGACCGCGAGCAGCGAGTTGCCGCCCTTGGTCACGGCCTCTTCCGCACCCTGGTCGAGGCGCAGCGTGCCGCCCGAGTCGGCGGTGTAGAGCGCCCAGAACTTCCAGGCGGACAGGCGGCGTTCCTCGCGAGTGTGGAAGACGGTGCCCATGCGGCTATCTTCCAGCGCCGGGCCGATGTTTTCCGCAGAGGTCAAAAGGACCGGCACGCCGCCGCGGGCGGCCAGCCGCGCCGCCGAGACCTTGGAGGCCATGCCGCCGGTGCCAACCTTGCCGCCGTCGCCAGCCGCGACGCCCTTCAAGTCCTTGCCGGTACGCACCTCAGGAACGAACTTCGCGTCCGGCTCCGCCGGGTTCTTGTCGTAGAGGCCGTCGACGTCGGAGAACAGGAAGAGTGCGTCGGCACCGATGAGGTGGGCCACGAGCGCCGAGAGGCGGTCGTTGTCGCCGAACTGCATCTCGGAGGTGGCCACGGTGTCGTTCTCGTTCACGATCGGGACCGCGCGCAGGTGCAGCAGCTTGTCGATGGTTCGCTTCGCATTACGCGCCCGATCGCGGCGCCCCGCATCGGAGGCGGTAAGCAGAACCTGCCCCACCGAACGGCCATAGCGCGCGAAAGAGCGGGACCACTCGTAGGCCAGGTGGACCTGGCCGGCCGCGGCGGCCGCCTGCTTGGTGGCCAGGTCAGTCGGGCGCTGGCTTAGTCCCAGCGGGCGCATACCGGCGGCGACGGCACCGGAGGAGACCAGCACGACGTCAGAGACTTCCATGCGCGCCTGGATGGCATCGACGATGCGGTCGATCTTTTCCGGCGCGGCGGCGAAGTTATCGCCGGTCAGCGAAGACGAGCCAATCTTCACCACGATGCGCTTGGCGTTTTGGATCTCCTCACGCAGCGGTGACTCGTGGCCCATGGCCAGGGAGTCCTCGGCCATGGCGGTGGGCGCCGGGAAGGGGGTTTCAGGCGCCTGATCGTCATAGGGCGAAAGCGGTAGCGGACGGTCGGACTCAGCCGGTGGCTCGTAGGGATTACCTTGATCGCTAGTCATGCCAGACGATCATACGAGGCGATGGATCAACTTTCAGCGTCTTTATTCTTCCGCCGCTTCTTCCACTCGCGGTAGGCGATAATCAGCAGCACGATGAGGATGACCAGGAGGTCAAGGATCATCCACCAGCTCAGCGTCGGCCGCCACCCGCCCTTGTCCGCGTCGCCGACCGGGTCGGCACGATCGGCCACCACGAGCAGGCGATTGGTGTTCAGGCCGTACGGCGTGCACGTGATGAGGGTGAGCTTGTCGCGGTCTTCCTCGTAGGTCACCGCGTCGTAGTCGCCCGGCCGGACCACCACGCGCCCGGTGATGGTGTAGCGCAGCCGCTGCCCCATCACTTCGACGTAGACGTCCGCGCCGTCTTTGATACGCGGCAGGTTGTCGAACATGGAGGCATCGACCATGCCGGTGTGCGCAGAAATGACCGAGTTCGTCCCCTTGCCGCCGACCGGCAGGTCGCTGCCGAACATGTGGCCCGCGCCGTTGTAGAGCACCGACGAATGCGTCGTGTGGTACACGGGCAGGTCCACGTCGATGGACGGAATGCGCAGGCGCGCAATGACCCCGTCAGTCTCCGGCGCATCGAGGGTCTTCATGTACCGGTCGAACCCGGGCGAGCCGGGCTCCGGCGGCATGGCGTGATGGCCCTGGGCGTCCAGCCAGTCGTTATACTCGTGGGCGCCGTCCAGGTACTCGCGGGTGCGCTCGTCCGGCTCGATCTGCTCGACCTTGTCGGCGTACGACTCCGCCCGCTTGTCCAGCTGGTAGTCGTTGTACAACGTGGCCACGATTGGGTAGAGCAGCGTGACGATGCCGAGCAGAATCCACACAATGCCCGGCAGCGAGCGCTTTTTCTTCTTTGCCGGCCGGGCGGCCCCGGCCGCTTCCGACGCCGCTGTTTGCTGAGCATGAGACTGCGCGTGCTTACCCATGGTTCTCCCCGCGATTCTCACCGCGCGCTTCGCGTTCGTGTTGGCGTTCGCGAGCCTCACGCTCGCGTTCCCGTTTGTCACGCCGACGGTCGGCGAACCAGCGCCACAACAGGTACAGCAGGATGAGTACCGCGATTCCAACGGCGAGCGTCATCCATAGCTGCCAGGGACTGCGATATTCGCGTTGGATGTGCTCCGGCTCATCGATGCGCTCACCGCGCACCAGCAGGCGGTGGGTGTTGAACCCGTAGGGCGTGCACGTCACCAGAGTGACGTAGTCCTTGCCCACCTCTGGGCGGATGTTTTCCACCTGGGTGGGCAACACCTTCTGGATATGGTCGACGCGGTAGGCGAGCTTCTCCCCAGCGACGTCGATGATGATGTCGTCGCCCTTTTTGACGTGGGTGAGGTTGTCGAACATGGTCAGGGTGCTCATGCCCGTGTGCGCGGTGAGCACCGAGTGGGTCCCCTCCCCGCCCACGGGCAGGGCCGTGCCGTAGAGGTGGCCCACGCCGTGCGCGAGCGCCGACGTGGAGGTGCCATGGTAAATCGGCAGATCGATGCCCACCGACGGCACCTGCACGCGCGCCATGACGGAGTTGACGTTTAGCTGGTTGAGGTAGTCCTGATACGCCTCCGAGTTGGTATCCGGCCCGTACATCCACGGGTCGGGCGCACCGAACTCGGGCAGGCGGTCGTTGTACTCCCGGGCCCGCTCAAGCATGCCATTGCGCTCATCTGGCGCCAGCTGTTCTACCGAGCGACTAAATTCCTCGGCCACGCGGTGTTGCTCGTTGTTTTGCAGGTGCGTGAGCACCACGGGAACGAGGAAGACCACTATCGCCAGGATGAGGTAGATAGTCGACCGGGACCTACGGCGACGCCGCCGGGAGCTGGAGTGCTCTGACCGGCGGCGTTGCGCGGTGTCGTGCGTGCGGTTAGCCACGCGCCTCCTTAGGCGGTCTGGCGGTCACGACGGCTGGTGTACAGGCCGCGTGCCAGGAGACCCAGGCCCAGCAGGAACACCAAGACGATGCCCCACGCACCGGTGGCCGGCAGCTGGTTCAGGAAGTTGCTGCGCTGGTTTTCCACGGAGACCGCGAGCTTGCGGATGTTGTCGCCCTGCACGGTCGCGTGGTGGACCTCCGGGTTTCGGACGAAGCCTTCCGGCGCCTTGGTCTCGATGACGCAGTAGTCAATCGACTCGGTGCCGTTCACACCGCCGTGGGTGGTGACGGGCAGACCGTGGGCGGTCGCCATCGCAGCGTCCTCATCGGCGTCGTTCTTCCCCACCGCCGTGGTCAGGTGGTTTTCCAGGTTCACGGTACCGTCCGGGGAGACCTCGATGGCCTCACCGACGGTCTCCCACTTGTTCTCACCCTGCTGCTCACAGCGGTAGACCTCGAACTCGGCGCCAGCAAGGGCGTCCGGCTTGTCCTCAGCATCTGCCGAGGTCTTGGTCACCGTCAGATCGCCGAAGGTAGCCTGCGTCGGCTGATCCTTGCCGTCCTCATCCTGAGTGTCGGTATCTACGGTTGCGCCGTTCGGCAGCTCGATCTCACCGGTGTTGTTGATCTTGCCGTCCGCTTCCGGAATTTTGATGACCTGCGCGTCGAAGGACACCTTCACCGCGAAGTCCGGGTGATCCTTACGCGCATCCTGGAGCTTCTTGCGGCCAGCATCGGTGAAGTTGACCCGCAGCGTGTTGTCCCCCGTGGACACGGTGTAGTCCGTGTCACGAGTGAGCTGGACGTCCTCAGAGGTGGTGGTCACCTCGATATTGTCATTCTGCAGCTTCAGGTGCTCGGAGTCCACCGGGTCGACGACGTTGAAGCGGTCGATGACACCAGCCGGGACCGGGGCGTTGATGGTGTAGCGCAGGTTCTGTCCCAGTCCCTTGTCGTTGGCGTCAACGTCCTTGGTCGGAACCACGTTCTGGTTCTTCGGGTAGACGGTCCGCTCGTACGCCCACTGACCGTCGTCCGCCGGGTACGGCAGGGTGACGATGAACGGCTGAGCGACGGTGTAGCCGTTGGACTGCTTCTCCGTGACCACGAAAGCGCCCTGACCGTCGAAGGAAGCGGTCGCCTCACCGTTGCTATCGGTGGTGACGTCCTTCGCCTCGCCCAACTCCAAGTCAGCGAACGCGCTGTCGGTCGGCTTTTTGCCGGCCTTCCAATCCGAGAGCAGGCTGCGGTTGTCGTCGGTCGCCTTTGCCAGCGCACTGACCTTCGCCCAGCCTGCCTGGGTGGTGAGGTCGATACCCTTGATGCGCTGGACGTTGAAGGTGATGCCGACGCCCGGCTTGGCATCGTCAGCCGGGGTGTCACCGCCGGTCGGGTCGCCGATGATCTTACGAATGTGCAGGTCGACCTGCTTGTTGGGGTCGATCAGGCGGGGGTTGACCTTGACCTGGTCGCCGTCTTCTTTCTCGACGGTCATGGTGCCGTCACCGGCGGCCTCGGATTCGGCCGGGGCGGTCTCGGAGGTGGTCTCGGCGGGCGAGGTTTCGGAAGTGGTTTCCTGTGCGAGGGCGGGAACCCCCAGAGCGGTCACACCGGCGAATGCAACGGTGGAGGTGGCGCACAGAGCAGCGATCTTGGAACGGAGACGCGACATAAGCCCTCTATCTGTGAGAGCTCGAACGTGAAAGAGGAATACGACCCCGGGGCGCAATCAGCCTTTTCCACGCGCCCACTCAGGGTATTCTTAATTCCTTCTGGGACATAAATATAGAGTCCCCTCCCCGGGATTTCAAGATTAAAGTGACGTGACCCCTACCCCTGCCACCGGTCGCGGTTAGCGCCCTCGCGCGTGACGTGTTCGTCCTGACCGTAGTCGTACTCGTCGACCAGACCACGGCGTGCCTGGGATGCGCGTTTGCGCTCCGCGGCGGACGCACGGGTGGTGCCTTGCAGGCGGGCGTCCTGGCCACGGCGGGTGGCTGTGGGATCGCCGCCGCCGGCCATTGGCTCCCACTCGAAGGTGATGTCGCTGATGGTTACCGGGGCACCTTCGACCGCGCCCTGGCGGCGCAGCTCATCCTCAATACCGGCCTTGTTCAGCCGGTCGGCCAGGTAGCCCACAGCCTCCTCGTTCTCGAAGTCAGTCTGCTCGATCCAGCGGTCCAACTTCTCGCCGGTGACGATGAAGCCGCCTTCGACCTGCGGATCCTTGCGCACAGTGAAGTCGAGGTGCGCGCCTTGGGACTTCCTGCCCGCTACCTTGGGGTGGATGATGGTGTGCTTCTTATCCGCCTTCTGCTTCGGGCGGCGTGCGCGATCCTGCTTGACGATGTCCAGCAGTGCGTACTTCAGCGGATCCAACCCCTGGCGCGCGACGGCGGAGATGATGAACACCGGCCAGCCGAATTTTTCTTCCAGGTCGCCTTTGACGAACTCGGCGAGCTCCTCGGCCTCCGGCACGTCCGCCTTGTTGAGCACCACCACGCGCGGGCGCTCCCGCAAGTCGCCCAGACCCGTGTCTGCATCTAGGGCCGACTGGTACTTCGCCAGCTCTTCTTCCAGCGCCTCAATGTCCGAGACCGGATCGCGGCCCGGCTCAATGCTGGCGGTGTCCACCACGTGCACCAGAACCGCGGTGCGCTCGATGTGGCGCAAAAAGTCCAGGCCCAGGCCACGGCCCTCGGCGGCACCTGGGATGAGCCCCGGGACATCGGCAATCGTGTACGAGTCATCGCCCAAGTCGACCACGCCCAGGTTCGGCGTCAGGGTGGTAAACGGGTAGTCCGCGATCTTCGGGCGGGCTGCGGACAACACCGAAATAAGCGAGGACTTACCCGCCGAGGGAAAGCCCACGAGCCCGACGTCCGCCACCGACTTCAGCTCGAGCACCAAGTCGCGGGCCTGCCCCGGCTCACCCTTGAGGGCAAAGCCGGGGACCTTGCGGCGATGGTTGGCCAGCACGCGGTTGCCCAAACCGCCGAAGCCGCCCTCCGCGGCGATGAACCGGGTGCCCGGCACGGTGAGATCAGCGAGCACCTCCCCCTTATCGTCGTGCACGACGGTACCCACCGGGACCTCGAGGACGAGGTCCTCACCGCGGGCGCCGTTGCAGTTGTCGCCGCCTCCGTTGCCGCCGCGCTGCGACTTGATGTGCGGGTGGTAGTGGAAGTCCATCAGGGTGTGGACCTGGTTGGACACCTCGAGCACGATGTCGCCGCCGTGACCGCCGTTGCCACCATCGGGGCCGCCGAGCGGCTTGTACTTTTCCCGGGCCACGGAGGCACAGCCGTGTCCGCCGTCGCCCGCTTGCAGGTGTAGAACAACGCGGTCAATGAACCGAGCCATAATTCAATCCTCTCCTCGCGAGCACGCGGCAATCCCTGCGCCGTGTCCCCATGGCCTTCAACAGTGGTCAATGTACCCGCTTGGGGTGATGGTGCTCGAGTTGGTGGTGCGGATACACGAAACCCCTCCACGCGCCGCCAGTGACGACGCCCGGAGGGGTCCCAATCGGTCCGCTTAGTTAGGCAGTTGCCTCGGCTGCGGACGGAGCCGGCTCAGCAGCTTCCGTGGCCGGAACGATGTTCACGGTGCGACGGTTGCGCTTGGTGGTGAACTTCACCGCGCCCGCTGCGAGAGCGAACAGGGTGTCGTCGCCACCGCGGCCGACGTTCTCACCCGGGTGGAACTTGGTGCCGCGCTGGCGGACCAGGATCTCACCGGCGTTGACCTGCTGGCCGCCGAAGCGCTTGACGCCCAGGCGCTTTGCCTCGGAGTCACGACCGTTGTTGGAGCTGGATGCACCCTTCTTAGTTGCCATTGGTTTCCCTCCTCAAGGAATGGCTGTAAGACCGTGGGCGGGTCTTACTTGATCCCAGTGATCTTGACGGTGGTAACCGGCTGACGGTGGCCCAGGCGGCGCTTGTAACCGGTCTTGTTCTTGTACTTCATCATGCTGATCTTCTTACCCTTGCCGTGCTCGACGATTTCAGCGTCGACCTTGACGTTGGCGAGATCATCTGCCTTGGACTTGACATCGGCGCCATCGACGAGCAGAACCGGGGTGAGAGCCACGGTGGAACCCGGCTCACCCTCGATCTTCTCGACCTTGACGAGGTCACCTTCGGCAACCTTGTACTGCTTGCCGCCGGTCTTGACGATCGCGTACATAGAGGGTTACCCCTTATCTAACTCGGCTCAGGAGCCGCGCCTTAATCCAGGTGCTTCTCCTGAATGGACAAACGAACTACATGCGTTCAGGCCAAGCGCAAGCATGCATCCAACCCCGGACAGGGCGCAGCGCACTCGATGCCTAAACAGCGACTGTCAAAGACTACCTTGACACCGGAAGAAAAGACAAACTGCGCTTATCATGCCGCGTTCTTACCCCTCGGCACCGCCACGCGGCACCGAGGGCGCAAGAAAACGACTACTTAGTCGCGCCGCGTGGCGCGCCGGCGGCCGCGGCGCTTCGGCCGGCGGGAATCGTTCGCGGCATCGCGATCAGCCTTCTTACCGCTGCCGTTTCGGCCCCGGGAACCGGCAGCGGAACGCTGTCCCTGCCGGTCCTGCGACGCGGGCTGCTCGCCGCTGCCCTTCCGCGACGAGCGGGTGGCCCGGCGCCGCCCGCGACGCCGACGAGACGACGCGTCCTTGCCGTCGTTGGCGTCGCGGTCCTTGTCCTCGCCACCGCGCTGGCCACGGAGGGCACCGTCGCCGGCGCCCTCCTGACCAGTCTCGTCCCAGTCGGCAGCGTCCTGCTGCGAGCCGCGGCGTGCCCGGCGCGCCGCCTGGCGCACCGCACGACGACGGCGCCGCCGCGCACCCGCCGGGCGATCTTCGCGCCTGGAGCTTTCCGCAGCCGGTTCGTCGTCGCCACGGGAGTCCGCCTCATCGGCCGCGGAGCCGTCGGCGTGCTCGAAGTCCTCCGGCCGCGGGCGGCGATCGGACCGCGAGTTGCCGCGGGTGCGGCGCTTGCGGCGCGGCGAGCGCTCGAACTCGGCGACGGCCTCCTCATAGGTCTGGGCGTTGCCCGCGTCCTCAGCGCGGGCCGCGTCGTCGCCACCTTCGGCCTTTTCTGCATCCATCGCCGTTTCCACCGCGGCGTGGGCGATCGACTCAATCTCCGAGACCGCGTCAGCGTTGCGCGAGCCCTTCTTCCCGCGGCGCTTGCACTTCTGGGTGTCATCGCCACGCTTGCCGATGACGCTATCCGCCAGGTCCTCAATAGAGGTATCCGCCCCGGAAGTATTTGCCCCAGAAGGCGCGGACTCGTGGGTGTCATCGAGGCCGTGCGGCGCGTGCTTCCGGCCCTTCTTTTGATCCTTATCCCGCCGGTCCCGGTGATCCCGGTGATCCCGCTGATCCCGCCGTTCTTTTCGATCCTTGCGGCCGTTGCGGTCGCCACGGTCGTTGCGGTCGCTGCGGCTGCCGCGGCGGTTGCGGGAATCATCGTCACGCGATGCGCCGTGCTGTGCCCCGGCACCCAGGCCGGAATCCTCGGCCTCGTCGACCGGGTCGTCGTGGACGATGATGCCGCGGCCGTGGCAGTGCTCGCACTCGGTGGAGAAGGTCTCCAACAAACCGGTGCCCAGACGCTTGCGGGTCATCTGCACCAGGCCCAGTGAGGTGACCTCGGAGACTTGGTGGCGGGTGCGGTCCCGGCCCCACGCCTCCTTCAGGCGGCGCAGCACCAGCTCCTGGTTTTCCGGCAGCACCATATCGATAAAATCGACCACGATCATTCCGCCCAGATCGCGCAGGCGCATCTGGCGGACGATCTCCTCTGCCGCCTCCAGGTTGTTCTTGGTCACCGTCTCTTCCAGGTTGCCGCCCGAGCCGGTGAACTTGCCGGTGTTGACGTCGATAACGGTCATCGCCTCGGTGCGGTCAATGACCAGCGTGCCGCCCGACGGCAGCCACACCTTCCGGGACAGCGCCTTGTGCAGCTGCTCCTCCACGCGGTAGGCCGCGAACGCATCGTCGCCATCGTGGGCCCGGCGGTCGAAGCGCACCACGCGGTCGGACAGGTCCGGCGCCATCGAATTCACGTACGCGTCCACCGTGTTGTAGGCGCGCTTGCCATCCACGATGAGCTTGTTGAAGTCCTCGTTGAACAGGTCGCGCACGACCTTGATGAGCATGTCCGGCTCCTCGTAGAGAGCAACCGGTTTCGCGCCCTTGGACTCCTTTTCCTTCTTTGCGGTCGCGCGAATGTCTTCCCACCGATCGTGCAGGCGGCGCACGTCAGTGGCGATGGCCTCCTCCGAGACGTTTTCCGCGGCTGTACGGATGATGGCGCCGCCGTCGTCCGGCACCACGCGGCCCAAGATGTCCTTCAAACGCTTGCGCTCCGGGGCCGGCAGCTTGCGCGAAATGCCGGCGTTTTTCCCCTTCGGCACGTACACCAAGAAACGGCCAGCGAGGGAAATCTGCGTGGTCAGGCGCGCGCCCTTGTGCCCCAGCGGATCCTTGGACACCTGGACCAGAACCTGGTCACCCGACTTCAGCGCGTTTTCGATCTTGCGCGCACGACCTCCCAGGCCGGTGCCGCGCCAGTCAAAGTCACCTGCGTAGAGCACGCCGTTGCGGCCAGTGCCGATGTCCACGAACGCCGCCTCCATCGACGGCAGTACGTTTTGCACCCGACCCAAGTAGATATTGCCGATGATGGACGCCTGCGCCTCCGAGGTCACGAAGTGCTCGACGAGCAGCCCGTCCTCCAAGACGCCGACCTGGGTGATAAGGCCCGGGCCATCGTCACGCTTGCGATCGCGGACCACCATGAGCCGCTCCACCGACTCCCGGCGCGCGAGGAACTCCGCCTGGGAGACGATGTGGGTGCGCTCGCGCCCGCGGTCGCGCATCTCCGCCCGCCGGCGGCGGCGCGCCTCAATGCGGGTGGAGCCGCGGATGGCTTTGGGCTCGTCGATGATCTCCACGCCGTTGTCGTCGCGCGCGGGCTCGTCCTTGCCGGTGCTCTGGAATGCGCCCTTCGCGGATCCCTTGGCGGCTCCCCTGCCCCGCGAGGTGCCGCGGCGCCCGCGGCGCCGGCGCCCGCCTTGGTTGTCGGAGTTTTCCGCAGCGGCCACGACAGCGTCGAGCGCCTCGTCGACCTCGTCGTCGTAGTCCTCGTCGGCGTCGCCCTCCCCCGTCGGACCGTCATCCACCGTCGGGGCCAGGAAAATTGGGGCGTAGTCGTAGCCGTCGGTGTCCTCCCGCTCGGAGTCGGAGTCGGAATCGGCCGCATCCCAATCCGCGTCCGCGTCTGCGTCCGCGTTCGCATCGCCAGAGCCTGCGTCTTCTCCCTCATCCGACCCCGGGGCACCCGGGAGGATGACCGGGTAGGACTCATCGTTGAAGGAGTCGTCTTCTTCTGCCGCGAGCTCCTCCTCGACCCGCTTTTCAATCTGCGCGATCTCGTTGGCCACGTTATTGCGCACGTGCAAGCGCAGCTTCGTGTCCTCGGACTCGTCATCCGCGGAATCTGCATTGACGCTGGCGTTCGCGTCTGCGGTCTCCGCCCCGCCCTCGGACAGCTCCGCATCCACCTTCTCGCGGATCTGCGACAACTCGTTGGCCACGTTCTTGCGCACGCGCGTGCGCAGCTTTTCTTCGGCAATGGCGGCGGTATCGGCGTCCGCGGCGGCATCGTCAGTGGTGCTACCGCCGGTGGTGGCTGCCTCGTCGTCGGCGGTCGCCTGTTCGGCGTCTGCGGCCTCAACCTTGCGAGCCTGCGCACGCGGTGCAGACTTCTTCGTCGCCCGGCGCTTGCGGCGGCGCGCCGGCTTTTCGGTCTGCGCCGCCTCTTCCTGCTGCGCGTTCTCGTTAGCGGCTTCCTCGTCCGCCGCGTTCGATTCTTCTGCCGCCGCGTTCTTTGCTGTGGACTTCTTCGCCGGCTTTTCCGCCTTCTTCGCTGCAGATTTTTTCGCGACCTTCTTCGCGGAGGACTTTTTCTTGGCGTCCGCCTTCTTGGCCGGCTTGGCTCCGGCATCATCCTGCTGCGCCTGCGCTGCGATGTGGTCGAGCACGTCGCCCACTTGGTCTGGCGTCAGCGTGGACTGCGCCATCTTCTTCACACCCTGGTCGGCCAGGATGCTCACCAGCTGCTTGGACGCGATGCCCAATTGCTTGGCTAGGGCGTGCACGCGCGTCTTAGCCGGCAGCTCATCACGATTGATCTTCGCAGCAAAAGACGCGGCGGACTCCCACGCCTTAGCCCCCATCGCCTGCGACGCCGAGGCCTTCTTTGCCCCCGACTTCCGTGCCGCTTTCTTAGTTTCTGTCTTCTTAGCAGCCATGGGCCACTCCTTAAAGTTCTATCTTCTTTTCACCCCGGGCGCTGACAGGCAGTTCGTTTGTGTCTCTGCCGTATCGCCGCCGCACAGGGCCGTAGCGTGTAAAAATCTCGGTACTGCGTGTATGAAGTTGTCGCCCACCATTTCCCGGGGTGGACCTGCCCCATTTTGACATATCTCCGCCCTGCGGCAGGTGTTAGAGTCCCCACTGATGGAAAAGCCCGAGCCCCAGCACGAGACGCGACCTGACGTACGTTCGGACAAACACGGCGGGGTGTCGGCCCGCGCTGCGTACTCAGTCAGCGACTGGCGCCAACGGAACCAGCTGAGCTGGCAAGAATTTCTGTGGTTTACGGTACCGGCGGGATTTGCGTTTCCGGCTCTTTTTAGCGGTGCGTGGGTGCTGGCAGGAATATGCACGGTACTCACAGTGCTGGGTTTCACGGTGTACCACCGGAAGACTGCTCATAAAGGCCACGTCGCTAGTGCGACGGATATGCGCAAGGGCGATTACCCCAACGTCGCGTACGCAGCGGTATTTGCCCCGCTCATCATCAGCCCGCTATCCAACTTTCTCGATCACGCAACGGCTCACCTCACTGACAGCATGACGCTCCCCGCCGCGGCTGGCCCCGTTGTAGGAGGCGTCACCAACGCCGCCGCCTTCACGTTCGCGGCGTGGGTGACCTACCGCAAGGCCTACACAATCCCGCGCCGGCGCGTAGCGCGCGTCCTGGCTGCCGGTTCTTTGGAAGGCGTCACCACCGAGCGTATCGAGGCCGTAGAACAGCACCAGCGGCTTATTAATGCCCTCGTAGCCACCGGCTGCGGACCCGGGGTGGAACTCAATCCAAAACAGCTTGCGCGCTTAATGGAGCTCGACGTCAAAGACCTCAAAGAGCCGCTGCTTTCGTTGCGGAAGGAGGGCATCGTCACGCTGCAGGGCGCAGGGCTTTTCGATGACCCCACCAAGTGGCAGGTCGCCATCACCGAAGACGGTATCCGCTGTATCGACACCGCACGCAGGCGGTAAAACTCCGCAAAACGACAAAGCCCCGGGTAGATAAACCCGGGGCGAAGGTGCGGACGCTTACGCGTCTTTTACAGGTTCGGGAACCAGATGCCGATCTCGCGCTCAGCGGACTCCGGCGAGTCGGAGCCGTGCACGATGTTCTCCGCCACGGAAAGGGCGAAGTCGCCGCGGATGGTGCCCGGGGTGGCCTTGGAGACCGGGTCGGTGCCGCCGGCCAGCTGACGCCACGCGTCGATGGCACGCTCGCCCTCGACGATGCCAGCGATAAGCGGCGCGGAAGTGATGAAGTCGACCAGCTCGCCGTAGAACGGCTTGTCCGCGTGCTCGGCGTAGTGCTTCTCGGCGGTCTCGCGGTCTGCGGTGCGCAGATCCAGAGCCGCAAGCTTCAGGCCCTTGCGCTCGATGCGGGAGATGATTTCACCGACGTGGCCGTTCTGCACGCCGTCCGGCTTGATGAGGATGAGAGTACGTTCAGTCATGGTTGGCATGCTACCGAACGCGCGGCGTGCTCACGTGGTGAGGGCGCCACTCAATTCGGCCGGCGGGTCTCAATCTTCCCGCTGCGCACATCGCGCGCAATCCCCCACGCCAGAAACACGCCCGCACCTACCACACAGACGACGGCCATCCACGCCGGTTGGCCGGTCATTCGCAGCACGAGCGTGGCGATGCACAAAAGGGCCGACAGGCCGTACAAAACAAAGCGCATGGTGGCCCATCCTATCGGTAAGCGGTAGCCTCTTTTCGCCCTGCGGGCCGGGCCCGGGTGGGCTAGGTTGAAGGGGGCGTTTTCCCGCCTGTGCACCTTTGCCCCGGAAAGATGGTTCCTATTCCCATGCGACTTCACCGCCTCATCCGTGCCCGCATCCTGGCGGGCACTGCCGCTACCGCACTGAGCATCTCTGCCGCTGCCGTCACCGCCTCCGCGCCGGCGCTTGCCGATGACACCGCAGACACCCCTGCGGTCAACTCTGCCGTCAACTCTGCCGTCAAGAACGTTGTGCTGGAGGTCGGCGCCACTGACTCTGAGGTTCACCTGACGTGGATGTCGGATCTGGGCCACCAGTACGAGCAGGCGATCATCGCCAAGGCCAGCGATGTTCAAGGCAAGCAGTTCCCCGACAACGCACAGCGTGTCGATGCCGCCGGTGAGCTGACCGGCAGCGCTTCCCGCGTCTACGACGCCACCGTCACCGGGCTGGAGCCGGGCACCGAGTACACCTACGCGGTCGGCTCCGACGCGCATGGCTGGTCAGCCCCGGAGACCTTCACCACCAACGAGTCCAGCGGCGACTGGAATTTTCTCTTCTTCGGCGATCCGCAGGTCGGCGCGAGCCACGACCTGGACGCCGACACCAAGGGCTGGAAGAAGGCGCTAGAGACAGCCACTGCCGCGCACCCGGACACCGACTTCCTCCTGTCCGCCGGCGACCAGGTCAACGACGTGAGCCAGGCGCAGCACGATGCGTTCAAGTCGCCGGCGCAGCTGCGCCAGTTCCCGCTCGCGGTCAACGACGGTAACCACGACAACCGTGACTTCCACATGTACCGCCAGAACTACTCGTGGCCGAACGTCTCCGACGAGGTCAAGGAGCGCGACTACTTCTTCGAGCGTGGCAACGCGCTTATCGTCTCGCTGGATTCGAACCTGTCCAGCAGCGCGGACATCGACTCGCACGCGGAATACCTGCGCCAGGTCATCGGCTCCAAGGGCGCGGACAAGGACTGGGTCGTGGTGACCTACCACCACTCGCCGTTCTCGCAGGCCTACCATCAAAACGATGGTGATGTGAAGCGACTGCGCGAGGGCCTCACCCCGGTGATGTCGGAGCTGGGCGTGGATGCAGTGCTCGGCGGCCACGATCACATCTACACCCGTAGCTACCTCATGGAAGGCACTAAGCCGGTCGTCCCGGAGGAAAAGCCGGCGGCCGGCGACGTACTGCACCCGCAGGACGGCCAGGTGCTGTACATGATCGCCAGCTCCGCATCTGGGTCTAAGTTCTACGACTTCTGGGCCGCTGGGAAGACCTACAAGGATCTGTCTGAGGAAGAGGCCGCCGAAAAGGGATTGACCGCTCCGTTTACCGCGCGCTGGAACCAGGACCGCACGCCCGACTACACCAACGTTGAGGTCACCGCGAACACTCTGACGCTGACCACCTACAACGTGGACGACGGCTCCATCGTGGACAAGGTCACCCTGGCCAAGGAGGGCACGGACGCGGGCAACTCCGGCGCCAACAACGGGGATGGCGACGGCGGCGATCAGCCTGGTGGCAACCAGCCTGGTGGCAGCCTGTCCGGCGGGCTTTCCTCCACCAGTTCCTCGCTGAGCAGCAACCTGTTGTCCGGCAGCTCCCGCTAAAAGAAACCGCGGGCCGCCGCGCCTTCAGAGTGGCAACGGCGGCCCGCACACGTTTTGAGATCCTAAGGGCTCAAAACGCGCGCGTTTTGAGCCCTTAGGATCTCGTTTCCTGCAGTGAACCCCAGTAATCGGTCGGCGGGGTGGTTACTTCTGGTTGAGGTGCTGGGTGGTCAGAAGGCCGCGCTCCATGCGGGCGACCAGCGAGGAGCGCAGGTGCAGCATCAGTCCCCAAACCAGGGCGAAGATGAGCACCACCCCGCCGACGGACCAGTGGATGAAAAAGCCGAAGAGCCCGATGACCTGCACCGCCAGAATGACCGGCACGGCCCAACTCTTTTTTACGAACGCCGGCAGGACGAAGTGCACGAGGCTAAGCAGCGCGATGAACATCCAGTTGAACGTGGTCCACAACGCGCCATTATCCACCTTGAGCACGACCAACAGCGCGAGCAGGATGGAGATTCCCTCCATCACTAGCGAGCCGGAAATCATCCCGTTGAGGCCCTTCATCGGGTCTTTGACGGGAGCCTCACCGGGGCCAAGCGGGCCCATCTCCTCTGGGGAAACGCGGCGACTTGCCGGGCGGCGACTTGCCGGGCGACGGGTGGAACGGGGCTGTTTCTTGACCATCACGCGGGTTCCTTTCCAAACATGGTCCGGGCTTCGCCGGCCGTGACCACTGAGCCGGTAATCACGATGCCCGACCCCGACTGGATCTCCGAATCCTCCGCCAGCTCGACCGCCTGGGCGTACGCCGACGGCAAGTCATCCGCCACGACGACGCGTTCGTCGCCGAAGATGTCGCGGGCGGCATCGGCAAGCTCGTACGCGTCGAGTGCGCGCGGCGAGGAATTCTGGGTAATGACCACCTCGTCGAGGTAAGGCTCCAAAGCGGTGAGGATGCCCGCCGCGTCCTTGTCCCCCAACACGGCGACAACGCCGATGAGCCGGGCAAAGTCGAAATCGCGGTCCAGCGCCGCCCCGAGGGCGCGGGCGCCGTGCGGGTTGTGCGCGGCATCAATGAACGTCGTCGGCGAGGTACGCACGCGCTCCAAGCGGCCGGGCGAAATCGCCTGCCGGAAGCCGTGGCGCACGCTGGCCACGTCGAGCGGGTGACCCGCCGAGGCGCCGAAGAACGCCTCCACCGCCGCGAGCGCCACCGCCGCGTTGCGCGCCTGGTGCTCGCCGGCCAGCGGGATGAACACGTCCTCGTAGCGCCCGCCCAGGCCCTGGATGTTGACCTCCTGGCCGCCGACCGCGATGCGCGATTCCACCGCGGCGAACTCACTGCCGGCGCGGGCCACGCCCGCATCGACCTCCACCGCCCGGCGCAGGATGACCTCCATGGCCTCCGGATCCTGCTCGGCGATGACCGCGATGTTCTCCTCGGGGGTAATGGGATCGTCGACATCCTGCGGCTTTTTGATAATCCCGGCCTTTTCGCTCGCGATCTCCGCGAGCGTCTCGCCCAGGTAATCGGTGTGGTCCAGGCCCACCGGGGTGATGACGGAGACATCCGCGTTCACCACGTTGGTGGCGTCCCACCCGCCGCCGAGGCCGACTTCGATGACGGCGACGTCCACCGGGGCATCGGCAAACGCGGCGCACGCCATGGCCACGAGCACCTCGAACATGGACATCGCGGGGCCGCCGTCGGCCTGGGAGCGCTCGTCCACCATCTCCACGAACGGCTTGATCTCACCCCAGATGCGCACGAAGTCGCGCGGGTGTATGGGCACGCCGTCGATGCCGATGCGCTCGGTCACCCGCTGCAGATGCGGGCTGGTAAACAGCCCGGTGCGGCGGTGGAAAGCGCGCAGGAGCGACTCCGCCATTCGGGCGGTCGAGGACTTGCCGTTGGTGCCGGCGATGTGGATGACCTTGAAGGATTGCTCCGGGTTGCCCAGCAAATCCAGAAGCAACCGGATGCGATCGAGCGACGGCTCGATCTTGGTCTCCGGCCAGCGGGAGTTGAGCTCCGCCTCGACCTGCGCGAGGGCCTGCAGCTCCTCCGGGGAGGCCTCCTCCGGCGCGGGCGCGGAGTACTCGTCGTCCCCTCCACCGATGTTGAGGGTCAGCCCCGACTCGGTGATCTCCACGGGGCCGCCGGCGGTCCCCTCCTTCAGGGCGTCGACGATCTCGATGTCGTCGTCCGCGTCGCGGTTCGGCGTATCTGTCACTTGCGCAGTCCCTCCAGTCGTCCGGTAATGCGCTCGACTTCTTCCTGGGCCACCTTCTGGCGGTCGCGGATCTTCTCTACGACCTCGGCCGGCGCCTTGTTCAAGAAGTTGTCGTTCGCGAGCTTCTTGCCGGTCTGCTCCAGCTCCTTATTCGCCTTGGCCAGGTCCTTTTCCAGGCGCTTGCGTTCGGCCTCCACGTCGACGGCCCCGGAGGTATCCACGGCGACCTCGATGGTGGCCTGGGACAGGCGCACCTCGATGGTGGCGGACTCGGTGAAGTCATCCGTCGGCGGCTCGATGTTGGCCAGGTTGCGGATCAGGTTCTCCTGGTTATCCAAGTCCGCGGCGGCGAAGTCGAGGCGCCCCGGCACCTTCTGCGAAGGCTTCACGCCCTGATCCGCGCGGAAGCGGCGCAGCTCCGTAATGAGCTTGTCCGCATCCTGGATGCGGCGGGCGGCGACCTCATCCGGCGTGGCGCCGCCGTTGGTGTCCGCGGAAGTGGGCCAGTTGGCGATGACCAACGACTCGCCACCGGTCAGCGCCTTCCACAGGACCTCGGTGACAAACGGCATGGTCGGGTGCAGCAGGCGCAACACGACGTCGAGAACGCGGCCCAAAACGATCTGGGTGTTGCGGCCCTCGGCGGAAACACCGTCGCGCGGAATCTGCGCCTTCGCAATCTCGACGTACCAGTCACACAGCTCGTCCCACGCGAAGTGGTACAGCAGCTCGTTGGCCTTGGCGAACTGGAAGTCATCCAGGTAGGCGTCGACTTTCTGGCGCACCTCTTCCACGCGGTCGAGGATCCAGCGGTCCGCGTCGGTCAGCTCATCGCGGTTGGGCAGCGGCGCGACACCGGCGCCATTCATCAGCGCGAACTTGGTGGCGTTGTAGATCTTGGTGGCGAAGTTGCGCGACGCGGCCGCCGCGTCGTCGCCCACCGGCAGATCCACACCCGGGTTGGCACCGCGTGCGAGCGTAAAGCGCAGGGCGTCCGCGCCGTAGTCACGGACCCAGTCCATCGGATCGATGCCGTTGCCCAGCGACTTGGACATCTTGCGCCCCTGCTCGTCGCGCACGAGGCCGTGGAGGTAGAGATCCGTGAACGGTACCTGCGGCCTATCGCCGTCGGCCTTGCCCAAAAGCTCCGGAGTCTGGGTGCTGGCGAAGGTGCCAAACATCATCATGCGCGCAACCCAGAAGAACAGGATGTCGTAGGCGGTGACCAGGACGTTCGTCGGGTAGAACGCGCGGAGATCCGGGGTGTCCTCCGGCCAGCCGAGCGTGGAAAACGGCCACAGCGCCGAGGAGAACCAGGTGTCCAGAACGTCCGGGTCCTGCTCGTAGCCTTCCGGAGCCTTTTCATCCGGGCCCACGCACACGATGTCGCGCTCGCCGGTCTTCGGGTCCTCCGGGCCGTACCAGATCGGGATGCGGTGGCCCCACCACAGCTGGCGCGAGATGCACCAATCGTGCATGTCGTCGCCCCAGTCGAAGTAGCGCGGCTCCAGCGACTCCGGGTGGATGGTGGTATCGCCTTCGCGGACGGCATCGCCAGACATGCGGGCGAGCTCTTCGACCTTGACAAACCACTGCTTGGACAGGCGCGGCTCGATGGCCTCGCCGGAGCGCTCCGAGTGGCCCACGGAGTGGACGTAGGGGCGGATTTCTTTGACCACGCGGCCCTGCGCGGCGAGCGCCTCGCGGATAGCCACGCGGGCCTCCTCGCGGGTCATGCCGTCGAATTCGGTGTCGGTGTAGGCGATGTGCCCGGTCGTGTCCATGACGGTGGGCATGTCTAGGTCGTGGCGCTGGCCCATCGCGTAGTCGTTCGGGTCGTGCGCCGGGGTGATCTTCACCGCGCCGGTGCCGAACTCGGGGTCGACGTAGTCGTCCGCGACCACCTTCAGGGTGTGGCCGGGGCGCAGCGGGTGCTCGAATTCTTTGCCCACCAGGTCCGCGTAGCGCTCGTCGTCCGGGTGCACGGCGATGGCCACGTCACCGAGGATCGTCTCCACACGGGTGGTGGCGACGACGAGGTGCGGCTCGTCATCGTCAAGCGAGCCGTAGCGAATGGACACCAGCTCGCCCTCGACGTCCTTGTAGACGACCTCGATGTCGGAGACCGCCGTCTCCAGCACCGGCGACCAGTTGACCAGCCGGTTCGCGCGGTAGATAAGGCCGGCATCGTACAGCTGCTTGAAGATGGTCTGGACGGCGCGCGAGAGGCCATCGTCAAGCGTGAAGCGTTCGCGCGACCAATCAACTGAATCACCGATGGCCCGCATCTGCGACTGAATGGTGCCGCCGTACTTTTCCTTCCACTCCCAGACCTTGGAAATGAAATCGTCGCGGTCGTAGTCCCACCGAGTCTTGCCCTCGGTGTCCTTCAGGTGGGCTTCCACCTTCGTTTGCGTGGCGATGCCCGCGTGATCCGCCCCCGGCAGCCAGAGAGTGTTATAGCCCTGCATGCGCTTGCGGCGAATGATCGAATCAATGAGCGTGTGGTCCAAGGCGTGCCCCATGTGGAGCTGTCCCGTCACGTTCGGCGGCGGCAAAACAATGGAGTACGGCGGCTTGTCCGACTCCGCCTTCGGGGTGAAGTAGCCCTTGTCCACCCACTGCGCGTAGAGGTCTGCCTCTACCGCCTGCGGCTCCCAGCTTTTTGGCAGCGCGTCCGCGCGGTTGGTTCCTACCATGTCCTCGTTTAGCCCATTGTGCTCAGTCACGCCGACTATCTTAGCGGTCACCCACCTGCCGAAAGAACCACGGGCCGCGGAAGAAAATCACCCCCAAAGGAGACAACACGTCCCCCCAATGCAGGGCCTATTCCCACATCTTTCCACCCCGATCGGGCACGATTGTGGGGGAAGGAGGTTCAGCTTGACCGTGCACACATCGCCCGAGACCTGCCACCGCGCCGACGATCCGGCCTTCCGGACGGTGGACGTGGCCGTCATCCTGTTTGGCCGCCACGGTTTCGCCCCCACCACCCTGGACGCGGTCGCGGCTAAAGCGCGCACCACCAAGCGCGCCATCACGTACCAGTTCGGGGATAAGCGCGGGCTCTACCGCGCTGCCCTGTCGCGCGCGACGCACCTCCTGTCGCCGGAGAAATCGGAACTGGAGGACTCCTTCGTCGTTCCGGCCGAGGGCATGCACTCGGTGATCATGGTCATCTGCGAGCGCTACCTGAACAACCCGGACGCCACGCAGCTTCTCCTGCGCGAAAACATCGACCCGGTTCTCTCCCCCGCCGAGTACCCGACGCTGCGCGAGGACACCGACCTGGCGCTCCACCTCAACCGCTTGCTCATTCGCGGCCAAGACTCCGGCGCGTTCCGTCCCGGCATCTCCGCCGACGACGTCCTCATGATCACCCGGTCACTCCTGGCCTACCGCGTGAGCACCCACCTGACCGCCACGGCGGTGTGGGGCGTGGACCTCGCCACCCCGGAAAACACTCGCGGCCTGACGCGCCTAGCCGTCGACACGGTCTTATCGCTGCTCACCGGAAACATCCCCGACAACGGGGAGGCGAGCTACCTCTTGCCGCGGGAGCTGTCCGATTCCCATGGCGACGGGATTTACGGCGCTGACGATCACGGGGCAAGCGCAGCTGAGCTGCGAACGGCCGATGTGGCCCCGACAATCAGCTCGCGGAAGAGTCAGAAGATACCGCAGACGCCGATCTAGGGCCGAAGCATGGCCAGTGGCCCGACAACAGATCCCGAAACGTTTAGGCCGACTTCTCGGCGGCCTCGCGGTACTCATAGACCGGCTCTGCGTCGTCGGTGACCACCTCGCCGGTGATGCGGACGGTGTTGATGTCCTCGCGGTCCGGCAGGTCGTACATGACCGGCACGAGCAACTCTTCCAGGATGGCGCGCAGACCGCGCGCGCCGGTCTTGCGCTCCAGGGCAAGATCCGCCACCGCGTCGAGGGCTGCGGGCTCGAAGACGAGGTCGGCGCCGTCCATCGAAAAGAGCTGCTGGTACTGCTTGACCAGGCTGTTGCGCGGCTCGGTGAGCACCCGCACGAGGGACTCGCGGTCCAGGTTGTCCACGGTGGCCACGACCGGCAGGCGGCCGATGAACTCCGGGATCAGGCCGAACTTCACCAAATCCTCCGGGCGCACCTGGGAGAAGAGATCGACCCGCTCGCGCTCGGCCTGGGTGTCCAGGTTGGCGCCGAAGCCCACGCCCTTTTTGCCCACGCGCTCGCCGATGACCTTCTCCAGGCCCGCGAACGCGCCGGCGACGATGAAGAGCACGTTGGACGTATCCAGCTGGATGAATTCCTGGTTCGGGTGCTTGCGCCCGCCCTGTGGCGGGATGGCAGCCACGGTGCCTTCCAGGATCTTCAACAGTGCTTGCTGCACGCCCTCGCCGGAGACATCACGGGTGATCGACGGGTTGTCGCCCTTGCGGGAAATCTTGTCGATCTCATCGACATAGATGATGCCGCGCTGCGCGCGCTCCACATCGAAGTCCGCGGCCTGCAGGAGCTTCAGCAGGATGTTTTCCACGTCTTCGCCGACGTAGCCGGCTTCGGTGAGCGAGGTGGCATCGGCAATAGCGAACGGCACGTCCAGCATCCGCGCCAGAGTCTGGGCCAGGTAGGTCTTACCGGAACCGGTAGGCCCAAGCATCAGGATGTTGGACTTGGTGATCTCCACCTGGTCCTCGTCCTCCGCGCTGCGGCGAGTTGGGCGGGACGAGCGCGCCGCGGCCTTCTCTTCGGCGCGGATGCGCTTGTAGTGGTTGTACACCGCCACCGACAGGACGCGCTTGGCCTGATCCTGGCCAATGACGTACTTGTCCAGGAAGGCCGAAATCTCGCGCGGGCGGGGCAGTTTATCGGCTGCCTCCTTCTTCTCCGCGTCCTGGGTCGCGCCCAGCTCTTCCTCGATGATTTCGTTGCACAGCTCAATGCACTCGTCGCAGATGTAGACACCGCCGCCAGCGATGAGCTTCTTCACCTGCTTTTGGCTCTTGCCACAAAAAGAACACTTGAGCAGATCAGCGCTTTCTTGCATGCGTGCCATTAAACTCTTCCGCGTCTGTGGGGTCTAACTGGAGTCACCGTACCACGCGGAAGAGTGCGTCTAGCGGAACGTGGCGAAGCGTCGCACGACCCACTTGGACAGGATGAGCAGCACGATGCCCAGGGCAATCGAGGCGAATCCCAAGACGGTAAAGAAGGTGTTTTCCGCCGCCGCGTCCTCCGGGTGGTAGTAGTTCGCCAGGGTGCCCGCGAGAGAGGTGCCCATAGCCACCGCCATCATCCAGACGGCCATCATGCGCGACGGGAATGCCTGCGGCGCGACCTTGGTGGCCAGGGAGTTGCCCACCGGAGACAGCAACAGCTCGCCCATGGTGAACAGGAAGAGGATCCACACAATCGCGATAAGCGGCGTGGAGTTCGCCTCGCCGCCGCTAAACGGCAGGAAGAAGAAGAGCGATGCGCCGATGATGATGTTGGCCACGCCGAACTTCACCGGGGTGGACCACTGGCGCTCCCCCAGCTTCGTCCAGATGGTAGCGAAGACGGCGGAGAACAAGATGATGAAGATCGGGTTGATGGACTGCACCAGTGACGGCGGGATCTCCCAGCCGAAGAAGTTCCGGTTCAACCGCTCGTCGGCGTAGATGGTCATCACGGTGAACTGCTGCTGGAAGATACCGAAGAACAGCACGCCGGAGATGAACATCGGGATGAAGCCGACCAGGCGGCCCTTTTCCTCCCGCGTGGTCAGCGGGGAGTTGTACATCTGCAGCCACAGAACCACGGCCGCCAGGAACGCGACGGTGGTGACGATGCCGGACAGCCACGCCACCTTGACCAGCCCCGTGGCCAACAAAACCGTGCTGACTACGACGATGAGCGCTAGCACGCCGATGCCGAGCAGCAGCTGGGAGCGGCTGACCTTGTTCGGGACCTCGCGGCCGGCCGCCTTCACGGTGGACTTGCGCATGAGGGTGTACTGCACCAGGCCGAAGAACATGAAGACCGCGGCGATACCGAAGCCCCAGTGGAATCCCTTCCAGCGCCACAGCGCGGTGGTCACCCACGGGCCGATGAGCGCGCCGATGTTCACACCCATGTAGAAGATGGAAAAACCACCGTCGCGGCGCGGGTCGTCGCGCGAGTACAGCGCACCCAGCACGACGGACGCGGTGGTCTTCACGCCGCCGGAGCCGATGGCGATGAGCACTAGGCCGATGCCCAAGCCGGTGATGCCAGGGATAACGGCCAGGGCGATGTGGCCGGCCATGACCATGACGGCCGAGTAGAACAGGGTGCGTTCCGCGCCGAGCACGCGGTCGCTGACCAGAGAGGCCAGCAGGCAGGCCATGTAGACCAAGCCGCCGTAGGCGCCAACGATGGAGGTGGCCATCGCCTTCGGCATCTCGAGACCGCCGTCGGTGACGGCGTAGTACATGTATAGCAGGACGATGGACTGCATGCCGTAGAAGCTGAAGCGCTCCCACATCTCCACGCCGAAAAGGTTTGCCAGGCCCCACGGGTGCCCGAAGAAGGCACGATCGTCGGAGCGAGCCGACTCACCCGATTTGGGTTCTGTGAACTGTGTCATGCACCCGGATTAAACCACAGATCACCTGCGCATTCCAAAACGCCCCGGCCACTGCGCTCCGCCTTCTAGGCTGGGCTTTAAAGGCACGCAAAACCGTGTCTTCCGCTCCCCTACTTAAAAGGAGGACTCCGTGTTTTCTCTGGACAACCAAGTCGCCGTGGTCACGGGTGGTGCCGCAGGCATCGGCCGGGGCATCGCCACCCAGCTCAACAACGCCGGGGCCACCGTCATCATCGCCGACATTGACGATGCCGCCGCGAACCGCACTGCCGCAGAGCTCGGCGTCCACGCCCGCACGGTGGACGTCACCGACCGCGCCAGCGTCCGCGACCTGTTTGCCGGCGTGGTCGATGACTTCGGCTCGCTGGAAATCGTGTGCTCTAACGCCGGTGTCTTTCCCAACTGCCCGCTGGAGGAGATGACCGACGCGCAGTGGGAGAAGATGTTCGCCATCAACACCCACGGGACTTTCAAGGTCGTCCAGGAAGCCCTGCCGCACCTGAAGAAGAATAAGTACGGCCGCATCGTCATCACCACGTCTATCACCGGCTCGCACACCGGGTTCCCCGGCTGGGCGCACTATGGCGCGTCGAAGGCGGCACAGCAAGGATTTATGCGCTCCGCCGCGCTGGAGTTCGCCCGCGACGGCATCACCATCAACGGCGTGCTGCCGGGCAACATTCTCACCGAGGGCCTAGCCGATCAGGGTGAGACCTACCTCGACCAGATGCGCCGCTCCATCCCGATGCACGCGCTGGGCACCCCGGAAGACATCGGGAGCGCCGCCGCGTTCTTCGCCTCCCGCGAGGCCGGCTACATCACCGGTCAGACCATCATCGTCGACGGCGGCCAGCTCCTCCCCGAGACCCCGGAGGCTATCCTTCCGCCCTACGCGGACTAACCGCAAAACGGCAAAAGGCCCGCCGAAAAAGGCGGGCCTTTACCTACGGCGCCGGACGCTTAGGCATCCCGACGCTTACGCTTCGCGGGGGTTTTACGCGTTGAGCTTGCGGTACTCAAAGACCTGGTCGATGATGCCGTACTCGACAGCTTCCTCCGCGGTGAGGATCTTGTCGCGGTCGGTGTCGATGCGCACCTGATCGGCGCTGCGGCCGGTGTGCTCAGCCAGGGTGTTTTCCATCAGCTTGCGCATGCGCTCGATCTCGGCGGCCTGAATTTCCAGGTCGGAAACCTGGCCCTGGGTGCCCTGCGTGGCCGGCTGGTGGATGAGCACGCGGGAGTTCGGCAGCGCGGCGCGCTTGCCCGGCGCTCCGGCCGCGAGGATGACCGCGGCTGCGGAAGCCGCCTGGCCCAGGCACACAGTCTGCACGTCCGGGCGGACGTAGCGCATCGTGTCGTAGATGGCCATCAGTGCCGTGAACGAACCGCCCGGCGAATTGATGTACAGCGTGATGTCGCGGTCCGGGTCCATGGCCTCGAGGACGAGGAGCTGCGCCATGACGTCGTTGGCGGAGGTGTCATCGACCTGGGTGCCCAGGAAGATGATGCGCTCCTCGAACAGCTTGGCGTAGGGGTTCATCTCCTTGGTGCCCTGCGAGGTGTGCTCGACGAAGGAGGGAACCACGTAGCGGGAAGAAGGCATCTGCATATTAGTCATAGTTCGTATCGCTCCCTTACACCCTAGTTAGCCAGCGGACCGCGGACGGTCTCGATGACGTGGTCAACAATGCCGTAGTCCTTCGCCTGCTGGGCGTTGAACCAGCGGTCGCGGTCCGAATCCTTCGTGATCTGCTCGAAGGACTGGCCGGTGTGCTCGGCGATGAGTTCGGCCATCTCGCGCTTGGTGGCGGCGAACTGCTCCGCCTGGATGGCAATGTCCGCTGCGGTGCCACCGACGCCGGCGGAGGGCTGGTGCATCATGATGCGCGCGTGCGGCAGGGCGAAACGCTTGCCCTTGGTGCCGCCGGAGAGCAGGAACTGGCCCATGGACGCGGCCAGACCCATGCCGTAGGTGGCGATGTCGCACGGCGAGTACTTCATGGTGTCGTAGATAGCCATGCCGGCAGTCACGGAACCGCCCGGCGAGTTGATGTACAGCGAGATGTCACGGTCCGGGTCCTCTGCCGACAGCAGCAGGATCTGGGCGCACAGCTTGTTCGCAATCTCGTCATCCACCTGGGTGCCCAGGAAGATGATGCGCTCGCGCAGAAGGCGCTCGTAGACGCTATCGCCCAGGCTCATCCCCTGGCCCGACGCGTCATCCATCCGGATCGAATCAGACATAAGTAAAGCTTTCTCCTTGGTCCACTTTGTGCGTAATGGCACCCAGATTACTGAAGAGCCGCAAGCAACAAAAGTATGTTCGCTCTCAGCGTTGGGTGCCGGTTTTCCCGTCCCGAAAAGCACAAAAGGCCCAGCACAATGGGTGGCTGGGCCTTTGAGCTTAAACTCCGCTAGAGGGCGCGGGGACTAGTCGTCCTTCTTCTCCGCATCCGCGGCATCGGACTTGTCGGACTCGGTCTTCTCAGAACCGTTCGCTGCGTCCTCGTCGTCGATCTCGCCGAAGTACTGGTCGACATCGACCTTGTTGCCCTCTTCGTCCTTGACGTCCACGCGGCAGATAGCGGCGGCCAGGGCCTTGCCACGGCGGACGTCCGCGAACAGGTTGCCGATCTGGCCGTTGGACTGAATCTGCTGGATGAACTGGTTCGGGTCCATGCCGTAGGACTGGGCGGTGAACATGATGTGGTCCGCCAGCTCCTGCTGGGAAACCTCCGGCTTCTCCTCGTCCGCAACGGTGTCGAGGAACAGCTGGGTGCGCACGGACTCCTCCGCGGACTTACGGGAATCCTCGTCGAACTGCTCGCGGGTGGTGCCCTGCGCCTCGAGCAGGCGAGCGAATGCCTTCTCGTCGTGGGCGAGCTGCCCCATGACCTGGTGGAGCTGGGCGTGTACCTGCTCGTCAACGACGGACTTCGGCAGCTCGAAGTCGACCTTCTCCAGCGCGGCCTTGAGCACCTCGTCGCGGATTGCGGCGGCCTGCTCGGCCTTCTTGTTTTCCTCGACCTCGCTCTTGACAGACTCGCGCAGCTCGTCGATGGTGTCGTACTCGGAAGCGAGCTCGGCGAAATCATCGTCAAGCTCCGGCAGCTTACGCTCCTTAGTCTGCTTGACGTGGACCTTGACGGTGGCTTCCTCGCCCTTGTGCTCGCCGGACTCGAGCTTGGTGGTGAACTCGTTGTCCTCGTCGGTCTTCATGCCGCGCAGTGCGGTGTCGAGGCCCTTGATCAGGGTGTCGTCGCCAATGCGGTAGTTGAGGCCCTCGGCGGAAGCGTCCTCGATCTTCTCGCCGTCCACCTCGACGTCCAGGTCGATGACCGCGAAGTCGCCGGTCTTCATCTTGCGCTTGGTGTCCTTGAGCTCACCGAAGCGCTCCTGCAGGCGGGACAGCTGCTCGTTGACGTCGTCCTCGGTGACCTCGATGGCCGGGACGGTGACGTTCATCTTGCTGAAGTCCGGCACCTCGATCTCCGGGCGGACGTCGACCTCGGCGGTGAACTCGACGAAGTCCTTGTCTTCGATCTTGGAGATGTCCACGTCCGGCTGGCCGATGACCTTGAGATCGTTTTCCTGCACGGCCTGCTCGTAGCGGGACGGCAGCATGTCGTTGACTACCTGCTCGAGGATCGGGCCGCGGCCGAAGCGGGCATCGATAAGCTGGCGCGGTGCCTTGCCCTTACGAAAGCCCGGGATCTGCACCTGCTGTGCGATGGCTGCGTAAGCCTGGTTGATCTCATTGTCGAGCTCCGAGAACGGAACGTTGACGGTGAGCTTGACGCGGGTGTCGCTCAACTTGTCGACGGTGGTCTTCACGAGTAACTCTCCTGGCTTCCTATTAACTGTAAGTTCTTCACGCTCAAGCGAGGCTTGCGTTTATCGATGCCCCGGTGTTGTGACGAAGGGCCTGGAATGAATATCCCAGGCCCCCTACGTCGGGGCGACAGGATTTGAACCTGCGACCCCCTGCTCCCAAAGCAGGTGCGCTACCAAGCTGCGCTACGCCCCGTAGGTATCCACGTTGTTCGGGATGCCCCACACGCAAAGGTGTGGTACGCGGGATATCTTACCGATCCCGCCAAAAGGCACGAATCACTGGGGCCAGTAAAGCCCGGATCCGTGCCTTTTATGCAGTACGCAGACGGTTTTCTTGTGCCCGCCCGCTGACAGTGACGGCTTGGTCGCGCCAGCTAGAAATCGAAGCCGAAGTCGAACAGCCCGCCGCCGTCGTCACCGCCGCCGAAAAAGCCGCCGCCATCATCGCCCCCGCCGCCGAAGAAGCCGCCATCGTCTCCTCCGCCGCCGAAGAAGCCGCCGTCGTCTCCGCCGGCATCACCAAAGTCACCGTCGCCCGCGTCCCCGGCATCGGCATCGCCGCCGTCAGCGTCGCCTGCATCGCCTGCATCCGCGTCACCGGCATCCGCGTCCCCGGCATCCCCGGCGTCGCCGCCGAAGTCACCGGCCGCTGCTTCCTCGCCGGTATAACCCACGCCGGACATACCCATAAACAGGGAGTTAAACAACATGGAGTAACCCATCATCCACACGCCGGTCTGCAGGGCACCTGCCCACCACGGGTAGGAGTACCAGCCGGCCGGCACCGGGCGACCGGCAATAACGCCGCCCGGGTAGTAGTTCGGGGTTTCCTGCGAGGCGTACGGCGATGCGGTCAGCTGCTTGCCGTCCTGCTCGACAGTGCGGCGCTCGGTCACCTTGCCGGCCTTGCGCTGGCCCTCCAGCGGTGGCAGCTCCGGCCCTGCCGGCATGCCCATAATCTCGCGGGCCGCGTTGACGTAGTGCATGCCCTCGAGCGCCGACTCGCGGGCCAGACGCGCCTGCTTGACCGTCGTCGCATCCGCCATTGCCGACCGCGCCGCGGTGTAGCGCTCCGAGGCATCCGCCATCGCCTGCTTAGAGGCGGTATCAGTGCCCTCCAAGTTCAGCACCTGGCCGCCCAGCCGGTCGACCCAACGCCGTGCATCGGCCTGCGCGTCCGCCAGCTGCGTTTCTTCATCCTGCCGAATCTGCCGCTTGGAGCGGAACCCGCCGCCTCCATAGCCTGCGCCTGCACCAGGCCCAACGCCCGGCTGGATCTGTCGACGTCCCCCACCCGCCTGCGAGAAACCGCCGAAGACAGCGAACAACACGAGGATCGTTATCAAAATTCCCATAAAGCGCCTTCACCGTTCTAACTTCTGTCGCGTACTAAAACACGTCCCTAACTACTAGGCACAACGATAGCGACGGCGCGAAGATTCCGTGCCCGCCCGGCCGCGCGACGCTGCCACCTCGCGTTTTTACTAGCGCGACGAGTGCGCTACACTGACTCCCACGCCAGCGAAAGCTGGCAGTGGGAATGTCGTATAGTGGCTAATACCTCAGCCTTCCAAGCTGAAGACGCGGGTTCGATTCCCGTCATTCCCTCCAAATTTCCGCCGGTCAGCGCGCTTTTTAAGCGACGCGGCCGGCATTATTTCGTTTTGCACACCTGTTCTTCGGGTTAAGGGTCAAAATGTGTGTCTGGCTCGGCGTGTCGCGGGGGTTAGATTTGGCCTTTTTGAATGCCGATTGAGTGGGTGTAGTCGGTGTCGATAGCGTTGTCGTAGAGGGCTGGGCGTCCTGTTTCGTGGTCGGCTTGGTTCTCGGTTTGGGTCAGGGTGGATACTTTGGCGAGTTGGCCCTGGCCCCAGTCGGACTGCCTGGCGATTCGTACTGGATCGTCAGGCAGTTCCGTTTTTAAGTAGAGCCACCAATCCAGCATGCGGCGTTGTCGTTCGCCTGATCTGCCGCGGTGGGTTCTGGCGAGCAGTTTGAGCTGGGCGTTGATGCCGCCTTCTAAGCTGTTGGTGGTGGATTTGATCCGCTCGGGCGCAAGGACTCCTGCTGGCGGGTTGAGGTAGACAAACAGCATCTCGGACCGCCAAAGATGGTTGAGGCTGTTGTAGGCCTTGCGCACGTTGTGAAGTGTCCCAGGTTTTGTTCCGTTTAAGTAGATGGGAAAATCTGGAATATGCCAAGAAAATTTGACCAGGATGCAAAGGACCGTGTGGTCCGTCTCGTGGAAGATCGCATCTTGGCAGAAAATATGTCGATGCAAGCCGCGTGCCAGGCAGTAGCTCCAAAGCTGGGGGTTTCATGGCATACGGCCCGTCAATGGACTCAACAGGCCCGTCGTGCGGGAAACATCCCAGAACCTGTGCCTGAAGATTTGGCCGCGGAAAACGCGAGGCTGCGTCGTGAAAATCAAGAGCTACGCGACACTAATGAGCTGCTGAAGGCCGCTTCAGCTTTTTTCGCGTCGGAACTCGACCCAAAACGTCGGAAATGATCCGGTTCATCGATGAATTCCGGGGTCGTTTCTCTGTCGAGTTCATCTGTAAGACGTTGAAGAATAACCGGGCTGGTGGGTTTATCACCTCGCGTGGCTATCGCCAGTCCAAGGCCCGTGGGTTAAGTGCTCGTCGCCTTCGTGATGCTGTGCTGGTCGAACGCATTAGAACTGTTCATCGGGATAATTACGGTGTCTACGGTGTACGGAAAATGTGGCATGCTCTCCGCCGTGACGGAATTGATATCGGTCGTGAACAAACTGCCCGTTTAATGCGCTTGGCCGGTGTTTCTGGCAAAGGCAAAGGCAGATCACCTCTCACAACCCGTAAGCCTAACGTGCCTGATCTGCGCCCAGACTTGGTCGAGCGTGAGTTCAAAGCCCCCGGCCCGAACAAACTGTGGGTGGCTGACATTACGTATGTGCGCACGAAGAAAGGCTTTGTGTATGCCGCGTTTGTCACCGACGTTTACTCCCGACGGATCGTTGGGTGGGCGTTATCAGACTCCATGCGCACCGAAGCGTTGCCGCTGCAAGCTCTTAATCAGGCGATCGTGTGTGCTGAGGAAACAACAGGTCTCATTCACCATTCGGATCACGGCTCGCAGTACGTCAGCGTGGTCTACAACGAGCGCCTTGCCCAGCACGGGATTGCCGCTTCCACCGGAACTGTCGGGGATTCTTATGACAATGCTCTGGCTGAAAACGTTAACGGCTCCTACAAGAACGAGCTGATCCATACTCGCAGGTGGGATGATGTTGTCGAGGTAGAAATCGCGACGTTCGAGTGGGTGTCATGGTGGAACGAGATGAGGCTTCACCAAAGCTTGGGATACCGAACCCCAGTCGAAGTGGAAACCGATTTTTGGAAGCAGAACCCGCCGCAAGAAATAATAGAAATCAAGGCAAATGCCTAGGAACAAAACTCGGGGCACTTCATTGTGGTGGGTCCACACGCGGGTCCATGCACCTGTTTTGGGGTCTTTGATCATGGTTTTCTCGTTCATCCATTCCCGGTAGATCGTTGAAAACTCGTGCAGTTGCACACCCCACGCGGCGGCTTCATCCAGTGTGGTGATCCGGGTCAGTTTCAGCGCAAGTCGGTAGATGGTGCGCCCGGCATCGGTGCGTGGGTTGGTGGTGGTGTAGCGGCGGACCACGCGTTGGGCGTGGACGAGGCAGCGTTGAATTTTCGTAGTCGGCCAGCACTTTTTGATTGCGCTGTATGCGCCTTGGCCGCCGTCGATGACGGCGATGAGTGGGGCTTCGATGCGTTCAAGCAGCAGTTGGTAGTCGCGGGTGGTTTCGTGTTTGCACCAGTGCCAGGCGATCACGTGGTCGATGGTCGCCGCGACGATCAGGCAGCCACCGGCGGTGTAGGTGCCATCGAGAAATACCTGGTCGTAGATCCGCTTGTGGTGGCCGGCGGTGGGGTCAGGCACATCAACGAGCCAGCACCACTTGAAGCGCCGCTTCATGGTGGCGCGGCTAACACCGTTTCGTTTGGCTAGGTCGTCGAGTGATATTGCGGTGGTGCAATGCTCGATGAACTGGGTGAACACTGCCGCGTTGGTGATGTCGTTTCGACGTTTGACGCTGGAGGCGCCGCATTGTTTGCAGCGCCATCTGGTGGTGCCTTTGCTGGTGGTGCCGTTGCGTTTCATTTCACCGCCGCAGTGGCAGCGTGGTTGGTTCTTCGACATTGCGACACCACACCACGCCGCGCATAGCACATCACGGCTGCCACACCGAGGATTTCCCGTCGGGGGCTAGATATATGCTTCCGGAGCATATACTTTCCGGAAACCTACAGGTCAATCCGTGAAAATCCGCGATTCCGGACACACTTTTTGACCCTTAACCCTGTTCTTCGCTATCCCCGCACCCGAACGCGTGAACGACCGCCCCGATCCACTGTCCGGCCCCTTCTCTACTTTCGGATGTGCCCGCTACGGCTGAAGGCTTTCAGCCGATTCCACCCACGTTCGACAGCAGAAGGAGACGCATCCAGTGGTCACCGGAACCAACATTTTGAGCACCGGCGAGGGACACGTCCCGTTTGATCTATTCGGCATCGGCTTTATCGCAATTATCGTTTGGTGTGCTTATAAGGGCATCCGCAGCCGGAAGCTCGGTGCCGCCAGTGTGTTGGCCGGCATTCTATGTTTCCTGTGGCTGTTTGGCGGCGGTGCGCTTGCTGCGGGCGGAGCGGTCTTTGGCCATGTCGTAGATGGGTGGGAGAACAAGCAGGCCGAAAAGGAAGGCCGGGATGTGCGTTTGTATAACGGCGACACCGCTCCGGTTGTCGAGGAAGAGACCCCGATCCCTGAGGTGGAGGAGCCTACTGGGCACGCCTTTATTCCGTGCGAGTGGGTAGACCCGCGCGACCGGGACTTCGGTAACTGCACATGGTGATGCGCAGAAACTGTGTGCGCTGTGACCTGTGGTTCACAAGTATGGCGCGCCGAAAGAAAATTGATTCAGACCAGTTTTACCTGTTCGACCTGGGAGGAATTACACGATGATTCTGCAGAAAGCAACGATGCGCCGGGCTTACGACGCGGCCGGGATGACAGTGACCAACGAGGAGTTGGACGAGCAGTACGAGCGCATGCAGCAGGAGTGGGAGGATCTGCTCACAGCGAACGAGACGATGGTGCTGCGCCGGTACTCGCAGCAGACCGGGATAAAGGTAGCAGACGGGTTGACCAGGCACCAGCTACTCAACCAGGCACGGATGCTGACCGACGACCAGATAAAGGAACGGTATCTCGAGCCGCTGAACCAGATCATCGCCGAGAGGGAGTTGGAGAAGGAACGCGCCCGAGAGATCATCGAGGAGGACGTGTTGGCCTCGGAGGATCTGTGGAAGACCAAATGGTCGGTATTCCCGGCGGATCATTGGGGAACCCGCCTGGTCAGGCAGCTGTATCCGAACAAGCCAGGCGGTCGATGGGAATTAATAGCGGGAGCGTTAATTCTGGTCAGGGACTATCAGGGGATTGGGTATCCGGCCCATCCGGAGCAGACGGAGATACTGGGCAGCTTCGAAAAGACCGTCGACCAAGCTCTCGAGGAGTACAACGAGTATCGTCGCCGACGCAAGCTCCGTCTCAAGTAGAAAACTAACTTGCGGCAATTCACGCGGTGTAGTCCCTTCCCCGCCCGCGCAGTCGCGCTTTGCGCGGCCCCGAGCTCCCGCGCGCGAGATATGCTCCATTTTCGCCGCAAAACCGCGAAGATCGGACCGAAATTGGCTCATTTCTCGCGCGCCATCAGTAACTGGGAAGCGCGCACTGAAACACGCGCGCTGGGAAGCGGGCGCTACTACGCCTCAGAAGCCTCCGGCACCTCCGGCGCGACGCCGGTGCGCTCGTAGTCGGCGAGGATGTCGATGCGGCGCTGGTGGCGCTCCGCCTCGGACCACTGCTGATCAACGAAGGCGTCGACGATCTTCAGAATTTCGTCCTCGGAGTGCATGCGGCCGCCGATGCCGATGACCTGGGCGTTGTTGTGCTCGCGGGCCAGGCGCGCGGTCTCCTCAGACCACGCGAGGGCGCAGCGCACGCCCTTGACCTTATTCGCCGCGATCTGCTCGCCGTTGCCGGAACCGCCCAGGACGATGCCGAGCGCGCCCGGATCGTCCACGGTGCGCTGCGCGGCGGCGATGCAAAACGCCGGGTAGTCGTCATTGGCGTCGTACTCGTGCGCGCCGCAATCGACCACGTCGTGGCCGGCGGTGGTCAGGTGTTCCTTGATGAGCTTCTTCGCATCGAAACCAGCGTGGTCAGCGCCTAGGTAAATACGCATGGCGGTCTAATAGCTCCTTTTTCGCAGTCGTTGCCCGCGCCGACAGCGCGCGGATATCCGGTGGATGAGACGCCTAGAGTCTAGTCGCCGGACTTCTCACCCACTTGCGCCTCCGGCATCTCGGTGCGGGTGCGCTTGAGCTCGAAGAAGTACGGGTCGACGGCGAGGCCCACGGCGGCATCGAAAAGCGCACCTGCCTTCTCCCCGGTGGGGATGCGGGTGATGACGGGCCCGAAGAACGCCGAACCTTTCATCTCCACCACCGGGGTACCCACGTCGTCGCCGACCTTATCAATCGCCTCGTCGTGGAACGCCTTGAGCTTCTCATCCACCGCATCGGTGTTGGCCACCTCAGCGTAGGAGGCATCGAGGCCGACCTCCTCGAGCGCGGCGGCGATGATGTCGTCGTAAGCGCCAAAGCCCTGACGGTGGTCGTTTTCTTCCACGTGCACCTTGGTGCCCATCGCGGTGTAGAGCGCGTCGACCTTGTTTGGCTCTTCATCCGCCACCTTGGCAAACACGCGGGCCGGACCCCAGGCGGCCTCCATGACCTTCTTGTGGTCGTCATCCTGGTCGTCGTTGCCGTCGTTCAAGATGGCCAGGGACATCGGCACGAACTGCACCTCGATGTCGCGGACCTTCTCCGCCTCTTTGATCCAGCGCGAGGTCGCCCACGCGAACGGGCACATGACGTCGAACCAAAACTTCACGGGCTCAGCCATTGTCATCCATCCAATCCGTGTCAGTGAACTATTTCTGGAGTGTTACCCACCCCACTGTAGGCGGCGGTTTAGGGTGGATGCATTGACCAAAACTCAAGCACCCAACACGAAGGGATGTGGCTAATCATGACTTCCGTGAACCTCACCCGCGACGAAGCCGCGAAGCGTTCCCAGCTGGTCACCGCGCACCACTACGACGTGCACCTCGACCTCACCGCGTCCGAGGAGTACTTCGTCTCCACGACGACGGCCACGTTCCGGGCGCATGCCAAAGACAGCACGTTCATCGACCTGCGTGCCGGCGAGCTTGTCGATGTCCGCTTGAACGGCAACCCCCTGCCCACCAACGCGTACAACCCCACCTATGGCATCCCGCTGTCCGGCCTGCAGGAGATGGACTACGAGCTGAAGGTCACCGCGAAGATCCCGTTCTCCCGCACCGGCGAGGGCCTGCACCGCTTCGTCGACCCGGCCGACGGGAAGACCTACTTCTACACCCAGTTCGAGGCCGCCGACGCCAAGCGCGTGTTCGCCTGCTTCGATCAGCCGGACATGAAGGCCACCTACGACCTAGCCTTTACCGTCCCGGACGACTGGAAGGTCATCACCAACTCCCCCGTCACCTGGGACGGTGCTACCGCCCGCGCGAAGGTGGACTACCCGCTGTCGACGTACCTCATCGCGGTGTGCGCCGGCCCTTACCACGAGGAAACCACCACCTGGCGCGGCGAGCTCACCCACCACCCGGAGACCCCGGAGGGCCAGCCGGAGGCGGTCGAGGTGCCGCTGGGGATCTACTGCCGCCAGTCGCTGGCGGACCACCTGGACTACGAGCGCCTGTTCACCGAGACCAAGCAGGGTTTCGACTTCTACCACCGCAACTTCGGCTACGCGTACCCGTACGGCAAGTACGACCAGATCTTCGTGCCCGAGTTCAACGCCGGCGCGATGGAAAACGCCGGGTGCGTGACCATCCGCGACGAGTACGTGTTCACCTCCCAGGCCACGCACTACCGCTACGAGCGCCGCGCGGACACCATCCTCCACGAGCTGGCGCACATGTGGTTCGGCGACCTGGTCACCATGCGCTGGTGGGACGATCTGTGGCTCAACGAGTCCTTCGCCACCTGGTCGGCCGCCATCTCGCAGGCAGAAGAAACCGAGTACGACACCGCCTGGGTCACCTTCGCCAACGTGGAAAAATCCTGGGCCTACCAGCAGGACCAGCTGCCCACCACGCACCCGATTTCCACCGACGCCACGGACATCGAGACCGTCGAGCAGAACTTCGACGGCATTACCTACGCCAAGGGCGCGAGCGTGCTCAAGCAGCTGCAGGCGTACGTGGGTCGGGAAAACTTCTTCGCCGGAGTGCGCCGCCACTTCGCCGCTCACCAGTGGGATAACGCCAGCTTTTCCGATCTGCTCGGCCACTTGGAAGACGCCTCGGGCCGCGACTTGAGCTTCTGGGCCCAGCAGTGGCTGAAGACCACCGGCGTGAACACGCTTGCCGCAAAGTTCAACGTGGCCGACGACGGCACCTACTCCGACTTCGGCATCAAGCAGTACGGCGACACTCTGCGCACCCACCGCATCGCCGTGGGACTCTACCGCCTGGAGGGCGACACCGTCCGCCGCTACCAGCAGGTGGAGCTCGACATCTCCGGCGAGGCCACCTCGGTGCCGCAGCTCAACGGCGTCGCGGCTGCCGACATGGTGCTGGTCAACGACGACGATCTCACCTACTGCCTGCAGGATTTGGACACGGCGTCGCTGCGGTTCGCTACGGAGAACATCGACAAGATTGCCGATCCGATGGCGCGCACGCTGATCTGGTCCGCCGCCTGGGAGATGACCCGGGCAGGCACCATGCGCGCCCGCGACTTCGTCGCACTGGTCGCCCGCGGCGCCCAGGCCGAAACCGAGCGCGCTGTCCTCGAGCGCATCCTCATGCAGGCCACCACCGCGCTGACCAACTACGCCGACCCGCAGTGGGCCGAAGCCACCGGCTGGGGCCAGCTTGCCGATGTCCTCTTGGACGGCGCCGAGCACTCCCGTGACGCCGAATCCCAGCTCATCTTCACCCAGGCGCTGACCAAGGTGCACCTCAACGACGCCGCGCGTACTTTCCTGCAGGACAAGCTGGCTAGTTCCGAGGACAACGACCTGCGCTGGCGCGCGATCGCGGCGCTGGTCGCTGACGGCGCGCTGGACGATCCAGAGGCCACCATCGCCGCCGAGGAGCAGCGCGACAACACCGCGAGCGGCCGCCAAGCCGCGCTGCGCGCCCGCGCGGCTGAGAACACCGACGCGAACAAGAAGCAGGTCTGGGAGGAGATCTTCTCCGGCGAGTTGAGCAACCTGGAGCTGCGCCACAAGCTCGAGGGGCTCACCTACCCCGGCTCGACCGAGCACCTGTTGCCGCTTACTCCGGACTACTTCGAGCGCGCCGAGAAGATGTGGTCCAACGCTTCCGGCGAGGTAGCGCTGACCACCGTCACGGGCGCGTACCCGCGCTGGGACGTATCTGAGGAAGCGCTCACGCGTGCCGATGAGTTCCTGCGCCGCGATCTGCCGGGCGGGCTGCGCCGCGTGGTCACCGAGCAGCGCGACCGCACCGCCCGCGCGCTGCGCAACCGCGCCGTCGACGCGAACGGTACCAATAGCCACGACGCCGAGAAGTAGGCCGCGGCGGAGCAGGTTGTACGCGAAGTAATCGGCGAGGAGAAAGCGCCCCGTCGCTTTCTCCCTAACCGTATGCCCGTTACGCTGGGATTATACTCCGCAGGCGGGTCTGCGAAGAAATTGTCACGCTGTGATAATTTCCTCGCACGCGCAGCTGGCTTTGCCTTTCCGCGGGTACATATTCTGCTTATGTACCAACCTCTGAACTAGCGGAAAGGCGCACGCATGCTCGCGTCTCTCATCGCCCCCGATTCGGCCGTGGCGATCGTTCTGCAAATCCTTATCATCCTGGGCGCCCTGCTACTAGGCACTCGCTACGGCGGGCTAGGCCTTGGCCTGATCTCGGGCATCGGGCTGATGCTCATGGTCTTCCTCTTCGGCCTGGCACCGGGTGAGCCGCCGGTCTCGGTGATGCTCACCATCATCGCGGTCATCGGCTGTGCGGCCACTCTCCAACAGGCCCGCGGCCTGGAAGTGATGATGCAATTCGCGGAAAAGATTCTTCGCGCCCACCCCGAGCGGGTCACCATCCTCGCGCCGATTACCACCTGGTTCCTCACCGTCTTGTGCGGCACCGGGCACGTGGTCTACACGATGTTTCCCATCATTGAAGACATCGCGCTGAAGAAAGGCATCCGCCCGGAGCGCCCGATGGCGGTCTCGTCCACCTCCGCACAAATGGGCATTACCGCCTCCCCGGTGTCGGTGGCCACCGTGTCGCTCGCCTCCATCCTGGCGGAGCACGCCGGGGTCATCGACAAGGCGTATTCCATCCCGCAGATCCTCATGGTGGCCATTCCGGCCTCGCTCAGCGGCGTCATTCTCGCGGCCCTGTGGTCGCTGCGCCGCGGCAAGGATCTGGACAAGGACCCGGTCTTCCAGGAACGGCTCAAGGACCCGGAGTTTGCCAAGTCCATCCAGGATTCTTCGCACTCGCTCATCGGCCAGACCTTCTCCCCGGAGGCGAAGCGGTCTGTGGTCATCTTCTTGGTCGCTATCGCCAGCGTGGTCCTGCTCGGAGCCTTCGAGTTCCTGCGCCCGCTCGTACCGGGCGAGGACGGCAAGCTCAGCCCCGTCTCAATGAACCTGGTCATTCAGATGGTCATGCTCGTTGCCGGCGCTATCATCCTGTTGACCTGCAAGGTCGACCACAAAAAGATCGCGTCCACCCAGGTGTTTAAGGCCGGCATGACGGCGGTGTTCTCCGTCTTCGGAGTGGCGTGGATGGCCGACACGTTCTTCCAGTCCCACCTCGACGCGTTGAAGGCCGGGCTTGGCGATGTCGTCGCCGCCGCCCCGTGGGCCTACGCCGTGGCGTTGCTCATCGTGTCCAAGCTGGTCAACTCCCAGGCCGCCGCGCTGGTGGCCATCGCACCCATCGGCCTGCAGCTGGGCATCGATCCCGCCATCATCGTCGGGTTCTACGGCGCCGCCTACGGCTACTTCATCCTGCCGACGTATCCATCGGATCTCGCCTGCATCGGCTTCGACCGGACGGGCACCACGCGCATCGGCAAGTTCGTGATCAACCACTCGTTCATCATCCCGGGCTTTATCTCCGTCATCACCTCGTGCGTGGTGGGCACCGCCCTGGCCCAGGCACTTCTGCCGTAGCAGCGCGATAACTCAGACTGCGAACGCCCGCTTGCCGGCCGGTGAGCGGGCGTTAGCGGTCTGCCAACTCGATGCGCGGGCGCACGTTGATGTGGGTGAGCTGGGTGGTCTCCCCCGCGTCCACGGCCGCGCGGATGGCGTGGGCGACCTCTACCGGCGCGATGACCGTTTCCGGGTCGTAGTCCTGCAGGCCCTTGAGCATGTCCGTGTCGGTCGGGCCCGGCGCGACCGTGGTGACGCGGATGCCGTGTTCTTCCTTGCGCAGCGAGTCTGCGAGTGCGTTGAGCGCGTGCTTGCTGGCGGCATACGGCGTGTTATTCGGGTGCGCGCCCACGCCCGCGCCGGAGTTGATGAAGCAGACCGTGCCGCCGGCGGCGCGCAGGGCTGGCAGCAGGCGCTGGGTGAGAAGCGCCGGCGCCACGACGTTCAAGTCGAGGTGGGCGCGCCACTCATCGGCGCTCGCCTCCGCCACGGTGGCGCGACGGGCGATGGCCGCGCCGTGCACGAGCACGTCGACCCGTTCCAGCTCTGGCAGCTCGAGCGCGCTCACCCCGTCACCGGTGAGATCGCCGGCCACGGTGGTGACGGTGTCGTTCTCGGCGGCCAGCTGGGCGAGCTTGTCCGCGTTTCGGCCAAGCGCGATGACGTGGTGGTCGCGGGCGAGATCCGCGACGATCTCGCGGCCCATTCCACCGGTCGCGCCGGTAACTACTGCAGTCTTAGTCGGAGCGTTCATGCCCCGTGAGCCTACCGAAAGCGGCGCGGCACGTCGGGCTCACCGAGGGTGAGCATTAGCCGGTTGGCCCAGTTAAAGAACGACGAGCAGTTGATGAGGTCAATGACCACGGCATCGGCGTGACCAGCCGATTCCGTGCCCGGTGAAGCGGCCGCCACACCCGGCGCGGCTGCACGCACCGCATCAATATGTTTGGCGGTGAACTCGCTGGGCGTGCGAGTCAGCGCCACCGCCGCGTTCCGGATGGCGGACCAGTAGTCCGAGCCCAAGTCCGTGTCCACACCTTCATCCAACAGGCGATCGACTACTTCGCGGTCGCCGCCCTCATCCACGCAGCGGGCCTGGTGCACGGAGGCGCAGTAAGCACAGCCGTTGAGCCGGGAGACCACCGTGGCCGCCAGCTCGCGTTCGGCGCGGGCCATGCCACCGTCAGTGTTGTAGAAGATGTCCAGGTCCGTCTCCGTGCGCGCCCGCAGCGCCTCCGGGGCGCGGGCGAGCAGCCGGAAGTACTCGCTGTCCACGCGCTCGGGCTTGATCAGCGCATCGATCTGCTGCGGCGTCATGTCTTCCTTGGCCACCGCCGGGATCCACGGTTTCCAGCCCAGCGAGTGGTTGACGAACCCTTCTGGGGCGTGCACCTCCGGCACGATAACGTCCCCGGCAACGTGCCAGCCCGGCGAGGTGGAGTCCGCGCCTGCAGATTCCACCTCGGTTACATTCGCCGCCTCATTCGCGCCCGCGGTATTACCTGCCGGGTCACCCTTCCCGCCGAGCACGCGCAGTCCGTGGACCACGCGGACCTGGAACGCGAGGAAAGCAATGAGCTGGGCCAGACTGACGATGCCGTCGGCATCCCAGCCGGCCTCCTCCAAGTGCCCCAGCGCCGCCGGCCGCGCGTCCTGCGGATGGAAGACCAGCAGGTGCGCGAAGTCGAAGGCCGCGCTCAAGCGCGCGTCAGCACCGTCGATGTCCTGGAAGGTCACAAACCCCGCATCGTGTGCCGGACCGCGCGTCGCGCCCCTGTCGGTGGCCTGGCGGACGGCGGCAACGATGTCGTCGGCGGCGGCATCGCCAAGCAAATCCAGGTAGAACTCCGCGGCGGCGGGCACCTGGAAAAGGCCAGCGACAAAGGCGGCGACCGCGTAGCGCTCGGCGTAGCTGAACGCGCCGGTATCCTCCGGCTCGAGGAGTGCCGTGAACGTCGCCTGCGCGTTCTGCTTGGCCTTCGGCCTGAGGTTGCGTACCTCGTCGAGGCGCCCGCCGGGCTCGATTTCTGCCAGCTGGTTGATGATGTCCACCGTAGGGATCACTCCTTTTGTGTTCCGTGTGTTTAAAGCCCCAGGTTAAGGTCGCCGGCGCGGTAGCGCTGGCCGGGGATGGCGTTGATGAGGCGCGCGGTGTAGTCGGTCTGCGGGTGAGCAAAGATGTCCGCGGTCTTGCCCACTTCCACCTGCCGGCCGCGGCTCAACACGCTAACCGTGTCTGAGATCTGGTTGACCACCGCGAGATCGTGCGAGATGAAGACGTAGGTTAAATCTAGGTCGCGCTGCAGGCGGTCCAGCAGCTCGAGGATCTGCGCCTGCACCGTGACGTCGAGGGCGCTGACCGCCTCGTCCAAGACCACCAGTTCGGGTTCGATGACGATCGCCCGGGCGATGGCCACGCGCTGGCGCTGGCCACCGGACAGTTCTGCGGGACTGCGGTCGTACATCGACGGATCCAGCGAGACAAGCTCGAGAAACTCCCGGGCCGTCTGCCGTGCCTGGCGCTTCGTCGCCCTACCTAAGTTGCGCACCGGCTCCGCGACCGCGTCACCGATGCTCATCCGCGGATTCAGCGAGGAGTACGGGTTCTGGTACACCAGCTGGATGCTCCCGCGCAGGCGGCGGATCTCTTTCACGCTGGCCTGGGTGAGATCCTGGCCCTTGAACATCACCTCGCCCGCGGTGGGCCGGTTAAACATGGCGATGCTGCGCCCCGTCGTCGTCTTGCCCGAGCCGGACTCGCCCACGATGGCGTGCGTGGAGCCGCGCGGGACGGAAAAGCTCACGCCGTCGACGGCGGTGAAGTCGCCGAAGCGCTGGGTCACGTCGCGGACCTCAAGCAGCGCTGGCGCGCCGGCGTTCGCGGGAACCGCCGGACGCCGGACGGGCGCGGCGGACAGCGACGGCGCGTTGGCCAGCAACCGTTTCGTGTAAGGCGCCTTGGGGTCAGTCAGCACCGCGGCGGCGATGCCGGATTCGCGCACCTGACCGTCCTCCATCACCACCACGCGGTCGGCCCGGTCGCCCGCCACGGCGAGATCGTGGGTGATGAACAGGATGCCGATGCCCAGCTCCGCGCGCATCTCATCGAGAAGATCGAGGATGACCTTCTGCACCGTCACGTCAAGGGCGGAGGTCGGCTCGTCGGCGATGATGAGATCCGGCTCCAACGCCACGGCGGCGGCTATGAGTGCGCGCTGCTTCATGCCGCCGGACAGCTCGTGCGGGTACTGGTCGTAGCGCTTGTCCGGGTTATCGATGCCGACCTTGTCCAGCAGCCGCACCACCTTTTCGCGGCGAGCTTTTGCATCGCCCACCCGGTGGATGGCCAGCCCCTCCCCGACCGAGGCGCCGATGGTCTTGGTCGGGTTGAGCGAGTTGTTCGGATCCTGCGGGATGTAGCCGATGCGCGTGCCGCGCACGTCGCGCCAGGCGCGATCCGAAAGGCCCACCATGCCCCGGCCGGCAAAAGTGATCTGCCCGCCCAGCACCGTCGCGCTCTTCGGCAGCAGGCCAAGGGCCGCCTGCGCGGTGGTGGACTTGCCGGAGCCGGACTCGCCCACAATCGCGGTCATCTCCCCGGGAGATACCGCCAGGCTCACGCCGCTGACCGCCAGCTTTTCGCCCTGGCGGGGCGTGCGGTACGCCACCGAGAGGTCGGAAATCTTCAGCAGAGTATCCATGTCAGGCCGCCTTTCGCAGAGTCTGGCTGAGATGGTTCGCCGCCAGGACGACCAGCACGATGACCACGCCGGGCAGCAGGGTCAGCCAGCCGGCGGTGGCGATGTAGTCGCGCGATTCGGAGACCAAAAGCCCCCATTCCGGCACCGGCGGCGGGGCGCCGTAACCCAGAAAGCCCAGCGTGGCCAGCTGCAGGATGGCCAGGCCGAACTGGAGGGCCGCCACTGCCACGACCGCGCCGAGGGAGTTGGGCAGCACGTGCCGGAACAGCACGCGCGCCGGCGAGGCGCCGGACCCGTAGGCGGCTTCCACGTAGTCGCTCGCCGCGACCGCGAGCACCTGGGAGCGCGCCAGGCGCGCGAACGTAGCCACGGAGGTCACGCCGACGGCGATCGCCGCGTTGAACGTGCCGTGGCCGAGCACCATGATGACCGTGAGCGATAGCAGCAGCGACGGGATGGACAAGAACACGTCCACCACACGCATGATGACCGAATCCACCACGCCCTTGTTCACGCCGGCGATAACGCCGAGGATGGTGCCCACCACGAGCCCGAAAAGCACGGCGAGCAGGGCGCCGAGGAGCGATTGGCGCGCGCCGTAGACCACGCGGGTATACAGGTCACGGCCCACCGGATCGGTGCCGAACCAATGCTCCCCACTTGGCGCCAGCAGCGCCGGGGTGTCGCCGCCCTGGATCGGGTTTTGGTTGGTGAACAGCCCCGGCACCAACGCCCAGAGGATCGCGATGGCGAGGATGACCAGCGAGGCGACAGTCAGCGGCGAGAGATTCTTCTTCCACTGCATGGTTACTTCACCGCCTTCCGTGCGGTCTGGGTCCGGGGCGCCCGCAGCCGCGGGTCCAACACCGGATAGAGCAGGTCCACGACCAGGTTGATGAGGATGAATGCCGTCGCGGCCAGCACCACGATGGCGAGTAGAACGGCGGTGTCGCGGTTGGTCACGGCATCGACAGTCACGGCCCCGATGCCCTGGCGGGCGAAGACGGACTCGGTGACCACGGAGCCGCCGATGAGCTCACCGAAGGTCAGCCCCGCCATGGTCAGGGTCGGCAACATGGCGTTGCGCGCTACGTTACGCCACAGCACCCAGCTGTCAGACGCGCCCCGGGAACGGACCGTCTGTACGAAGGGCTGCGCGAGCACCTCGTCGACGGAGCGGACGAACACCTGGGACAACTGCGCGGCCACGGGCACGGACAGGGCGATCACCGGGAGGATAAGCCCCTGCGCCGTCGATGCCCCGATGACCGGCACCCACCGCAGGTGGAACGAGAAGACCTGGATGAGCAGGATGCCGATCCAGAACGTCGGCAGGGAGATGAGCACCGGCGGGAGAGCGCGGACGGCATCGGCAAGAAAGCGGGTGCGGGAGAAAGTCGCCGCTACGGCGATGCCCACCGCCACCACAGACCCCAGAAGGAACGCCAGGGTGGCCAGGAGCAGGGTGCTGGGCAGGGCATCGGCAATCAGCGTGGACACGGAGGTACCCGTGGCCACCGAGACGCCGAAATCCCCGGTGAGGAACCCGCCCAGGGTGGACAGGTAGCGCGACAGCAGCGGCTGGTCCGCGCCGTAGGTGTGCCGGATGGCCTCCAGCTGCTCGGCGTTGAGACCCAGCGACGGGTCGTCGTAGCGCGCCACGATGGCATCGCCCGGCAGGGCCGCCAGAAGCACGTAGGCGAGCGTGAACGTTGCCCACAGCACGATGAGAGCCTGGCCGATGCGGCGCAGGATATCTTTGCCCGTCATTTAGCGGTCACCTCCGGCAGTCTGGTCGAGCTCCACGCCATAGAACGTCGGCCGCCCGATGGGCTCGGTGGCAAACCCCTTGACGTAGTCCTGGTGGCCGAAGACCTGCGGCTCTTCGAACATGGGCAGCACGTAGGCCTTCTCGGTGAGGTAGTCCTGGATCTCGCCGGCGGCGGCCAGCCGCTCCTTCTCGGTGGACAGCTCGTAGAACTCGTCGGCCATGCGCTGCAGCTTTTCGTCGCCGAGGGAGCCGTCTTTTTCGTCCTTGTTGAGGAAGGAATTGCGCTCGTTGCCGTCGACCCACGTGGCGATGGTGTCCACGTTCGCACGCCCCACCATGGAGTGGCGGATCTGCACAGTGTCGATGTCCTTCATCGCCTTCTGCTGCGCCGCGCGGTCACCGGGGTTGAGGTGCGCCTCCACGCCCACGGCGCGGAGCATCTCTTGGACCTTGGTGAACATCTCGCGCGAACGCGGCTGCGGCACCGACTCGTTGAAGGTCACCGACAAGCGCTCGCCGTCTTTCGTGCGGATACCGTCCGCGCCGCGCTGCCAGCCGGCCTCGTCGAGCAGGCGGTTGGCTTTGTCCGGGTCGAAGTCGTACGCGCCCTTCTGCTCCCTATAGCCCACCGCGGTCTGCGCCAGGATGGACGACGCCTTCGGGTAGGACTCCGAGTACAGCGTGTCCACGATCTGGTCGCGGTCCACCGCGGCGATGATCGCCTCGCGCACCCGCTGATCCTGCAGCAGTGGATGCCGGAAATGGAAGTGGTAGGTGTTGTTCACCCCGCGGGTAGGGGCGGCGAAGATCTCCACTCCGTGGGAAGTCAGGTGCTGCTCGTTCGGCGCCTCGATCTGGCGGGCGACATCCGCCTGGTGGGCGACCAAAGAACCCACGCGCACCGAGTCCTCCTCGGCGAGCACGAACTTCACGCCCTCGATGTCGGCCGGCCCGTGGTGGTCGGCGTCCGGCGGCCCCCAGTTGTAATCGTCGCGGCGCTTCAAGGTGAGCTCGGTGCCCAGCTTCTCGTCCGCGATATAAAACGGCCCGGAGCCGATGACCTTTTCTGCATTACCGGGCGCGAACCCGGAGTCATCCATGTCGAGCGCGGCATTGGACAAAAGCCCCTGGTTCATCGCGCTGGTGGACTGCGGAAAGCCCGGTGAGGGCTGGGAGAAGTAGAACTTGACCGTGTAGTCGTCCACCACCTCGGAACGCTCGTAGCCCGGCAGCTGCTCGGACGGGGTGAGCATGCGCTCTTCGTCGCCGCGGGCGAACAGGTCGTAGTTCTTCGCCACGTTGTGCGCATCCAACGTGGAGCCGTCCGAATACGTCACGTCGTCGCGCAGGTGGAAGGTGAACTCGGTGGAATCCGCGTTGACCTCGGGCAGATCGGTGGCGATCCATGGGTGCAGCTCCAGCGTGTCCGGGTCCTGCCACAGGAGGCGGTCGGTGATGTTGTTGAGCACGCCGCCGTTGGGGTAGTACCCGCCCGACGGCGGGTAGAGGTTCTTGAACGAATTCGGCTCGGCGTAGGTGACCCAGCCGGTGTCCTGCGCATCCGATGCGACGCTACAGCCAGCGGTAAAGCACGAGATAGCTCCCAGTACCGTCGCAGTCACGATTTTCGCAGTCAGATTCTTCACAGCAGCTCATTAGAGCACGCCGAATAGACCGGAGTCAAGACAAGTCTGTCTAATCAACTGGGCGACATAAAATCGCCATCACCTTGTGAAAGTACAGATCTGTCTAGTCAAAGCGGGCCATATTGAAGGGCAGGCTTACCCCGAGCGCGACCGGGGTGGTGTGGCACGATAGTGGCTATGACTACCGCATCAATCGCCATCATCGGCGCCGGCCCGCGGGGCATTTCCGTCCTCGAGCGCATCGCCGCCCGCCGCGAGGACCACTCCCCCGCCGTGGACATCCACCTCATCGACGACGTCCAGGTGGGCGCCGGCCGCGTGTGGGACACGGATCAGACGTCCACGCTGTGCATGAACACGCTGGCTGGGCGGGTCACCCTGTTCACCGAGCCCGGCGCGACCGTGACTGCCCCGGTGGTGGAGGGCCCGACCATGTACCAGTGGCTGCAGCTGTTGCGTGGCGATGACCCCGCGGCCTGCGACATCACCGACGCCCAGGAAGCGCTCTTCCGCGCGCACCCGGCCGACGAGCGGGTGATGGCGACCTACGGCGATGAGATTCGCGCGACCGTCCCGCAGTCCAACCCCACCCGCGCGCTATACGGCGAGTACCTGCGCTGGGTGCTGGACGCCGTCTTGGCGCGCCTGCCGGAATCGGTGACGGTGCACCGCCACGCCGCGCGCGTGACCGGCATCCGGGACCGCGGCGACGTCGACGAGCTCACCCTGCGCCCCACCGCTACCGAGTCAGCACAGGGCGAGGAGACGTTGCGTGCCGATGCCACCGTGTGGGCCGCCGGCTGGGTCCAGCCCGCGCCAAGCGCGGCGGAAGAGGAGTTCGCCGCGGCAACCGCGGATGCGGCCACGGAAGCTTCCGGCCACCGCTGGATCCGCCCCGGCAACCCCATCGACCAGAACTACGCGGACATCCCCGCCGGCGAGCGCGTTCTCACCCGGGGGCTCGGCATGGGCTTTTACGACATCATGGCGCTTTCCACCATCGGGCGCGGCGGGCGCTTTATCGCCGACGAGTCCGCGCGCAGCGGCCTGCGCTACGAGGCAACCGGTAACGAGCCGCACTTCGTGGTGACCTCGCGGCGCGGTTTCCCCTTCTTCCCCAAGTCGGACTACGGCGGCCTGCCGCCGAAGGCGACGCTGAAGCGGACCAAGGACGCGATCGCCGCACTCAGCGGGGAAAGCGACATCGACTTCGCCACCGCGGTGTGGCCGGCCATCGCCCGCGACGCGTACACGGCCTACTTCACCACCCTGGCGCGCACCGCCCCAGACGCGCTCACCGCGCCACTGTCCGAAATCCACACCGCCATCGACGCGGCCTCGCCCGACGAACTGGCCAGTGCCACCGCGCCGCTAACCACCCGCCCGTTCGACCTAGCGGAGTACGCCGCCCCGCTGGCGCAGGTCACCGCGGATATGTCGCCCGACGAGGTCACCGCGTTTATCGCTCAGCGCATGGTCTGGCACATCGAGCACGCCCAGCTGGGCACCGAGTCGCCGGAAAAGGCCGCGCTGTGGGAGATTTCCGCCGCACGCAAACCGGTGTCCATCCTGGGCTCGCCGGCGCGGTTTACGCGCGAGTCCCGCCTGGGCCGCTACTCGGAGTTCATGGCGCTGGGGCAGATGGCCGGCTCCGGCCCGCCGCTGTTCCGCTTCCAGCAGTTGCTCGCGCTTGTCGATGCCGGTCTGATCACCTTCCTGGGCAACAACCCGCAGGTCACCGTGACTGACGCCGGTTTTTGCGCCACCTCCGGCGAACGGTCCGTAGAGGCCGCCACCCTGGTCGATGCCTGGATGTACAAGCCGGATATCCGCCGCCCCGGCGATGAGCTGACCAAGCGTTTGCTTGCCGATGATCGCCTGCGCCCCTTCGCCGATCACGGCGTGGACACCGGCTCGCCGGAAACGGACGACGCCACCCGGCAGACCGTCCACCCCGACGGCAGCCGCGACGCACGCCTCCACCTGGTGGGCATCCCCACCTACGCGCAGTGGCCGGATACGACCATCTCCCCGCTGCCGGGCACGGATCCGCTCATGTTGCAGGAAACGGACAAAGCGGCCGCGTCGCTGCTGCGCGTGGCGGGCGCCTAGTCCAAGGCGTCGAGCGCCTGGGCCACGTCAGCGAGCAGGTCGTCGCGGTCCTCGATGCCGATGGAGATGCGCACCAGATCCTCCGGCGGCACCAGATCGGAGCCGGCCGCGGACGCGTGCGTCATGTTCTTCGGGTGCTCCACCAGGGACTCCACCCCGCCCAACGACTCGGCCAGGCAGATAAGGCGGGTGTTCAGGCAGAACTGTTTGGCGTGCTCCGCGGAGTGAAAGCGCACCGAGACCATGCCGCCGAACCCGCGCATCTGTGCCCGTGCGGTGGCGTGCCCCGGGTGATCACCAAGCCCCGGGTAGAGCACCTGGCGCACTTCGGGGCGCGTGGCCAGGTATTCCGCCACCGCCTGCGCGTTAGCGCAGTGGCGGTCCATGCGCACGCCGAGGGTTTTGATGCCGCGTAGGTTCAGATAGGCATCGAACGGCGAGGCCACCGCACCGACGCAGCCTTGGAAGTAGGCCAGGCGGTCATCGACACCCGCGTCGTTGGTGACCACCGCGCCGCCGATGACGTCGGAGTGCCCGCCCAGGTACTTGGTGGTCGAGTGCACCACGTGGTCCGCGTCGAGCGCCAGCGGGTTTTGCAGGTACGGGGTGGCGAAGGTGTTGTCCACGACGACGCTCGCGTGCCGTTTCACCGCGGCGATCTCGGCGATGTCGGTGATGTTCAGCGCCGGGTTGGTCGGCGTTTCCAACCAGATGACCTTGGTGTTGTCCCGGATGGCCGCGGCCACCGCCTTTGGGTCGGTGGTATCGACGATGGACAGCTCGACGCCCCACTCGCCGAAATCGTCGTGCAGCAGGCGGTAGGTGCCGCCGTAACAGTCGTTGCCCAAAATGACGTGGTCGCCTGGGCGGACCAGGATGCGCACCAGCGTGTCGATGGCCGCCATACCCGACGAGAACACCCGCGCATACGCGGCGCCTTCCAAAGAGGCGAGCGTGTTTTCCAGTGCCCGCACGGTCGGGTTGGCCACACGGCCGTACTCGAAGCCACCACGCAGTTCGGCGAGGCCGTCCTGGGCGAAGGTGGTGGAGGCGTAAATGGGGACGTTGATGGATCCGAGGTGGCTATCCGGCTCGTAACCTGCGTGGATGGAGCGCGAGGCGAACCCGCGCGCGAGGTCCTGCTTGGTCTGGTCGGTCATGTCCGCAAACTATAGACCAAGCGGTTCAGTTCGGGGTGCCGGGAGAGCTTTTAGATTCACGTTCGGCCCGCGGCGCGTCGTTCGTTTTAGTATCGAGATCTAGCAAGCACGAAACGGCTGACTACAGAAGGTGGTTTTCTTCTGCCATGTTTGACACTTTCCTAGCCGCGAATCTCGCTGCCGCCGCTCCCGGTGGTGGCGGCTCCGCTGCGGATGCGGCCGGCGATGCCGTCGACAACGTGACCGAGTGGTGGCAAGACGAGCACATGCAGCAATGGCTCATCGCCCGCCCGCTGAAGATCTTGCTCGTCATCGTCCTCGCGGTCATCGCGCAGTGGGTGTGCCGGCGGATCATCAACAAGCTCGCCGCTAAGGCACGCACCGCCCCGAAGCCGAACCTCCGGCGCCCCACCCCGGCGTCCGCGCGGGGCGAGGCCCGCGAGCAGGCCGCGGAGATGAGCGCCCTGGATAAGGCCAAGGAGGCCCGCCGCCAGTCGCGGATTACCACGCTGGCCGGCGTGGGCCGCTCCGCGGTGGCCATCGTCGTGTGGACGATCACGGGGCTTATCATCCTGCAGACGCTCACCATCAACATCGCGCCACTTATTGCCTCGGCCGGCGTGGTCGGCGTCGCCCTGGGCTTCGGCGCCCAGTCGCTGGTCAAGGACTTCCTGTCCGGCATTTTCATGCTCATCGAGGATCAGTACGGTATCGGCGACGTGGTCCAGCTGGAAGACGGGATCATCGGCGAGGTCGAGGACATCACCCTGCGCGTGACCAAGGTGCGCGACATCGACGGCACCCTGTGGACCGTGCGCAACGGCGACATCATGAGCGTGGGCAACTTCTCCGACCAGTACGCCATCTGCCGCCTGCAGATCCCGGTCGGCCTGTCCAACAACGCCACCGACGCGTGGGAGGTCATCGACCGCGCTATTCACGAGGCCGTGCGCGACCCAGCCATCCGCGGCGACGTGCTGGCGGAGCCTGTGCTCGACGGCATCTCCGAGTGGGAGCCGGACCACATCTCCTACCGCATCTCCATCAAGACGATGCCGGGCCAGCAGTGGCACGTTCAGCGCCACTCCCAGGTGCACGTGTTGAACGCGATGCAGGATGCCGGCATTCGCGTGCCGTACCCGCACGGCATGGGTGCCGCGCAGTACGTGGCCAACGAGAAGAAGGAAGACTAGGCCCACCATGCAGATTTCCGGTCCGGGGATTAGCCCCGGCAACGTCTACGAGGCCATCGGCGGTGAGGCGACGTTCGACCAGCTTGTCGATGGCTTCTACGCCCAAGTCCCCGACGACGACATCCTGGGCCCGATGTACCCGCCGGAAGATATGGCGGGCGCCCGCCGCCGCTTGAAGCTCTTCCTCATCCAGTACTGGGGCGGGCCGAATACCTACAGCGCAGAGCGCGGGCACCCGCGCCTGCGGATGCGCCACCACCCGTTCCGCATCGACCGCGCCGCGGCCGAGCGGTGGCTCACCCTCATGGGCAATTCCTTTGCGCGCATCGATGACGAGACCATCCCGCCGGCCTACCGCTCCATGATGTGGGACCACATGGAGCGGGTGTCGGCGATGCTCGTCAATACCCCCGATTAGCGGACGGCGCATCCGCACCGCCCGCAAATAGGCCTGCATTAGTCGGGGCAATCGAAAGCCCGCTCTCCTAGCGCAGGCCCGGAAGGGCCTGCGCTAGTCCTGCCAGTCGAAAGCCTCGCGCACCGGCTCGGAGATGAGCCGGCCGTCGCGGGTCATCACGCCGGGCTCGAGACCGCCGTGGCGCTCGATGGCGCGGTCCAGGCCGTGGCTGGCGATGGCGCGCACGTATGGCAGCGTCGCCGACGTCAGCGCGCGGGTGGACGTGTTCGCCACCGCGCCCGGCATGTTGGCCACGCAGTAGAACAACGTGTCGTGGACCTTGAAGGTCGGATCGTCGTGGCTGGTCTTGTGCGAGTTCTCGAAGCAGCCGCCCTGGTCAATGGCGACATCGACAAGCACGGCGCCGCTCTTCATGCGCTTGACGGTGTCCTCGCGGACCAGCTTCGGTGCCGCGGAACCCGGCACCAGCACCGCGCCGATGACCAGGTCGGCCTCGAGTAGCTCGGCCTCGAGAGTGGCCGGATCGGAGATCTGGGTACGCACGCTGCCGTGGTACTGCTCGTCGAAGCGCTGGAGCACCAGCGGATCCAGGTCCAAGACAGTCACCTCGGCGCGCAGGCCGCGGGCCATCGCCACGGCAGATGCACCCACCTGGCCGCCGCCGATGACCACAACGCGGGCCGGCTGCGTACCCGGCACGCCGGACGGCAGCACGCCGCGGCCACCCTGGGTGGACAAGAGATGGTGGGAGCCCTCGATGACCGCGAGGCGGCCCGCGACCTGGGACATCGGGTTAAGCAGCGGGAGCATGCCGCGGGAATCAGTCACGGTCTCGTACGCGATGGACGTCATCCCGGACTTCACCAGGTTTTCGGTCAGCTCGCGGTTGGCGGCGAGGTGCAGGTAGGTAAAAAGCAGCAGGTCCTCGCGGAGGTACTGGTATTCCTCCTCCAGCGGTTCCTTCACCTTGAGCAGAAGCTCCGCCTTCGCCCAGGTCTCCTCTGCGCTGTCTAGAACGGTCGCGCCGGCCTGCTCGTAGTCCGCGTCGGTGAAGTTCGCGCCCGCACCGGCGCCGGCTTGTACGAAGACCTCATGGCCGTCGCGGGTCAGGGTCTCCACCGCATGGGGCGACAGGGCCACGCGGTTTTCGTTGTTCATGATTTCTGCGGGTACCGAAATACGCATGGGTAGCTCACACACTCCTTTACACCACCTCGGCACGGCATGCCGAGACTCAGAACATCGGCCACTATGAATAATGCCACAGAAAAGCCAAGAAAGTGAGCTGCGCTATATTTTCGGTCTCGCTACACCAGAGACAACCGCGTGGAGTGATACACCGATCCGAAAGGCGCGTCGACGCGCACCCACCGTCCCATCTTGGATACGCGCAGGTGGCGCGGGATATCCATGGGCGCGGCGAAGCCCGGGATGAGGCTCAAATTGGTGCAGGCGAAGATCATGCGCATGGGGATGTCCACCGAGCCTTGGTCCCCCTCGACGGCGACGACCGTCTGGTTGAGCAGGCTCGCCGGCGGGCCCATCGGCCCGGAAAACTCGCGGGTGAGCTTCTGTCCCTTGTCGGACAGATCGCGCACGACCGCCACCGGGAGCGTGTCGAGGAGCTCGAAGCCTTTAGCCGGCGGCAAGGCGCCCGGCCACGCCGCATCGAGCGCCGGCCCCAGCGGCAAATCGACCGGGTTGTCGGTGCTGGCGCCACGGGCGCTGTCGTTCTCAGCGAGCGCGCTGACTAGCGCGGCGGCACTTACCGCCGCACCGTCGCGGGACACCGAGCCTTGCGCGCGGCGGGCGGCGATGACCTCGAATGGGGTGGTGACGAAGACGTCGAGTGCGCCATCGGCAAGCTGGCGGATGCGCACGGCCGCCTGCGTGTCCATGCCCGCCGCACGCGCGAGGAGGGCCTGCAGCCCCGGTCCCCCGCCGGTGAGCTGCAATGTCTCAGCAGGGTCGGGCATGGCGTTAGTGCTCGTCCACGACCAGCTGGCTGAGGATCTCGCGCTCGGCATCGGACAGCGGGCGCGGGCGCTGAGCCTGCATGTCCACCATCACCTGGACGGTGTAGATAACGCAGGCGGTCTCCCCATCCGCGTCGACGATGTCCTGGCGGGTGGTCAGCGAGGTGTTGCCCAACTTGGACACCGCGGAGCGCACCGTGAGCGCGGAGTTCTTCCGCGGATCGACCGGCCGCTGAAAGTCGGCGTCGATGTGGCGGACGAAGACGTCGAAATCCGGAATCTCCGGGTAGATGACGTCGCGCGCGAACGCGAGACGCGCCTCTTGGGCGATCTCGATGTAGTTCGCGTTCATCATGTGCCCGTAGCGGTCGAAGTCACTCCACCGGACCGGGACCGACACCTCGTGCGGGGTTGCCTGTGCCATCGTGCGTTGTCTCCTTTTTGAAAGGGGTGAACGTGCCAGGGGCGGGGTTAACGGCTGAGCTTACGGTGGGTCACGCGCGACGGGCGGGCAGCATCCTCGCCGAGGCGCTCAACCTTGTTCTTCTCGTAGTCGCCGAAGTTGCCCTCGAACCAGTACCACTTACCTTCTTCCACGTTGCCCTCCCAGGCAAGGATGTGGGTGCAGGTGCGGTCCAGGAACCAGCGATCGTGCGAAATGACCACGGCGCAGCCCGGGAACTTCTCCAGGGCGTTTTCCAGCGAGCCCAGGGTCTCAACGTCCAGGTCGTTGGTCGGCTCGTCGAGGAGGATCAGGTTGCCGCCCTCTTTGAGCGTCAGCGCCAGGTTGAGGCGGTTGCGCTCACCGCCGGAAAGCACCTTCGACGGCTTCTGCTGGTCCGGGCCTTTGAAGCCGAACGCGGACAGGTACGCGCGCGACGGCATCTCGTTCTGGCCGACGTGGATGTAGTCGAGCCCGCCCGAGACGACCTCCCAGACCGTGGCCTCGGGGTCGATGTTCTCGCGGTTCTGGTCAACGTAGGACAGCTTGACGGTCTCGCCCACCTCGACCGAACCGGAATCCGGCTCCTCCAGGCCCACGATGGTCTTGAACAGCGTGGTCTTGCCCACGCCGTTCGGGCCGATGACGCCGACGATGCCGTTGCGCGGCAGGGTGAACGACAGATCCTTGATCAGCGTGCGGCCGTCGAAGCCCTTGTTGAGGTTGTCCACCTCCACGACCTTGTTGCCCAGGCGCGGCGGGGTCGGGATCTGAATTTCTTCGAAGTCGAGCTTCTTGTACTTCTCGGCCTCGGCCGCCATCTCCTCGTAGCGCTCCAGACGAGCCTTGTTCTTCGCCTGGCGAGCCTTTGCACCGGAGCGAACCCACGCGAGCTCTTCCTTCAGGCGCTTGCGCAGCTTCGCGTCCTTCTTACCGGCAACCTCGAGGCGCTCCTGCTTTTTGTCCAGGTAGGTGGAGTAGTTGCCCTCGTACGGGTAGAGCTTGCCGCGGTCGACCTCGCAGATCCAGCCCGCGACGTGGTCGAGGAAGTAGCGGTCGTGGGTCACGGCCAGGACCGCGCCCGGGTAGTCGGCCAGGTGCTTCTCCAGCCACAGGACGGACTCGGCGTCCAGGTGGTTGGTCGGCTCGTCGAGGAGCAGCAGGTCCGGCTCGGTAAGAAGCAGCTTGGCCAGGGCCACGCGGCGGCGCTCACCACCGGAGAGGTTTTCTACCGAAGCGTCCGACGGCGGGCAGCGCAGCGCCTCCATCGCCTGCTCGATCTTGGAGTCGACCTCCCACGCGTCCGCGGCGTCGAGCTCCTCCTGCAGCTTGCCCATTTCTTCCATGAGCTCGTCGCTGTAGTCGGTGGCCATCTTCTCGGCGATCTCTTCGAAGCGCTGCTTCTTTTCAAAGATGTCGCCCAGGCCCTGCTCGACGTTTTCGCGCACGGTCTTGGAATCATCCAGCGGCGGCTCCTGCTCGAGGATGCCCACCGTGGCGCCCGGATCCAGGAAGGCCTCGCCGTTGGACGGCTGGTCCATCCCGGCCATGATCTTCAGAATCGACGACTTGCCGGCACCGTTCGGGCCGACAACGCCGATCTTGGCGCCCGGGTAAAAGGCCATGGTGACGTCATCCAAAATGACCTTGTCACCGATGGCCTTGCGCACGTTTTTCATCGTGTAGATGAACTCGCCCATGTCTTCCCTTCACATCTTTTACGGGGTTAGCGGTATAACACCCCAAAGACTACATCAGTACGACATGGGCAAGCCCCTCCCCCGAGGCGCCGCATTCACTTGCACCGAACCGCGGCCGCGCCTCCACTTCGCCGCCGCTTGCGCCCCAGCTCTAGTACGGTGCGGCGGCCTCCTCTATGCGGGAACGCGTGCCCATTTCCTCCCGCTCCGCCGCTTCCCGCTCGGCCGCTTCCCGCTCCGCCGCTGCCGGTTCTGGGCCGTAGCCTGCATCCGGCTCCGTCTCCGGTTCCGGCTCCCGTGCTGCGCCTGCGGCTGCGGAATGCATGGACGCCGCCGACATCGCAGCGGCGCGGCGGTCGGCCGCCGAGTCCGCGGCCGAATCTCCCACCGCGGCGGGCGAGGAGTTCTCGGCCGAGGTGGCATCGCCAAGCGCCGCGGAATCCGGCACGGTGAAGTCGCGGTCGATGGGGAACTCCTGCTCGTCCGTATCGCCCATGTTGACCCCCGCCAGGTTGTGGGTCACGGCGATGCGCTTCGAGCCGATGACGTGGTGGTTCAAGTCCAGGCCGACGTACTGCGCCTTGATGACGATGCGCGAGCGGTTCTGCCCCGTCTCACGGTCCTGCCATTCCGACGAGCACAACGAGCCCACCACGACCACCGGCATGCCCTTTTCCAGAGACGCGCGGATGTTAATGGCGAACTGACCCCAGGCCTCCACGCCGATAAACAGCGGGTCGAAATCATTCCACCCCTGGTCGGTCTTCCGCCGCTTCGACGAGGCCACCCGGAAGGTCACCTTGTACATATCGGTATTGATCTTGCTCAGCGTCGGCGTCTCGGTCAGCCGGCCGGTCAGGGTAATCGGGTGTTGCGACATAACTTCTCCTCAAAGTTGCAGTGTGTGAGTTAAATCCGCGGCCCTTTGACCGCGTCACACCGCATCGTCACCCGGTTTGGCCGGGGTGGCAAGCGTTCTTTCGGCTGCCTGTGGATAACTCCCGCCGAAACGCGCCCGGCGCTTGGCGATGCCCCGAAAACCCCCAGTTATCCACAGCCCGGCGCCCGAACCCTTGCTTTCCACACTACCACCCGTGTATAGAGCGCGGGGCTTTTATTTGCGCGCCGGCACTGCCCTCGCCGGCGCGCGCGGGTGTCTACTGCTGGCGGAAGACCGACTGGTCGCCGGTCTTGTTGAGCTGTTCCAACATCGCGTTGTAATCGCTTAGGTCCTGGTCGTGGTCGATGTCCGCCTTGGCATCGAAACGCCGGGCCTCGGAGTGATCCTCGCGGAGCCACTCCATAAAGAGCTTGCCGAAGACGATGACCAACGGGAACTGGCCGAAGCCCCAGGCGATGCCACCTCCTTGGCGCTGATCGTTGCGCAGGTCCTGATCCCACGGCAGGTTGAGGCTCAGGTAGAACTCCTCGCCCAGGATCTGGTTGAGCTGCATGAGGTACACGCCGAGGAAGAGGTGGATCGGCATCGAGAAAAACAGGATGAGCAGGCGCACGCGAATGGGCGCGCGGTGCGGCAGCGGGTCCGGGCCAACGACCTCCCAGAAGTAGATGAACCCGGACAGCAGGAAGACCCAGTTCATGATCACGTGGCCGGCGTGCTCGGAGATGGCCACCTGGTACAGGTCGAAGTTTAGGTACAGCGCGTAGAAGAAGAACAGGAACTGCACCAGGTTGACCGCGGGATGGGTAATGACCCGCAGCGCCCGCGACTTGGTCAGCGCGACGACCCAGTCGTGAATGGTCGGCTGCCCGGGTCGGCCCGACGGGTAGGCCTCCATGAGCAGGGTCATCGGCGCGCCCAGTACTAAGAAGAGCGGGATGACCATGGACAGCACCATGTGGGCGAGCATGTGCATCGAGTACATCGCCGGCATGTACAGCCCGATACCGGTGGACATGACCAGGGTGAGTCCCAGCGAGCCCAGCATCCACCAGATGGTGCGGCCTACCGGCCACGACAGCCCGCGCTTGTGCAGGCGGTAGACGGACCAGGCGTAGAAGGCCGCGAGACCTAAGCCGATGACGCCGAACATGACGTCGAAGCGGAACTGGGTCCACACGTTAATGACCGACGGCGGCTGGTCCAGGTTGTAGCCCATCTGGATCTGCATGGCCGAAAGGTTGGGGTCACGCGGCGGGGGCGGCGGAGTACGCCCCATGGTGATGGCCACGCCGACTGTCGCTGCCATAACGAGCACCTCGCCGATGGCGATGCGCCGGAACAGCTGCGGCTTGTGTTTAAGCTGCGGGATGGTGAGCGTGCGGTGCGCGAGCCCCAGGATGCCTAACGCGATGGTCAGCAGCGCCTTCGTGGTGATGATGAGTCCGTAGCGGGTGGTGAACCAGTCGCTGAACTCGATGCGGATCGCGGCGTTGATGACACCGGAGATCGCCATCGCGCAGATCGCGATGAACGCCAGGCGCGAATAGCGGCGCACCGCCAGCGGCAGCTCCGGGCCGAGCCGGCGCGCATGAGCGATAAGCCCGATGAGCCCGCCGACCCACAGGATCATGAACACCAGGTGCCAGATGAGCGTGTTCGTGCCGTAGTCGTGGTCACCGCCGGAGGCGGAGTGGCCCTCCATGCCGAGCGGCACCACGCACAGCACCGATAGGACCAAAAGCGGCGGCTGTCCCGCCCACATCCGGGAGACAAACCCGCCGATGGCCAGTATGACGCACATAATCGCGGTGACCAGCCACACCTGGGAGGTGGCAATTTGGCTAAGCGCCACGCCCATCATCTGCGGGTTGAGTGTCTGGAAGAACGGGGTGCCGGACACGTCCGACATGACCAGCGGGACTTCCAGAAATGCGATGAGTGCGGAGACCAGCGCCGCCCACGCGCCGGTGCGGGCGGCCACGTGGCCATCGACAGTCAGTGGCGCCTCGATGAGGCGGTCGTTGTCGCCTCCCGGCACCCGCGGGGAAATCAGGAACGCGGAGACCATGAACGACCCCACCGCCACCGCGAGGCTGAGCCAGAACGCGCCGCGGAGGAAGGGCAGCCCCACCGTGGTGAGCCGCCCGGGGTCGGGGATGCCCAGCGCGGCGAGCGAGTCCGCGAGAAAGAAATACGAGATGAACCCGGCCACCACGCCGGCGAAAATCGCCGCGATGAGGTAGACCGGCCAGCTTCCCTTCACTCTCTTCCCCGCACGTTTCCCGCCCTGGACAGCGGAATCTGCGGAATCTTCCTGGGCCTTCGACATGGCCGCTATTGTAAACGGCCCCGCAACCCGCGCCCTAACCCTCGCGCCTGCCCGTACTTTCAGTTTCGTCGCGCCGCTGGGTTACACTGCTAGCGTTCGTGCGTGCCGCGTCCATCATGTGCCACGCGGTGTGCGCAAACGCCTGCCCCTATAGCTCAGTGGATTAGAGCAGCGGGTTTCTACCCCGCGTGTCCCGGGTTCGAGTCCTGGTAGGGGCGCTTTTACGCAGACAGTGCGCAGTAGCCGGTCCCGCATATCCTGGGTCGAGAGAATCTCGACTACCCCCCTCACCCAGAAAGGACCCGGACCCTTGGCTGACGAACTGAAGGTGATCACGCTTGGTACCGCCGGAGGTCCGCGCACCTGGCTGCACGAAGGAAAACGTGAGCCGCGCTGCGGCATCGCCACTGCCGTTGTGGTGGGTGACAAGTGGTACCTCGTCGACTGCGGCCAGAGCGTCTATCGCCAGATCCGCAAGGCTGGGTTAGAGTTCCCCGATCTCGGCGGCATTTTTATTACCCATCTACATTCCGACCACCTCATCGACCTCAACAACGTGATGGTGCTCGGCTTCCCCGATATCTGCGACCCGAATGTCACCATCCCGGTCTTTGGTCCCGGCGACCGCGGGGAACTGCCACCGGTCTCGCAATTGGCTACCGAGCCAGTGGCGCCGGCCTTTCCCGACGATCCGACGCCGGGTACCGCCGCCACCGTGCAGCGCTACTTGCGCGCGGGAGCGACGGACATCAACGATCGCGTGATGGATTCGCTGCGCCGGAACCCAGAAAACCTGTGGTGCGGCCGCGATATCCAGATCCCCGACGGGATCGGCTACCACCCGAACGACAACTTCTCCCCCGAGATGGAACCCTTCGTCATCTTCGAAGACGAGCGGGTCACGGTCACCGCCACCCTGGTAGTGCACCCGCCCATCGCGCCGGCGTTCGCGTTCCGCTTCGACACCGCCGGCGGCAAGAGCGTGACCATTTCCGGCGATACGGGCTTTTCCACCAACCTGCGGCGCTTGGCAGACCGCACGGATCTACTCCTGCACGAGGCCATCGATTTCGACTGGGTCTACCGCACCGTGCCGGAGCCGTCCGTTATCGAGCACCACGAGAAGTCGCACTCGTCGGCAAAGGACGCCGCAACTATCGCGGCCGACGCGCAGGCGAAGCAGCTCGCGCTTCACCACATCGTGCCGGGGCATGCGCCCGATTCCGCGTTCGACGCCGCCCGCGCGGTCTACTCCGGCGCGTTCACCGTGGCAGGCGACAACCAAGAGTTCACTCTCTAAGCACTAAACACGGGCGCGCGTTCTAGTCAGCCTGCGCGCGCTCGTTGATACGCGCCGCCGACCCCACCGGATCATCCAGCGAAACGATAAGCCGGGTGTAGTCCTCGTCCCGCAGTTCGATGACGACGGCGTCTTCAAATCCATTGACATTCCAGAACTGGCGCTCGCCGTCCGCATGGAATGTTCCTGACAGCTTCTGCCCGACCCGCAGGCCCGGGCCGCGCCAGCCTTTCGGTTCTTGCTTCATTCCCGGGTCGTGCGTTGCCCCGCGGACGTGGTCCCACGGGATTTCGAGGCTCCCGGTAAAAGTCCACATCTTGTCCAGGCCGCGCGGCTCGACGACGAGCGCGGTGTCCGTCAACGTCACTTTGTTGCTCATGATTCTTTCCCTTCACTTCGTGCAATCCGGTGAACACGGGAGACCACGTGCTGGCCTACAGCGCAGAAGTCATCGCCAAAGCACAGCTGAACCGCGCGCTGCGTCAGTGCGCGCACATCCCGGCTTCCCGGGGCCACTTCGACCAGCGACACGACGGTAAAGTCTTTCGCCGCGTTATCTACCGCCCCAGCCTCAGCGTTGGCGCACACCGCCTCCAGCACCGCCCGGAACAGTCCATGCTTCGAGCCATAGATCTTGTAAAAGCTCGACCGGTTCAATCCGAGTTCAGTCAGCACCGCATCGACAGACAACGCATTAAAGCCTCTCCTGCCGAACATGCGCGTCGCCGTGGAGAGGACTTCTGCTTCTTCGAACTCACGAGGCCTTCCCATAGTTTTCATACTAACCATTCCGGAATACTTTGTCCATAACCTCAATGCGGGAATCGGACTGTCCGCTGCGCGCTAATCTAAGGGCGGTTATCCGCTACCCGGGTAGCCGCTGCCAGAAGATTGTCGCCGAGAAAGAAGAAGCACCGCGATGGACATCACCCTCGCCACGTTCACGCGCTGGCCGGAGCACCTCGACCCGCCGGGGATGCGCTTTTCCAACGCCTGGACGCCGTCGCCGACCTACTCCGAGGCGCGCAACTCGACACTGACGGGCCAGTACCCGCAGCGAAAGGCCACCACCCGCATCACCGATGTGTTCACCGACGCCGGCTGGCACGTCACCGAAGGCACCGACACTCCGAACGAGCCCCAGAACGTCTTCCGCCTGTGGGAAGAGCCCAGCAATCTCACCCTCCCCCGCCCGGACGGCATCCTGGCTGTGGCGACCCTCGGGCAGCCGGCCGATTCCGCTGAGCCCACCCCGCTGGCCATCTTCTGGCCCGGGGTGGCAGAAAGTGGCGAGAGCCGCGAACTGGTCTCCCCGATGGATCTCGCCCCCACCCTCGCCGCTATCGCCGGGCTCGACGTCCGGCCGAACGCCCAGCTGTCCTTCGACGGCATGAACCTGGTGCCGGTGCTGCGCTACGGGGCATCGGCACACGCGGCCCTGTTCTTCCCCAACGGCATCCGCATGCAGGACGCCAGCCTTATCGATGGCGTGGCCAGCGACGAGTCCCGCCGCGCCCAGCTTCAGGACGAATGGGATACTTGGCACACGTTCGTCCAGATGGGCCCGCTGCAGTAAACCGCGAAAGGAAAATCACCATGACCGCCACGCCCGTTTCCCGCCACCAGCCGGTCGGCCTGCCCGCCCCCTCCCGCGAATCGCACGCGCTGATCACCGGCGCGAGCCAGGGCATCGGCCAGGCGATGGCACGTGACTTCGCCGCGATAGGTTTCAACGTCGTGCTCGTCGCCCGGCGCGAGGAAGTGCTTTCCCGCCTTGCCGATGAACTCCAATCCCGCCACGGCGTCGAGGCCACGCCGCTGGCCGCCGACCTCTCGCAGGCGGACGGCGTGGACCGAGTGGTGGACTTCATCAACGGCCACGAGGTGTCCATCGTGGTGAACTCGGCGGGTATCGCGAGCTTCGGCCCGTTTACCGAGCAGGACTGGGACTACGAGACCGCCCAGTTCGCGCTCAACGGCACTGCCGTCCACCGCATTACCCGCGCCGCAGTCATGCAGATGACCCAGCGCGGCCGCGGCGCCATCTGCAACGTCGGCTCCGCAGCCGGAAACGTCCCCATTCCCAACAACGCGACCTACGTGTTCACCAAGGCGGGCGTGAACGCCTTTACCGAGGCCCTGCACTACGAGCTGAAGGGCACCGGCGTGCACTGCACGCTGCTCGCCCCCGGCCCGGTGCGGGAGGCGACCATCCCCGACGAGGAGCAGTCCATCGTGGACAAGGTGGTGCCCGACTTTTTGTGGACCACCTACGAGTCCTGCTCCCGCGAGACCATCGAGGCGATGGCCCGCAACCAGCGCCGCGTCGTTCCCGGCCCGCTGTCGAAAGCGATGAATGCCGTCTCCAAGGTCGCGCCCACCGGACTGCTGTCACCGCTGATGGGCAAGTTCTACGCCAAGATGGGCTAAGCCGTTTCCCAAGAGCGAATTAAATCTGCCACCAGCGTCTAAATCCCCTGCCGGTTGACTGGAAGGGGTTAACACTGCAGACGCACCTCGTTATCGTAGGCGGCATGTTGAACACCGTTACTACTTCTGCATCTGCCCTTCTCCTCGCCCTGCTGGGCGGCAACCTCGGCCCCGCTCTGCCGGAGGCCGGTGCCGCGGAGCCGGCCACCCAGGACACCGACACCGCCGCGGTGGCGCAGGAGTCCGTGCCTGCCGATGACGCCCTCGCCGACGGCGCCAAAATCGACGCCTCCACCCCGGAGGTCGTCGAGTCCCACGAGTTCTCCGGCTCCGGCACCGCCGCGGCCGCATTCCAGGAGTGGTTCGACGGCGGCGAATTCTCCGAGCCCGAGACCCAGACCTTCGATCTGGTCCAGCTCGACGTCCCGGGCGGCGAGACCGCCGAGGCCGGCGATACCATCGCCAAGTTCGCCGACGGCTCCTTCGGCGTGATCAAGCAGGACACCGCGGACCCGCACGCCGAGCAGGCCAAGTAGGCCACACACCCTCAGCGGGGTCTCCGCACACCCCACGCTTTCAGCCCGGCCGACACATGGGAACACTTCCCTGGCGGCCGGGCTTTTTGCGTGCCCTAGAGTATGAGGCATGTCTGACGCGAAAATTGCACCGAAAGACAACCGCCTGGTCTGGATCGACCTGGAGATGACCGGACTGGATCCCGCCCGTCACGTCATCGTCGAGGTGGCCGCGCTCGTCACCGACGCCAACCTCAACATCCTGCGCACCGAGGACGGCGACATCGACGGAGTCGACATGGTCGTCCATGCCAGCGAAGCAGAGCTGGCAGAGATGGACGATTTTGTAACCAAGATGCACGCGAAGTCGGGGCTGGATAAGGAAATCCGCGAGTCGACCACCTCCATCGAGGAGGCGGAAGAGGCGGTGCTGCGGCTCATCGCCAAGCATTGCGATGCCCACCACCCGGCGCCGCTGGCGGGCAACTCCATCGCCACGGACCGCACCTTCATCCGCACTTACATGCCGCGTCTCGATGCCGCGCTGCACTACCGCATGGTGGATGTCTCCACCATCAAGGAGCTGTCCCGCCGCTGGCACCCGCGCGCGTACCACCACCAGCCGAAGAAGGGCCTGGCGCACCGCGCGCTGGCGGACATCATCGAGTCGGTGCGCGAGCTTGAGTACTACCGCGCCAGCGTCTTTCGCACCGACGGCGGCCCCACCAGTGATGAGGCGGCCGAGGCGCAGGCCTCCGTTACCGAGGATTACCAGCCGTTTTTGTAAATTACGCCGCGTGCATTAACCTAGTTTCTGTTGCTTTCGAGCAGCGATGGTGGCTGTAGTTCAGCTGGTAGAGCACTAGGTTGTGATCCTAGGTGTCGCGGGTTCGAGTCCCGTCAGCCACCCCGAAAATACCCCGTAGCCTGCACAAACAGGTTACGGGGTACATCGCTTTTCACGCCGGGTACGTTAAAGAGTACGTTATAGGTTCTAGAAATCCGGCGCTAGTCATGGGTTAAGGGTCAAAATGTGTGTCTGGCTCGGCGTGTCGCTTGGGCTAGATTTGGCCTTTTTGGATGCCGATTGAATGGGTGTAGTTGGTGTCGATAGCGTTGTCGTAGAGGGTTGGTCGTCCTGTTTCGTGGTCGGCTTGGTTCTCGTTGTGGGTCAGGGTTTGTACTTTGGCGAGTTGGTCCTGGCCCCAGTTGGACTGTCTGGCGATTTCTACGGGATCGTCGGGCAGTTTTGTTTTTAGATACAGCCATCACGCTTGCCGACGTTTTCTCAGCCCCGCTCACTACCATTGAGAACGGTGGGCACTTCCTGGGGAGTGACGGTTACCTCGAATTTCCACAGTTGTGGCAGCACATTATGCAGTGGCTGCGCAGCCTATGAGCCCTCTGTCATGGCTTTAAGTGCGGCAACGTGCTGTGCATAGGCTCCGGTTCCAGTCTGAGTCAACGCGACCCAGACGGCGTCTTTCGCGCGCGTGGAGCCATATTCGCGGGTGCGGCTGATATAGCCGCTGTCCTCAAGATGTTTCAACTGCTTGGAAAGCGTATCGGCGTGAAGCTCGGTGAGCTCTGCAAGTACGGCGTATTTCATCTGCCTGCCGCCGGTTGCGCCTGAATGGAACAGCGTGGCACAAATTTTGAGCCGATTGATGGGGTGGATGACCGGATCTAGCTTGGCTGATTGGTGCGTAGACTCCTTAGACATTGACGCCCTTTACGGCGGCATTGCGGTTCTCATACAACATCCATGCCATCGCCGTAGAGACAACAACGCCGCAGACAATCATCCACGGCCAAGTATCAGGCGTCGGCACGGTGGAGAACATCATGGCACCTGGCAGCAGTACTCGTGACCAGGTGGCGCGATCATTACTCGGCCCCATATTGGGATTGACCCGAACGAAGGGGTTCGCAATCTTATCTTTGAGGAGATAGCCCAGAACGAACGTCGGTACAAGAACCGCGAGGCCGTACCACCATGACAGCTTGAATAGCGCGATACCGCCGCCGACGCCAAGCGCCACTATCGCCACCGCCCACCAGCTCTGTTTCCACGTGGTGCGCTTTTGAACGTCGTGAATGATCTTAAGGTCGTCGCTCATCGTTCTTCTCCCTAACGCCAACTTCCCTGGTTTGCAACTAAGGCAAGTGTAACACTTGCTGTACATGCAAGTCTAATGCTTGCCAAGTATGCAAGTGAAGGACTGTGCATAGTGAGAATGTAGCTACGCATGGGGGTCTAACGGGACTGGTGGTCTGCTACTGTGACATCTGGCAGACTTTTATTGACTGAGGCTCCGCAGGCCTTACATCACCATCGGGTAGTGCCTTTGCTGGTTGTTCCATTGCGTTTGGTATCACCGCCGCAGTAGCAGCGTGGTCGGTTCTTTGGCATTGAGCCACCACACCACCGCCTACTACCACAGACTGGCAGCCACACCGGGGATTTACCGTGTTGAGGCCAGATATATGCCCCCAAAGCATATATTTCACGCTAACCTACAGGTCAGAACCTAAAAATCCCCGATCCCAGACACACTTTCTAACCCTTAACCCCTAGTCATCGTCACCGATCTCGATCACCTTCTCGGCAAGGTAGACCATCGGGCCGACGATGAGTCCGATGACCGTCATGATCACGATCAACCAACCAACGGTCCCGTACCACGTCTCAGCGCCAGCGACGTGACTCCAGAGCGCCCCTAGACCGTCGGGGATGCCGAGGAACGTCATCACGCCGACGCCGAGACCGCCGATGGCAACGAAGCCCACGCAGGCCACAAGGATCGTCAATTCTCAGAACGAACACCCCAGTCAGTGTGCTCCCAAATCCACTTTGCGACGAACCAGATAGCACCGAACAAACCCGCCAGCACCGCTACACCTAGCAAGCCCCAGCCGAGATGACCCTTCCACGACTCAGCATCATGGGTACGCTGCCATATCTCGGGCAAAGCCAAATCCAGACCAAAGACCGAGATAGTCATACCAAAGACACCGGACACGACAACCACAGCGAGGCAGAGAGTAGCGGCAAACAGCAAGAGACCAGCCACATTAACAGCACCAGCCTTTAACCGCTTGTCGATGAGGTCAGCAGTCTTAGCGGCTTCCTGAATAGAGGCATCCAAGCGCTCGCGCTCCTGGGCGAGACGCTCAACGCCATCATCAATCATGCGCTGAAAAGAGTCCTCATAACGACTAAAACTCTGGTTCATAGTCGTTTCCAGCCTCTTGTCCACCATCGGAGTCAAACGCCTCTCGATGCAGTCGCTCAGCCTCTCGACTGCGCTGTCGCTTAGACTCATAGGCCCCTCGCTTGCTTCGAGGACGGCCTGGACTAGAGTTCCCAGAGACGTCAGGGACTCGGCGATATCCGCCGCCCCGTTCGTCAGAGACTGTTTCTGATTTTGAATCGCTACCGGCAGTTGGGCCGCTGCTTCCGCGACCTTCGTCATCACGGCCACGGTCTGTTTTACTGCCTCGTTGTATTCCTCCGTTCCTACGGTTGTATTCTTTAAGACCTTCAGTTGCTTGTCCAAGTTGGTCAACCAGGACTGCATATCCCCCAAGGTCTGCCCGTGGTTCTCGACTAGGGATGCCGTCGGGGAGTTCATCAACTCCCCGACGGAACTGGAGAGCTTCTTCACGTCCTGGCCGATTTTCACCTGCTGCTCGGACACGTGAACCACATCCTTGCGATGCCCCGCCACAATCTCCTGAAGCTTCTTCACCTCCTGAGTAAGTTGATTCACCAGCTCCAAATTCTCGCCAGTATCCCGATTCTTCTTCCGACGCATATTCATCGGCATAATCAAAGTCACCTATTTCCTTAATATTTTCTTCTGTCTGCATTTTCAGTAGCTGGGCGCGAAGCCCGTCCAATGTGAAGTCAGCACCAAGACGCGAGCCAGCACTTGCGGCCCGAGCATTACCTTTACCGTTTGCACCAGTCACCCGGAGCACATCACCGTTGTCATCAACAACCGCGAAAGACGAGCGCTCACGTTTGCGCTTGCCACGCCCTTTACGTGAGAAGGAAAGGTGATACTCGGGCGCAATATCTTCCATCACGTCAAAGGCAGAGTTGATACCCTTTTCGCCATCGGCGTCCAGGGCCCCAGCAACACGGTCATCTTCAAGAAGTTCATCGATGCGATCGCGAGCAAACTCGCGCCAGTTCTCACGAGTTAATTCATCCAACGACAGCTCGGAGCCGTCAATATCAAGCCCCTTACCTTTAGCCATTCGCTCATCGCGCGAGTAGGACACCTCGTGCTGTTCCAGCACCTCCAACCCATACGACTCCATCACAGCGTCGTTGACCTCCCGGACGTGCCAAGCATTTCCAGCACCCTTCGGGGCACCGTAACCAGTAATGCGGTCGTGATTGGCTATGAGAATGTGGTTGTGAACGTGGGCAGTATCGGTGTGAGTAGCAACAATCACGTCACACCCAGGGGCCACTACCTCCGCAAGAGCAAGCCCCGCAGAATGGGCACGTTCCACGTCACGAGGCTTATCTGGATCAAATTCATCAGGGCTGAAAGATTGAATGACGTTGATGGTCTCATTGCGACGTTGCGCAGAGGCTGCTACGCGCTCCCGAACTTCCATCGCCCACGCCATCGGATTAGAGCCACGAGGGCCAACGACAGAGAGCGCGCTTGCGCGAACTTCGCCAGCCTTCATAGCCTTACGCGTCCCCCACACGGCGTAGATAGTGGAAGCGACAGCACTCTTGGAGCGCTGCACTTTACTTACCGACATCATCAACCGCCTTCTCGATGTATTCGGCCAACCCATCGACGGCATCGGGAATCTTGCGCAACCCAGGCACCACATCATCAGACCAGCCCATGACATGAGCCATGCGGACAACCTGATTCACGTTGACACCGATGCGACGAATAGCCGCCACGGCGCGGTCGAGAGCGTCACGCATCTCGACCACTTCCCGCGACACAGGAGCCGCTGTCCCACGCTCAGTTACATCGTCAGGCAGCCTACCCGCTAACGCGGTTAGGGCCAGACGCATAACTTCGCTTTCGGTGACTCCGAGAGCCGACGCGGTGCCACGCACCACCTCGGCTTCTTCGTCACCCAGACGCACTGTCACTCGTCGCCCATTATTCATTCTTCACAACTCCTCATTCCGTGCTAGTGGGCTACCGCCCACGTACCGCCGGCCTCCAGCCGCGCGAACAGTTTCGGCCTACTTCGTGGCCCCACTGCACGCGGCTTCCAACAGGCGGGGCCAGCATCACCCTTGTCGGACAAACGACCCTCCGGGTCGTGTCCTCCAGCGGGCTGCTGGCTAGGGGTGCTCCGCCCCCTAGAACCCCTGGTTTCCGCTGACGAAGTCAGCGGTTGCTTCGCCGAAATCACTACCGTGATTTTCAGGCTCAGCGGGCGGGGTATCGTCACCCTCCTCCACGACAGTTTCACGGTCATCGTAGGAAGGCTCCTCACCCGCATCACCGTCACCGTTGGAAGGCTCTACACCCTCAACAACCAAGAAGTAAAACTCCTTCATGTTGAGGCCTTCGTACTTAGCCCAACGTGACTGAGAATCGGTCGCACCTTCACGCAAAGCCTCGCCGACAATCCGGTCGGCTTCACGTTCCGCCTCGCGCAACTTCGCGGCAAGAGCAGTCTTCTGTTCCCGCAACTTCTGCGCGCGATTAACCGAACGTTCAATCTGATTACTAGTAGCCATGATTAAAGCTCCATTTCTGGGCCCTCAGGGCCCGGTTCAGTAGATGGGTTACGAGGCACAAACCGATGCTTCGGTTTGCGCCGTTGAGGACGCGCAGCAGCTTCAGCGGCGCGCTCCTTAGACTGCTTTTCGGCTTCGCGCCGCGCACGCTTAGCGCGTGCTTCTTCGACGCCTTTGACCACCTCGTCCAGGCGCTCAAAGTCAGGAGACGCGGCCACATCTTGAGGAGCCTTCATCTCGTTGATCGCCTTGATAGCAGGTTCCATATCGGGCAAATCAGCATTGGCAATACCGCCTGCCAAGTCATTGACAAAAGGCGCGTGACTGTCACTCATTTCTTCTTCTTCCTCCCGATTCAATTTATCGACCAGGGCGCGAACTTCATCCATATTCGCGTCACGTAAAACATTCTCGCGGCGGTTCCGTTTAGACATATGGTCCCACTGAGAACGGGTGAACTCGCCGGCCCCGAGAGAGGACAACCACTCAAGTTTGTCGCCGATCGTGAGACGCGAGGACGACAACTCAGGCACATCAATCAGCCCGGCTTTATGCGCAGCTACGATTTCAGACAACAGAGCACTGCCTGCAGTGCGGACTCGACGTCCACCCTTCGATCGGTACCTACGGTCCCAGTTACCCCAATCTCCACGAGTGCGAAGACAACCCGTCAGATGAACCGCACCCGGACGATGGTTTTGAAGATGCCGGGCAATGCTGCGAGCTTTGTCGTAGTGCAACACGCTCAACCAGGGGCGGGTTGCAAACCCGCAGAGCTCGTTCCCATCAACGAACGAGGACTCGAACGTCTCAGGGACAGGCTCACGCTTGAGGTCGTAGTCAAGCGTGGATAGCTCAGGCTCCCGCGCGACCAGTACACAGTCGAGGCGGTTCTCAGAACGTGACAGATACTTGAACGATGGGAACGTCGAGTAGGGGTTGGGGATTTTCCCGGTGCGCGACAGAGCGAGGTTACGGAAATACTCCCGCTCCTCAACAGTGCCGCGCTTTACACTTTTGGGGTTCGCACACCACCCTTCGCCAGCACACCGCCGTCCTCACGCGAGACGTTCGCACGAGTAGAAAGGTTCACCAAGTCAGACTGCTGATGCTTCACTTCCCAGATCGAATCGTCGTCCGCGAGCGCAAGACGCGACTCACGGAGAATCTCAGCAAGACCGAAAAGGTCGTGCCTTTCAAGATCATCATCGGCAGTGATCACACCGTCGGTGGTTGCACTCAGAATAGAGGTCTGGTTAGAGACAGCCGTAAGCGCGGCACGCACCAACGACGTCGTCATAGCCGCGTGGTAGGGAGAAGTTACGGCAGAACCACCGATGTTCTCCATCTCTTCGGCGTAGGCATTCCAACCGTTTTGGTCGACGACGTCTTGAGCTAGCTTGCCGTAGCACGAATTGGTCGCAACCTTGATTGTCAGCTCCTGAAGAGACTTTTTCCCGTAGGTCTCCTTCGCTACAGCACGGTCGAGAACCATCTGACGAAGCGCAGGACGCAGAGACCGGGAGCGCACAACCTCACCATCTACCTCGCGGGTGAGAAGCTTGAGCGTGATGCCAGTCTGGCAAAAGACGCGAGCGCCAAGCTTCAACGCGAGGTAGACCTCGGGGCCGGCGCAGGTAGACCCGTGAAAGACACCACCGATCTCACCGTTGACACGCGCAGCGATCTCATCGAGCTGTTCGCGGGTGTAATCCCGTCCGCCAAGGTCCCGACCCTCACGGTCCAGACCATCTTCGTCGAGACGCTCGTCCTCGCCAAAGCCGCAGCCGTATGAGGTCTGAGGAAAGATCAGAGAGTTACCACGCCGCACCGGCAAGCAGGGAGTTTCGACATCGTCGGGGAAGACCCACGAAACATGTCCAACGAAAGGCGTGAGATACCCGAGCGGAAAATCATCGAGAGTCAGTTCACGCTTGTCGATGTGTTCCTTGATCACACCACCATCGGTGTAATCAGGGTCATAGATACTGGCCATCGCAGTGGGATAAGCAGACTGCAGATCCCAGTCGTACGTAGGGTAGGCATGCACACCCGGGGACGGACAAGTGTTGTAGCCACCAGCGAATGCGTCGGCCCACAAGGCGTGAGATACACACGCGTCGCCGTCAACCGGCCCCAGGCCACGAACTGCGTAGTACTCAAGCGAGTCACGGTCAGATTCCAACTCAACACCGCGAGTCTTGAGTCCTTGGAACATCCGACGGAAAATCGCGTTGCCTGGTTTACCAGAATCGACAAGAACACTACCAATATCTCCAGAATCGATAAACCCCTCTTCCCGCCAAAACTTCAAAATCCCAGACTTGAGCGCCCGCGCACCACCAGACGAGATGGTGACCGGCGGGGTTATGTTGTAGCCCCAGACGGTGCCCAGGTAGTGGACCACAATTCGCGCATCGTTCGCTGCGTAGTCGAGGAACCGGGACAGATCCTCGCGTGACAGCGCTTCCATGTCCTCAATGGCAGCGCCAACGTCAAGTTTTCCAACACCACACGCATCACCGAGCGCTTCCAAACTCTTATGTTCTGGAGACGCCTGATTGCGAGTGTCACGGAAGACAACACTGAAGGGAAGAAGACGCCGGAACGATCCAAACCCTGAGGTACGAACGACACGGACCGGCCGCAGGCTCACAAGCCCGCCACCAGCGGATGTAAGTTCATGCAAGATGTCATCGCACCGACGTTTTGGACGACGGAAAGCGGTCGCATCGACGTTCAGAAAATGACCGGCAAGCACGATACGAATCGAAGCACGCTTGAACAACGAATCCCGTAGACGATCCTTACCAAGCCCAGACCGCAGAATCCCGCGCGGGTCCATGTCCGAGGTACCAATTTCACCAACATCTTTAAAACCGTTGGCGTAGCGCTCGAGTTTCCCAAGCAGAGAGATCGCGTAAAAGCAGCTATCAACAAGAAGCCGCTGTCCCTCAAGGGGCATAATCACGACTTCATGTTCCGTACCGTCGAGCGGATCAATCCAACTGAATTGGTAGCTCACAATGTCGCGGCGACCCTCACAGTCGTCGCTGACGAATTCGGTATCAAAACCGATGACGAGACGCTTTTCACCACTACCCATCGCGCGGACGCTAGCTAGAGAGCCAAAGTCAACACTCGTGAAATCGTCAGCGACGTCAGTTGAACCGGTACCATTTTGGACCTGGCCATCCGGCCAGGCCAAACTGCAGCCTCGTAGGATATTTTGGCCTGATCGCGTTCGAATGGTTTGACCTGCGGTTTTACCCTCGATGTTCGAATGATCTTCATCATCATTCATTTGTTTGATGATGAGATCCGGGTCATTTTCATCCACGCGCCAGGCATTTACGCGGTGTAAAACGACGGCTAAATCGGTCAATTTTCCACGCTGGTCCGACTGGAAATCGACCAACCGGGTGTCCCAACCGACAGCATCATTTTCGATTTGTTCGTAACGTTCACGAATCTCCGGTGATACATTGATAACTGAAGCATCTACGCTCCAGCTCTCACGGTTCACAGCGGTGGGGGCCGTTCCCTTTTGCATTATGCACCACCGCCGACAGCGCGAGCGCGGGTGAAATCGTCGAGGTCGGTGACCGCGTACACGACAGATCGACCGAGACGAGAGTAGCGAGGGCCTTCACCCTGGTAGCGCCAATGTTCGAGCGTTCGGCGCGACAGACCGAGATAGACAGCAGCTTCTGTAGTTTTCAGAAAAGCCGGGGACATAAAAAATCTCCTGGGATAGCAAAGCTATCCGGCAGGAGGTAACGCCTTCCCGGTTTCTATGTGTGGCGGTCTACGGTTCCCGTGCTCAAAAATTGCTTTACGTGGGTGCGACCCACTACCACTAAGTTCCTGTCAGCCTCGTACACGAGATTACCTTGCTTAGGGGCGCGATGAGCGACATCTCCGGATGTTACCGGCATGTGTACGATTTAGTTTCTTAGCGTCTTAGAAAGTTCTCTAGCAAAAACAAGAACTTATGCGCAGTGCCTACTGTAACGCACTTACCTTTACGATGCAAGTACCTTCCAACCCGGATCATAAAGTACGTTAAAGGGTATGAGCACTACAGCGAAAACCCGGATCGAACCGGGGCATACATCGATCGACCGAGCCACACCGAGAAAGACGAAAACCGGATACCAGCTGGACTGGTCAGTCCGATTACACGACGGCAGGATCATACAACGACGGTCGAAGGCAAAGACGAAAGGCGAAGTACGCGCACGCGCACGGCGCAAAGCCGACGAGCTGTTGTCTACAACCTCAACAGAGTGGACACCGCGTACACCGATGAACGTGTACATCGAGAAAGTCACACGGCCGAAAATCGAAGAGTCGTCGCAGCTCAAAGACCTATCAAAACGGCGTTATCTCGCATCGCTCAACCTGGTCGCGGCTGAACTCAAGGGCTACAGCGTTTTTGACGCGATGCAGTTCAGGGTGTTAGAGCGCACACTACAAGCGATCGCGCGCACACATCCGGGCAGCGTATCGAGTGCGAGAACCATACTTTCTACCTACATTGCCGACGCGCTGGTCCGCGACGGAGTCATTTCAGGCAACCCCATACGCGGGGCAAGGCTCGACATCCGAGCACAGGGGAAGGCCGGAGAAGGTGGTCGTAGAACACTCACTAACGGTGAATACGACGCGGTTGTACAGCACTTACTAGCGCGTGACGTTTCGGGACCGCTGATCGAGCCAAAGAAGGGCGGTGCGCGACAATCAACGATGAACGCGCATGCGCGTATCACACGGCTAACACTGCTACAAGCAGTGACCGGCCTGCGCATCTCCGAAGCTAACCGGCTGCGGTGGAAGCACGTCGAAGACGACGGCGAGAACGTCATCATCAACGCGACGCGCGACATTGTTAAGGGGCGTCAGGGCAAAGAAAAAGGGCGCTATATCCCTATCCTGAGAGCCGACGTGACGGACTACTTGAGACAGCATCGCGAAGACGACGAGCGGTACGTAGTGGGGTCACCAACAACGACGGCGAAGCCGTGGGACGCGACCAACGCCGACGACAAGGTACCGGAGCTGTATCGTCAGATAGCCGACGAGACGGGCGTGACGATCCTTGTAGACCTGCGCAGTCATTCGTGGAGAGCGACGCTACACGGTGTGTACGCGGACGTAATGGACGCTAGGACACGGGCGGACATTTTCGGTCACACGGAGCAAGTCGCAGACGAGTATTACAACGACCGGGCCAACGTGGAAGCACTGATCCGCGCGACCGCACAAGCGAGGTCGTAGCGCTCAGTAGACGTACGTAGAAGTACGCTAAAAAGTACGTTTAAACCCTCAGTAACAGTACGTAGCAACACGTACATAGCCGTACGAAAAACGATTGAGACCTGCTACTACTTTCCAATACGTACAGGTACTGAAGTTATGCGTCAAGACCCTGGGTGTCGCGGGTTCGAGTCCCGTCAGCCACCCCAATGTCCTGTGTCGCGTCATAGTTGACAAAACTGTCGCGACATCGTTGACAGATGGGCGTCCGCCGAGTTTTTGTTCTCGGTGGGCGCCTTTTGTTGTGTGGGGGTTAGTTGAGTGGGGGTTCGCCGTGTTTCCAGATTGGGGCTTGGTAGTTGCGGCTGGTGTCGATGTAGTGCTCGGTGATGATGGCGCCGGTGTCTTTGAGTGATGTGGTGATGTGGCGGTCTTTGATGATCATCAGGACGTGGTGGCCGGTGTATTTTCGGCCCATTCCTAGGTGGTAAAGCCTGCCTGCGTAGCGGATGGTGCAGCGGCCGGCTTTGTCGACTTTGTCGTTGCGTGTGCGCCATTCGTCGGTGGGGTTGTCGTCGGGGCTGGCTTTCGTGGATGCGTTGTAGACCTCGTATGGGGTGCGTCTGCCGAGGGCTCGGTGTGGGCGGTTGGTGTTGTAGTAGGCGGCGAATCGGTCGAGTTGTTGTTGTAGTTCGTCGATGGTGTTGACGGTGGGTTGGCGCGATAGCCACCGTTTGAGTGTTTGGTGGAATCGTTCGATTTTTCCTTGGGTTTGTGGGTGTCCTGGCCTGCCGTTTTTCTGTTGGATCCGGTGGTTGCGGATGAGTTTTTCGAAGGCGTTACGGCCGCCTTTTGCCCCGGCGTTGCGGGCGGTAAACACCAGCCCGTTGTCGGTGAGGGTGGATTGTGGTGGGCCGAAGTCGCTGATGAGGTGTGATAGTTCGTCGGCGACGGCAGGCCCAGAAAAGGACCGGCTGGCTGTAATGGACAGCAGCAGTCGGGAGTGGTCGTCGATGAAGTCGAGGATTTCGACGCGTCTTCCGCCGGTGAGATATGCGTGTGTGATGTCTGCTTGCCAGCATTCATTGGGGCGGGATGCTTCGAAGCGGATAAATGAGGTTCTCGGCCGCTTTTTTGGTTCTGGCTGCACGAGGCCGTGGTCGCGGAGGATGCGCACGATCGTCGAGGTAGATGGGGCATACATACCTTGTTGTTCCAGGTGGAACTGGATGGTTTCTGCCCCGGAATCCAGCCCGGAGTGGTCGAGCTGTTTGCGCATGTTGATGATGGTTTTCTTGAGCTTTTTGGATACTGCGCGTGGGTTGGAGTGCGGTGCTTTCGACTTCGGCTTTACCGCTTGTGGACCGCCAGTGTCGTAGCGGCGGAGTAAGGCGTAGACCCACTGGCGGGACACGTTGAAACGCGTAGCGACTCGAGCGACTGGTTGGTGTTGCTCACGGACAGCTTTGATGATCGCGAGATTGCGGTACGGACTATTCATGCTGTCAACGATGACGCGACACACCTGTCAACTGTCATCGTGCCTTCGCCCCGGCTGGGGATGTAAAGGAGAGAGTGTCCGATTCTTTGTGTGCGGGGGTTTGGTTTACAAGTAGTCCGCGAATCGGTCGGGGTAAGCCACGGCTAGTTGGTTGATGGCTTGTTTCCACCCGGTGGCTTTCGCTCCTTCAATATAGCCGTTGCATTCGATATCGCGCTTCGCTTTCTTGGCTCGCTGGGCGGCGCGCTTGTCTTCGATGTTGCAGATCATCAGCCACAGCGTTTTCAACGCCGCGGTATCGTTCGGGAACTGGCCGCGGTTACGGGTAGCTTTACGCAGTTCAGCATTCAGCGACTCGATCGAATTGGTGGTGTAGAGCACCCGGCGTGCCGCCGGCGGGAACTGTAGAAACGGCACGAACCGCTCCCAAGCGTCGCGCCAGACTTTGACCGATTGCGGGTATTTCCGGCCCAGTTCACTGGCTTCGAACGCATCCAAGGCGGCACGGGCGGTGTCCTCGTTTGCGGCCGTGTAGACCTCACGCAGCGCCCGGGAGACCCCTTTGCGGTCTTGGTAGGACACCCACCGGTTCGCAGCCCGAATCAGGTGCACGATACAGGTCTGCACCATGGAATTCGGCCAGGTGGCTTCCACGGCTTCCGGCAGGCCTTTGAGCCCGTCGCAGCAGACAATGAACACGTCCTGGACACCGCGGTTGGCCAGATCCGCGCAGACCGATGCCCAGAATGCGGCACCTTCATTTTCAGCGATCCACAATCCCAGGATGTGCTTGATGCCGTCCATGTCGACGCCAACCGCCATATAGCAGGACTTGTTGACCACGCGGTGGCCGTCACGGATTTTCACGCGTAGCGCGTCGAGGAAGATCACCGGGTAGAACTCGTCGAGCTGGCGGTTTTGCCAGATCATGACCTCGTCTAACACCGCATCGGTAATGGTGCTGATCGTATCCGGGCTCATATCCACCCCGAGCGTGGTCGCGAGGTGATGCTGGATATCGCGCACTGTCATCCCGCCGGCGTATAGCGAGACGATCATGTCGTCGAGTTCTGTGAGTCGGCGTGCGCCCTTGGGCACCATCCGGGGAGTAAAGGTGCCGGCACGGTCCCTGGGCACGGTCACTTCCACCGCGCCGTAGCCAGAATTGACGGTCTTGGTGTACGACCCATTGCGGTGATTGTTGCCCTGTGCGGATTCGACTTGGGCTTTGGTCTTGCGGTCAGAATGGCTATAGCCCAAATGCGCATCCATCTCCGCCTGCAGACCAGCGTTGATTGATGCCTGTAGCAGGCCTTTGACCAGCTCGCTTGCATCATCAGCGGAAGCCGACAGCTCGCTGATCAAGCTGGCGAGCTCAGGATTTTCCATCAGCTTCTCGCTGATCTCATTGACCTTTGCCGGGTCATGGTTTTTCTTCGGTGACACCGTAGTCATTATCGGTGAAACTCCTTCTAGATCAGAGCCTCACACACAAACTTCCTGACACCCTCTGTAAAGGATTTCCCGACACACCTGTCAACTGTCAGTGACGTTTCCCCAGAACAGATTTGTAAACTATGTCATGACTTCAGACACCGTCAGCCACCCCATTTGTCCTGTGTCGCGTCATAGTTGACAAAGCTGTCGCGACATCGTTGACAGTTAGGCGTCTGCCGAGGTTTCGTTCTCGGTAGGCGCCTTTTTGCGTCCGGCCCGAGCGAATTTTTGAGATCCTCTCATATTTATGCTCAATGAGCACAATAAGTTCCAAAGCAAGCTAAAATGCACCTGTCTATTGCTTGAGAATCCCTTGAGCAGCAGAATTTGTCATCCCTCAACTAGACAGGACGTTCCCAGATGAAGAAACGCCGGCTCTTCCTCTCCGCGATTTTGGCTCCGGTCTTCGCGGCAACCTCGACCACCTACGCAATTGCTGACCCAGGCTCCAGCGTTATCGGGCCGCACGATGGCGCACCGCTCGGTGGATCCGCAGTCATCCAGGGTGGTTCAGACTTCTTTGATGGTGGTAACTTCTCCGACCTCACACCGGGGCAGATCATCGAAACCCGCCACCTCCCCTACCACGCTTTCGGCTTCTCAGGCCCCGTCGACGTCGTGCAGATTAAGTTCCGCACCACCAATGCTCAGGGGGAGCCGACACACGGTGTCACTTCTGTGGTCAAGCCGCCGGTTCCCCAGAACGATCGACTTGTTTCTTTCCACTCCGTCTACGATTCCCTCGATCCCAGCCACAGCCCATCCCGAGCAATCCAAGGCGATGTTGCCCTGGGCACGATTGCAAGCTCCGCCGAGACTGCTACGGTAGCCGGCTTCCTGGCTAATGGCACTACAGTTGCCATTACCGACATCGAGGGGCAGGATGCTCACTTCGCAGCTGGCCCTGAGTACGGCACCACCACCTTGGACGCTCTTCGCGCTGCGTTGGCCGAGCCGTCCACCGGGCTTGGAGATAACACGAAGATCGGCCTTCTCGGTTACTCAGGCGGAGCTATCGCCACGAACTGGGCGGCCCAGCTCGCCCCGGAATACGCTCCGGAAATCAACGAAAAGCTGGTTGGTGCGGCGACCGGCGGCCTGCTCGTTAACGGACTGCACAACATCAAGTACCTCGACGGGTCACTCAGCTGGGCCGGTATTTTGCCGATGACCATCGTCGGCTTGTCCAAGTCCTATGGCATCGATCTGGATCCGTACCTGTCCGACTACGGTCGCCGCATTACCTCAGAGATTCAAAACGCGTCGATTTCCGAAATTACCGGCGGTTACGGCGGAATCACGTGGGCCTCGCTGGTGAAGCCGGAATACAAAGATCCGACCTCGATTCCTGAACTGGTAGACGTGGTCAACAAGATTAACCTGGGGCAAGCCCCAGATCCTGAGGTTCCGTTCTTTATTGGGCAGGCAACCAAAGGCGAGCTCGACGGCACACAACCCAACCCTGAGGTTGGCGGCGGCGATGGTGTCATGGTTGCCGGGGACGTCCGCACCGTGGCCCACAAGATCTGCGACGCCGGAAACCCTGTTCAGTACGAGGAGTATCCGCTCCCCCACACCGCAGCGTTTGCTGTCTGGTACCCAACTGCCAGCCTGTGGCTGAAAGATCGCTTCGATGGTAAACCAGCACCGAACAACTGCGGCAGCATTGCTCCGGGCAACGATCTCCCGCATGTGGACGTCTCCCCGAAGGGCCCTGAAGGGGAACAGGAACTCCCACAGGGAAGCGCCGCCGTTCGGGATTTCACCGGAATTTAACGGTCAGGTCAGTCTGAATTTCTGAAAGGTGCCGGCGAGAGTCTCACGCCCCGTCGGCACCTTTTCCTTAGATACTGTTAGCCGACGTTGCCCTTCTTCCACGTCTCCCACGGGATATTCCAATCCCCTAGGCCGTCCGTGCCGGGCAGGGTGTCGCCGTAGGTGTTTTCCACCTTGACGATGTCGCCGCGCTTGGAGAATTCCTGGAACCACTGGGCGGCCTCCGGCGTGACGTTGATGCAGCCGTGCGAGGTGTTCGTGTTGCCCTGCGCCCAGATTGACCACGGTGCGGCGTGGATGTAGATGCCGTTGTAAGACATCTGCGTGGCGTAGTTGACCGTGGTGCGGTAACCGCCGGCGTCGTGCGCGAGACCGAAGGTCTCGGAGTCCATGACGATCGACTCGTGCATGTCGCCGATGATGTAGCGGCCGTTCGGGGTGTCCCACTTGCCGTCCACGCCCATGGACACCGGGATCTGGCGGACCAGCTTCTGGTTCTTCCACACGTTCATCATCTTGGTGTTGTTGTCGATGATGCTGACCACGCGGTCGCCGATGGTGAACTCGTTGGAGGCGTCCTCGCCGCCCCACACGCCGCCGCCGAGCGACTTGCCGTACTGCTTCACCTTGACCTTCACCTTGGTGCCCGGCTCCCAGTACTCCGCGGGCCGCCAGCGCACCTCCTGGTTGTTCACCCAGTAAAACGCGCCCTCTACCCCTGGGTCGGTATCCACGGTGATGAGCTCTTCGGCTTTCTTCCGGTCCGGGATCGGCTGGCCGAAGTTGATGTTGATGGTCTGCCCCACGCCCACGGTGGAGTTCTCCAGGGGGCTGAGGGCCACCTGCGTGACGGCGGCAGCCTGCGGGGTCGTAAACGAGGTGGTGGTCTTCGCGCCCTTCTCGTCCTTCGCAGTGACGGTGTAGGTGTGGTTGTAGCCCAGCTCCTCAGCGGTGGTCCATTCCTTGCCGTCCGCCGACAGCTTCTCCTCGACCACCTTGCCGTTTTCGTTGGTCATGGTGACCTCGGCGAGTTTGTCGTCGTCCGTGACCGTCACCGGCTTGGACGGGTCGACGTTGTCGGCACCGTCTTTCACCGACACCTTCGGCGGGGTCTTCTTCTCCGGCTTCTTCTCGCCTTCCGCGGAGCCATCCTTTCCGGCCTTGCCGTCCTTACCGTCGGGGCCGGCGGATGCGTGATGGGTGTCGTTGCCCGCCGAGTCATCCCCGTCGGTTGGAATGGTGCACGATGCCAGCACCAGGGCAGCAGAAAATGCGGTTACACCGGCCGCGATGCGTCGTGGCCGCAAAACGAAACGAGTCAATCCTAAACCTTTTAAAGCACGCGGGAATGGGTAAAACGTTCCATACAGAGTATCGCGCAAACCGCACCAACTCCATCTGCGACGCCTTCGCCAACGAAACTGAAACCGAAGTGTTGCAGACCGGTTCACACCGGGTAGTTATACACCCCTTCCTACCCCCTAAAAACGTGCATCCACCTGGCGATTTTGCATGTTGCACATACGCTGTTAAAGTTACTTTCCGTTGCACAGCACGGCACACAGAAGCCGGAAGGCAACAAAGCGCCATTAGCTCAATTGGCAGAGCAACTGACTCTTAATCAGTGGGTTCGGGGTTCAAGTCCCTGATGGCGCACAATCCCTCCCCGGGAGGTGCGAAACAAAAGCGCACTTTCCGGGGATTTTTGTATGTGCGCCCCATACACTAACCGGGTATGACTACAGCCCTCCTCATCGTCGACGTGCAAAACGACTTCTGCCCCGGCGGCTCCATGGCCACTGCCGGCGGTGACGTCGCGACCCAACGCATCGCCGCCCTGCTTGCCGATGCCTCCCGCACCCACGACTACACCCGCGTCATCGCCACGCAAGACTGGCACATCGACCCAGGCACGCACTTCGCCGACGATCCGGATTTTCAGACCTCGTGGCCGGTGCACTGCGTGGCCGATTCCGCAGGCGCGGCGCTGCGGGAGCCACTGGACCCGGCGCGCATCGACACGCTGGTGCACAAGGGCCAGTACGACGACGGCTACTCGGGCTTCGATGGCACCGTGGCCCAGCCTGTAAGCGCCGCGAGGCGCGGGCTGGCGGAGTTCCTGCGGGCGGAGGGCATCGACACGCTGGACGTGTGCGGCATCGCCACGGACTACTGCGTGCGCGCCACCGTGCTGAGCGCGCTGAACGAGGGGTTCGCCGTCCGCATCCTGCCGGAGCTGTGTGCGGCGGTGGACGAGGAAGGCGGCAAAGAAGCGCTCAAGGAAATGGAGCGCGCCGGCGCGGCCGTGGCATAGTGTCTCTACATGACTGCGCGCGCCGACGATCCCTCACCTTCCCGGGTGACCATCTATGACGTCGCCGCGGCGGCAGGGGTGTCGGGCTCGACCGTCTCGCGCGCGCTGAGCCGGCCCGACAGGGTGAGTTTTGCCACGGCGGAGAAGGTCCGCCAGGCGGCGGACCGGTTGGGCTACAAGCGGGAGCTGGCCACCCGCCACGAGCCAACCCCTGGCGCGCACCGGACGAAGAACCTGGGGATTATCGTCGCGGACATCGCCAACCCGTTCTTTTTGGAGATCGTCCAAGGCGCCGAGCACGCCGCCCGGGTAGGTAACTTCCAGATTGTCGTGGCCAACGTCCACGAGGTCGCCGGCCGTTCCGTTTCCGCCGCCGAGTCGATCATCCCGCGCATCGACGGGTTGCTGTTGGCCTCGGCACGGCTGGACAACAGTGACATCGCCAAGCTCGCCCGCCGCGTGCCCACCGTCGTGGTCAACCGGCCGGTGCCCGGTGTGCCCAGCGTACTCATCGATAACTACGACGGCGCGCTGAAGGCCACGCGCCTGCTCGCGGACATGGGGGCGCGGTCGCTGACGTACATCGCCGGCCCGGAAAAGTCCTGGGCCGACGCCACCCGCCTGCGGGGGCTTTTCGATGCCGTCGGCCACCCCGACCACGACTCCCGCCCCGATACCCGCGCGCGGGCGGTGACGGACCCGCTGCACCACGTGAGCATCGCGCACTTCCGCGCCGACTCCCCCGACACCCTGGGCGGGCGGCGCGCGTTTGCGCGGTGGGCGAAAAGCCCCACCGACGCGGTTGTCTGCTTCAACGACTTGGTCGCCGTCGGGTTCATGCAGCAGGCGCAGAAGGAGGGCGTGGCCGTGCCTGACGATGTCGCCGTCGTCGGCTTCGACAACACCGAGCTGTGCACCATCGTGCAGCCATCACTGACCACCGTCGCCGGCCCCCTGCGCACCGTCGGGCGCGTCGCCGCCGCCAACGCCATGGCGCTGGTCACCGGGCAGCGCAGCCACATGGTAAAACCGCGCATCCTCCCCACGCGAGTCATCGAGCGGGAGTCGACGCGGCGGCGTTAACCCACCGCCCTGAACAACACGACAGTGAGAAGTAGCTCACTGCAACTTTTGGCAACTTTTTGAGTCACACTACCCGGGGCGGTGACAATTCTCGGTATGACGGAGTCACACGCATACCATCCGGACCGGTTGCTGCCGGTCGATCCGACGACGCGGGACATCGCCAGGCGCCTGCTCAACCACGTGGAGGATCTGCCGATCATCTCCCCGCATGGGCACCTGGACGCGCAGATGTTCGTCGATGACGCCGCGTTCCCCGATCCGACAGAACTCATCATCAGCCCGGATCACTACGTCACGCGCGTGCTGCATTCGGCGGGCATCCCGCTATCTGACCTGCGCGTCGGCAGCACCGAGGGCACGTCACCGCGCGAGGCGTGGCGCATCTTCTGCGAGAACTGGTCGCTGTATGCCGGCACCGCGTCCGGCTACTGGCTGGAGCAGGAATTCGCACACGTCTTCAGCATCGACCCGGGCCGCCTGAACGCCGAGGAGGCCGACGCGGTCTACGACGAGCTACAGTCGGTGCTCGCGCAGCCGGACTTCCGCCCCCGCGCGCTGGCCGACTCCTTCGGGCTGGAGGTCCTGGCCACCACCGACGATCCGCTCGATGACTTGGAAGCGCACGCGAAGCTCGCGGCCGACCCGTCGTTTTCGCCGCGGGTGCTGCCCACGTTCCGCCCGGACGCGTACACGAAGATGTACAACCCCGGCTTTGCAGAGAACGTCACTCGGCTCATCGATACGGCCGGCGACGGCAAGACCGGTTTCGCTGGCTACCTGGAGGCCATGCGCAACCGCCGCCAGTATTTCATTGACCACGGCGCGACCAGTTCCGATCACGGCACCCACGACGCCTGGGCGCACCCGCTTGACGATGCCGAGGCCGACCGCATCCTGCACAAGGGCCTGCGGGGCGAGGCAACCCGCGAGGAGGCCTACGCCTTCGAGGGCAATATGACCTACCGGTTCGCGGAGATGGCCACCGAGGACGGTCTGACCATGACCATCCACCCGGGTGTGTGGCGCAACAGCTCCCGCAGCGCACTGGAGAAGTACGGCCCGGACACCGGCCACGACATCCCGTTCCAGATGGACTTCATCAACGGGCTGCAGCCGCTGCTCAGCGACTTCGGCGAGAACCCCGACTTCCACCTAGTGCTGTTCACCATCGACGAGACGACGTTCTCCCGCGAGCTCGCGCCGATGGCCGGCTACTACCCGTCGGTCTACGTCGGTGCGCCGTGGTGGTTCATCGACGAGGTCGACGCGATCGCCCGTTTCCGCGCGTCCACGACGGGCACGACCGGTTTCTCCCGCTACTCCGGGTTTATCGATGACACCCGCGCCTACTGCTCCATCCCAGTGCGCCACAACACCGCACGCCGCGTCGAGGCCGGTTACCTCGCCCGACTGGTGGCCGAGCACCGCATCTCCGAAGACCGCGCCGCCGACGCCATCGTGGATCTCATCGACGCGTCCCCGAGGAGGGTGTTCAAGCTATGAGCAAGGAGCTAAACCGCACGACTGCCGATGCCCCGGCAGCCCCCATCCGCCTCGTTCACCTAGGCCTCGGTGCCTTCCACCGCGCTCACCAGGTTTGGTACACCCAGCACGCGGAAGACGGCAATGAGTGGGGCTACGCCTCGTTTACTGGCCGCGGGCCAAAGCTGGCGGAGGCGCTCGCCCCGCAGGACGGGCTGTACACCCTGGTCACCCGCGCCGACGACGGCGACTCCACCGAGCTCATCACCGCGCTGTCGGAAGCACAGCCGGCCGATAACCTCGCGCGCCTCGTGGAACTGATGGCTGGCCCGGACGTCGCGATGGTCACCCTCACAGTCACCGAGGCTGGCTACCACCTCACGGACAGCGGCACGCTCGACATGAACGATGCCGACGTGGTCGCCGACGTGAAGGCACTGCGCGCCGCGCACGCGTCGGGCGCATCGGACGCGCCTGGCACTCCGGGCACTCCGGGCACGCCGGACTCGCTAGATACTGCTGCCGGCCGCATCGTCGCCGGGCTCGCGGCGCGCCGCGCGGGCGCGGCTGACGCGGACTCCGACGGGTCTGGTTCCGTCCGCGGGATCGCCGTGATGAGCTGCGACAACGTCGCCGGCAACGGCGAAATGACCCGCGCGGCAGTACTGGGCACGGCCCGCGCCGTTGACCCGGAACTTGCCGAGTGGATCGAGCGCACCGTCACCTTCCCATCGACCTCCATCGACCGCATCACGCCGGCGACGACCGATGAGCTCATTGAGGAGGTCACGGCAGAGACCGGGTACGCGGATAACGCCCCGGTGGTGGCCGAGCCGTTTGCCTCGTGGGTCATCTCCGGCGACTTCCCCGCCGGCCGCCCCGCCTGGGAGACCGCCGGCGCCGAGTTCGTCGACGACATCGAGCAGTTCGAGCGCCGCAAGCTGTGGCTGCTCAACGGGTCGCACTCGCTCATGGCGTACTACGGGCAGCTGCGCGGCCACGAGACGGTGGCCGACGCCATCGCGGACGAGGGCATCCGCGCCCACGTGGAGGCCCTCTGGGACGAGGCTGCCCACCACCTCACCGCCGACGGCCTCGACGTGCCGGGCTACCGCGAAGCGCTCCTGGAGCGGTTCAACAACCCGCGCATCCGCCACAACCTCGCCCAGATCGGCATCGACGGCGGTACCAAGCAGCGCATGCGCGCCGTGCCGATTATGAAGGCGGAGCGCCGCGCGGGGCGCGACGGCAAGGCCGCCGCGTTCTCCATCGCCGCCTGGATTGCCTTCCTGTTGCGCAACGGCGGCTCCGAAGACATCGCGGACTCCCGCGCCGACGTGCTCAACCGGGCCCGGCAAAGCTCCGCGCCCGTCGCCGCACTGGTTTCCACCCTCGACGAGGGCCTGGGCACCGACCGGTCAGCGGTCGAGCTTATCCGCGAACTCACGGAAGAGATTTCTTCCCACCTCCGCTAGAACGTCTCGGCTTACGCCGAGGGAAAGAAGCGTTTTACTATGACTGCCGCGTTGACATCCGCCGAAAAGGCGACGACTACGCACCTGCCGTTTAGCCGCATCATCGGCTACGGTTTCGGCGATGCTGGATGCAACATCGCGTTCCAGATGACCGGTCTATTCCTGCTCGTCTTCTACACCGACGTCGTGGGCATCCGCCCTGAGCACTCCGGCGCGATTTTCCTGTTCATCAAGATCTGGGATGCGTTCGCCGACATTTTTGCTGGGCGCATGGTGGATCGCACCATGACCCGCTGGGGCAAGTTCCGCCCGTTCCTTCTGTGGTACGCCGTGCCACTTTTGGCCAGTAACCTCCTGTGTTTCTGGGCCCCATTCGACGACTACTGGAAGAAGGTCGGCTGGGCAGCCGCGACCTATGCACTCATGGGGCTTTTGTACTCCCTGGTCAACATCCCCTACGGCTCGCTGGCTGGCGCGATGAGCCAAGACCCGGTCGACCGCTCCCGCATGGCTAGTGCACGCATGGTCGGTTCCGGCTTCACCATCTTGGTTCTATCCCTCTTCCTGGCCCCGGCTATTAAGTCTGCCAACAACCTGCAGCACACCTTCCTGGTGACCTCGGTCGCGTTCTTCGTCGTGGGCTCGATCTTCTTCGCCATCACGTTCTTCACCTCGAAGGAGGTGGTCTACCGCGAGGTGGAAAAGGTATCACTGCGCGACACCATCGAGACGGTGAAAAACAACGGTCCGCTGGTGCGCCTGTGCGGTTCCTCGCTGTTCTACCTCACCGGTCAGAACGTTGTCTCCGCGATGGGCGCATACCTGGGTATCGACATGCTTGGACGTCTCAGTGACGGCAACTGGCTCACCAGCGCCATCATGGTGATCACCACCGGCGCTGTGCTGTATACGGGACCGTTCGGCCCCATGGTGACCCGCCACCTGGGCAAGCGCAATGGCTTCGCGGTCGCCTCTGCTGTGGCGGCTGCCGGGCTTCTCATCTTCTGGATCGGAAACTCGCTGCTGGCCAACCTGTGGGTAGGCCTGCTGGGTCTGTTCATCACCGGCGCTTCGATGGCCGTGCTTAACACCATGACGTGGGCCCTCGAGGCTGACACGGCCGAGTACGGCGAGCTAAAGACTGGTATCCGCACCGAGGGCGCCACCTACGCCGCTTTCTCTTTCACCCGCAAGGTTGGCCAGGGTGTGGGCATGGCTATCGCTTCGTGGACCTTGGCTCTTGCCAGCTACGACCAGGCGGCCGGCCACGCTGGGCAGTCCAGTGACACCATCAATTCGATGGGGCTTTGGTTTGCCGTCTTCGCTGGGGCGTGCTTCTTGGGTGCCGGCCTCATCATGCTCACCTACCCGCTGACGGAGGAAAAGTTCCAGGAAATCATGCAGGCCATCAACTCCCGCCGCCAGCAGGGGCAGACGATCTCCGGGCGCGCCGATGGTGGACACCCCGAAAACGCCCTCGGCACCGAACTCGCTGGGAACACCACAACACCTGCCCCTTAAGCGCAGGTACCTCCCTGCCAACGATTCAATTTTCCTCTCCTCTCGCTTCGCTGAGAAAGGACCCGCCTTGCTGAAGCCGCAGATGACCGCCACGCGCGATTCCCGCAGTCTAGACGGAATCTGGCATTTCGCGGTCGACTGGAATAACGACCTCGACCCGGCCGAGCTGACCACAAGCGGTCTCCCCCACCCGGTTGAAATTGCCGTTCCGGCATCCGTCAACGATCAGTTCGCAGACTCCGAAACTCGCGACCATGTGGGCTACTGGTGGTACCAGCGCCGCGTTCGTGTTCCAAAGACGTGGAAGGACCAGGAGACCGCCCTGCATTTCGGCTCGGCGACCCACCACGCCGCGGTGTGGATCAATGGCAAGCACGTCGGTTCGTTCAAAGGTGGTTACCTCCCCTTCGAGTTCGACGTCACCGACCACGTCACCGCCGGGGAAGAGTTCCTCTTGACCGTCCGCGTGGACAACCGGCTGGACAATTCGTGCATTCCACCGGGAGAGGTCAAGGTGCTGCCGGATGGCCGCCGCGTGCAGGGCTATTTGCACGACTTATACAACTACACCGGCTTGCACCGCAGCGTGAACCTCGTCACGCGCAGCCCGCGCCACGTGGACGATGTCACTATCTCCACCACCCACGACGAGAACAGTGCCACAGTCAACTGGCGCATCGAGCTCTCCGAGCCGGCGGTGGCAGCAGGTGATGAAATTCGTGTGTCCATCGTCGACCAGCACACCGGCGAAGCCGTTGCGGAAGGTCGCGGGGCGGATTCCTCGGTCGTCATCGATAACCCCGTGGTGTGGACCCCTGGAGTGGGCGGTCTCTACGACCTCGTGATAACGGTGGTCTCCAACGATGGTGAAGTGCTTGATGAGTACGCCCAGCACTTTGGTGTCCGCACGGTGGAAATCCGCGGCACCGATTTCCTCATCAACGGTGAACCGTTCTACTTCACTGGCTTCGGAATGCACGAAGACCACAACACTTTGGGCAAGGGCCACAGCAACCCGCACATGGTCCAGGACTTCGAGCTGCTCAACTGGATTGGCGCCAACTCGCTGCGCACCAGTCACTACCCGTATTCCGAAGAATTTATGGACTACTGCGACCGCAACGGCATCGTGGTTCTGGACGAGACCCCGGCTGTGGGGCTCAACTGGTCCATGGCGGGCGGGATCCTCGATTCAGACGGTGGTGAGACCTTCGAGGACGGGCACGTTGATGCCTCTACTCAGGCGCAGCACCGCCGAGAAATCGAAGGCCTTATCTCCCGCGATAAGAACCGCCCCGCAGTGGTGATGTGGGTCATCGCGAACGAGCCCGACAGCGCCGCGGACCGTGCCCGCGGGTACTTCGAGCCCCTCGTCGATCTCACCCGCGACTGCGATCCGTCTCGGCCCGTTGGCTACGCGAACGTCATGTTCGCTCCCCCGCACGAAGACAAAATTAACGACCTCTTCGATGCCATCCTGCTCAACCGCTACTTCGGCTGGTACCTCATGAGCGGCGACCTAACCACGGCGGAACACGCCATGCGCGCCGAACTCGACGAGTGGGCCGGAAACGGCAAACCCGTCATCTACACCGAGTTCGGTGCGGACACGGTCGCCGGCCTGCATTCGGTGTACGACACCGCCTTCACCGAGGATTTTCAGGTCGCCTACCTGGAAATGTGCGCCCGCGTCTTCGACTCCTCGGAGGCGGTGGTCGGCGAGCAGATGTGGAACTTCGCCGACTTCCAGACCAAGTTCGGCTACGCCCGCGTTGACGGCAACAAGAAGGGCGCGTTCACGCGCGACCGCCGCCCGAAGGCCGCCGCCCGCTATCTGCAAAAGCGGTGGACCACCAAGCCGGAAGCCCTGCGCGGCCAGCGCAACCCGCGGCTCCGCGACCACACCTAAAAAGCCCCGGATCAGTCATTTACCACCCTTAAACACCAGAAAGGTAACCTCACCCACCATGTCCGCGAAAATCACCAAAGCCGAGGTCTTCGTCTTTTCCACCTCGCGCAACTTTGTCACGCTGCAGGTCACCACGGATGACGGCGTGGTCGGCGTGGGCGACGCGACGCTCAACGGCCGCGAGCTCGCCGTGGCCGCCTACCTGAAAGAGCACGTCTGCCAGCTGCTCGTCGGCCGCGACGCCCAGAACATCGAGGACACCTGGCAGTTCCTCTACCGCTCCGCGTACTGGCGCCGCGGCCCGGTGACCATGGCGGCCATCGCCGCGGTGGACATGGCGCTGTGGGACATCAAGGGCAAGATGGCGAACATGCCGGTCTACCAGCTGCTCGGCGGTGCATCCCGCGTCGGCGCCCGCGCCTACGGCCACGCGTCCGGCACGGACCTGGAAAGCCTCTTCGACTCCATCCGCTACGAGATGGAGCTCGGCTACACCATGATTCGCGTGCAGACGTCGGTGCCGGGCATCGACAAGCTCTACGGCGTCGCGGACCAGGAACAGTCCACGGGCCAGCGCTACGACTTCGAGCCGGCCAACCGCGGCGACTGGCCGGTGGAAGAGGACTGGGACTCGGCCGCCTACATGCGCCACGTGCCCAAGGTCTTCGAGGCGGTGCGCAACGAGTTCGGCCCGGAGCTGCCGCTGCTGCACGACGGGCACAACCGCCTCACCCCGCGCGAGGCCGCCCAGTTTGCCAAGGACCTAGAGCCGTACAACCTGTTCTGGTTGGAGGACGTCACCTTAGGTGAGAACCAGGAGAACCTGCGGATTATCCGCCAGCACTCCACCACGCCGATTGCCATCGGCGAGGTCTTCAACACCGTCTACGACATCAAGGACCTCATCGACAACCAGCTCATCGACTACGTGCGCTGCGCGACCACCCACTTCGGCGGCATCACCCCGCTGAAGAAGGTCATGACCCAAGCCGAGCCGTACCAGATCAAGTCCGGCTTCCACGGCCCGACGGACGTCTCCCCCATCGGTTTCGCCGCCGAGCTGCACCTGGACATCAACATCCACAACTACGGCGCGCAGGAGTACATGACCCACTCCGACGAGACCTTGGAGGTCTTCGAGACGTCCATGACCTTCGAAAACGGCCTGCTCCACCCGAGCGACGCCCCGGGCCTGGGCGTCACCTTCCACCCGGAGGTGGCCGAGAAGTTCCCGTACGAGCAGGCGTACCTGCCGTACAACCGCCTGGCGGACGGGACGGTCCACAATTGGTAAACCACGACTATTCCGCACTGCAGTCCCGCCCGCAGCACATCGTGGTCATGGGTGTGTCGGGGGCGGGGAAGACGACCATCGGCACGCTGCTCGGCGAAAAACTCGGCCTGCCCTACCGGGACGGCGATGACCTGCACCCGCAGGCGAACATCGCCAAGATGGCGGCTGGGCATGCGCTTGACGATGCCGACCGCTGGCCCTGGCTTGCCCTCGTCTCCGAGTGGTTAGGCGAGCGCCCCGCCGGCGGCATTATCGGCTGCAGTGCGCTCAAGCGCAGCTACCGCGATCTCATCCGCTCCGCCGCGCCGGACACCGTGTTCATCCACGTGCACGGCTCCCGCGAGGTGCTGGAAAAGCGCATGCACGAGCGCGACGGGCACTTCATGCCCGCCTCCCTGCTGGACTCGCAGCTGGCCACGCTCGAGCCGCTGGGGGACGACGAGGCCGGCACGGTCGTGGACATCGACGCCGCGCCGGACGTGGTGGCGGGCACCGCCGCCCGGTGGTTGGAGCAGCACTAGCGCTGGCGCGGCATAGTGCCGCGCCAGCGGGGATTAGTTTTCTGCCGGGTCCTCGTCGCGGACGGGGACCTCAGTGCCGTCGGACAGCGTGCGGTTTGTGAGGTTGTCATCCGGGTCGACGACGGCGATGTCTTTGCCGGCCTCGCGCAGGCGGCGCAGGCCCTCCTTCATCATCTTCCAGCCCATGCGATTGGTCTCGGTGACGCGGGAGACATCGAGAACCACGCGGCGCCTGTCCCACTCGTAATCGGCGAGCTGGTAGAGGATGCTCTCGGCGGCGTTGAAGTTGAGCACGCCCTGCAGGTGGATGACGGTCGCATCCGCGGTGTCTTCCACGTTGCGGATGGAGTGGACGTTGTAGCGGTCCTCGGTGGACATCAGGTGCAGGCCCATGTCGTTGCTAAGCAGCTCGAAGGCGCGCACGCCGCGCACCGAGTTGCCTTCCTCGTTCAGCCGCGGCGAGTAGGTGGCCACGCCGAGCTGGCCCGGCAGGCAGCCGATGAGCCCGCCGGACACGCCCGACTTGGCGGGGATGCCCACCGCCGCCATCCAGCGGCCCGCGCCGTCGTACATGCCGGCTGAGCTCATCACCGCCAGCGTCTGGCGGCAGACCTGGGTGCTCAAAATCTTCTCGCGGGTAACCGGCTGCTTGCCGCCGTTGGCCAGCGTCGCCGCCATCACCGCGAGGTCTTCCGTGGTGACCTCGATGGCGCACTGGTTGACGTAGGTGGCTACCGCGTCGTGCGCCTCGTCGCTGATGATGTCGTAGTTGCGCAGCATGTGCGCCAGCGAGTAGTTGCGGTCGGTGCTGCCCAGCTCGGACTCGCACACGCTTTCCACGATGCGCAGCTCGCGGCCCGCCATCTGCGAAAAGTACGCGCGGATGCATTCGACGCGGTCTTCCACCGAGGAGTCCACGCCGTTAATGAGCTGGGTCACCGCGATCGCGCCGGCGTTGATCATCGGGTTGACCGGCCGGTTGTCGTAGCGGTTGAGCGAAAGCTCGTTGAACGCCTCCCCGGACGGCTCCATGCCCACGATTTCGCGCACCTTGTCCAGGCCATACTCCTCCAGTGCGAGCGCGTAGACGAACGGCTTAGAGATGGACTGGATGGAAAAGGGCACGGTGCAATCGCCCGTCGAGTACAGGTGGCCGGTGGTCGTGCACAGCGCGGCGCCGAGGTAGCTCGGGTCCGTCTCGGCGAGCTCCGGGATGTAGTCGGCGACTTCGCCGTCGGTGTCATCCCACACGTTGCTGAGGATTTGCTCCAGGTAATCGGGGATCGGAGAGTCCATGATGAGGGGGCGTACCTGCCTACGAAAATGACCCCCGCCGCGGACCCTTCCTCGCGGAAGAGAGGGCCTGGGCGGAGGTTCCAGTTGAATCTAGGTGGAAATCAGCGCGAGCCGGCTACTTGCGGGTAGCCAGGATGCGCTTGAGCTCCTTGATGTCGTTGGAGCGACGGCGGTTGCGGAAGACGGCGAATGCGATGCCGCCGACGACGACCACGGCCACGCCGGCGAGGATCTTCTGCACGTTTTCATCCTGCAGCTTGTCGGTCGCAGCAGACTTCGCGTTATCCGCCAGGTTCTTCGGCTGGCTGCGGTCGGCCAGCTCGTCCAGGGTGCCGGCCAGCTGACGACGGGTGCGCTCGATGTCGCGCTCGATATCCTCAATGTTGCGTGCCACTTTTCGCTCCTGCTTCATCGACTAAATGGGGACAGTAAAAGTCCGCGTAAACAACGACAACAGTAGTCTAACGTGCCACCTTCGTGCAGGAGGGGCTCCCCCAGGCTGGGCCGCGCGTGACCGATGCTTCCTCCCGCTGCCGGTGAAGTACTGTGGGCCGCATGACTGATTCCAATCGTTTGAACGAAGGCGACAAGGCCCCCGATTTCTCCCTGACCAGCGATTCCGGTGAGACCGTTTCGCTGGGTGATTTCGCCGGCCGCCGCGTGGTGGTCTACTTCTACCCCCGCGCCAACACGCCGGGCTGCACGAAGGAGGCCTGCGATTTCCGCGACTCCCTCGAGCAGCTCAATGGCCAGGACATCGACGTGGTGGGCATCTCGCCGGACAAGCCGGAAAAGTTGGCGAAGTTCCGCGAGGATCACGAGCTCAACTTCCCGCTTTTGTCCGATCCGGACAAGGAAGTCATGACCGCCTACGGCGCCTTCGGCGAGAAGAAGAACTACGGCAAGGTCACCCAGGGGGTTATCCGGTCCACCTTCCTCGTGGAGCCGGACGGCACCATCGGCCTGACCAAGTACAACGTCAAGGCCACCGGCCACGTCGCGCGCATCCTGCGCGACATGGGCGTCGACGCCTAATACTTACTGGGCATCGAAAGTAAGCAGGCAGGTGGCCAGCGCGTAGTCGCCGTCGTGGCTGACCGAAACTTCCGCGCCCCAGCCATCGCCCAGGCTGCGGTCCACCGCCTGCCGCACCACCCCACTTACGTGCAGGGCAATCCTGCCCCACGCGTCCGGGCGCGTGTCGATGTCCCGCCACACCACCTCCGTACCCGTGAGCACCGGTGGCGCTCCGTAGCGCGCCTGTGACCACGCCTTGAGGAAGGCCTCTTTCACGGCCCAGCGCCCAGCCAGGTGCTCCGCGCGGCGCGCACCCTCCGGGTAAGCGTCGGCCACGCGGCGCTCGGTGGCGGAAAAGACCTCCGCAAACCGCGTGCCCGGCCGCGCCAACTGCTCGGCGAAGCCGGGGACGTGGACGAGGTCCGTGCCGATCGTCATACGCCGGGTCATGGCTCGTTCGGGGTGCTGGTCGAGGGGGCATCGAGAAGCATGGCCTTCTCCGCAGCCGCCCGCTCGGGGCCGTCGGCGGTCTCGGTGGCCCGCGGGCGGCGGTAAAGCGGCGGCCCGCCGTACATCGCCTCGCGGCGGCGCCGCGCCCCGGCGCGCTGGCGGTCGGTGGCCCGCTGCGCCCACTTTTCGGCCGCAGACTCTCCGCGCGCGGCGGCGAGCGCCGCCCGGAACGCCGCCGGGTGGACCAGGGCGAGCAGCGCGGAGATGTGGCCGAAGCCCAGGGAGGAAATCAGGCCACACTTGATCACTCCCGCGCCACCCCGCTCTAGCGGCCTACGCAGCCACGTCAGGTGGGGAAAGCGGCGCAGCTCGGGATCGACGCAGTCCAAGCTGCGGTTCGGCGGGATGATGCCGGTGGCCAGGATTTGCGACAGCCCCTGCACCTGGAAGGCGGCCGCGCCGCCCTTGGCGTGCCCGGTTAGCGCTTTCTGCGAGACCACGCACAGCGGGTTGCCGGCGTCCCTGCCGAGCGCGGCGGCGATGTCCTCGTGCAGCTCCGATTCGTGCGGGTCGTTGACCGGCGTGGAGGTGTCGTGTTTGGACACCACCGCGATGTCGTTCGGCCCCACGCCCAGCTGCGCCAGCCCGCGCGCGAGTGGCGATGCATCCCCTCCGCGGGCTGCGCCTCCCCGCGCCGCGGCGAGCAGCCCCCGCCCGGGGGCGGGGACGGACGCGTGCAGGCCGTCGGCGAACGATCCGGCAAAGCCCACCACGGCGGTGACGGGCAGACCGAGGTCGGCGGCGACATCGCCACGCGTGAGCAGCACGGTTCCCCCGCCGGCGGCATCGACGAAGCCGGCGCGGCGGCGATCGTTCGGGCGGGAGTAGTACCGCTCCTCGATTCCCCGGGCGGCCAGCTCGCCCGAATCGGCGGTGGCCCCCATGTCGCCGAAACCGGTGATGGTCTCCGCATTGAGGTCATCGACCGCCCCGGCCACGACGAAGTCGGCCTTGCGAAGCCGCAGCAGATCGCTGGCCTGCTCCACCGACACCGCCGCCGTCGCGCACGCCCCGACCGGGTTGTGCTGTGCGCCGTAGCCGCCCACGTAGTCCTGCATGACGTGCGCGGCAATGATGTTCGGCAGGGTTTCCTGTAACACCTCGTTCTGCCGCGCCTCACCGAGCAGCCCGTTGACGTAGAGCGCCCTAAGCGATTCCACCCCGCCCATGCCGGTGCCCTGGGTGGACGCCACCTGCGCAGGGTGCACACAGCGCAGCAGCTCACCCGGAGTGGACCCGGCGGAAACGAACGCCTCGACCGTGCACACCAGGTTCCACACCGCCGCCCGGTCGACGTTGTTAAGCATCTCGGGCGGAATGCCGTAGACACCCGGGTCGAAGCCGTCGGGGATGGCGCCGCCAACGACGCGGGACATGGTCACGCGCTTGGGCACGCGCACCGCCGACCCCTTCGGCCGGGTGACTTGCCAGCCGGTCTCGCCCGCCTTAGCCGGGGCGATACGCACGCGCGGGTCCGCCGCGGCGAACTCGCGGGCGGCGGCCTCGTCGGCGACCTCGAAAGTCATATCGCGGTCGAGGTACACCGTGGAAAGCTCTGGGGCGAGGTTGTCCACCATCGGCGCGACCGGACCGAAGTCCTCGGTAAAGCGCCGCACGCCGCTGCGCGCGAGCACCTCGTCGTGGAAACGGGCCGCGATGTCCTTTTCGGCGATGGGCTGCGCATCGCCCTCCCCGGTGGTGGCGATCCAGCCGCGGTCGCTGTCGAAGTGGATGAGCCCCATCGACCACGCGAGCTCGATGACCCCCGCGGCGGTGAGGTCGCCTGTCGATTCCACCTGCCAGCGCGTTCGCGACGAACCGCACGCGCCGAGCTCGCCGCCGCCGACGATGACGACCATGTCCGCGAGCACCTGCCGCGCGTCCGCGCCGCCGGCCAGGGTGAATTCCGCGGCCGCCTCGGCGGTGGCGACGTCGCGGGTGAGTGGGCCATCGTCAATGCTCGGCAACGCCCGCGCGGTCGGTTCTTGCGCCTGCTCCGCGCCCGCCTGCTCCGCATCTCCCGCCGAGCCCGCCTCCGCGCGCAGCTCGCGCAGGCTCACCCCGGCGCGCAACCCGCCGGTGAGATCCAGCGTCTGCGGGTGCTGCGCCATCCGCGCCCGGTTATCCGCGTCCGCGAGGTAGCCCACCAGGCGGCTGGCGGTCTCGGCAGGCTCGCTCACCGCAATCCCGGCGCGACGCGCGGCGCCCACCAGGTCGTCGTTGGCGCCCATCAACCCGGTGCCGCGCACCCAGCCGATGTGGGCGTGCACCAGTGCCACGCGCCCCGCCCAGTCCGGTTCCGCCGCCCAGCGCGCCACCAGCGCGTCGAAGGCGGCCTTCGCCTCACCGTAGGCGCCGTCGCCGCCGAACAGGCCGCGGTTGGGCGAGCCCGGCAGCACCACGTGCAGCCGCTCCCCCACGTGCGCGTCGGCCCCGGCCCGCGCCAGCTTGGCGATGAGCCGCTCCACCGACCACACCAACACCCGCATCTGCGCCTCGGCGCCCGACCCGGCGTCCGCGAGGGTGCCCGCCACCGGCGGGGCGGCGAAGGGGAACAGCGCCCAGCACGATTCCCCTCGCGCATCCAGCCAGCCGGCGAGCGCGTCGACGTCGGCGAAGGATGAGAGATTCCCCGGCACCACCTCGAGGCTCGCCCGGCCCGCCGCGTGACGGCGGTACAGCTCGCGGTAGAATCCGCGGCGCGCTCCCGGCAGTCGGCCCGCGTCCCAGCGCGAGGTCGTCGCGATGACCCGCGCACCGCCCGCAAGCAGCTCCGCGACCACGGCCGCGGCAATCGAATTCGGCGACGCGCCCGTAACCACCGCGGTGCATCCATCGAAGGGGAGGTCTGTGGGGTGGCGGCGGGCGGCATCGGCAAGCGCGTGCGCCTCTGCCACCGGAAGGCCAGCGCCGCCCGCGAGGTACTCGGCCATGGCGGCCACGTCCTCACCGAGTGCGACGAACGACCCCACCTCACGATCGTGCCCATCGGGATCGCGTTCGCGGCCGGTCCGGCCGCAGCCCTCCGCCAGCCGGACGAGGTCCTCGCGCGCCGAGGCCCACCTATCGTCGAAGACCACCACTTTCTGCTGGTCAAAGATGGGCTCCACCCGCCGCATCCAGTCGCTTCCCAGCTCACGGCGTGCGGCGGCGGCCACCTGCGCATCGCTGTCGGCATCCGCCTCGGTCTCGGCCCCAGCGTCCGGTTCCGCGACCGGCTCGTGCTGGGCTCGCGCGTCGCCGTCGAACCGGCCCCGGCCCGGCCGTTCCACCGCCAGCTTCGCCGCGAGCTCTTCCGCCCCGGCCTCGACGGCGGTGTGCATCGCGTCGGCGAGGTAGCCGACAGCACTGGCCAGCTGTTGCTTACCGATGCCCACCTGGCCCATCTCCCCCGACGATTCCCGGCGCGGGCGCGGGATGGCCACTCCGGCGCGCTCGCCGGCGGCCTCGACGGCGGCGTCGATGAGCTGGCCCAGTTCCGCAGCGGACGCGGGGTTCGCAGGCGCGAGCGTGGCCAGCTGCCCGCCGCGGACGGAGGAACCCGCGCGGGTGCCGGCGGTAAGTTCGGCAATGACCCGATCGGCCCAGCCGCCGCCGAGCTCCCATGCGCCGGTGACGCGCTGGGCCGCCTCCCCCGGCTTCTTGCCCGCCGGGCCGGAAATCCCCGCGAGCGTTGCCGCAGTGGTCGCGCGCAGTACCGGCCCGAAGGTGCGGTACCCGGTTGCGCGCGCGGCGATTGCCTCCGCGAGCTCGGCCAGCGACAGGTCGGCCGCGCCGTCGATGGCGGGGATGCCGAACTCGTGCCACACATCGAGAAGCAGCTGGTTGCGGCGCGACGAGACGCCGTCAACCAGCGTTTCGATGCTGTCGGTTGCCGCAATCTGATCCGGGCGCACGTCGGTCCACACCGCGGCGAGCAGGTGCAGCGCGATGTCGACAGACAGCGGATTATCCGCAGGCCGATCCGCGGGGCGATCCGCAACTCCGTCGGCCGGCGCGGGCAACTCCGCGGGCGCTTCTTGCGGGGCTTTATCGGACGCTGCGTCGGGAACCTGGCCCGGGACCGCGTCCGGTGCGTCTTCCGGCACCGCGTTCGGCGCGTCGTCCGGCGCTGTATCCGGCGCCTCCACCACGTCGGTGGCGAAAACCCGCTCGGCGTCACGCTCGACGTTGAGCACCTCGAGCCCGTCCGGTGCGTTGCCGCGGGCGCTCAGGGTCTGGCCCAGCATGTTCGCAAGCGTCGGCGACTGGGCCACGCCCACCTCGATAAAACGCTCCACCCCAAGTTGCCCCAGGATGAGCTCCTGCGTTTCAATCCAGCGCACCGGCGAGGCGAACTGCCAGGCCAGCAGCTCGATGAGCAGGGTGCGGGCGAGGGAGGCATCGGAAAGCGCCGTGCCGTCTGCCCGCTGCCGGCGCAGCTTCGCGATGACGGGCGAATCGACGACCCCTTCCACGGCGGCGAGGAAGTCGTCGTCCAGCGCGAATGGCCGCGCCACAAGGTTCGGGATGTAGCGCCCCACCAGCCGCGTGGCGGGCACGTCGGTGGGAATGAGCTCTTCTAGGTGTGCGCGGAAATCGTCCACGCCGCCCACCAGGCGGGAGCTGTGGAACGGCACGTCGAGGCCGGGAATGCGCACGACGGCATCGGCACGCGCAGCCCCCGCGTGCGCGGCAGCCTCCAGCGCCGCGATCCCGGCGCGCGTGCCCGCCACGGCGTACTGCCGGCCGGCGACGTTGTGGTTGACCACCTCTAAGAACTCACCGGACGCGTCGGCGACGTGGGCGACGAAGGCGGCGGCATCGGCAGGCGGGGGTGCCATTTTGTGCGGGCGCAGCGCGGCCATCGCATAGGCGGAGTTTCCGTCCGCGTCGCGGCTGACCAGGCGGTACATGGTAAGCCCACGGCGGTAGACCACGTCGATGACCGCCTCGAGGCTGAGCACCCCGGCGAAGGCGGCGAGCGCGGTGTACTCGCCCACAGAGTGGCCGGCGAAGTACGCGGTCTCCTCCAGCACGCCCTCCTCCCGCAGCTGTTCGACCTGCGCGTAGGCGAGCACGGCCATGGCCACCTGCGTGAACTGGGTGAGGTTGACCACCCCGTCCGGGTGGGTGAAGTCCTCGCTGGCCACGCGCACTCGGCGCGGGTTCGCCCGCACGATGTGCAGCACGGAAAAGCCCAGCTGGTCCCTCGTGTGCCGGTCGGCGCGTTCCCACACGGCGCGGGCGCTTGCCGATGCCCCGAAAGCCCCCATCCCCATCCCGCGGTGCTGGATGCCCTGGCCCGGGAAGGCGTAGAAGGTGACCGGGGCGCTTAGAGTCGCGGTCGCTTCCAGGACTGGCTCGCCCGCCACGGTGGCGTGGGCGGAAAGCACCGCGCCACAGCCGGGGCGCGGATCGACGCCGACGCGCTCGACGGTCACGGTGACATCATCGCCGGGGTGCACGGGCGCGAGGAAGGTGGCGTACCAGTCGCGCACGGCTGCCGGAGCGGCCTCTTGCGTGGCCTCCTGCACCACCGATTGCGCCGCCGCCGAGGTCCACATGCCGTGCACGATCGCGCCAGGATCGGCCAGATGCAGCGGGTTCATGTCGCCGGTGGCGAGGGCGAACTCGCGCATGTCACGCGGGGCGCGGACGGTCGCGCGGTGCACGAAGCTGCGCGGCTTCGCCGTGTACGACGCGTCGCTTGCCAGCGCGTCCCCGCTTGCCGACTCGTCCCCGCGGGTGGGCGTCCCACCGCGTCCGGGCAGTACGAAGACCTCCTCGAGGCGCGCCAGCTCGCGATGCCGGCCGGATGCAGCTGCGCGCATCGACACCGCGACGGTCACCCGGCGCGCTGCCGCGTCCGCCTCCACCGCGCGGATCCTCGCGGTGGCGGTCACGTCGTGCGTGTCGTCATCGAACGCGCCCAGGTCGCTGTCGGCGACGTCGATGCGGTGCTCCGCGTGCAGCAAGTCTGGGAGATCGACGACGAGGTCCTCGCGATCCGCGAGCACCGCGTAGATGGCGGGCCAGGCGAGGCCGACGAGGGCATCGACACGCGTGGCCGCACCCGTTACGGCCAGCGCGTGGGCGGTAACGCACTCCGGGCCCACCGTGGCCGTCCACTCGGCGACCCGATCGGTGCCCCGTACTTCCGGCAGCACTCCCCCGGCGGCGCGGCGGGCCCACTCGCGCATCGCGCTCAGGGCCGCCTCACGGCTCACCCGCGGTGGGCGCGCGGCGGGCAGCGCGGTATCGACGTGGACGGGGACCGACACGGGCGCGCCGTTGAGCTCCCCTGTCGGCCCCGCGGCGGGAAGGTGCAGCGCGGCGGCTGCGCCCGACTCGGCATCTGCGCTGTGTGCGGCGTCGACGACGGCCGCGGACCCCGCGTGCACGGGGTTGACGCGCGGGCGGCCAGCCCACTCAAGCACCGGGGCGCGGCGCACGACATCGCTGGGGCGCTCCCCTTCGCAGCGCGCGTCCTCGCTGCGGTGGGAAGCCTCCTTCACGCCCGCGAGCCGCGCCGCCGCGGCGTCCTCGAACCGCCGCAGAATATCGGCCACCGGCTCGTCCACGCGGGTCACCCCGCCCACCGCGACCGGGCCCGGGATGGCGCACACCGCGTCGGCGCCGTACCGCGGGTCGTGGGCCTGCCACAGGGAATCGCGGCGCCACCAGGCGTGGACGTCAGCATCGATAACCGGCACGAACCCCGGCGGCTTCCCGGCGCCGTCGCCGCCGCGCACGAGCTCAATGAACCAGTGCCTATCGGCCGGGTGCACGGTGCATTCCGCGGCCGCCGGGTAGGCCTGCACCAGCGTGGCGATGGCCCCCTCCGGGTCCCGCGCCGCATCCACTCGCCCAGCCACGCGCAGCGGGAATTCGCCGTCGTCGCGGTCGGTCAGGCGCGCCTCGGTGCGGGCAAGCATCGCGACAAAGCGCGCCGCCCAGCTCTCATCGACCCAGGGGTGCAGGACGCGCTCGCCCACGTCGCCGTCGCCCGCACCGAAAAACGACAGCTCCACGTAGCGGCGCAGCCACCCCGCGTACGTCATGTCCGCAATGTCGCCGAAGTACGGCTTCGCGGTCTCCGCCAGCGCGGCGATGATCTCGTCGCGGGCGCGGTCAATCGCGTCCGCGTCCCCGTCCGCCGCGCGCCGGGTGACCCGCCCGAGCAGCCGGCCGGCCCGACCCCAGGCGTTGTCCAGTTCGTAGAGGTCCGCGCCGAACTGCGAACGCCCAGCCGACACCCCGCCGGCCGCGGTGCCCGGCGCGATCCACTCGCTGGTGCCCGGCGTGTCCACCAACGCCTGTTTCACCGCCGGCGAGGCGGTCGATTCCCGGGCGGTGAGGGCGGCGGTGCCGATGAGCACGCCATCGACAGGCGCGGCCGGCAGGTCGAAATCTTCTGCCCACGTGCCGGTGAGGAACTCGGCGGCGCGCTCCGGTGTTCCGATGCCCCCGCCCACCACGAGCAGCACGTTGTCGCGGGCGCGGATGGCGCCGTACGTCTCAGCAAGCGTGTCTTCCAGCCCCTGCCACGAGTGGTGGCCGCCGGCCTGGCCGCCCTCCAGCTGGAGGATGAGGGGCTGGTTGGGCAGGGCATCGGCAAGCGCGAGCACCGTCTCCACGTGGCGGGCGGTCCCCGGCTTGAACGCCACCCACGGGATCGCGGCGGCCTTAAGCCGGCGAACCAGCTCGATGGCCTCCTCGCGCGGCGGGATCCCCGCGGAGACCACCACGCCATTAATCGGCGCGCCCGCCCGCCGCTGGTAAACGATGCCGCGCGGGCCGGTGATCTGCTCGCGCCACCGCTTCGCGTCGAGGTACAGCGCGTTGAACTGCGCATTCACGCCGTCATCGAGCTGGTCGTGCAGGGTCGCCAGCGCGCCCTCCAGCTGGGCCAGCGTGTGCTGCCCGCCGCCGGCTAACTCCGCCCAGTACCCCGCGTTCGCGGCCGCGGCGACGATAGCCGGGTCCACGGTCCCCGGCGTCATGCCGGCGAGCAACACCGGCGGGTAGCCGGTCACCTCCGTCAGGCGGGTTATCACCCGGCCGTGCTCCACGCGGGGTGTGTGGGCTGCCCACGGCCGGGGCTGGCGCGGTTGCGCGCCGGGGGTCAAAAGGAGGTTCTGCCCGTCTGGCGTGCCCGCCGCCAGCGTGCCGACGCCGCGCCCAGCCAGCACCTTCTCATTCATCACGGTCAGATGCGTGCCCGGCCCGATTTCGAGCACCCACCCGGCGTCGTGCTCGGCCACGGCACCGCGCAGGGCCCGCGGCCAGTCGATGACATCGGTGAGCACCGCGCGGGCGAGGCGGGCGGCGGTTGCCGCGGGGATCTGGTTATTGAGCTGGCCGACCCAGCGGTCGACCATGTCCACGGCGCGGCGCATGGCGGGATGGTGGAAGGCGGCATCGACACGCAGCGGCTGCACCGTGGCGTGCTCCGGGAGGGCCTGGTCCACCCGGTTCAGCGCGGCGGGCGTGCCGGTAAGGATGTGCTCGTCGCGGGCGTTTGTAAGGCCCAGGTAGACCTCGTCGCCGCCCTGCTTGGCGATGGCCCCCTCCACCTCCTTCTGCGCACACCCCATAACCGCGCGCATCGGCGCCCCGTCGCGGGTGGTGTGAAGGCCGGTCACGCTTGCCACCTTCTCGATGGCCGCGCCGATAAGCCGGGCCAGCGCCACCGCCTGCGGGCGGGTGAGCTCCCCGGCGGCCGCTGCCTGGGCGAGCACGCCCTGCGAGTGGCCGAGGTGCCCCCGCGCGGTGTCGACCGGGAAGCCCTGGGCAGCGAGGGAATCTAACGTGGCGAGCTGCACCAGGAGGATGCCCGGGGTGGAATACGCCGGGCGCGTCGGGGCGTCCGTGCTCAGCTCTAGTGACGGGAGCTGGGTGGCGAGCGCGCCCAGGATGCCGTCTGCGGCGGGGATGTCTGCGCGCAGCGTCTCCCCGTCGGGGTGGTCCAGCCACTCGCGCAGCACCGGCTGCCAGTGGCTGCCCTGGCCGGCGAACGTGAGAATGAATCCGGGGCGGGTGAATTCCGCGCGTCCCATGGTCGCTTCCACCTCCTGCAGACGACAAGCTCACGCTGATTTTACGCGCCGGGCAATCGTGGGGATTCGGCCGTGTCCGGGGTGGGGCCTAAGGTAAGCGAGCATCATGTCCACCCGTCGATTTTCGCCGCCCAGACGCTTGCCGCGTCGCCGCTTGCCGCGTCGCCGCTTGGCACGCCCTCTCGTGTCGCGCTGGCTTTCCACCCTCCGCCGAAGCGCCGCGTTTGTGTTCGCTGCGGCCGCCCTGGCTGCCGGCGTGAGCGCGTGCTCGGTGCCGGAGGTGCCCGTGGGCGGCGTGCTAGAGGATCTCCCGCCACGTCCGAGCGACACGCGTCTAAGCGATACCCACGCGGGCGCGACCTCTGCCCCGTCTGGCGAGCCTTCGTCCGAAGAACCCTCGCCGGATGCTGCATCCGATCCCGACCCCGCCACTGCCGCCGCCTACCAGGCGCTCGCAGACATCCCCGTCAAGGGCCGGGCGCCCAAGACCGGCTACGCGCGCGAGCAGTTCGGGCAGCGCTGGTCCGACGACGTCGACGTGGAATTCGGCCACGACGGCTGCGACACCCGCAACAACATCCTCGCCCGCGATCTCACCGAGGTGACATTCAAGCCGCGCACGCACGGCTGCGTTGTGCTGACCGGGGTATTGGACGATCCGTATTCCGGCACGCACATCGCGTTCCAGCGCGGGCAGGGCACCTCGAATGCGGTACAGATTGATCACCTCGTGCCGCTTGCCGATGCCTGGCAGAAAGGCGCCCAGTCCTGGGACACCTCCACCCGCCGGAATTTTGCAAACGACCCGCGCAACCTCCTCGCCGTCGACGGCCACTTGAACATGCAGAAGGGCGCGGGCGATGCCGCGACCTGGTTGCCGCCGAACAAGGCGTTCCGGTGCGAGTATGCGCGGCGGATCATCGGTGTCAAGCACGCCTACGGCCTGTGGGTCACCCCCGCGGAGCGCGATGCGCTGCAGACGCAGCTGGGCACCTGCGCGGGCTAGAGTCGGCAAGTGACCTAGCCCACGACCAACAGGAAAGGCGCACGCCATGAAGTGGAAGCCGCAAGAAGAAAAGAACCCGCTGCCCTACTCGCCGTTCAAGGCGAGCACCGTCCCGCGCCCCATCGGCTGGCTTTCCAGCATCGATGAGGACGGCCGGGAAAACATCGCGCCCTACAGCCAGTGGCAGAACCTCACCTTCGATCCGCCGCGGGTGATGTTTTCCGCCAACCAGTACCCAGACGGCCGCCGGAAGGACACCGTGCTCAACGCAGAAAAGACCGGCTGGTTCGTGTGGAACATGGCCACCTACGCGCTGCACGAGGAGGTCAACAAGTCCGCCATGGCCTTAGAGCACGACGACAGCGAGTGGGACCGGCTGGACGTGACCAAGGAGTACGCGGACAACCTGCGCATCCCGATGGTCAAGGAAAGCCCGGTGAAGTTCGAGTGCCGGTACTTGTCCACTCATCGCTTACCGGGGAACTCGGATGTCGGCAGCGTCGACATTGTCTTCGCCCAGGTGGAGACCATTCACATCGACGATGACTACATCACCGACGGCAAGCTGGACATCCTGAAGGCAAAACCCATCGCGCGCATGGGCTACTTCGACTACACCGTGGTCACCGAGCGCTTCGAGATGCGCGTGCCGGGTGCCGATGCCGCCGCGCAGGCCGGCCTCGGCGGAGACGCGTAGGCGCCGACTTCTCTCCCCCACACACACGCGACAAGGGCCGGCAGGTTTTCACCTGCCGGCCCTTACGCTTCTCCCCCTACGCCCGGGGGCGGCGGTTAGCCGCGGGGCTTTCTCGCGGAGACTACTCGCGGGGCTTACTCCCGGGAGTGTTCCAAGGCGGCGTCCGCTTCTTCCTCGTCGTCCTTGCGCAGGTACCGCAGGAGTCCGATGGCCAGGGCGATAAGTCCCAGCACCAAGACCCACACGAGGGTCTGGCGGCCGGTGTCCGGCAGCATCCACGCCACCGACTGCGGCAGGCGAATCGCTCCGTAGGAGTCCTTGCCGGTCACCTTGCCCAGGTTCTGCGTGTCTGCGGTGACGGTGACCTCGCCGCTGTAACGGAACATCTTGTCCATGGGCTCGTTGGAGATGTCCACGTCGAAGACGCACTCGTTTTCGGCGCCGCTGGCGATCTCGGCGCCATCGCCAAGCCCGCAGAAACCTGCCGGGATGACTCCCTCCTCACCGACGGTGAAGGAATCGTCCGTGGTGGTATCACCCGAGCCGACGCGGCTGACCGTGCGGCCCGCCAGGCTCGGGTCCTTGATGGCGAAGTTCGACAGGGCACCCGCGCCGTCGTTGGCCACCTTGTAGTGAACGCGCATCGACTGGGCATCGTCAGGCAGCACCGCCGTGTTGGTCACGCCGTCGACGGCCTCGCTGATCGGAGCACCGTCAATGGTCTTGGTGACGTTCATGTTGGCGAAGCTGTTGAGTGCGGTCAGGCTCCACGCCGGGCCGGAGTTGCTCAAGTCGCTGGCCTGCGCCACAGGCAGGACCGTGAAGCTGATGTCACGGTGCAATGCTTCACTCGAATCCTCCGGCTTGCCGGCGTGTTCCTCGGTCTCCTCGTCGCTGTTCGCCGCAGCACCGTCGACGCCGCCGTCGACCGGGTGAGCTGCATTCGGATCGACCGTTGTCTCCGTGTTCGAGGCCTCAACATCCGCCAGACGGTCACCCTGCTGGGTAATGCTGATGCGCGCGTCGCGATCGTCAGAGCCATCGTTGACCTCTTCGACGAGGCATTTGGTGTCCACCAGAACGGACTTCAGCGTGTGCTTGTTGCCCGCCTTGAGGTCGAATGGTTTCTGGTCAGCAGAGCACTGCTCCGTGAACTTGAACGTGCCGCTGCCGCCAGAGTTGCCCTCGGACTGCGCGCGGGCTGAACACCTCGGCGCCGACGACGAACTCTTCGGCATCCTTCTTCGCCAGGTTGTCCGGGACGGTGAAGGAATGCTTGTAGTTCTTCTTCGTTCCCTTCAGCTCGGAACGATCCGTCTTCGCCAGGCTGCTCAAGTCGTTCTGGTCGGCTTTGTTATCGGCCCAGTGGTTGAACTGAACAACCGGCTGTCGGTTGCCGTCGATGTTCTCGACGACGTTCCGAGCCCCGAGGGCTGGGCTGCCGTCGAGGTCCAACTCGCAGTCGTAGCCGACCGGGAGATCTACCGTCACACCACCATTTGGTGCGGACGGGTTGGCCACGCTGCCGCCGTCGATGATGTCCTGCGCACCGAGCTCGCGCTCCACGCGCACCTCACTCGCTCCGCCCTTGGACGGCTTGCAGACGAAGGATGCCTTGTAACCAGGCTCGAGATCCTTGAAGTAGCCGTCCTGCAGGACAGCAAGTCGCACCGGCGCGGTCTTGCGGTCGAAGCGGTTGACGAATTTCAACGGCTGGGCCTCTTTGACGTCCGGCTCCGGTGCGCGTTCGCGCACGGTCTGCTCGTCCACGGAGTGCTTCAACGAATCGGGCAGGTTGTCCATGCCGGCCTCGGTGAATGTACACAGTGCGCCGGCCGGGACAGACGCGTCGTCCGAGTTGTAGCGCAGGATCTTCTTCCCGTTCTCCTCGCCAACGACCTTGAAGTCCTTCTTGGTCAGGCGGGTCGGAAGCGTTTTGTCGCCTTGGCCGATCGTGCTGGTCTGGTAGCCAACGCCCTTGCACTGCATGGTGAAGTCCATGGCGAAATCATCGTCAAGCATGTTCCAGTCAGCATCCGAGACGACCACGTCCTTATCCATTCGGACGTTAGACCGCTCGTACTCGTAGTAGTTATGCAAAACCGCCTGGTTCGCCGGCGTGGTCTGCCCCTCCGGGGTCGACACGGTCCTAAACATTTGCGACTCGGTAACTCCATCCACCAAGTCACGATCTTGGTGGCGGTCACCGTCGTTGCTATCTACGACCCACTCCACGTGTTCGGGGCGGACATACGCTTCATCCTCGCCGTCGTTCAGCTTGAGAGAACCGAAGTGATCGCCGGTGATTTGGCAGTCAGCGCCGACCGGGATCTCAACGGTGTTTTCTCCCTCGCCCTTGATGACGAAAGTTCCGTTAGACAGCTGCTCCTTGTCGTCAGTCTCTGGGTCCTTGCACACCACATTGAAGTTGTGTTCGTAGAGGTTGTCATTGAGCCTATCGCCCATCTGACCACGGATGTCACCCGGCAGGTGCGCGCTCTTTTTCACCAGGAGCTTGTCCATCTGGCGCGAGTACGAGTTGTAGAACGTCACCGGTGTCGACTCGGCTCCCACCGTAAATTCGGCCGCACCGTCCTGGCGCGGTCCCCCGCCAGCGGACGTCTGCTGAGTGAGGGTAATGCCCTCGGCCGTATTCGTCTGGCCCTCCGATGCCACACAGGTCGAGCCGGCCGGCACACCGTCCAGCGAAACCGTCGCCTTGGCATCCTCTGCCGCAACCACGTCTCCGGTCGTACTGAAACGCGCGCCACCAATAGGCGCCGTGCACTGCAGTGTCACCGGGAACTTACGGTGATTCTTGGTGTCCTTTCGAGTGTCAGAGATGTACTGCTGCGTCGCCGGGTCGAATTCGACCACCTTGTTCGCAGTAACCGAGCTGGTGACGAACTTGTAGGTATGAGTGATCGACAACGTGGTGGTGTCACCGATGGAGAAGTCGATATCTACCGGAACGCTCTCGTCGTATTTGCCATCCTCGGCCGGGCTACTGGTGTTGGCGATGCGCGACGTCGAGTCGCGCTGCACCGGGAAATCCTGCCCCTTATCTCCCTTACGGGTCTTGTTGATCGCGCTCTTCTCTCGCAGTTGGCACTCCGTGCCCTCCGGCAAAACGTCTGCCGGAATCTCCACGTTGCTGTCGCCCTGCGAGCTGTCCATCTTGATGGTGGAGTATTCGCCTAGGTCGACGTCTTCGCCATCCAGCGTGCAGCGCAAGGAGTACTCGACCGGTTCGCTCAGCTGGGGCACACCAGCGTTGCGCTGAGTGATGGTGAGGCCCTTGCCGGCAGCGGTGTATTTGTTCGTGATGTCGTTGGTGGTGGTGTCCTGGCTAACGGTCACCACAGACTCTTCGGCGTCGGAGTTCCAGATAACACCCGACGGGAAATCAGGTTGCTTCTCCTCGAAGGAACACTTGTTGCCGTACGGAACGCCCAGCTTGCCGTTTCGATCGTTGACCAGCTCGGCAAGCTCCGGGTCTGCGACGTCCGCGACCAGACCCTGGGTCTGGCCACCGTTCACCTGCACGGTGCCCTTCAGCTCCACGGGCACGGACGTGCCGTCCCCGCGCACAACCGTGCGGGTACCGCACGTGAAGTTAAAGGTGTAGTTCTCCGGGACCGGGACCGACAGGTTGCTATCCACAATCTTGTGCAGATCCACCGAGCCGATTCGGCGCGCGTAAGTGTTGCGCACGATGACGCGGTTCTGCCCTGCGTCGGTAGACGGGCTCACCTTCAGGATGGGCGTCTTCTTCGCTTCATCGTTCTTCAGGGTCTTCCCGTTGTCCGACACGCTCGACGCAGAGACCTCAGTCCCCTGCAGACGCACGTTCTCCAGCTCGGGAGAATTTTCCTCCCACACCAGACAGTCCGCATCGACGGGCACGCCTTCGATCTTGGCGGGCTCGGACGCATTCGGCTGCAGCTCGAGTTTTCCTTCCTTGCTGCCGCCGTTCTTCCACGTGCAGCGGTAGGCAGCTGGGAAGGTCTTCCCCTCGAGATCCGAGCTGCCCGCACCATCACCAGTGATGTCTTTGACCACCGTGACGTCTCGGACCTTGTAGTTATACGTGGTCTTGAGATCCAGCGTCCCCTTCGTCGGGGTAGCGCCCTCCTGGTAGTCGTCCAGCCGGAACTTGTATTCGCCATTCGACTCCGCGTCCACGTGCTGACCATTGAAGTTCACGTCGCGGCCATCGAACTGGATGGTGCGGCTTTCCTCCTGGGACAGGCCGGTCAGCGGGCGCAGGTAGCAGTCACGCGCAACTGGCAGCCCGTCGACGGTGACCGAGCCAGTGCGGTTGCCGCCGTTGTTCCGGATCACCAGATCCTTTTCCACGGTGAACGGAGTGCCCTCACAACGCACGCGGAAACGGTACGTCTTGGGATCGCCGAGTTCGGGTGCGGCATCGCCAAGCAATTGCTTATTGATGGTCACCGAACCGGCGCGGAAGTTGTACTGGTTGTTCGCACGCAGGTTGACCGTCTCGCCCAGCTTGACCGTCGTTTTCTGCTCCGCGTTGCGGGAGTTGCCAGACTTCTCGCCCGTCGACCACGTCAGGTCGAGGCTCTTGCCGGGGCGCACCGCGGGGTCGCCCTCCGGAAAAGACTCGCTAAACGTGCAGTTCGCACCTGCCGGGAACGAGTTCAGGGTGCGCGCCTCACCCTTTTGCAGCTCTACCGTGCCCTCCAGCGGGTTATCCGGGTACGCCTGCTTGTACGCATCATCCGACTGGCAGGTGTATTTGATATCGAATTTACGCCGCAGCACGGACGTGAAGTCCTGCGCGGTGCCGTCCACAGTCTTCGACAGCTGCACCGTCGCCGGGCTGAACTTGGGCGTCCACTCCACCGAGCAGTTAATGATCCGGTTGTCCCGGACAGCGCGGGTCACCTCACTGGTGCCCTTTTCCTTATCGTTTTTGAGGGTGAATTTATCCGGGACGTTGCCCTCAGTGATGGTGAAGGCTTCCTGCTTGTCCTGGGAATCGGTCAGGGTGCAGCGCCACGTCGGCTTGTAGCGGTCGAAGACCCTATTATTAGCCAGCCCGTTCGGCTCCGACCGGAAGCCGAGAACGTCAGTGGGCTTGCCGGTGTTATCGAGCGGGCGGACAACGCCGGAGTAGCCCGCTTTGTTTACTGGAATTTCCTTCTCATCGCTACCGGAGCGCTGGAACGCCTTGTAGTTGAATTCGGTGGCGGGCGGTGCCGGTGACGTTCTTTTCAAAATCGGTCTTCGCCTTCACCGGCTCAGGATCGAAACCGACGCGCCCCATAGGGATGGCGAGGGCCACAGCCTCGTTGTCCCTCCACGCGCCCATGCCGATGTCCAAAGTGGTCGGCTCTGGCGCGGAGACCAAAAAGGAGCCGGGGTTACTGGCGCCGGAACTGCCCACGCCACACACGAAATCCCGTTCGTACTTACTGGTTCCCCAGTCGGTGAACTCGTTGGTCCGGCCGAACTTCTAGGAAAGACCGGTCCTACACGCGTCCCTCTTTCCGTCGGGAGTCAGGCGCTCCCAGATATTGACGCCCTTACCGAAAGTCGTGCTGTCTTCGGAAGTGCTGTTATTCACACTGATCATCTCACTCAGCGTGGTGTCCTCGGCGTCAGCTACTGCCATCTGGTAGCCCGGAACGGATTTGCCCGCCTCGTCCGTAAAACGGATGTCCCGCAACTGGATGCGCGTAAACAGGAACTTCCTGGCCAGGATGATGAGCTCCGAGTTGTCACCGTCATGCGGGACGAAATAGTCGGTGCCGTTCACCGTCTTGCCGAAGATCGTGGAATCAGAGGTGGGACCGCGCTGGGTGGACAGCGTGCCGGGCTTATCCCGGTTCATGCGCGGCGGATCGGTCACCGCCACCTTGAACCGCAAGGTGTAGCGCCCGATCTTGCGGGTGAAATCGCCGGACACCGAGTCGTAGTTCAGCGGCATGTGGGCGAGGTCGATCCAGCACAGCTGGTTGGCGCGGGCGGCCGCCTCGCCGCTGCCCTTGCGGTAGTTGCAGTCACCGAAGTTGAAGTTACTTGGCGCACCGCCGCTGCTGGCGCCGCCGTTGTTGGTCTGCGCATCGGCATCGGGCGTCGTGGCGAGCGGGTTGCCCTGCGGCGCGACGGCGAGGGTGGCCACCAGGATGAAGGCGGCCACGACGGCGAACAGGCGTTTGAGCGCGGTTGACACCCGCGGGTGGGAGAACCCTGTCAGTCCCATACTTGTCCTTCCGACAACTCTGGCCCTATAGAGATGGGGAGATACTGGGGTCGTTTAAAAAAGTGGGACCTGACCTGGCGCGCCACTACCTGCGCGGGAATTATGCGCGGGAGGGCGGCGGGCCCGCACCTTCTTTTCCTGGATCAAACTTAGGCCATACTACGGGAGCGCACAAGTTTCTGAAAGGACAATGTATGACCCCTGAAATACAGCCCGTGAGCTGGGGTCGAACGGCAGGAGACCTAGCTGTCTTCCTCCGTATTTTTATTCGTTTCCGTCTCCTGCGGCGCGGGAGCCTTGCTTGCCGATGCCGGGGTGGCCACCGGGGCATCGTCAAGCGGGGCCTTGGTCTTGGCTGAATCCGTCAGCGCGTAATTCGACATCAACACGTCGCGCATGCCGTCGAAGATGTCGCCCATCCCGGACGGGTTGGACGGCATGTACAGCACCGACGCCTTGCCGTTCTGGGCGACGTCGACCATCGCGTCGAGATACTGCGAGACCAGCATGAGCGCCTCCGGGGACTCCTGCACGCCGGCGTTGCGCAGCATCTCGTACTGCGCGGCGATGCCCTCGACGATCTCTTTTCGCTGGTCGGCCACGCCACGGCCCTGCAGCTTGCGGGCCTCGGCCGCGCCTTCCGCCTCCTTGACCACCCGGATCTTTTCCGCCTCCGCCTGCGCGATGGCGGCCTCCCGCTCACGCTGGGCAGCGTTGATGGAGTTCATGGACTCCCGCACGCGCTCGTCCGGGCGGATGTCGGTCACCAACGTGTTGATGAAGTCCCAGCCGTACTCCGCCATGTTGTCGCGCAGGGACAGCGCCACGTTCTTCGCGATGTCGTCCTTAGAAGAAAAGGACTCATCCAGCCCCATCTCCGCCACCGACGAGCGCACGTTGTCCTGCACGTAGGCGACGATCTGCTGCTCGTGGTTGGACAGCAGGTAGAACGCCTCGCGCTCGCGGCCTTCCACCACCTGGTACTGCACGGCCACCGGAATCTGGACGAAGACGTTGTCGCGGGTCTTCGTCTCCACCAACACGTCGAGCTGGCGGACCTGCAGGCTGATCTTCGCCCGCACACGGTCGACGAACGGCATCTTAAAGTGCAGGCCCGCGTGTGCGACCCCCTGGAATTTCCCGAGCCGCTCCAGGATCGCCGCCTCGCGCGTGCGCACCGTGTAGGCGCTGAGGAGGGCAATGATGAGGAGGACCACCACGACGAAGCCGACGACTAGCGGCGCCATAAAGTTCCCTTCCAGTCCGGTTTTTACAGACTTGTTATATTTGTTCCGTTTTCTTGTCGCGGTCGTTATCTTTCCATAAAAAGCGCTGCTAGGCGGCGTTCCGGCCCGCCCGGGGTGCGGTCTGGAGCACGTGCTTGCCGATGCCCGCCCCCGATCCTCTTGCACTTTCGCCCGTACAGTGGTCGCAGATGGCGCGTGCCATTACTAATTGACCGAAGTCGCCCTTGAGTTAGACAGCGGGACCGGTTCCCGGATTCCCGGAAAGGAAACGACATGACTAACCCGAACGATCCGAAGAACAACGGCAAGGACGCTCACCGCATCGAGCGCCCGGATGCCGGCCGCGCCGACAACGCCGGCCGCGTGGGCCGCGAAGAGCAGCTCTCCCCGCGTGGCGGCCAGGAGCACGTCGCTCCGCGCAACGGTGACCGCGTCACCGACCCGGTCCGCGAGAACCGTCAGGAAGTCCGCCGCGAGCAGCCGGTGCGTGAGAAGACCGTGCACGAGAAGCCGGTCCAGCCGCGCCGCGACGCCGAGCCGGTCAAGGATGAGGGCTCCAACCCGATGAAGTGGCTGCTGCCGCTGCTGGCCCTGCTGATCCTGGCGGGTCTGCTGTGGTGGTGGCTGTCCGGCAACAACGACGACGACAACGAGGCGCCGGCCACCACCGAGGCTGCTACCTCCGAGGTCGCCACCTCCGAGGCGGAGACCGCTACCGGCACCGAGAAGCCGGTCAACGGCCAGGAGGACGAGGCTGCGAACGCTGAGGCCGACGCCTTTGTCAAGGAGCAGCTGGGCATCCAGAACTACGACGAGCTGGCTGGCGACCCGGCCGCTTGGGGCGGCCACGTGGACAAGGTCCGCACCGACGGCAACAACCTGATTGTCGACCTGGACGTGGACAAGGGTTCCGAGGAGTCCCAGGACCTGGGCAAGAACGCTGCCACCGAGGTTGCTGACTTCATCCGCGGCAACAAGGACGACGACCGCGTGAGCGCCACCAACTTCGTGAAGGTTAACGACAAGGCTGGCGACCTCATCGAGCAGGAGAACGTCTAAAGCTCCTCTCTTTCTCCCCGCCCTTTCTCGGGCGGGGATTTTTTCGTTTTGCGGGGAGCCGGCCCGCGCTTGCTTCTCCGTCCGTTTGGTTCATTACCCGCTCGGTTTATTGGTCGCCCGGTTTTCGTTTCCGCCCGTTTTCTATTGGCGCGAATCGGATCGCCTGTGGATAACTGCCGGTTTTGCTGTTTTCGGTCCGATTGCCGGCTTTTGGGCCCGGGTTATCCACAGGACTCGTCTCGTCCGCTAGCCGTGGCTGGCGGCGCGCTTTAGGTTCAGGTTCATGACTCTCACGAACCCGACCGCCAGCTCCGCGACCAGCTCCGCCGCCAAATCCGCGACCGACTCCGCCAGCCACACCCCCGATACGCCTCTCCTCGAGGTGTTCGCCGGGTTGCTTGCCGATGGTCTCAGCCTCCTCCATGCGTGCCGCGGCCACACCCGCGACGAGCTGATACACCTCGGCATACCAGATACCACCGCCCGGGATTTAGCCAAACTCGCAGATACCTATTTTGGCCAAACTGCCTATACCCGCCTACGGGATCAAACCCTTACGGCCATCGCGGAAAACCAGCACAGCCTTGTCACCCTGTTGGCGGTAGAAAAGCTCACCAACCAACTCAAACACTCCCGCGACAAATGGAAACTACGCCACCACGCCACCAACCACCCCGGCCCCACCAGCGCCGTATGTACAGCCGCCAGAGCCTACTGCCGAGGTCTGAAAGACCCACCCCAACCACCACAACCCGGCCTAGACATCATCCGGCGTAAATCAGGTGATACCTGGACACTGAAACTACACGCCACCAGCGACCAAGTCGCCGAAATGGCCCAACACATCACCACCCCAGAAGACCTCATCGGGCTGATCCGCCACCACGAACACACCACCGCCACCGCCACAACCAACCCCACCGACGCGCACACGTCATCGAATGAGCCACACGCCGCCGGGGCCAATAGCTCGGGTGACAATCAGCAATACTCCACCAACTCAAGCCCTGCAGCCGCACATCCTGACAACGGGCACACGGCCGGCGACTACCCCGCCCCGGAGGTGACAACCCAACACGTTATCTGCACCGACTGCGGCGCCACCACGGAAGCTACCCAGGTTGTCGCGGGATTGCGCACCAACGTAATCATCACCCTCGACCAGTTCACCGACATCCTCAACGACAACGGCGACGACGTCTTGCTCAAGATGACCAACAGCGCAACCATCACCGGCACCGAGCTGGTCACCCGCATGCTTGCCGATATCGGGCTGGTCACCCTCGTCCACCCCGTGGAAGGACCGATCAACCTGTACCGGCTAAGCAGGTTCGCCAACGACAAGCAACGCCTGATGGCGATGGCCGAAAACCCCACCTGCCCATGGGACGGATGCCACCACCCAGCAGACACCGCCCAAATACACCACCTAAAAGCGTGGAAGAACGGTGGCAACACCAACCCGAAAAACCTGACCGTTGCCTGCCCCTACCACAACGGCGTCAACGACGACGACCCGTCAAAACCCCGCCGCGGGCGGCTAGAACGCGTCAACGGCAAAGTCCGCCGCATCCCACCCTGGGCCACCACCTACCACACCACCACCAACCAACCCACCTAAACAACCGCACCCGCCTAACCGACCCAGGGTGCGAAGACTCCAGGGTAAAGAGAGCCCAGAAAGGAAGAGTCCTAACGGGAAAGAACTGGGCATAGTCCACACACTGCCCCACAGCCGGGAAAGCACCGCTCCCCGGCCACTAACGCATGCCCAAAACAAAACACACGCAACGAGCGGGTTACTGGGGACAACAAGCGCGGCACGGCGATGTCCGCGCAGCCGTCGAATGTAGCCAGTGTGCAGCCAAGGCGATCGGCCGTATTTGTGCTGCTGATTCGTGGTGCGCCCGGTGGGACTTGAACCCACACGTCAAAGACACTAGAACCTAAATCTAGCGCGTCTGCCAATTCCGCCACGGGCGCGCAAAGCTAGGCCCAGAGTCTACATGCCCGGCCTAACCGCGGCGAAATGCACCCGCGACTCGAAAATCGCATCCCTTGGAAAGTAGGCTAACCCCCGTGAGTACAGACGACCCGAGCACCCAGCCGCGCCAGGTGAAAATCCGCTGGTGGCACATCGCGCTCATCGCGCTGGTCGTCGTCGCGTTCCTCGGCCTCGCGTATTGGCAGTGGACCCGATTCCAATCGGGATCCGGCACCTTCCAAAACTTGGGCTACGCACTCCAGTGGCCGCTTTTCGCACTGTTCGTCGTCGTGGGCTACCGTGCCACGCTCAAATACGAAAACGAGCGCCTCGAGGCCGAGCACAAGTCCGCGGACAGCGGCGAGGGCCCCGCACGGTACGAGTCCGGGAGCGAAGCGCGTATCGATGACGACTTCCTCCCCCACCGCCCCACCGTCGACGTGGACACCTTCAACGAGATGAACGACCCTCACGAACGGCGACGCCGCCGTTAAGTACTCGCGCTAAATTCGAGCCGGCAGTCCACAGCTGGCCACCGACTAGGAAAGGACCCTCCATGACCACTGAGGAGAACAAAGGCATCGCGATCCGGCTGCGGTTTTTCACCATCATGGCGACCGTGACCGGTATTTTCCTGCTCATTTTGGTAGGCGAGATGGTTGCGAAGTACGGGTTCGAAGCCGACCTGCCGGCTTGGGCACGGGCCATCCCGCAGGTCCACGGCGTGGTCTACTTCATCTTCCTCATTTCGCTGCTCTTGCTCGGCACCGCCGTGAAGTGGGGGCCGGGCAAGATGCTGGTCACCGCCCTCGCGGGCACCATCCCGTTCTGCTCGTTCTGGATGGAGGGAAAGCGCCGCCACGAGGTGCTGGACAAATACCTGATGTAGTTGGCGCGGGAATCGGACCGCGCGGGAATCGGACCGCGCGGAAGCCAGTCCGCGCTAATCTGCGAGACGCCGGATTACATCGACAAGCTGCGCCAGCGCGCGGCCGCGGTGGGAGACGGCGTCTTTTTCGTCCGCGGACATCTCCGCCGCCGAGCGCTCTTCGCCCGCGGGCTGGAATAGCGGGTCGTAGCCGAAGCCGTTTACCCCGCGCGGCTCGCGCAGCAGCCGCCCGGGCCACCGCCCCTCTGTGACGTGTTCCTGCCCCGCAGGCGTGACCAGCGCGCACACCGACACGAACGCGGCCGCGCGGCGCTCGTCCGGCACGTGCGACATCTGTCCCAAAAGCAGCTCATTGTTCGCGTCGTCATCGCCGTGGCCGCCAGACCACCGCGCCGACAGCACACCGGGCATCCCGTTGAGCTCTTCTACTGCCAGCCCGGAATCATCCGCCACGCACGCCAGCCCGGTGGCCTGCGCGCCGGCCCGCGCCTTAATCAGCGCGTTGTCCGCAAACGTACCCCCGTCCTCGACGGGCTCGGGGTACGCGCGGGCCTTAGAGAGCGGGACGAGCTCCACGTTGGTTATCTCCGCGGCGTCCAGGATCCGCTGCAGCTCGCGCAGCTTTTTGGGGTTGTTCGATGCGACTAGCAGCTGCATTTAGCCCTCCAGTGCTTCGCGTTGCTTGACGATGAGCTCCTGGCAGCCCTTCTGCGCCACATCCAGCATCTCGTCCAACTCGACGCGGCCGAAGAGCCCGTTTTCGCCGGTGCCCTGGATCTCGACGAAGTCTCCAGACAACTGCATGACGACGTTGAGGTCGACTTCCGCGCGGGAGTCTTCCTCGTAGGGCAGGTCGAGGCACACGCGGCCGTCGATGATGCCGACGGAGACCGCCGCGATCGGGTCGAGGAGCGGCTCGCCCGGGACGACGCCGCGTTCGCGGAGGGCGGCGATGGCATCGGCAAGCGCGACGTAGGCGCCGGTGATCGACGCGGTGCGGGTGCCGCCGTCGGCCTGCAGCACGTCGCAATCGATCTGAATCGTGTTCTCCCCCAGCGCCTTGAGGTCCACCGCGGCTCGCAGGGACCGGCCGATGAGCCGGGAGATTTCGTGGGTGCGCCCCTTGACCTTCCCGCGCATGGACTCGCGCGGCATGCGCTCGGCGGGCGCGGCGGGCAGCATCGCGTACTCTGCGGTCAGCCAGCCTTCGCCGGAGTCGCGCTTGAAGCGCGGCACGCCGGTCTCCGCCGACGCGGTGCACATCACGCGCGTGTTGCCGAACTCCACGAGGACGGAGCCGGCCGGGTTGGTGGTGAAGCCGCGGGTGATGCGCACGGGGCGCAGTTCGTCGAAGGCGCGGCCATCGGCACGGGTAAACGTTTCGCGTTCAGTCATGCGCTCGAGCCTACCCGCCACGTCGTGGCGCTTAACGGCCCGGTTGACCTCGCTCGGGCGGACGCCCAAGCGCGCACTACACAGTAAAAGTCATCCCCGCGCGGGCGACGGTGATCTCGCCGGCGTACTCACTACGGGCGGCGGCCACGGTCGCTTCCGTATCACCCCACGGCTGCAGGTGCACCAAGACGAGCTGGCCCACGCCGGCCTCCCGCGCCAGCCGGCCGGCTTCCGCGCCGGACATGTGCATGCCCCCGGCCTTGCCCGCGGAGGTCTCGCCCCACGCCGCCTCGCACATAAACACGTCCGCCCCGCGCGCCGCCGTGACCAACACGTCGGTGTACGCGCTGTCGCCCGAGTACGTCAGCACGCGCCCAGCCTCGTCCTCGATACGCAGCGCATACGCCTCGGTCGGGTGAACGGTCTGGTACGGGGTGATGGCGACGGCATCGACACGCTCCGTTTCACCTTCGCGCCACACGTGCGCCTCGAAGGTATCCGACATGTCGTCGATGTCGCCGTCGCAATCCGCCGACACGCGCCCGAGCCGCGTGCAGGCCTCCGCCGGGCCGAAGAACTGGTTGCGCTGGGCCGCCGGCGCAGTGGGGTGAAAACGCCGCCACACCATCAGCGACGGAAAGTCCGAGCAGTGGTCGGCGTGCAGGTGGGTCAGCGCGACGTGCGCGCGGCACGGGTCCTGCAGTTTCTGCAGCTCGGCGAACGTCCCGGGGCCAAGGTCCAGGATGATCGACGGAGCGTCCGGGAAGGACAGGAGGTAACCCGAGGCAGGGTTACCGGGCACCGGCACGCTGCCGGAGCATCCCAGGACGGACAATTTCATACCGCTTAGCTTCTCACGAATCGCCCCCGCTTGTCGCCCTTTTGGGGTGAATCTCAATTCACGTTGGCACTGTGGTTGACCTCACCGGGGCCGAACCCGAGGATGTGGGCCGCCACGCGGTCGAAGTCCGCGGTCTCACCCGTGGCGGAAAACGACCGCACCGCCGCCGATCCCGCCGGCGCGTGCAGCCCGCTTTCCGTGAGCACCCGGTAGACGTCCTTGGTGGTTTCCTCCGCGGAGCTGACCAGCCGGACATCGTCGCCCATGATCATCTGGATAACACCGCTGAGCAGCGGGTAATGCGTGCATCCCAGCACCAGCGTATCAATGCCCGCCTCCCGCAGCGGCGCCAAATACTTCTCCGCGACCGCCATGAGTTCGGGCCCGGACGTCTCGCCGCGCTCGACGAATTCCACGAACTTCGGGCACGCCACTGCCCACGCCTCGACCCCCGGCGCGATGCTGAACAGGTCCTGGTATTCGCCGGAGTTGACGGTGCCTTGCGTGGCGATGACCCCGATCCGCCGGTTGCGCGTCGTCGCCAGCGCCCGGCGCGCCGCCGGGTGGATGACCTCGAGGACGGGCACGTCGTAGCGCTCGCGGGCATCGCGAAGAAATGCGGCGGTGGCGGTGTTGCAGGCGATGACGAGCATTTTGCAGCCGGCATCGACAAGCTGGTCTGCGACGTCCTGGGCGTAGGAACGCACCTGGGCGATGGGCAGCGGGCCATAGGGCCCGTGCGCGGTGTCGCCGATGTAGTCGATGGATTCGCGCGGCAAAAGCTGGGCGATGGTGCGCGCGACGGTCAGCCCGCCGACGCCCGAATCAAAGATTCCGATGGGTGCAGACGCAGAACTCACGGCTGGTAAGTGTACTCCCGCCGCACCGGATCATCGGAGGTGATGGTAAGCCCCGCGAGCACGCCGCCCACCGCGCCGAACAGGTGCGCCTGCCAGGACACGCCCTCGGAAAGCGGCAACACGCCCCACACCAGGCTGGAGTAGAACAGGCCGAGCACCACGCCTAAAAGGATCTGGCGGAAGCTGCGGTTGAAAAAGCCGCGCACGACGAGGTAGGCGAGCCAGCCGTAAATCATGCCGGACGCGCCGACGTGAATGGTGCCCACCCCGCCGAAGCACCACGTGCCGATGCCGCTGACCAGCATGACGATGAGCGAGACCTCCCACCACGTGCGCCGCGACGTCGCGGCGACGAGGAAGCAGAAGATAGCGCCCGGGATGGAGTTGGACACGATGTGGTCCACCCCGCCGTGCAGGAACGGCGCGCACACGATGCCGATGAGCCCCGCGGTATCGCGCGGGCGGATGCCGAACGCGTTGAGCTGGCCGGCGAAGAACACGGTGTTGATGAAAAAGACCGCCCAGATGACGGCGAGGTAGCCCACCGCGTAACGCAGGCCCACGTGGGCGCCACCGCGCTGGGGGACGGGGCGGCGCTGGGCATCGCCAAGCATTAGCCCTCCATCATCGCGGTCAGCAGGGAGTCCTGATTGAACGCCAGCCACTCGACGATGGCGTCGCGGTCCGTCTCGTTCGGGCCCTCACCGGCGGCGACGTAGAGGCGGAGATCGTTGAGCGCCGCGACGAACGCCTGGGCCTCGTCCTCCCCGATGGCCACCTCGACGCCCCCGGTCGGCCCGAGCGCGGTGTTTACCACCTGGAGGTTTTTGAGCTTGGCCTTGGCGATGTCATTTTCGTGCAGCGAGCGCAACAGCGAGGCGTCGCCGTCGTACTCCTGATCCTCGGGCCGCTGGAAGTCGGGGAACAGGCGGGCGAGCGACGGATCCTCCGGCGCCTCGGTGTGGCCGCTGGGCATGTCCATCATCTCCGCCAGCTCGTCTTTCGGGGCGGACTGCGCGCGCTGGATGATCGCCTCGGAGACGGTCGAGGTCAGGTTGCCTAACACCTCGCGCTCCATCGGGTCGAAGACGGTGGTGAACTTCGCCTGCCGCATCAGCGGCTTCTTTTTCTTCCACGGTTGCATGCGTCGCGCTCCTTTACTTACCCGGCCTGCTGCATCGTGGCCCACAGGCCGGCTACCTGCAGTTTTTTCACGTCGCCTTCGACCTTGTCGCGCGCGCCGGACGACACCGCGGCCTTGCCCTCGGTGTGCACCTGCATCATCAGTTCCTGGGCACGCTTTTTGTCGTAGCCCAATACGGTCTGGAAGACGTAGGTCACGTAGCTCATCAGGTTGACTGGGTCGTCCCAGACGATGCACATCCACGGCAGATCGGGGCTCGTGGACACCTGGACTTCCTCGTCGATGTCCGGGGTGGCCAACGGCGGGGCCATAAGTTGCGGAGACATGCGCGCATTCATGGCCTCCACCCTAACCAAAGTGGGTGCCAGGGTCGCGTAGGGTGGGCACTGTGACTGATGCAACGTTGAACACTTCCACGGCCCTGCTGACCGATATGTACGAGCTGACGATGCTCCAGTCGGCACTGCGCGACGGGACCGCGCACCGCGAGGTCACCTGCGAGGTCTTCGGGCGCAAGTTGCCCAACGAGCGGCGCTACGGCGTCGTGGCGGGCATCCCCCGCGTCTTGGAGGCCATCCGCGATTTCCGTTTCAGCGAACAGCAGCTAGACAGCCTGTCGTTCCTCGACGACGAGGCGCGCGAGTACCTGCGCAACTACCGCTTTACCGGGCAGGTCGACGGTTACTTGGAAGGCGAGCTGTACTTTCCCAACTCGCCGATCTTGTCGGTGCGCGCGACGTTCGCCGATGCCATCATTCTCGAGACGGTCATCCTGTCGATCCTGAACGCGGATTCCGCCGTCGCCGCGGCCGCCGCGCGCATGGTGGTCGCCGCGGACGGGCGCCCAATCATCGAGATGGGCTCGCGCCGCGTCCACGAGCAGGCCGCCGTCACCGTCGCCCGGGCAGCCTACCTGGCGGGCTTTCACTCAACGTCGAACCTGGAGGCGAGCCACCGCTACGGCATCCCGGCGGGCGGGACCTCGTCGCACGCGTGGACGCTCAACCACGTCAACCCGGACGGCACGCCGAACGAGAAGGCGGCGTTTCAGTCGCAGGTGGACTCGCTCGGCGCGGACACGACCTTGCTGGTGGACACGTTCGACATCACGCAGGGCGTGGACAACGCGGTGGAGGTCGCGGGCACGGACCTAGGCGGGGTGCGCATCGACTCCGGCAACCTGGGCGCGGTGACCCGGCGCGTGCGCCAGCAGCTCGACGAGCTGGGCGCCTACAACACCAAGATCGTCGTCTCGTCGGACTTGGACGAGTTCGCCATCGCCGGGCTGCGCGGCGATCCCATCGACGTCTACGGCGTGGGCACCTCTGTGGCCACGGGTTCTGGCGCCCCGACCGCGGGGCTGGTGTACAAGGTCGTGGAGGTCGACGGCGTGCCGGTGGCCAAGCGCTCGTCGTCGAAGCAGTCGACCGGCGGGGCGAAGCAGGCCATCCGCACCTTCCGCTCCACCGGTGTGGCCGTGGAGGAGATCGTCTTCCCGCTCGGGGCCGAGGCGCCGGACACCGGGTCGCTCACCGTCCGCGAGCTCACCCACCCGCTCATGCGCGACGGCGAGATCGTTTCCGGCCTGCCCACGTTGGAGGAGTCGCGGGAGATGCTGGCGGAAAACATCAAGACGCTGCCGTGGGAGGGTTTGGCGCTCACGCGTGACGATGCCGCCGTCCCCACCCGCATGACCGGTTTCGCCTCCCACTAGACTCGGGTGAAGTGAACGACAGGGATGAGTTACTCGCCGCCGCCGTAGCGGGGCTGGGCGGCAGCCGGCGCGCCGGCCAGGAACGCATGGCCGCGGCGGTGACCAAGGCGCTGGACTCGTCCCGCCACCTCGCGGTGCAGGCGGGCACCGGCACCGGCAAGTCCTTGGCGTACCTCGTGCCGGCGATCCGCTACGCGCAGGAACACGACACCGCCGTCGTGGTGTCCACCGCGACGCTGGCCCTGCAGCGCCAGCTGGTCAAACGCGATCTGCCGCGGCTTGCCGATGCCCTCGACGGCCACCTCGACCACAAACCGACCTTCGCCATCTTGAAGGGCCGCTCGAACTACGCGTGCCTGAACAAGCTCGCGCGCGACGAGGCGCTGCCGGAGGAAGCGCTGCTCGACGAGACGGCGGTGTCGCGGACCGGTGCGCAGGTCAAACGCATCTACGAGTGGGCCGGCGACTCCGACACGGGCGACCGGGACGACCTCGAACCGGGGGTGAGCGACCTGGCGTGGAAGCAGGCATCGGTAAGCGCGCAAGAATGCCTCGGCGCCGCACGCTGCCCCCACGGGGAGGAGTGCTTCGCCGAACTGGCCCGCGCGAAGGCGGCCGACGTGGACATCGTGGTGACCAACCACGCGATGCTCGCCATCGATGCGCTTTCCGAGGCAAATATCCTGCCCGCACACAGCGCCGTCATCGTGGACGAGGCGCACGAGCTCGACGCGCGCATCACCGGGGTGGCCACGGCGACGCTGAGCCAGCGCTCTCTGAAACTCGCGGCGAAGCGCACCCGCACGCTCGGCTCGGAGAAGGAAGCCAGCGAGATTGAAGAGCAGGCGGTAGAACTCGACGCCACGGTGGAAGAGCTGCCCGCCGGCCGCTGGCTCGCGGTGAAATCCACGGAAGAGGAAACGGCTGCCTCCCAGCTCGAGGGGTTAGGCAAGACGCTCGCCCGCGCCCGCGAGGCCGTGGGCCGGCAGCCGGAGGGCGAGGCGGCAAACGACCCGGAGAAGGCGGCCGAACGCTACAACCTGTCGAACTTGCTGGCGGAGATGGGTGAGACGGTCACGCGCATCCTCGACGTGTTCGACACCGGCGACCCTGCCGATTCCGACGACGTGGTGTGGGTAGACAAAAGCGAGCACACCCGCGGGGTGTCGGTCGCTCCCCTATCGGTCGCGGATACGCTGCGCAATTCGCTGTTTTCGGACAACACGGTGGTGCTGACGTCGGCGACGCTCGCACTGGGCGGGCGCTTCGACGCGATGGCCGCCGCGTGGGGGTTGCCCGACGGCAAGTGGGACAGCCTCGACGCCGGCACGCCTTTTGACCCGGGCAAGTCCGGCATTCTCTACACCGCGCGGCATCTGCCCACGCCAGGGCGGGACGGGCTGGCCGAGGAGACACTCCAGGAGATAGCGGAGCTTCTCACCGCGGCCGGCGGGCGCACGCTCGGGCTGTTTTCATCGCGGCGGGCCGCCGACCAAGCCGCGGATGCGATGCGTCAGCGGACGCCGTTTGAGATTTTGCGGCAGGGTGAGGATTCCATCGGCACGCTGGTGCAGAAGTTCTCCGACCACGAAAATGCGTGCTTGTTTGGCACGCTCAGCCTGTGGCAGGGCGTCGATGTGCCAGGGTCGGCGTGCTCGCTGGTGCTCATCGACCGCATTCCGTTCCCGCGGCCGGATGACCCGCTGCTGCAAGCGCGTGCCGATGCCGCCAAAGCCGCCGGCCGCAACGGCTTCATGGAGGTCTCGGCCACCCACGCGGCGCTGCTGATGGCGCAGGGCGCGGGGCGTCTTCTGCGGTCGGCGACGGACCGCGGCGTCGTCGCGGTGTTGGACAACCGGTTGGAGACGAAGCGCTACGGCGGCTTCCTCAAGGCGTCGCTGCCGCCGTTTTGGCAGACGACGAACCCCGACACGGTGCGCGGCGCGCTGCGCCGCTTGGCGCAGGCCGCCACCGCCCCGCGCACCTAGCGGCCCGGCAGAATCCGCTCCGCCGCACCCCGCTGTGTTGTGCACCGCGCTGGCAAAAGACACTCGGCGTATAGGCGCGGCCGGTGTCGCGACGGCGTGAACGTCGGCTGCTGGTCTTTTACCCGCGCAACGAGGCGGGGACAGCCACGACCGTGGCGGAGTCGGGGGCGATTTCGGTGAAGCCGGCATCGCGAACCACCACTGCACCAGGTTCGCCGCAGTGCGCCTCGAACTCGGCGCGGGGTACTTCTCTCACGGCCAGCGGGAAGCCGCACGCGGCCCACGTGTGCACCGCCGCGAACGGCAAGCTCCCGGCGAGCAGCATCGACGCGTGCCCCGCCTGCGCGGCCGCCTTCCCAGCGCTCATGTTGAGGGCGCGGTCGACGTAGAGGACCGGCCACTCATCGTCAGGAAGCGCCGGTTCGTCGTACGGGAGGTCAGTGTGGCCGATCTGCAGCTTGCCGAGGCGCGGGTCCACCTCACTCACCGCTGACGGCGGAAACACGCGCGCCTGGGCGGCAGAGCCGGTTGTGTCAGCACCGGATTCGTCGGCAGCGGTAGCGGGGGCAGCGTGCGTGATGGTGATGCCTGGAAGCTCCTGGACGTCCTTCCACGCCTTGTTCCGCGCGCGGCGCGCCACCTTGCGGATGCGATGGCCGTACCAGGGGCGCAATTCATCTAAGAAGCGCGCGTCGAGACATACCGCCACCACTGCGCGGGCCGCGGCGGCGAGCAGCGCGCTGCGGGCGGGCGGTTCCTGCTTCGGCATGTCCAAAGCAATCTGCATCGCCTGAATCGTTTCGGGGCGGTCGGCGTCCTCGGGGTCGTCCCGCCAATCGCGGCCGCTACACGCCGCGACGAGCTCGTCATAGGCGGCGCGGAGATCAGCCGTACGGAGATCAGCCGTACGGAAATCGGTCGTACGGGGATAAGCGCAGCGGGAGGGGTTATGTGCGAAATCGTTGTCCATCATATCCTCGGTCATCAATAGGCCTTCCGGTGTGAGATGGGGCGCTAAAACGCCAAAACCGGCACCTCGCAGGTGAGGTGCCGGTCGGTCAGGAGTGGCGCGGCGGCTTAGTGGCCGTGGCCGGAGTGCGCCTCCTCGCGCATGCGCTTAACCATGTGCGGGTAGTGCAGCTCGAACGCCGGACGCTCGGAGCGGATGCGCGGCAGCGAGGTGAAGTTGTGGCTCGGCGGCGGGCAGGAGGTGGCCCACTCGAGCGAGTTGCCGTAACCCCACGGGTCGTCCACGGTGACGATCTCGCCGTAGCGCCAGGACTTGAACACGTTCCAGATGAGCGGGATGACGGACGCGCCGAGTACGAAGGAGAAGATCGTGGAGATCTGGTTGTACACGGTGAATCCGTCGGACGCGGCGTAGTCGGCGTAGCGGCGCGGCATGCCCATGTTGCCCAGCCAGTGCTGAACCAGGAAGGTGCCGTGGAAGCCGATGAACGTCAGCCAGAAGTGGATCTTGCCCAAGCGCTCGTCCAGCATGCGGCCGGTCATCTTCGGGAACCAGAAGTACAGGCCCGCGAAAGCGGAGAAGACGACGGTGCCGAACAGGGTGTAGTGGAAGTGCGCAATGAGGAAGTAGGACTCCGACAGGTGGAAGTCCAGCGCCGGTGACGCCAGCATGACGCCGGTCATGCCGCCGAAAAGGAAGGTCGCCATGAAGCCCATGGCGAAGATCATCGGGGTCTCCCAAGTGATGTGGCCCTTCCACATGGTGCCGACCCAGTTGAAGAACTTCACGCCGGTCGGAACGGCAATGAGGAAGGTCATGAAGGAGAAGAACGGCAGCAGGATGGCGCCGGTGACGTACATGTGGTGAGCCCACACGGCCATCGACAGGGTGCCGATGGACAGCGTCGCGAAGACCAGGCCGATGTAGCCGAAGACCGGCTTGCGGGAGAAGACCGGAACGACCTCGGAGATGATGCCGAAGAACGGCAGCGCGAGGACGTAGACCTCCGGGTGGCCGAAGAACCAGAACAGGTGCTGCCACAGGATGGCGCCGCCGTTGGCGGAGTCGTAGATGTGCGCGCCGAGCTTGCGGTCGTACAGAACACCGAGGGCCGCGGCGGTCAGCAGCGGGAAGATCATGAGGACCAGCACGGAGGCGGTGAAGATGGACCAGCAGAACACCGGCATGCGGAACATGGTCATGCCCGGCGCACGCATGGTGAGCAGGGTGGTGATCATGTTGATGGCGGAAGCAATGGTGCCCACGCCGGTGGCGCCGACGCCAACGATCCACATGTCCGCGCCGATGCCCGGGGTGTGGACGCCGTCAGCCAGCGGCATGTACATGGTCCAGCCGAAGTCAGCCGCGCCACCCGGGGTGAGGAAGCCGGCCAGCATGACGAAACCACCGACGGTGGTGATCCAGAAACCAAAGTTGTTCAGACGCGGGAAGGCCACGTCCGGCGCGCCGATCTGCAGCGGCAGCACGAAGTTGGCAAAGCCCCACACAACCGGGGTCGCGAACAGCAGCAGCATGACGGTGCCGTGCATGGTGAACAGCTGGTTGAACTGCTCGTTGGACAGGAACTGCAGACCCGGAGTGAAAAGCTCCGCGCGCAGCAGCAGGGCCATGAAGCCACCGAGGAAGAAGAAGCTGAAGGCCATGATGATGTACATGATGCCCAGCTGCTTGTGGTCGGTGGTGGTGATCATCTCCCATGCCTTGGAGCCCGGTTTCCCGTTCCCCGTCGGCTCTGGGCGGGTCGGCTCGACGTATTCCTCGAGCCGTGGCGCCACAGCGGTCATTAAAATCCTCCTGACTAACAAGCGTCACGGGCACAAGCCCACGACGCTATTGTTGTACAACCTCTGATAGTAAAGGACGGCCCAGAGGTTTTGCCAGCTCTCGATAAGAAATGAGCCGGCCCTTTACGGCCCGAGCACACCCCGCACCGGCCTTAACCGCTGTATGGCGGTCGCGCGGGAGGGCAGGGCATCGGCAAGCGCGTGACGCACCGCACTTTTTCGGCGGCCGCACGCTCTCCCACGCCCCGCGATGCACCCCCGGTTAGTATCAAACTTCCGAACGATCGGGCGTGTTAGAAGTCCCAGTCGTCGTCGGTGGTCTCCTCCGCCTTGCCGATGACGTAGGACGAACCGGAACCAGAGAAGAAGTCATGGTTCTCATCCGAGTTCGGCGACAGCGCCGAGAGGATCGCCGGCGACACGCGCGTCTCATCGGCCGGGAAAAGGCCCTCGTAGCCCAGGTTGTTGAGCGCCTTGTTCGCGTTGTACCGCAGGAACCGCTTGACGTCTTCGGTCCAGCCGAGCTCGTCGTAGAGGTCTTCGGTGTAGTCGATCTCGTTGTCGTAGAGATCGTAGAGGAGGTCGAAGGTGTACTCCTTGAGCTCCATCTGCTCGGCCTCGCTGAGCTTCTTCAGCCCTTGCTGGTACTTGTATCCGATGTAGTAGCCGTGCACGGACTCATCGCGAATAATGAGGCGGATGATGTCCGCGGTGTTGGTGAGCTTCGCGTGCGAGGAGAAGTACATCGGCAGGTAGAAGCCGGAGTAGAAGAGGAAGGACTCCAACAGCGTGGAGGCGACCTTCTTTTTCAGCGGGTTGTCGCCCTCGTAGTACGACAGGACGATCTTGGCCTTCTTCTGCAGGTTCTCATTCTCCTCGGACCAGCGGAAGGCGTCGTTGATCTGGGCGGTCGACGACAAGGTCATAAAGATATTGGAGTAGGACTTCGCGTGCACCGACTCCATGAAGGCGATGTTGGTGTACACCGCCTCCTCATGGAGGGTGAGCGAATCCGGCAGCAGCGAGACAGCACCGACGGTGCCCTGGATCGTATCCAGCAAGGTCAGGCCGGTGAAGACGCGCATGGTCGTCTCCTGCTCGCTGTCGGTCAGCTTGTTCCAGCTGGGGATGTCGTTGGAGACCGGAACCTTTTCCGGCAACCAGAAGTTACCGGTGAGGCGGTCCCAGACCTCGAGGTCTTTATCGTCCGGAATGCTGTTCCAGTTGATCGCCTTTACGGGCTTGTCGTGGCTAGCGACGTAGGAGTCGTACTCGTGCGACATGGAGGGTGTCCACCTGCCTTGCTTGTCGATGTGCAAATACCGTTCGTTCGCCTCCTTACCCTACCCGCCGCCCGGCGCCACTTTGGCGGAACCCTCCCCTTGCCAGCAAACGGATAAAAAGCCGTTAAGCAGGCGATTCGGCACGGCCGTGCGGTACGCTGGTGCCCACATTCACGCCCACGACGCGAAGGAGGTTTTCGTCTCAATGCCCGCCTCCCCCAGCGACCGAACCAGCGACCGACCAAGTGATCGGCCTGGCGGCCGACGCGCCGAGCGGCCCCGAGGCCGAACCGGAACCACTCCCCCGCGGGTGAACGACATCCTGGATTCTTTGGGCGCGGCTATCGCAGCCGGGGACCTACCGGCCGGTGAGACGTTCACGCTTGGCGATATCTCCTCCCGCTGGCAGACCTCCCGCACCGTCGCGCGTGAAGTGATGCGCGCGCTCGAGCAGCTGGGGATGGTCTCGGCGGCGCGGCGGACCGGGATGACGGTGCTGCCACAGGAGAGGTGGCAGGTGTTTCACAGCAAGGTGATCTCGTGGCGGCTACAGGCGGAAAAGTCGCGGGCCGCGCAGTTGAGCTCGCTCAATCAAGTGCGCCTCGGGATAGAACCGATAGCCGCGCGCGCCGCGGCGGAACACGCGACCGCGGCAGAACGCGCCGAGCTCATCCGGTTGTCCAACCGGCTGATGTCGCTGGCTGCGCACCCCTCCCAGCGCGTGGGCGAGGAATTGGAAACCGATCTGGAGTTCCACGCGTCGGTGCTGCGCGCGTCCCACAACGAGATGTTCGCGGCGCTGGCGCCGAGCCTGTTGGCGATATTAAAGGGAAAGTCCATCTACGGCTCGCGCAAACGCGACCCCGTGGCAGGCACGGCGAGTGTGCACGCGGAGTTGGCGCGGGCCATCGATAAGGGTGCGTGCGACGCCGCCGAGGAGCTGGCGCGGCGCATCTTGGATACGAACCGCGCCGGCGACAGCTAGGGCTGTTGCACGCCCCGCCCCCGTTAGAGCATGCAGGACACGCAGCCCTCGACCTCGGTGCCGCTGAGCGCCAGCTGGCGCAGGCGGATGTAGTAGAGGGTCTTGATGCCCTTGCGCCACGCGTAGATCTGGGCGCGGTTGATATCGCGAGTCGTGGCGGTGTCCTTGAAGAACAAGGTGAGAGACAGGCCCTGATCCACGTACCGGGTGGCAGCGGCGTACGTGTCGATGATCTTTTCCGCGCCGACCTCGTAGGCGTCCTTGAAGTAGTCCAGGTTCTCGTTGTCCATGTGCGGCGCCGGGTAGTAGACGCGGCCGATCTTGCCTTCCTTCCGGATCTCGATCTTGGAGGCGATCGGGTGGATCGACGAGGTGGAGTTGTTGATGTAGGAAATCGAACCCGTCGGCGGAACGGCCTGCAGGTTGCGGTTGTACAGACCGTGCTGGCGGACGTCTTCCTTGAGCTGCGCCCAGTCATCGGCAGTCGGGGTGTGGATGCTCGAGTTCGCGAACAGCTCCTTGACCCGGTCGGTCTTCGGCTCGAACTCTGCCGGGTCGTAGGAATCAAAGAACTCGCCGGTGGCGTAGTCGGACTCCGGGAACTCGCGGAAGTACTCGCCGCGCTCGCGCGCAATCTTGTTGGATGCCCGCAGCGCGGCGTACATCACCGCCGCGAAGTAGGCGTTGGTGAAATCCAGCGCCTCTTCCGAGCCGTACTCAATGTGCTCGCGGCCCAGGTAGCCGTGCAGGTTCATCTGGCCCAGGCCAATGGCGTGGGACTGGTCGTTGCCCTGGCGCACCGACGGGACCGAATCGATGGAGGTCTGATCGGACACGGCGGTCAGGCTGCGGATCGCGGTTTCCACGGTCTGGGCGAAGTCCGGCGAATCCATGGTCATCGCGATATTGAGCGAGCCCAGGTTGCAGGAGATGTCGTTGCCGATCTGCTCGTAGGTCAGATCCGCGTTGAACAGCGACTCGTTGTTGACCTGGAGGATCTCCGAGCACAGGTTCGACATGTTGATGCGCCCGGTCTTCACCGGGTTGGCACGGTTCACCGTGTCCTCGAACATGATGTACGGGTAGCCGGACTCGAACTGCAGCTCAGCCAGCGTCTGGAAGAACTGGCGGGCGCCGATCTTCTTTTTCCGGATCCGGGGATCCTCCACCATCTCCTCGTAGTGCTCCGAGACCGAGATGTCGCCGAAGGCCTTGCCGTAAACGCGCTCGACGTCGTACGGCGAGAACAGGTACATGTCCTCGTTGCGCTTAGCCAGCTCGAAGGTAATGTCCGGAATCACCACGCCGAGCGAGAGGGTCTTAATGCGGATCTTCTCGTCGGCGTTTTCGCGCTTGGTATCCAAAAAGCGCAGGATATCCGGGTGGTGGGCGTTGAGGTAGACCGCGCCAGCGCCCTGGCGGGCGCCCAACTGGTTGGCGTAGGAGAAGGAGTCCTCCAGAAGCTTCATCACCGGGATCACGCCCGAGGACTGGTTCTGGATGTGCTTAATCGGCGCGCCCTCTTCGCGGATGTTGGACAGCAAAAGCGCCACGCCGCCGCCGCGCTTGGACAGCTGCAACGCGGAGTTGATCGAGCGGCCGATGGACTCCATGTTGTCCTCGATGCGCAGCAGGAAGCAGGAGACGAGCTCGCCGCGCTGGGCCTTGCCGGCGTTGAGGAAGGTCGGCGTCGCCGGCTGGAAGCGGCCGGTCATGATCTCATCGACAATCTGCTCCGCCAAGCCGGTATCGCCGTGTGCGAGGAACAGTGCCGTCATGGACACGCGGTCCTCGAAGCGCTCGAGGTAGCGGCGGCCATCGAAAGTCTTCAGCGTGTAGCTGGTGTAGTACTTGTACGCGCCCAGGAAGGACTTGAAGCGGAACTTGTAGCTGTAGGCGCGCTTGAACAGGTCCTTCACGAAGGAGAAGTCGTACCGATCGAGCACTTCCCGCTCGTAGTACTTGTTGTCCAGCAGGTAGCCGATCTTTTCTTCCAGGTCGTGGAAGTAGACGGTGTTCTGATTGACGTGCTGGAGGAAGAACTGGTTCGCCGCCTCGCGGTCCTTTTCGAACTGGACCTGCCCGTTTTCGTCGTACAGGTTCAGCATCGCGTTGAGCGCGTGGTAGTCGAGCTGCTCTTCGGGGTTGACAGGTTCAGCGACGTTCTTGCCTAGTTGCGTACTCACGACGGCACTCGACCTTTCGTTCAAAGCGTGAAAGTGGGGTGTTAAAGACAGATGTGAAGTTGTAGACAGACAATTCTAAGCGGGCAGAAAACAGCATATAAGGCAGGTCAGACACCTGCCCGAAAACTAGGCTTACGCTGCGGAATCCAGCGGCCGCAGGCCGAGCTGCTCAGCGTTGTGGATAAGGCCGCCGCGGCAGACATCGACGTCCTCGTCGTTGCCCAGCAGCTCGAAGCGGTAGACGTACGGCACGTGGCATTTCTGGGAGATGACGTCTCCCGCTTTGCCGAAGTCCGGACCGAAGTTGCTGTTTCCTCCCGAGACCACGCACCGGATGAGCCCCCGGTTGTGCTCGTTGTTGAGGAAGCGGATCACCTGCGGCGGCACGGGGCGGCTGTTTTGGTGGTTGATGGACGCCCCTCCCCCGTAGGTCGGGCAGATGAGGCAGTAGGGCTCATCGACAACCAGCGGCTCGTCGTTGCGTCGCAGGGGAATACGCTTGCTGGGAAGGCCCAGCTTGTCCACGAAACGCTTGGTGTTTCCGGTGGCTGAGGAAAAGTACACGACCAGCACGTCGATTCGCCCTTTCTACCCCGCTGGTTACGCGGTCGCCTGCAGGCTGGCCAGCGCCTTGATGCGGTCTGGGCGGAAACCGGACCAGTGTTCGCCGTTGGCCTCTACGACCGGGGCCTGCACGTAGCCAAGCGCCATGACGTAATCGCGGGCCTCATCGTTGGCCGAGATGTCCACGGTGTCGTAGTCCAGCCCTGCTCGGTCGAGGGCCTTCTTGGTGGCGTTGCACTGCACGCAGGCGGGCTTGGTGTAGAGGGTGATAGACATACAGGCTGTTTCCTTACGGCTGCACTAAAACGGTTACGGCTGACATTTTTCTCCAGTCCGAGGCCGCGGATCCTTGCCGTATCCAGGGCCCCGAACCGCGGTAAGTGGGACGCCGTCTCACTCGCCGCGTTTGCTGGAAACGACACTATACTTTGTGCCTGAAACCCGCAAACATCACAACATGTAGTAGTTACAGCCGTGATATTCGCAGGACGGGACCAGCCCGAGCCCCACATGTAGCCACCCGCCCTCACCCCGCGCCGCAGCCGCAAACAACATCGCTGAAATTACCGCCACGTTTCCGCAGGGACGGATGTGAAAACGTGGCCAACCTCACACATCCGCGGGGTCCCCCTTTGCGGCGGCCACCCGGGCGCATGTAGGCATGAAAAATCCCCTCCACCCTCGGGCGAATCGAGGATGGAGGGGACGCTGCTTATGCGGAACTGCCGCGCTTAGCCCTGGCGAGCCTTGAAACGCGGGTCCTTCTTGTTGATCACGAAGACCTTGCCGTGGCGGCGGATAACCTGGGCGCCCGGCTTCTTCTTCAGCGACCGAAGGGACTTACGGACCTTCATCGGGCGCTCCTTTCTCTGCTTGAGGGCAGTATTCTCACTACATCACACGGCGCCGCGATGCGGTCGCGGCTGCCTTCAACCGGCCGTGGCGAACCACCAGCCGGGGACACGACCGCTTACTTTAGTGCACCGTGCGCACACAACCAAACTCGTCGCGCCTCATTTACGATGGCTGCCATGTCTGAGACGGATAGGTCAGTGCGGGAAAACATCGTCAAGCGCCTGGGCGTGCGGGCCCACATCGAACCGGAAGCGGAGGTGGAACGCCGGGTGGCGTTCCTGGCGGATTACCTGCGCACGACCGGCGCCGGCGGGTACGTGCTGGGCATTTCCGGCGGCCAGGATTCCACGCTTGCCGGCCGGCTGGCGCAGCTGGCGTGCGACGAGGTCCCCGGCGCCGAGTTTTATGCGGTGTCCCTGCCCCACGGCGTCCAGGCTGACCTTGACGATGTCCGCGTCGCCCTCAACTTCATCCAGCCCGACCATGAGCTGACCATCAACATCGCGGACTCCACCGCCGCGCTTGCCGATGCCACCGCGAGCGCCCTCGGCACCACCTCCCTAACCGACTTCAATCGCGGCAACTTAAAGGCGCGGCTGCGCATGTGCGCGCAGTACGCGGTCGCCGGAGAGAAGAACCTGCTGGTGGTCGGCTCCGACCACGCGGCGGAGAACGTGACCGCCTTTTTCACCAAATGGGGCGATGGGGCCGCCGACCTCATTCCGCTGGAGGGGCTGACCAAGCGGCAGGGCGCGGCGCTGCTGCGCCACCTCGGCGCACCGGATTCGACGTGGCAGAAAGTCCCCACCGCCGACCTAGAGGACGACCGCCCGCAGCTTGCCGATGAAGAAGCGCTCGGCGTCAGCTACCAGCACATCGACGACTACCTGGAAGGAAACGACGTGCCGCCGGCTGCGCGCGAGCGCATCGAAGAGTTGTGGCGCCGCGGCGAGCACAAGCGCACGATGCCACCGGGGCCGCACAGTGCTTCCAACTAGGCGCGGTGTGGCAGCAGGGCGTTTTATCCCAGGACTTTGAGAGTGTGCCGCGCCGCCCGCGCCAGCGGGGCGTTATACGCCGGACCGTGCGTCATCGCGTGCACCGCGAGCGGGTGCAGCTGGTGCATGGGGATCCAGGTGTCGATGTCTTCCGGGGCGCCATAGCCGGCGAAGATGTCGTCGAGGTACGGCGCGCCAAACAGCGCCAGCATGCCGAGATCGGTGTGCGGGTGTCCGCCGTGGGCGGCGGGGTCGATCATGACGGCGCCTTGCGAGCCGAAGAGCACATTGCCCGCCCACAAATCACCGTGGATGCGGGCCGGCGTGACGTCGAAGTCAGTCGCCGCGATGGCCTCGCAGGCGTCTGCGACCGCGTTGAGCTCAGCCTTCTTCAGCCCCGCCCGCTCCGCGAAGGGCAGCACACGCTGGTGGGCGTAGAACTCACCCCAGTGATCGGTCGGCTCGCACGCCTGCTCGACGGTGCCGATGAAATTCTTCCCCTCCCAACCGGCTGGCGGGGCGCCGAAGGCCTCTGCCCCGGCCTTGTGCATGCGGGCAAGTTCGGCACCGAACGCGCGGGCGGCCTGCGCCGTGGGCTGGGCGGGCTCAACACGCTCGGTGGTGATCGCCTGCTCGGTCGCCTCGACCACGCGCACCACCGCGCCGGTCGCCTCTCGCAGCCACCGCAGGCCGGCCGCTTCCGCCAGGGCCGCTTCCGGGTCGCCCACGCGCTTGGTAAAGGTAGTGGTTTCCGCGTCGTGTGAAGTCATGGGTTCCAGGCTAGGCATCGCCACGCGATGCGGAAACACCACATGCAAAAAGCCGCCTGGATTTTTCATCCAGGCGGCTAACTTGTGGAGCTAACGGGACTCGAACCCGTGACCCCCACACTGCCAGTGTGGTGCGCTACCAGCTGCGCCATAGCCCCTTGGGGTGAACTTCTAATAACCTACATCGCGGTCTAGATTTCACCAAATCGCCTGCTCAAAGCCTAAAAGAGCAGAGGCGGGAAGGCGACCCGCGCAAGGAGTCAGCCTTCCCGCCTTAGAGAGGAAACCGCGAAGTTACTTCGTCGCTTCCTTCACCCAGTCCATGGGGTTTTGGATGTCCATGTCCTTGCCATCGACAAGCACTCGCGGCGAGGACACGTTGCCGGTCTGCTCGTCCAGCTTCTTGGCGTTGTTCTCGGCGACGTCCTGCGCCTCGCTGAGGTTGCCGTCCTTGATTTCGGAGACGGACTCGCCGTCAGCGCCGAAGGCCTTGGCGGCCTCGGCGAAGTCCTTGGCCTCCCAGGAGTAGGCGTCGTCCTGGTTTTCCAGCAGGTACTTGCGCAGGCTCCACCACGCGTCGGTCTCGCCGTTCTTGGCCAGCACGTGCGTGGCCGCCAGCGCGCGGGTGGAGTGGCCGGTGTTGGTGCCGTAGTCCTGGCCGTCGAGGAAGTTGAGGTGGTGGACGTTCACAATGAGGTCGCCCTTATCGATGGCGTCCTTCATCTGGTCATCCGTTGCCTTAGCCAGGTCCGCGCAGTGCGGGCACGAGAAGTCCTCGTACAGGTCGACGGTCTTGGCGTCCTTCGCCGCCTTGTCGGACTTCAGCTCGACGTAGCTGTCGTCCTTTTCGGTAGCGGTGAAGCTGACCTCTTCCTTGTGCTCTGCAATTTTGTCCAGCTGCGCGCCACGGCCGGACCAGACGATGTAGGCGATGACCGCCGCGACGATAAGCAGCAGCGCGAGCAGCGCCCACAGGAACCCGCGGTTGCTCTGCGCGCTCGGGTCACTGACGCTGCGCGCCTTGGCTGCGTCCTTCTTCGGAGCAGTCTTCTTGGCGGTCTCCTTCTTGACCGCACCCTTATCGGAAACCTGATCCGCGGCGCGGCTCACCTTCCGCGCGGAATTTTTCGGCGCGTCGTTCTTCCCTGCGCCAGGATTCGTGTCAGTCACGGGGCACATTCTCCAATCTATTGCCGAGGCGAAATCTGCTACAGACTATCGCGTTCGCGGCGCTGCGAGCTACACGTAAACGGCAAACTTCCGGAATGGGCGCCAGATCGTCCACCCGGTGAGGAACAAGAAGAACGTGTCACGCGCGAGCGTCCAGGCGTAGTCCATCCCCGGCACGTCGCTCGGCTCGGAGCCGAAGCAGCCGCAGTCGATGTCGAGCCCGCGGATCCACGCCTGGGAGATGCCCACCATAAACAACACGAGCACGGCGAAGGCCACCTTGGACGAACCACGCAGGAAAATGCCCAGGATGAGCAGCACGCCGCCGGCCACCTCGAGGGGGCCGATGAGGTGCGCGAGGAAGTCCGACCACTCCGGGGTGAAGATCTGATAGCCCTGGATGTTCTGCGAGACCGTGAGCTGGTGGTTGAGCTTGGACATGCCAGCGCTCAACCACACGTACCCCATCCAGAAGCGTGCAATTGCGCTAATGACGTCGAGAACGCGATTTTTTGTCACACACGGAATCGTACCCCGCGCCCCGCCCGCGACCTAAGCGTTTCCCGCCCGCGCACGAGTGGTAGTAGACACATCTACCAAAACCCATTTGCCCGATTGTGATCGCGAACACGTCCGCCTGCTGTAGTTTATCTCACATGGAAGATATACAACGCGTCCTCGACGCCATCGGCGCAGTGGTATGGGGACCCTTCGTCCTCATGCCGCTCCTTCTCCTCACCGGGCTGTGGCTGACCTACCGCCTCGGTGGCCTCCAGTTCCGCATGCTGGGCCGCGCGCTGCGGCATGCGTTTATCGATGGCAGCGGCGACAGCTCCGACAAGGACGGCGGTGATATCTCCAACTTCCAGGCGCTTACGACTGCGCTCGCCGCCACCGTCGGCGTGGGCAATATCGTCGGTGTGGCCACCGCGATCTCGCTCGGCGGCCCCGGCTCGCTCTTCTGGATTTGGGTCACCGGCCTGGTGGGCATGGCCTCCAAGTACTCCGAGGCGTACCTCGGCATCCGCTTCCGCACCACCGACGCGCACGGCGACCAGGCCGGCGGCCCGCAGTACTACCTGCGTCGCGGCATCAAAGGCCCGCTGGGCAAGGTCCTCGGCGTTTCGTTTGCGGTGTTCGCGGTCGTGGCGTCCTTCGGCATCGGCAATCTCACGCAGGCCAACGCCGTGGCAACCAACATGGAAGAGACCTTCGGCATCGCCCCGATCGCCACCGGCGCCCTGCTGTTCATCCTCGTCGGCGCGGTGTTGCTCGGCGGCATCCAGGCGATCGGCAAGATCACCGCTGCGTTCGTGCCGCTGATGATCTTGCTCTACGTGGGCGGCGGCATCGCCGTCTTGTGCGCCAACCTCGCGAACATCCCGGGCGCGCTGGCGACGATTTTTACCGACGCTTTCACCGGCACCGCCGCGACCGGTGGTTTCGTGGGCTCCGGCATCATCCTCGCCGTCCAGCTGGGTGTGGCCCGCGGTATTTTCTCCAACGAGTCCGGCATGGGTTCTGCGGCCATCGCGGCGGCTGCGGCCAAGACTCCGCACCCTGCCCGCCAGGGCTTGGTGTCGATGACCCAAACCTTCATCGACACCATCGTCGTGGTGAGCATCACGGGCCTAGTCATCATCGTCACGGGCGTGTGGGACCAGGGCGAGGACCGCGCCGGCACCATGACTGCCGATGCCTTCTCCACCGGCCTCCCCGGCGAATGGGGCGGCGTGGTCGTCTCCCTGTCGATAATCTTCTTCGCCTTTTCCACCATCGTCGGCTGGAGCTACTACGGCGAGCGCGCTCTGGAGTCGCTAGTCGGCCCGCGCGGAACGCTGCCCTACCGAATGGTGTTCATCGTCGCACTGTTCATCGGCTCGGCCACTGAGCTCGGCGTGGTCTGGTCCTTCTCCGACTTGGCCAACGGTCTCATGGCCATCCCGAACCTCATCGGCCTCATCATCCTGTCCGGCCTGGTCGCCCGCGAGACCAAGGCCTACCTGAAGTTCGATCCGAAACTTACCCAGCCTGCAGAGGACGTCCGCCGCTTCGTCCAGCAGCAAAAGATGGACTGGAGTTAGCATCCGCGTGGCGATGCCTACCATGTAGACCATGCGCACTAGCTTTCTCGTCGGCGCCGGCGCTGCTGTGGGCGCGCTGGCCCGCTTCGCCTTAACTGCCGCCCTGGGCGGCGGCGCGATGCTGCTACTTTTCATCAACGTCGCAGGCAGCGTGGCGATGGGCGCTTTTCGCCCCGGCCCATTCTGGGGCAAGGGCGTTCTGGGCGGTTTCACCAGCTTCGCCACCTTCGCCCTGTACACCGGCGAGTTTTCCGCAGCCGGCGCGGCGGCGTACGTCGCGGCGACCGTCGTGGGTTGCGTGGGCGGATGGCTTATTGGCGCGCAGCGTGGCGGGGCTCAGCCGAGCAACGCGCGAGGTATCGAGGGAGGCCGCCAGTGACTGTTGTCTACTCGGCCATCGCGGTTGCCGTCGGAGCCTTTGCTGGCGGCATGGTGCGCTATGGGTTATCGAAGGTTATCGACAATCACTGGGGCACCTTCGCGGCCAATATTCTCGGCGCGTTCTGCATCGGGATTGCGACCCGACTTCTTTCCCTGTCGGCGCCGGCGCACCAGGATCTGCTCTACGCGCTGTGTGCCACGGGCTTTGCCGGCGGCTTGTCCACGTGGTCCACGCTGGCCAAAGAGTTAGGTGAAATGATCCGCGCCCGCCGCTGGCGCGAACTTATGTGGTACGCGCTGGCCACACTCGCCATCGGCATCATTGCCGCGTGGCGCGGCGCGGTGTGGGCCGAGCGCATCGTTTACGGGCTGTAACAGCACCCCGCGGGACCCTGCCCGCAGCGGCTTAATCCTGGATAGCGTCCAGCGGCGGGGTCTTTGCCGCGCGGCCGGACGGCCACACCGCGGCGACAATGCCGACGATGCCCGACCCGACGAGCATGACCGCCAGAAGCGTCCACGGGATCTGCATCGAGTCCAGCCCCTCGGAGCTGAGCACGCGGATAAATGCCCACCCCAGCGCGAGGCCGAGCAAGATGCCCATAATCGCGCCGAAGACCGCCACCTGGATCGCCTCCAGGGTGATCATCGTGCGGATCTGGCGGCGCTGCGTGCCCACCGCGCGAAGCATGCCAATCTCCTGCCGGCGCTCGATAACACCCAGCGTGAGCGTGTTGATGATGCCCAGGACAGCCACGATCACCGCAAGCGCCAACAGGGCGTAGAGGATGTTGAGCATCATGTCGATGCTCGAGGCGGCGTCGCTGGCGAACTCATCGGCGGAGATGACCTGCACGACGACCAAGTCCTTGACCGCCTTTTCCAGGTTGGCGCGCAGATCGTCGTCGCTGACGCCTTCCTTACCGGTCACGCCGACCATCGTTAAGTTGATGGCCTTATCGGGCACCACATCTTTTACCACGTCCTTGGAGACGACGAGGTTCTGGATGACGTTGTTGTCTTCGAAAACACCGGTGAGCTTGACGGTCTTCTCCTCGCCGCCAGGCTGACCGCCGCCAGGCTGTGCACCATCCGGCTGCGCGCCGCCAGGCTGCGCGCCCGCCATCTGCATCGCCGACTCGAGCGGGTAGCTCTCGCCAACCTTCCAGCCGTGTTCGTCGGCGACCTTCTTCGACGCGAGGAAGCCTCCCTCCCCCTTCAGGTCGGCGGAGCCATCGACCATATCGAGCTCTACCAACGCGTCTGGGTTGTCGTCCATGACCATGGAGGCCATGCCGTACGAGCCGGCGCCATCGACAGTCACGGGCGCGGTGGAGACCGCGAGCACCTTGTCCACGCCCTCGGCCTCCCGGGCCTTCTCCGCGGTGTCCGCCGGGGTCGGGAAGTTACCGCTGCGCGGCCCGGTCAAAATGAAGTCCGCGGCGACGTTACGGTCCATCGTGTCCTGCACCGAGGACTTCATCGTGGCGCCGAGCATACCGATGGTCGTCACCAGCGTGATACCCAGCGTCAGCGCGAAGGCCGTCGCCGCGGTGCGGCGCGGGTTGCGGCGCGAGTTGGTCGCCGCCAGGCGCCCGACGGCGCCGAACGGGGCACCCACCGCACGGCCCAATGCCGGGACGACGGGGATGGTAAACGCCGGGCCGGCGAGGAAATAGCCGACGATGATGAGCAGCGCGCCCACGCCGATGCAGATGGCGCGGTTGGTCGTGGAGGCATCGTCAAGCAAAGCCCCCGCGAGGCCAATGCCCACGCCGAGCACCAAAAGGATGACGCCGGCGATGGTCCGGCCCTTCAGCGACGTGGCCGACGCGGTCTCGGTGCTGCGCATGGCCTCGACGGGCTCCACGGCACCGGCACGCAGAGACGGCGCCAGCGCCGACACCACCGTTACGACGGTGCCCAGCAAGACCGGCACCAACACCGCAGTTGGGCTCAGGCCGAGGCCGTTATCCATGGGCATGCCTTGGCCGCGCATGATGGCCTTGATGGCCGCGACCAGCCCCACGCCGGCGAGGACACCGACCAGGGAGCCGATGATGCCGACGATGATGGACTCGCCGATCACTGAACGGATGATCTGGTTACGCGACGCACCGAGCGCGCGCAGCAGCGCGAACTCCTTGGTGCGCTGGGCGACGATCATCGAGAAAGTGTTGGCGATGATAAACGTGCCCACCAGCAGGGCGATGAGGCCGAACGCGACGAAGAAGTAATTGACGAACTTCAGCGCACTGGTGATCGTCTCCGACATGTCGTCGGCGATTTTCTCGCCCGTTTCCGCCTTGACGTCGTACGTGTCATTGAGGTGGTCGACCAGCGCCTGCGGGTCCTCCCCCTCGGCGGCGGCGACGGCAAGCGATTCGGTCATCCCGTCCGGGTGGTACCGCTCGAGGTACTTGTCCGGATCCATGCCCAGGCGGATGGTCCCGGGGGCCTCCGCCTGGTCCAGCGCCGACTTGAACGTGCCGGTCACCGTCGCGGTCTCGCGGGAATCCGGGTGGACCACGAGCACCTTGTCGCCGATGTGGATGTCGAATTTTTCGGCCGCGTCCTCGTTGAGGACTACTTGGTTCGCCTCGTGTGGGGCTTCGCCGTCGGTGATTTCGTCCGGCTCGCCTACCTTCTGATCTCCCTGGTAGAAGGGCGAGATGGACGCGCTGCCGCCCTGGGTCTGGTAGGCTTCCGCGTCCTCGTTGGCCAGGACGACGGTCTGCTGCGAGTTGACGTTGACGCCGCCGACCTTGTCGTCGTTCTCGATGGCCTCGCGCGTCTCCTTGGACACGCCCGGCTGTCCCTCCGCCGGCGAGACGGCGGCGTCCACGCCCGAGAAGGCGTTGGTCACTGCCGAATCGAAGGTGTTGGACAGCGAGTTGGTGAACATGAAGGAGCCCGCGATGAACGCGGTGCCCAGCACCACGGCCAGCAGGGTGAGGGCCAGGCGCGTTTTGTGTGCCAACACGTTGCGCATTGACACCTTGCGCATGGTGTTAGAACGTGCCATTACTGTTCAATCTCCGCCATCACGTCGTGGATTCGTTCCATGGTCGGCTGCCGCATCTCATGGACTAAGCGGCCGTCGGCGAGGAAGACGACCCGGTCCGCGAAGCTTGCGGCCTTCGCATCATGCGTGACGATGACCACCGTCTGGTTATCCTGATCCACCGCAGTGCGGAGAATCTGCAGGACTTCGTGGGACGAATTGGAGTCCAGGTTGCCGGTCGGCTCGTCGCCGAAGATGATTTCCGGGCGGGACACAAGCGCGCGGGCACATGCCACGCGCTGCTGCTGGCCGCCGGAAAGCTCCGCGGGGCGATGGCTCAGGCGCTCGGTCAGGCCGAGGCGGGTCGTGACCTCGTCGAACCAGCCCTGGTCCACCTTCTTGCCCGCGATGTCGCTGGGAAGAGTGATGTTCTCGGCGGCAGTCAGGGTCGGTACCAGGTTGAACGACTGGAAGATGAAGCCGAGACGGTCGCGCCGCAGGTTGGTGATGTCGCGGTCGGACAGGCGCGACATATCCGTATTGCCGATGAACGCGGATCCCGAGGTCGCACTATCGAGACCGGCCATGCAGTGCATCAGAGTCGACTTACCGGAACCTGATGGGCCCATGATGGCGGTGAACTCGTTACGGGCGAACTCGATGGAGATGTGGTCCAGGGCGACCACACGGGTGCTCCCCTCCCCGTACTGCTTGTACAGCTCAACGGCGCGCGCGGCGGCGACCGGAGCGGACGGATTCGTCATTCGTTCCCTTCCGTAATCTAAAGCGTCATTTTTCCCGCGGTGGGTGTTGAATTTCACGCGGGATAGCTACGGAGTACAGGGTACGGCAGGCGGGTAAAGGAGGTGCCAGCGGGACGGGTGTTGCCCGGCGTTCCGCACCCATGGCGGTTCGGTTGCTACTGCTTTTGTGACACCCGCTGCCTGTTTTTGGATCGTTAGGGTGTCCACCCCGTGTTGTGGGGGTGGTTGGGATCCATTTTCAGGCACCGAGGCGTACCCCGCGGTTGAAGGGCGGCGCCTGGGTAGGTTGCTGGTCTCCCCACATTGGGCAGTAACGACCCGGGTGCACGTTGTGTGTCCTCAAGGGCCGGTTATCCGCCTGGTTTGGGTGCTTGTGTACTCGTTTCGTGCACCCCACCCGGAACCGGCACACAACACAAGAAAGCTATGCGGGGGTGGATTGTGTGTTCCCACCCGTATTGGACGTATACGCACCGTCAGTAGAGTTTTGCAGCGGCCATACAGTGTCCCGTTCAGGGGTTGAATACATAGAAAAAGAAGGGGGAGAAACACGAACCAGCCGTGTGGTTGGTTGGTGTTTCTCCCCCTCCGGGTTGTATTGAGTTGTTGTGTTGTGTGGTGTCGGCGGTTACTTACTCTCCCACACCCTGGCGGGTGCAGTACCATCAGCGTGGGCAGGCTTAGCTTCCGGGTTCGGAATGGGTACCGGGCGTTGCCCTGCCACTATCACCACCGACAAACCTATAAGGGCTTGTCCATGTCATTATTTTGTTTGTGTGCACACCTTTGGGTGGTGTGTCAGATACTGCATAGTGGACGCGAAACCAAAATGGTGTGATTGTGACCCGACTGTGTTGTGTGGGTCTTTTTTGTTTTAGTTGTGTTTGTTCGGCGGATTAGTACCAGTCACCTTCACGTGTTACCACGCGTCCAGATCTGGCCTATCAACCCCATAGTCTATAGGGCGCCTCAAGTATGAAACCTCATCTTAGAACAGGCTTCCCGCTTAGATGCTTTCAGCGGTTATCCTTCCCGTACGTAGCCAACCAGCCATACCCCTGGCGGGATAACTGGCACACTAGAGGTACGTCCGTCCCGGTCCTCTCGTACTAGGGACAGATTTCTTCAAGTTTCCACGCGCGCGGCGGATAGAGACCGAACTGTCTCACGACGTTCTGAACCCAGCTCGCGTGCCGCTTTAATGGGCGAACAGCCCAACCCTTGGGACCTACTCCAGCCCCAGGATGCGACGAGCCGACATCGAGGTGCCAAACCATCCCGTCGATATGAACTCTTGGGGAAGATCAGCCTGTTATCCCCGGGGTACCTTTTATCCGATGAGCGACACCACATCCACAAGTAGGTGCCGGATCACTAGTCCCGACTTTCGTCCCTGCTCGACATGTCTGTCTCACAGTCAAGCTCCCTTGTGCACTTACACTCAACACCTGATTGCCAACCAGGCTGAGGGAACCTTTGGGCGCCTCCGTTACCATTTAGGAGGCAACCGCCCCAGTTAAACTACCCACCAGGCACTGTCCCCAACCCAGATCATGGGCCAAGGTTAGACAGCCAATCCGGCCAGAGTGGTATTTCACCAACGACTCCACCACCACTAGCGTGATAGCTTCATAGTCTCCCACCTATCCTACACAAACCGAACCGACTGGCAATACCAAGCTATAGTGAAGGTCCCGGGGTCTTTTCGTCCTGCCGCGCGTAACGAGCATCTTCACTCGTAATGCAATTTCACCGGGCCTGTGGTTGAGACAGCAGAGGTCTCGTTACGCCATTCGTGCAGGTCGGAACTTACCCGACAAGGAATTTCGCTACCTTAGGATGGTTATAGTTACCACCGCCGTTTACTGGGGCTTAAATTCTCCGCTTCGACCCACAAGGGTCTAACAGGTCCTCGTAACCTTCCAGCACCGGGCAGGCGTCAGTCCATATACATCAACTTACCGTCTTCGCATAGACCTGTGTTTTTGATAAACAGTCGGACCCCTCTATTCTCTGCGACCCACCACCAGGTGGGCCCCCCATCTCCCGAAGTTACGGGGGCATTTTGCCGAATTCCTTAACCACAGTTCACCCGAACGCCTTAGTATGCTCAACCTGACTACCTGTGTCGGTTTCGGGTACGGGCCATAAACACACATCGCTAGAGGCTTTTCTCGACACCACAAGCACACCACATTCAACCCAAAAAAGGGTCTATGCATCACGCCTCACGCATAACACAGACCGGATTTGCCTAGCCTGCACGCTCGATGCGCTTACACCAACAATCCACTAAGCGGCGTGGCTGCCCTGATGCGTCACCCCATCACGTGGACCACAGATAAGGCCCCACCGCACACACACCAACAACCACACCCCGAAAGGTGCAGCGAAAGTCAGTATGTGTTTGGTGGTTAGTATCACTGCTTTACCAGGGGCGCGTGTTTACGGGTACCAGAATATCAACTGGTTATCCATCGACTACGCCTGTCGGCCTCGCCTTAGGTCCCGACTCACCCTGGGAAGACGAACTTGACCCAGGAACCCTTAGTCATCCGGCGGTAAGGATTCTCACCTTACAATTCGTTACTCATGCCTGCATTCTCACTCGCACACATTCCACCACTCCTTACAGTATGGCTTCACCACATGCACGACGCTCCCCTACCCAAACAACAAAAAGTTGCTTGCCGCGGCTTCGGCGGTGTGCTTGAGCCCCACTACATTATCGGCGCAGAACCACTCGACCAGTGAGCTATTACGCACTCTTTCAAGGATGGCTGCTTCTAAGCCAACCTCCTGGCTGTCTTCGCGATCCCACATCCTTTCCCACTTAGCACACCCTTAGGGGCCTTAACCGGCGATCTGGGCTGTATCCCTCGCGACCATGGAGCTTATCCCCCACAGACTCACTGCCGCACCAACACTTATGGCATTCGGAGTTTGGCTGATGTTGCTAAGATGATAGTCCCGCTCAACCAACCAGTAGCTCTACCTCCACAAGGCCTAACGTGCGACGCTGCACCTAAATGCATTTCGGGGAGAACCAGCTATCACGGAGTTTGATTAGCCTTTCACCCCTACCCACAACTCATCCCCGCAGTTTTCAACCTACGTGGGTTCGCGCCTCCACAACCTCTTACAATTGCTTCACACTGGCCATGGGTAGATCACCCCGCTTCGGGTCTTGGACACACCACTAAAAACACCCCATTAGGATTCGGTTTCCCTACGGCTACCCCACACACGGGTTAACCTCGCGACATGCCGCAAACTCGCAGGCTCATTCTTCAAAAGGCACGCCATCACACACACAAAGGTGCTCTGACGGATTGTCAGCACACAGTTTCAGGAACTATTTCACTCCCCTCCCGGGGTACTTTTCACCATTCCCTCACGGTACTATCCACTATCGGTCACACTGAGTATTTCGGCTTACCGGGTGGTCCCGGCAGATTCACAACAGATTCCACGAGCCCGTTGCTACTCGGGAAAAGACACAACACAACCACACACAGCCTTCAGCTACAGGACTCTCACCTGCTCCGGTCGACCATCCCAGGCCAGTTCACCTAACTGTCGCAGCCATGCTCCAGGCTGGCAGACCCAGACACATCAATCCCAACAACACCGCATGCGCAACCACTGCCACGTATCACACACACACGGTTTAGCCACATCCACGTTCGCTCGCCGCTACTAGCAGAATCATAAAATATTATTTCCTTCTCCTACGGGTACTGAGATGTTTCACTTCCCCGCGTAACCCCCACACCCGCTATACATTCACGAGCTGGTACCACCCAATAACAGGCAGTAGGTTTCCCCATTCGGACACCCTCGGATCAACGCTCCTTTGACAACTCCCCGAGGCCTATCGCGGCCTAGCACGTCCTTCATCGGCTCAGCATGCCAAGGCATCCACCATGCGCCTCAACGACAACACACCAAGATGACCCAACAACACACAAAAAATAATCACATCACACACACAAACAACACACCCACACACAACCAGCCACACACACGTATGACCAGTCACATGCAGCATGTTGCACGTATTCAGATGCTCGCGTCCACTATACAGTTCTCACACACCACCCCACCCCAGAAGCAACCACCACACACAAACAACGTGGCGGCACCACCAGAATGGGCACACAATAAAGGGACATGATGCCCCAGACACCCAACAATGCACCAACATTTGCCAAAAGAAAAAAATTAACCGTGTCCTCATTACCAACCACAGCCCATTGGCCTGACCAGGCTGGCCACGCACCCACAACCACACACTCATTCACGGCGTGATGCAGGCGTCCACAAAAGGTGGCGGAACCACAACCGGATCCACAAACCACCAACACAGCCTGCAACTGCAGACCACAAAAATAAAGCTCCTTAGAAAGGAGGTGATCCAGCCGCACCTTCCGGTACGGCTACCTTGTTACGACTTCGTCCCAATCGCCGATCCCACCTTCGACGGCTCCCTAACAAGTTTGGGCCACCGGCTTCGGGTGTTACCAACTTTCATGACGTGACGGGCGGTGTGTACAAGGCCCGGGAACGTATTCACCGCAGCATTGCTGATCTGCGATTACTAGCGACTCCGACTTCATGGGGTCGAGTTGCAGACCCCAATCCGAACTACGACCGGCTTTCAAGCGATTAGCTCCACCTCACAGTATCGCCACGCGTTGTACCGACCATTGTAGCATGTGTGAAGCCCTGGACATAAGGGGCATGATGATTTGACGTCATCCCCACCTTCCTCCGAGTTAACCCCGGCAGTCTCTCATGAGTCCCCAACCAAATGCTGGCAACATAAGACAAGGGTTGCGCTCGTTGCGGGACTTAACCCAACATCTCACGACACGAGCTGACGACAACCATGCACCACCTGTACACCAACCACAAAGGGAAAACGTATCTCTACGCCTGTCTGGTGCATGTCAAGCCCAGGTAAGGTTCTTCGCGTTGCATCGAATTAATCCACATGCTCCGCCGCTTGTGCGGGCCCCCGTCAATTCCTTTGAGTTTTAGCCTTGCGGCCGTACTCCCCAGGCGGGGCGCTTAACACGTTAGCTACGGCACGAAACCCGTGGAAGGGCCTCACACCTAGCGCCCACCGTTTACGGCATGGACTACCAGGGTATCTAATCCTGTTCGCTACCCATGCTTTCGCTCCTCAGCGTCAGTAACTGCCCAGTAACCTGCCTTCGCCATCGGCGTTCTGCCTGATATCTGCGCATTTCACCGCTACACCAGGCATTCCAGCTACCCCTACAGCACTCAAGCATGCCCGTATCGCCTGCACGCCCGGAGTTAAGCCCCGGAATTTCACAGACGACGCGACACACCACCTACGAGCCCTTTACGCCCAGTAATTCCGGACAACGCTCGCACCCTACGTATTACCGCGGCTGCTGGCACGTAGTTAGCCGGTGCTTCTTCTCCAGGTACCGTCACAAAAAGCTTCGTCCCTAGCGAAAGGAGTTTACAACCCGAAGGCCTTCATCCCCCACGCGGCGTCGCTGCATCAGGGTTTCCCCCATTGTGCAATATTCCCCACTGCTGCCTCCCGTAGGAGTCTGGGCCGTATCTCAGTCCCAATGTGACCGTCCACCCTCTCAGGCCGGCTACCCGTCGCCGTCTTGGTAGGCCATTACCCCACCAACAAACTGATAGGCCGCGAGCTCATCCCACACCAGAAAAAACCTTTCCACCACACACACCAAAGTGCGGTCCTATCCGGTATTAGACCCAGTTTCCCAGGCTTATCCCGAAGTGCAGGGCAGATCACCCACGTGTTACTCACCCGTTCGCCACTCGAGTACTCCAGCAAGCTGGAGCCTTTCCGTTCGACTTGCATGTGTTAAGCACGCCGCCAGCGTTCGTCCTGAGCCAGGATCAAACTCTCCACAAAAAATTGTGAGACATCAAAGCCCAAAAGAGCCTGACACCCAGCAAAAAAATTACCAAACAAACCAACCCCCACAATCAACGAGGAAAAACCAGGGGCTGGCCAAAACAAACATTGGCACACTATTGAGTTCTCACACATCACAACCCACACCCACCCGAACAAACCATCCGAGCGAAATGCAAGCCCGAAGAAGCTTACCACCAACAACAACCGGAAGCAAACCACTTCATCTCAAAATTATTTCACCGTCACCGCCCGTTAACCTCTCGGCTACCTCGCGGCGACTCGAACTAAGTTACACACCCCAACAACACAACACAAATCCCCAGCACAAACCCACAAAACCAACCCACCACCACAACAACAAAAACCGCCGAAGGCACACACACCCACGACGGCTCAAAATTTCTGCGACACCCGCGCTAGATGCCAGACACACGCTCCACGTTCGCGCCCAAGCGATTGAGGTTGTGCACGAAATCTGGGTACCCGCGGTCAATATGGAAAATGTCGTGGACCGTGGTCTTTTCATCCGCACACAGTGCGGCGAGCACGAGACCAGCACCGGCGCGGATGTCAGAGCTCCACACATCCGTCGACGACAACTGCTCGATCCCGTGGATGACCACGTGGTGGCCATCGACCTGGGCATCCGCTCCCAGGCGCAGCATCTCGTCGACGAAGCGGAAGCGCGACTCGAAGACGTTCTCCGTGATAACGGTCGTACCCTCCGCCACCGCGGACAGGCCGATAGCCATGGGCTGTAGGTCCGTCGGGAAACCGGGGAACGGGAGCGTCTGGTAATGCACCGCCGCCGGTCGCCCCTCCATCCGCACGCGGAAGCCCTGGTCGTAGGTCTCGACATCGGCACCCGCGGACTTCAGCTTGGACAACGGCAGGTGCAGGTGACGCGGCGCAATCCCGCCGACGGTGATGTCGCCGCGGGTCATCGCGGCGGCATACGCCCACGTGCCCGCGACGATCCGATCACCGACAACTTCGTGGTTGGTCGGGTGTAACTTGTCCACGCCGTGGATGGTCAGCGTGGACGTGCCCGCGCCTTCAATCTGTGCGCCCATCTCGCAGAGCATGTCACACAGGTCGACAATCTCCGGCTCACGGGCGGCGTTGTCGAGGACAGTGGTTCCATCGGCAAGCACGGCGGCGGTGAGGATATTCTCCGTCGCCCCCACCGACGGGAAATCGAGCTTGATAGAAGCTCCCGTGAGGCGATCGGCCTGCGCAACCACAGCACCGTGTTCAATGCGTGTCGATGCCCCGAGCTTCTCCAGCCCCGATTGATGCATGTCCAGCGGCCGAGAACCAATGGCATCGCCACCCGGCAGAGCCACCTTCGCGTGACCACAGCGCGCGGTCAGCGGGCCGAGCACGCACACCGACGCGCGGAACTGGCGCACGGCGTCGAAGTCCGCGTAGCTACTGGGCTTATCCGGCGCATCGATCACCACGGTGTCGCCGGTGATGGAGACGGTGCACCCCAGGCCTTCGAGGACCTTTTTCATCAGGGGAACATCGAGAATCTCCGGGCAGTTGGTCAGCGTTGTCGTGCCCTCCGCCAGCAGCGCGGCGGCCATCAGCTTCAAAACACTGTTCTTCGCGCCGTCGACCTTGACAGAGCCCTCAAGGCGGGCGCCTCCCGAGACGATAAATTGGTCCTTCACGGCGACCAGTTTACGGTCTTTGCGCTCCGCTCGCGGAGTCGGGTTAGGGGGAATTGTTTAGGGCAGCGCACCGATGCGGCGGGCGGCGTTGACCGCTTCGTAGCGGGTGTGAGCACCCAGTTTGCGCATCACCGAGCGCAGATAAGACTTTACGGTCTCCGCGCCGATGCCCATCTCCTCGGCGGCCTCCACGTTCGTGTGGCCGAGCGCGACGCACGACAAGACGTCGAGCTCGCGGGCAGACAGCTTGGTCGGCTGCTTCACACGCACCGGCGAGACCATCTGGTCACACAGAGCTTCCAGCTCGCCGCGCAACGACTCGTCATCGACGCGGTTGGCCAGCATGCGGAGCTTGGAGTGCGTCGAGCGCACCTGCTCCCACTCGGCGCCGTTCATCACGTGCCCGCCACGGGACGCAGCCTGTCCCCCGCCGTCGGTGCGGCGCAGCGCGGCGTTGACCGCCAGATCCTGTTCCAGGCAGCGGGCGGTGGTGGTGACCTCCTCGATGACCTTGTCACCCAGGCGCACCGGCGAGTGCACGCCGACGTAGAGCACGCCGCGGATCTCGCGCTGCACCATCACCGGCACGGCCACGAGCGAATGCAGCCCCTCGTCCTTGATGGCCTTGTCATGCTCATGACTAATCGCGTTCGCGCGGGTGTAGTCGGACACGCCGACCGCGCGGCGAGTGCTGACGACGCGGCCGCCCACACCCGAGCCGACGGGCACCGTGAGGTTCTGCAGCGCGGGAGTGCGCAAGCCAACCCACTGCGTAATCTGCAGGCGGTTGTCCGCCAACAGGTTCCCGTACATCGTGACCGGAATCCCCGTGGCCGTCTTGAGCGAAGAAAGTGCTGCGCGGACAGCTTCGTCATCACTTTTGATGCGGTGCGAATCCATGACCCTCTCCTCGTCCAGGGCGGGTAAAACGCCGCCCAAATACACCCGCGCTAACGGGCGAAAATCAATGCTAGTGCCAGCTTTTCGCTGACGTCCGGGGGTAATTCTAAACCGCTTGGGGGTAAAACAACCAATTACCCCACTGTACAGGTCTGTCTAGTTGGGGTGGACTGGTGAGTCTGCTTTTTCGGTGTAAGGTAAGGGCTGTATTTCCCCGGACCGGGCTTGGCACCGAGCGGGGACGAAAACGAATCCGTTAAAGGAGGCTGTCACCCCAATGGGCAAGCTGTACAACAACATTTTGGACACCATCGGCGGCACCCCGCTGGTGAAGCTCAACAAGCTGACCGAGGGCCTGAAGGCCGACGTGCTGGTGAAGGTCGAGTCCTTCAACCCGGCAAACTCGGTGAAGGACCGCATCGGCAAGGCGATTATCGATGCCGCCGAGGAATCCGGCGAGCTCAAGCCCGGCGGCACCATCGTCGAGGCCACCTCCGGCAATACCGGCATCGCCCTGGCGCTCGTTGGCGCGGCGCGCGGCTACAAGGTCGTGCTGACCATGCCGGAGACCATGTCGAACGAGCGCCGCGTGCTGCTGCGCGCCTACGGTGCGGAAATCGTCCTCACCCCGGGCGCTGACGGCATGCAGGGTGCCGTGGACAAGGCGAACGAGATTATTGAGAAAAACGACGGCGCCATCCTCGCCCGCCAGTTCGCCAACGAGGCCAACCGCCAGATCCACTACAAGACCACCGGCCCGGAGATCTGGGACGACACCGACGGCAACGTCGACATCCTCGTCGCCGGCGTAGGCACCGGCGGCACCATCTCCGGTGCAGGCAAGTTCCTGAAGGAAAAGAACCCGGACCTGAAGGCCGTGGCCGTTGAGCCGGCCGCGTCCCCGCTGCTGTCCAAGGGCCAGGCCGGCCCGCACAAGATCCAGGGCCTGGGCGCGAACTTCGTGCCGGAGATCCTGGACCGTGCGCTTCTCGATGAGACCATCACCGTCTCCAACGAAGACGCCGTGGCCTACTCCCGCAAGCTGGCCACCGAAGACGCCATCCTCGGCGGCATTTCCACCGGCGCGAACATCAAGGCCGCGCTCGAGCTGGCATCCCGCCCGGAAAACGAGGGCAAGACCATCGTGACGTTCGTCTGCGACTTCGGCGAGCGCTACGTGTCCACCATCCTGTACCAGGACATTCGCGAGGACTAATTTCCATCGAAAAGCGCCTGCTCAGTCCCCGCGCCGGACGGGCAGGCGCTTTTTTATGACCGACCTCACTGTAGGATGCCGTCTATGGAGCTCCTCAAAATGATTCGGGAAGACTTGGCCAACGCCAGGGACCACGACCCCGCCGCGCGTAGCGATGCCGAAAATGCCGTCGTGTACTCCGGCCTTCATGCCATCTGGTGCCACCGCGTGTGCCACTGGATGTGGAAGCGCGGAGCGAAGGGGCCGGCGCGGATTCTGGCGCAGATTAACCGGTTCTTTACGGGTATTGAGATTCACCCGGGCGCGACGATCGGACGGCGTTTCTTTATCGACCACGGCATGGGCATTGTCATCGGCGAGACCGCTGAGATTGGCGATGGCGTAATGCTCTACCACGGAGTCACCCTCGGCGGGCAGGTGCTCACCCAGACCAAGCGCCACCCGACCGTGGAGGACAACGTGACCATCGGTGCGGGCGCGAAGGTGCTGGGCCCTATCACGATTGGCCACGACTCGGCTGTGGGCGCGAATGCTGTGGTAACCAAGGACGTGCCGCCGGAGCACATTTCTATTGGTATTCCGGCGAAGAACCGTCCGCGCAAGGGCAGCGAGCGCGTCAAGCTGGTCGACCCGGACTTTTACGTTATTTAGCCTAAGCCGCTTCTCTCCCCTTTCGGTGCGTAAGCCGAGAGGGGCTTTTTCGTTTTGAGGTGCACCTCGAGCTACTGCGCGAGAAGCTTCTTGTAGCCGGAGTGCTTGTCCATAAAGTGCGCTACCGCTGAACACTGCGGGACAACCTGCTTGCCTTCGTCGTGCGTGTCGTCGAGGGCGTATTGGATGAGCTCGCCCGAGAGGCCTTGGCCCTGAAATTCGGGGAAGACTTCGGTGTGGTTGAAGGTGCGCACGCCATCGCGCTCGATGAAGTCGGCGAATCCGGCGAGTTCGCCGCCAACTCGGATTTCGTAGCGCGGGTAGTCGTTGTTTAGTGAGACTTCGTTGGCCATACGCCCGTATGTACCACAAAAGCCCCTCCCGGTTTGGGAGGGGCTGAGTGTGGCCAGAGCCAGGATCGAACTGGCGACCCCACACTTTTCAGGCGTGTGCTCTACCAACTGAGCTATCTGGCCGAGAGGCCGTAGCCTCGGCGACCCTGACGGGACTTGAACCCGCGACCTCCGCCGTGACAGGGCGGCGCGCTAACCAACTGCGCCACAGGGCCATTTTTAATTGTTATGTGTGCCGTTCGGCACGAATGAGTACTTTACAGGTACCGACAATTGTCACACAAATCGGCTGGTCTAGGGCGTAAAAGGGCATGCCTGTAGCCCCGGCCTGCGCTAACTTTTGCGCGACCGGGTTTATGCCGGGGCAGTAACGGCTCTCCCCCACCCGTCTCGCTGTGTTTCCCCGCTCTGGTGGCCACCCCTCCTTGTCGGCGCATAACCGTCCGGCCCGCTGCTAACCAGCCGCTCTTCCGTTGGGGCCGTTGCTAACCAGCCGCCCCCCCTTTGGGACCGTTGTTAACTGGCTCTTTGCGCGTTCTGTTTTGCGTGGTTTCGCCCTGCCGGATGCAGCTCGGTCAAGCGTGACCATCTAGGCGGTGTTGCCGTTTAGCCGGGCGCGGTTGTTTAGGTGGGTTGGTTGGTGGTGGTGTGGTAGGTGGTGGCCCAGGGTGGGATGCGGCGGACTTTGCCGTTGACGCGTTCTAGCCGCCCGCGGCGGGGTTTTGACGGGTCGTCGTCGTTGACGCCGTTGTGGTAGGGGCAGGCAACGGTCAGGTTTTTCGGGTTGGTGTTGCCACCGTTCTTCCACGCTTTTAGGTGGTGTATTTGGGCGGTGTCTGCTGGGTGGTGGCATCCGTCCCATGGGCAGGTGGGGTTTTCGGCCATCGCCATCAGGCGTTGCTTGTCGTTGGCGAACCTGCTTAGCCGGTACAGGTTGATCGGTCCTTCCACGGGGTGGACGAGGGTGACCAGCCCGATATCGGCAAGCATGCGGGTGACCAGCTCGGTGCCGGTGATGGTTGCGCTGTTGGTCATCTTGAGCAAGACGTCGTCGCCGTTGTCGTTGAGGATGTCGGTGAACTGGTCGAGGGTGATGATTACGTTGGTGCGCAATCCCGCGACAACCTGGGTAGCTTCCGTGGTGGCGCCGCAGTCGGTGCAGATAACGTGTTGGGTTGTCACCTCCGGGGCGGGGTAGTCGCCGGCCGTGTGCCCGTTGTCAGGATGTGCGGCTGCAGGGCTTGAGTTGGTGGAGTATTGCTGATTGTCACCCGAGCTATTGGCCCCGGCGGCGTGTGGCTCATTCGATGACGTGTGCGCGTCGGTGGGGTTGGTTGTGGCGGTGGCGGTGGTGTGTTCGTGGTGGCGGATCAGCCCGATGAGGTCTTCTGGGGTGGTGATGTGTTGGGCCATTTCGGCGACTTGGTCGCTGGTGGCGTGTAGTTTCAGTGTCCAGGTATCACCTGATTTACGCCGGATGATGTCTAGGCCGGGTTGTGGTGGTTGGGGTGGGTCTTTCAGACCTCGGCAGTAGGCTCTGGCGGCTGTACATACGGCGCTGGTGGGGCCGGGGTGGTTGGTGGCGTGGTGGCGTAGTTTCCATTTGTCGCGGGAGTGTTTGAGTTGGTTGGTGAGCTTTTCTACCGCCAACAGGGTGACAAGGCTGTGCTGGTTTTCCGCGATGGCCGTAAGGGTTTGATCCCGTAGGCGGGTATAGGCAGTTTGGCCAAAATAGGTATCTGCGAGTTTGGCTAAATCCCGGGCGGTGGTATCTGGTATGCCGAGGTGTATCAGCTCGTCGCGGGTGTGGCCGCGGCACGCATGGAGGAGGCTGAGACCATCGGCAAGCAACCCGGCGAACACCTCGAGGAGAGGCGTATCGGGGGTGTGGCTGGCGGAGTCGGTCGCGGATTTGGCGGCGGAGCTGGTCGCGGAGCTGGCGGTCGGGTTCGTGAGAGTCATGAACCTGAACCTAAAGCGCGCCGCCAGCCACGGCTAGCGGACGAGACGAGTCCTGTGGATAACCCGGGCCCAAAAGCCGGGAGGGTGTCAGGAAGTTTGTGTGTGAGGCTCTGATCTAGAAGGAGTTTCACCGATAATGACTACGGTGTCACCGAAGAAAAACCATGACCCGGCAAAGGTCAATGAGATCAGCGAGAAGCTGATGGAAAATCCTGAGCTCGCCAGCTTGATCAGCGAGCTGTCGGCTTCCGCTGATGATGCAAGCGAGCTGGTCAAAGGCCTGCTACAGGCATCAATCAACGCTGGTCTGCAGGCGGAGATGGATGCGCATTTGGGCTATAGCCATTCTGACCGCAAGACCAAAGCCCAAGTCGAATCCGCACAGGGCAACAATCACCGCAATGGGTCGTACACCAAGACCGTCAATTCTGGCTACGGCGCGGTGGAAGTGACCGTGCCCAGGGACCGTGCCGGCACCTTTACTCCCCGGATGGTGCCCAAGGGCGCACGCCGACTCACAGAACTCGACGACATGATCGTCTCGCTATACGCCGGCGGGATGACAGTGCGCGATATCCAGCATCACCTCGCGACCACGCTCGGGGTGGATATGAGCCCGGATACGATCAGCACCATTACCGATGCGGTGTTAGACGAGGTCATGATCTGGCAAAACCGCCAGCTCGACGAGTTCTACCCGGTGATCTTCCTCGACGCGCTACGCGTGAAAATCCGTGACGGCCACCGCGTGGTCAACAAGTCCTGCTATATGGCGGTTGGCGTCGACATGGACGGCATCAAGCACATCCTGGGATTGTGGATCGCTGAAAATGAAGGTGCCGCATTCTGGGCATCGGTCTGCGCGGATCTGGCCAACCGCGGTGTCCAGGACGTGTTCATTGTCTGCTGCGACGGGCTCAAAGGCCTGCCGGAAGCCGTGGAAGCCACCTGGCCGAATTCCATGGTGCAGACCTGTATCGTGCACCTGATTCGGGCTGCGAACCGGTGGGTGTCCTACCAAGACCGCAAAGGGGTCTCCCGGGCGCTGCGTGAGGTCTACACGGCCGCAAACGAGGACACCGCCCGTGCCGCCTTGGATGCGTTCGAAGCCAGTGAACTGGGCCGGAAATACCCGCAATCGGTCAAAGTCTGGCGCGACGCTTGGGAGCGGTTCGTGCCGTTTCTACAGTTCCCGCCGGCGGCACGCCGGGTGCTCTACACCACCAATTCGATCGAGTCGCTGAATGCTGAACTGCGTAAAGCTACCCGTAACCGCGGCCAGTTCCCGAACGATACCGCGGCGTTGAAAACGCTGTGGCTGATGATCTGCAACATCGAAGACAAGCGCGCCGCCCAGCGAGCCAAGAAAGCGAAGCGCGATATCGAATGCAACGGCTATATTGAAGGAGCGAAAGCCACCGGGTGGAAACAAGCCATCAACCAACTAGCCGTGGCTTACCCCGACCGATTCGCGGACTACTTGTAAACCAAACCCCCGCACACAAAGAATCGGACACTCTCACAGTTGACAGGTGTGTCGCGTCATCGTTGACAGCATGAATAGTCCGAACCGCAATCTCGCGATCATCAAAGCTGTCCGTGAGCAACACCAACCAGTCGCTCGAGTCGCTACGCGTTTCAACGTGTCCCGCCAGTGGGTCTACGCCTTACTCCGCCGCTACGACACTGGCGGTCCACAAGCGGTAAAGCCGAAGTCGAAAGCACCGCACTCCAACCCACGCGCAGTATCCAAAAAGCTCAAGAAAACCATCATCAACATGCGCAAACAGCTCGACCACTCCGGGCTGGATTCCGGGGCAGAAACCATCCAGTTCCACCTGGAACAACAAGGTATGTATGCCCCATCTACCTCGACGATCGTGCGCATCCTCCGCGACCACGGCCTCGTGCAGCCAGAACCAAAAAAGCGGCCGAGAACCTCATTTATCCGCTTCGAAGCATCCCGCCCCAATGAATGCTGGCAAGCAGACATCACACACGCATATCTCACCGGCGGAAGACGCGTCGAAATCCTCGACTTCATCGACGACCACTCCCGACTGCTGCTGTCCATTACAGCCAGCCGGTCCTTTTCTGGGCCTGCCGTCGCCGACGAACTATCACACCTCATCAGCGACTTCGGCCCACCACAATCCACCCTCACCGACAACGGGCTGGTGTTTACCGCCCGCAACGCCGGGGCAAAAGGCGGCCGTAACGCCTTCGAAAAACTCATCCGCAACCACCGGATCCAACAGAAAAACGGCAGGCCAGGACACCCACAAACCCAAGGAAAAATCGAACGATTCCACCAAACACTCAAACGGTGGCTATCGCGCCAACCCACCGTCAACACCATCGACGAACTACAACAACAACTCGACCGATTCGCCGCCTACTACAACACCAACCGCCCACACCGAGCCCTCGGCAGACGCACCCCATACGAGGTCTACAACGCATCCACGAAAGCCAGCCCCGACGACAACCCCACCGACGAATGGCGTACACGCAACGACAAAGTCGACAAAGCCGGCCGCTGCACCATCCGCTACGCAGGCAGGCTTTACCACCTAGGAATGGGCCGAAAATACACCGGCCACCACGTCCTGATGATCATCAGAGACCGCCACATCACCACATCACTCAAAGACACCGGCGCCATCATCACCGAGCACTACATCGACACCAGCCGCAACTACCAAGCCCCAATCTGGAAACACGGCGAACCCCCACTCAACTAACCCCCAGAAAACAAAAGGCGCCCACCGAGAACAAAAACTCGGCGGACGCCCATCTGTCAACGATGTCGCGACAGTTTTGTCAACTATGACGCGACACAGGACAAATGGCGACCCTGACGGGACTTGAACCCGCGACCTCCGCCGTGACAGGGCGGCGCGCTAACCAACTGCGCCACAGGGCCTTCCTCCGGTCTCCCGGAGTACCCCCAACGGGATTCGAACCCGTGCCGCTGCCGTGAAAGGGCAGTGTCCTAGGCCGCTAGACGATGGGGGCCAATCGCGCCGTAACGCGACTTTCCAAAATATACTTGATCCGTCCCGCAGGACAAAATCAGCCCCGATGAACGCACAGTGCGTGCGGGATTCATGCCGACGGATGAAGTCTAGGGTTCGTGCTAGAGAGGATCTCGTGAACCAACACAACGAAACCTGTTCATGCCACGCTGAGGGCGTCCACGGCTACAACGCGGACGACGCGAAGAAGGAGCGCTACCTCACCCGCCTCAAGCGCATCGAGGGACAAGTCCGCGGCGTTCACCGCATGGTGTCGGAAGACCAGTACTGCATAGACATCATCACGCAGGTCTCGGCAGTCACCTCGGCCCTCGAGAACGTCTCTCTCGCGCTATTAGAAGACCACATCGAGCACTGTGTCACCGGTGCGGCAGCCATCGATGCAGACGAAGCCACAGCGAAGCTGGAAGAGGCCATGACGGCCATCCGGAAGCTCGTGAAGAGCTAAGCCCGAAAGGAATAGCGATGGCTACTGAGAACGGTTGCACGTTCATCGAAAAGCTGGCGGACTACCCTGATCCGCGCACCAACGACCGCCCAGTTCCCACCCTGAAGATCCTGGCGCAGCGGGACGGGGTGCGAATAGTCCGTTTAACTTTCCGGGATGGGGATGTGCTCGCCGACCACGCCGCACCGGTGCCGATCCTGGTACTCGGCCAGAAAAAGCGAAGCCATAGCCGGGAGCACAGACGCGAAACCCCGCCGGCTGCAACAACCGGCGGGGATTCAATGTGGGCCCTGTGGGGATCGAACCCACGACCTGCGGATTAAAAGTCCGTAGCTCTACCAACTGAGCTAAAGGCCCAACGGGCGTATATCTTAGCGCCCACCTGTAGGAAACGAAAAATGGCCCTCCCCACGCCAGGGAGGGCCACCAACGAGCGCATCACGCGCGGCAGGGCCCCGCGTGGTCGCTACTCTGCTTTACTTCTCGCGCATGTCACCGGTCTCGGCGAAGCGGATCTGGAAGTCGAAGGCGTGCTTCAGATCGTGCGGCGTGTGGATGAACTTGCCCTTGAGCGCGTTGTCGAAGTACTCCTTCAGCTGCTCGCGGTAGTCCGGGTGCGCCACCGCGATGACCTTCTCCGCACGCTCACGCGGAGCCAGACCACGCAGGTCAGCCACACCGTACTCGGTGATGATGACCATCGTGTCGTGCTCGTTGTGGTCGTTGTGTGCAACGTACGGGACGATGGCGGAGATGGCGCCGTCCTTGGCCACAGACGGGGACACGAAGGTCGAGATGTAGCCGTTGCGGGTGAAGTCGCCGGAACCGCCGGTGCCGTTCATGATGCGGGTGCCGCTGACGTTGGTGGAGTTGATGTTGCCGTAGATGTCGGCCTCGATCATGCCGTTGGACGCGATGACGCCCAGGCGGCGGATGACCTCCGGGTGGTTGGACACCTGCTGCGGGCGCAGGATGATGTGGTTGCGGTAACGGTCCGCCTCACGGTTCATCTTCTCCGCGTACTCCGGCGAGAGGGCAAAGGAGGTGGCGGAGGCGACGGTCATCTTGCCGGCATCGATAAGGTCCAGCATGCCGTCCTGGATGACCTCGGTGTAAGCCTGAATGTTTTCGAAGTTGGATTCCTTCAGGCCCGCCATCACGGCGTTCGGGACGTTGCCCACGCCGGACTGCATGATGAACTTGTCGTACTCGAGGCGGCCGGCCTTCACCTCGCCCTCGAGGAAGTCGAGGAAGTTCGCGGCGATCTTTTCGGAGATCTCGTCCGGCTCCTTGAACGGCGCGTTGCGGTCCGGGCCGTCGGTCTCCACGATGGCGACAACCTTTTCCTTCGGCAGCTCAATGTAGTTGACGCCGATGCGGTCGTCGGTCTTGGTGATCGGGATCGGGGTGCGGTTCGGCAGCTTCTCGATCTTGTAAATATCGTGCATGCCCTCGAGGTTCTCGGACTGCCAGGAGTTGACCTCAATAATGATCTTGTCCGCAGCCTCGATGTACTCGAGGTTGTTGCCCACGGCAGAAGACGGGATGAGGTTGCCGTCCTCGTTCACACGGACGCCCTCAATAATGGCGACCTGGAAGTCACCGTAGAAGCCCTGCTCCACCTGCTGGCCGATGTGGGACAGGTGGATGTCCTGGTAAAGGAGATCGCCCGAGTTGGCCTTGTTACGCAGGGTCGGGTCGGAGTTGTACGGGGAACGGAAGCGCAGCGCGTCCGCCTCCGCGAGGACGCCGTCGCACTCCGGGGCGGTGGAGGCACCAGAGAGGAGATCGATCTTGAACTCCTCGCCCTTCTCGTGGGCGGCCTTTGCCTTTTCCGCAATGGCGGTCGGCAGCGCCTTCGGGTAGCCAGCACCGGTGAAGCCCGAGATACCCACACGGTCACCGTTGTTGACGTGCTCCGCCGCTTCCTCTGCGGAAACGATCAGCTTCTTAAAGGGCTCGTAGTCCACACGGTTAGACATAAAACCTCCTTCTATACGTGGTGCCGCGCACCACACGACAAAGTTATGTTCACCACACTAGCGAATTCACTGTGCAATTTTGCGAATGCCCTCAGTCCGTCTCCAGCCTGCCAGCTTGTGCTGGTGGAACGACTGCGCGCACAATATGGCCGTGGCATTACAGATTGGCTCGATTCAGCTCGACTCCCCCGTGGTCCTCGCCCCCATGGCCGGGGTGACCAACCTGGCGTTTCGCACGCTCTGCCGCGAGCAGGAATTACAGCGCACCGGCACGGTCTCCGGCCTCTACGTCTGCGAGATGATCACCGCCCGCGCGCTGGTGGAACGCAACGAGAAGACAATGCGCATGATCGAGTTCGGACCGCAGGAAAACCCGCGGTCCATGCAGCTGTACACCGTCGATCCGGAGTACACGTACCGCGCCGCGAAGATGATCGTGGATGAAAACCTGGCCGATCACATCGACATGAACTTCGGCTGCCCGGTGCCGAAGGTCACCCGCCGTGGCGGTGGCGCTGCCCTGCCGTATAAGCGCCGGCTGTTCGCCAACATCGTGCGGGCCGCCGTGCGCGCGACCGAGGGAACCGACATTCCGGTGACCGTGAAGTTCCGCGTGGGCATCGACGATGACCACCACACCCACCTCGATGCCGGCCGCATCGCCGCCACTGAAGGGGCCGCCGCGGTGGCGCTCCACGGCCGCACCGCTGCCCAGCGTTACTCCGGTTCCGCCCGGTGGGACGAGATCGCGCGGCTCAAGGAGCAGGTTGCCGATGTCCCCGTGCTGGGCAACGGCGACATCTTCAAGGCCACCGACGCGCGCGCCATGATGGATCAGACCGGCTGCGACGGCGTCGTGGTCGGCCGCGGCTGCCTGGGCCGGCCGTGGCTTTTCGCGGAGCTGTCTGCCGAGCTGCGCGGCGAACCCATCCCCGACGAGCCGACGTTCGGCGAGGTCACCGATATCATCTTGCGCCACACCGAACTGCTGGCCGCGCAGGAGGGCGAAGACCACGCGTGCCGGGATATCCGCAAGCACATCGGGTGGTACCTCCGCGGCTTCCCCGTCGGCGGCGAGTTGCGCAGTTCCCTCTCCCGGGTGAAGTCGATAGCGCAGATGCGCGAACTTCTCGCCCCGTGGCGCGAGTCGACCGAGAAGGCCGCCGAGGCCGACAGCCCGCGCGGGCGCCAGGGCTCGCCCGGCAAGGTCACCCTCCCCGACGGCTGGCTGGATGACCCCGAAGACGACACCGTGCCGCAGGGCGCGGAAGTAATGCACAGCGGCGGGTAAAAAGGGGCATCGGCAAGCACGGCGTGGAAATCCACGGCGAAATTTCTATCGCACGCCTACGATGGGACTCCATGCGTACCGCTTACCGTGAACATCTGGATAATTTTTCCCGCGACGTGCTGATTATGGCCAACGCAGTGGAAGCGATCATGCGGCAAGCGACCGACGCCCTGCTCAACCAGTCGTTGCAGGCAGCCGAAGATGCCTTGAGCGCCACCGATGAGCTCGAACCCATCCGCGCGCGCTGCGAGGAGCGGGCCGTATCCCTCCTTGCGCTGGAAAACCCGATGGCCAAGGATCTGCGCCACGTGGTGTCGTCCATCTACATCGTGGAGGACTTTCACCGCATGGGGCAGCTGGGCAAGCACATCGCGAAACTGGCGCGCCGCCGCCACCCGGAATCGCCTATCCCGGAGCCGTACCAAGAGTACTTTGAGAAGTACCGCGAGCTGATGAACCACATGAACTCCGCGACGCGCGAGGTACTCACCCACCCGGATACCGAGGGCGCGCTGGCGCTGCACACTGACGATGATGCGGTGGACGAGCTGCATCATTTCCTCGTGTCGCAAACGACGAATGCGAAGTGGCAGGGCTGCATCAGCGCAGCGGTGGAAACGGCGATGCTGTCGCGGTACTACGAGCGTTTCGCCGATCACTGCGTCAACGTCGCGTCCCGGATCGTCTTCCTCAACACCGGCCTCAACCCGGACGAATACCTCGCACAGCAGCAGGAAGCCAGCGACGGCGCATGAGAAAAGCCCAGGGAGAAACTCCCTGGGCTCGCTCAGATAATCAGTCTGTGTAGTGCGGAGGAACCGTTAGCCGAAGCGGCCGGAGATGTAGTCCTCGGTCTCTTTCTTGTCCGGGTTTTCGAAGATCTTCTTCGTGTCCGCGTACTCCACCAGGCGGCCCGGCTTGCCGGTGGCCTCGAGGGAGAAAAACCCGGTCTTGTCCGACACGCGTGCAGCCTGCTGCATGTTGTGCGTGACGATGACGATGGTGTAGTCCTCCTTCAGCTCGTGGATGAGATCCTCAACCGCGAGCGTGGAGATCGGGTCCAGAGCGGAGCACGGCTCGTCCATGAGCAGCACCTCCGGCTCCACGGCGATGGCGCGCGCGATGCACAGACGCTGCTGCTGACCACCGGAAAGGCCGCCGCCCGGCTTGTCCAGGCGGTCCTTGACCTCGTCCCAGAGGTTCGCGCCACGCAGGGAACGCTCGGTGACCTCCGCCAGCTTCTGCTTGTTCTTCTCGCCCGCCAGCTTCAGGCCGGCGACAACGTTTTCCTGGATGGACATGGTCGGGAACGGGTTCGCCTTCTGGAACACCATGCCGATGGTGTTGCGCACGGAGACCGGGTCGACCTTCGAGTCGTAAATGTTTTCGCCGTCGAGCAGGATTTCGCCCTTGACGGTGGCACCCGGGATGACCTCGTGCATGCGGTTGAGGGTGCGCAGCACGGTGGACTTACCGCAGCCCGACGGGCCAATGAAGGCGGTCACGGCCTGCGCCGGTATGTGCATGTTGACGTTCTGCACGGCGTGGAAGTCGCCGTAGTAGATATCGACGTCGTTGAGTTCAAGCTTGGACATCAAGTACTCCTTGAAACAGTGTCAGTTTTCGGTGTGGGCAAAAGCTCGCGGCACAGCTACTGCTTGACCGAGAACTTGGCGGAGATAATGCGGGCGGCGATGTTAAGCACCGCGATGAGCAGCACGAGCGTGAAGGCCGCGCCCCACATCTTGTCCAGCACAGGGTCGGACACGCCGGCCTTGTACATATCGAGCATCATCAGCGGCAGCGAGGACATCGGGCCGCCAGATGGGTCGAACTTCAGCGCGTTGGTGGAGCCGACCAGGATGAGGACCGGGGCGGACTCGCCCATCACGCGGGCGATGGCGAGCATGATGCCGGTGACGATACCGGACAGGGCCGTGGGCAGGACGATGCGCGCGATGGTCTTCCACTTCGGAACACCGAGCGCGTAGGACGCCTCACGCAGATCCGCCGGGACGACGCGGAGCATCTCCTCGGTGTTGCGCACGACGATGGGGATCATCAGCAGCAAGAGTGACAGCGCGACGGCAAGGCCGGAACGCTTGAAGCCCAGCATGCCGATCCACGCGGCGTAGATGAACAGCGCGGCGACGATGGACGGGACACCGGAGAGGATGTCGACCATGAATGTGGTCATGCGCCCCAGCCAGCCGCCGCGGGAGTATTCCGTCAGGTAGATAGCGGTGAAGATGCCGATGGGGATGGCGAACAGCGAGGCGATGCCGGTCTGGATGAGGGTACCGACAATCGCGTGGAGCGCGCCGCCGCCCGGCTGGTGATACATCACGCCGAGCATGTCCTTGGTCCACCAGTCAGCGTGGAGCGTGACGGGCAGGCCCTTTGAAATGAGCTCCCACAGCACCCACACGAGCGGGACTAGGGCGAGCAGCATGCAGCCGTAGATGAGAATCGTGGCGATGGTGTTTTTCGCCTTGCGGCCGGAGGAGATGTTGGTGAAGGCAGAGGCCGACCGGTTGATGTTGTGCTCGGCCGGCGACACCGTGGTCTGGTTAGTCATGTGTTTTCCTCACTTATGCCTAGCTCTTCTTCGACACCATCGCGCGAGCGATCGCGTTGACGACGAAGGTCAGGAAGAACAGGACCAGGCCGGCGGCGATGTAGGCGCCTGCCTTGGTCGGGTTGTTGAACTCGGGCGCGGCATTGGCGATGGCGGTGGCGAAGGTGGTGCCGCCATCGAAAAGCGAGAAGCGGAACTCGGTCGAGGGGCTGACGACCATGTAGAGAGCCATCGTCTCACCGAGCGCGCGACCCAGGCCGAGCATGGCGCCGGAAATGTAGCCGGACAGGCCGAACGGCAGGACCGTCATGCGCACGACTTCCCAGCGGGTCGCGCCCAGCGCGAGGGCGGACTCGATGTGGCCCTTCGGGGTCTGGACGAAGACCTCGCGGGCGGTCGCCGCGATGATCGGCAGAATCATCACCGCAAGGACGACGCCACCGGTGAACATGTTGCGGCCGGTCGCGAACGACGGCGAGTTGCTGTAGGTCTCGAACAGGAAGAAGTTGCCCGCCCAGCCGTGCAGCCAGTCGTAGAACTTGGCCAAAAACGGGCCGAGCACGAGCCAGCCCCACAGGCCGTAGACGATGGACGGCACGGCCGCCAGCATGTCCACGAGGTAGCCCATCGGCTTGACCAAGCCCTTCGGGGCGTAGTTGGACAGGAAGATGGCGATACCCAGCGCGATGGGCATCGCGATGATGAGCGCAAGCAGGGACATCGTCACCGTCGCGGCGAGCAGGTTCGGAATACCGAAGTGCATCGCCTTGACGTTGGCGGTATCCCACGGGCCGCTGTACGTGAAGAACCCGAGCAGGCCGTCAGCGTTGTTGTTCAGCGCCGGGACGGCACGGAGGATAAGAAACAGGCCGATAGCCGCAATGAAGATGGTGATCAGGGCGGCGGAGGCGGTGGAAAGGAACTCGAAGACGCGGTCGCCGGGGCGCTTCACGCCGCGGCGCTGCGGGCCGTCCGCCGTACCCTTGGCGTGGGAGCTGGGAACAGGGGTCTGGGCGTGGTTGTCGTCCGTGCGCACGGGCGTGGCCGTGCCGGCCGCGGAGTGAGAGCCGGCCGAGACTGCGTGAGCCGAGCCGGCATCCGCGGCCGAGCCGGCCGCGGCCGCATCGCGCGGATCACGCGGCTCGCGCGGAGTGGAGTTGTAGTCTGCCATGAGGCTGCAATCCTTCTGACGTCGAAAAACAGTAAGGTAACCGCCCAAGGATCCGGGGAAGACCGGTGGAAAGGGCGTGTGAGGGATAGCACATAGGTCAACCCCCGTAAAGTCCCCTCCGAGGGGACTTCACGGGGGTTAGCCTGTCTCCCCTCGTCAGGGGCGGCGTGAACGCAGGCTTACTTAGCCTCGATAGCCTTCACGGCCTCGACCAGGCGATCGTGGAGGTCACCGGTGACCGGGATGTGGCCGGCTTCCTCGAGGCCCTCATCCTGGTGAGCCAGGGAGGTCATCAGGAAGTCCTTGAGGAGGTTAGCCTCGTCCTCCTCGTAGCCACCGGAGCAGACGATCTCGTAGGTGGTGAGGATGAGCGGGTAAGCGCCCTCGTTCTTGGAGGCGAACAGAGCCTTGGAGTCAACAACCATGTTGTTGCCCTCGCCCTTGTACTCCAGGTTGTCCAGGGCCTTGCCCACGGACTCGTTGTTGAGCTCAACCGGGCCCGCACCGAAGTCGATCTTGGCGGTGTTGAGGTTGTTCTGACGAGCGTGGGAGTACTCGACGTAGGTGATAGCACCGTCGATCTGGGAGACCTGGGTGGTCACACCGGAGGAGCCGTTGGCGCCCTCGCCGACGTTGGTCGGGAAGGTCTTGCCCTTCTCCGGCTCCCACTCGTCGGTAGCGTTGTGCAGGAACTTCTGGAAGTTGTCGGAGGTACCGGACTCGTCGGAACGGTAGATGACGTGGATGTCGGTGTCCGGCAGGTCCGCGTCCTTGTTCTGCTCCGCGATCTCCGGGTCGTTCCACTTCTTGATGTCGCCCTTGAAGATCTTGGCCACGGTGTCGGTGGACAGGTTCAGGGAGTCAACACCCTTGAGGTTGTACGCGATTGCAACCGGGCCGATAACGAACGGCAGGTGCCATGCCTCGTTGCCGTTGCAGCGGTCCTTGGCCTTCTCAGCCTGCTCGTCGTCCAGCGGGGAGTCGGAACCAGCGAAGGTGACCTGGCCGTCGACGAACTGGGTCTGGCCGGAGCCGGAGCCGGTCGGGTTGTACGCCAGGGAAGCGTCGCCGCCGGTGGTCTCCTGGAACTTGTTGCCGAAGTAGTCAATGGCGTTCTGCTGGGAGGAAGCGCCCTCACCAATCAGCTCACCGGTGGCGCCGGACAGCTTGTAACCGCCAGGCAGCTCAACGCTGGAGTCGCCACCGTTGCCGTTGTCCTTGCCGTCAGCGTTGTTCTCGGTGTTGCCGGCATCGTTGCCGCCACAGGCCACCAGTGCGGTGGAGGAAGCTGCAACAACGCCGAAGATTGCGGCTGCGCGCTTGAAGTTGCTAATCACGGGAACCCTTTCCGGTGCTCGTTTCAGAAACAGAGTTGATTATCTGAGCGTCCCTCCGCAGGGAACCAAGCCCCAGCCTTAGGAGGAATTTTGCCAGCTACGCTCGGCCGTCGACGCTGAGGAAGTGATGAGATGCCTCTAAACTTCCAACAGAGCGTTTTGCGCCGACACACAGCAAGCAAGGTTGCTCACAGCAGGCCAAGTTATAACCCCCGGGTTAACCGCAAAGGGCAATTTTGGTTAACGTTCGGTTAATTAACCATGCTCAGGCGGTGATCCCAATCACGCATGTAATCCATAGGTTAGCCGCGGTCACGGCTATAAACGACGTGTTCCTCGACCGTTGAAAATCCCAGCTTTTCGTAAGCCTTTACAGCGGCCTCATTGTCGCCCTCCACGTAGAGGATGACCCGGCGCGCGCCTTTCTCCACCAGCCGGCGCAGACCCGCCGAGATGAGCGGCCCTCCCCGGCCTCCGCCGCGGTAGTCGCTGGCCAGTCCCACGACGTAAACCTCACCGAAGGCGGGGGTTTCCTCGGTGTGCCACTTGGTCCAGTGAAAGCCCATCAGACGGGGAGCATCCGTGGTTTCGACGTTTCCCGCATCCGTGGTTTCGACGTTTCCCGCGTCCGCGGTTTCGACGTTTCCCGCGTCCGCGGTTTCGCCGTTTCCCGCGTCCGCGGTTTCGCCGTTTCCCGCGTCCGCGGTTTCGCCGTTTCCTGCGTCCGCGGTTTCGCCAGAAACCGCGGACGCCCACAGGAGAATCACATCCGCCGGGTCGTACCAGCTGACTTCGCGCGCGCGGTCGAGGCGGACGCTGTCCCAGCCGCCCTGTTCGGGGTGCCAATCGAAGGCATCGTTGTTCACGCGCAGCCACTCCGCGTCGACGTGCTCGGCGCCCCACTTCTCAACCGATTCCGTGTAGTTAAGGAAGATGCCGTCGCCTGCCCGCTGCTCAGCGGCATCAGCTGACTTCTGCAATTCCGTGCCTTCTACCGCCATCACCAACAGCTCGCGGGTGGCGTGCATGTCTGCAGCGGCGGCGAATCCGCGCGCCGCCGGCAGGTTCCCGTGCGCCCATACGTCCGCCACCCCGGCCGCGCGCACGAGCTGCGTGGCGATGCCCCGCCGCCGCGCCGCCGGCGCCACGGCCATCTCGGCGGCGGAACCGTCGCTGGCCAGCACGCCCACCACGGTGTCGTCCTCGGTGGCGATGAAGTGGCGGTGGTTTACGCGGGCATCGTCAAGCCCCAGCACGAACTGCTCGGAGAACGCGTCGACTCCGTCGGCTTTCGCCGCAGCGGCCAGTAGCTCCTTAACACCCGCACGCGCGCGGTCGGCGTCCGGCAGATTCAGGTCCTTGATCTCCACGTTGGTCATACTCGCCCACCCTACTGCGCGGCGGGACCCCAGACGCCTCCCCGGCGCGGGGTCGTGTCCGGGGTGTGCGGTAGAAAAGGATCCGTGAGCGTGATTGAGATTCCGCGTCGCATCGCGCGGCGCGTCGGCTGGGTCCTCGCCCTGGTGGGCCTCATCGCTGCCCTATTTATCGCCGACGCGTTCGTGGCCAGCCACACCGAGCATGTGGTCTCGCAAGAGGTGAAGACGAATTCGCGCCTTCCTACGTCCCCGGATGTGTATGCCGGCGGCATGCCCTACTCCGCCGCGGTTTTGACCGGTGACATCCCGCTGCTCGAGGTCTCCTCGCTCGACGTGGAGGTTCCGGAATTCGGGCTCATCAACGCATCGACCACGCTGCGGGATATCAGCGTGCGCCCCGGGCAGGTCTTCAGCGGCGATCTCGACGGCGCGTTCGTGTCCACCTTCTCCCGTTCCATCCAGCTCGACGGAGTGGCGCTCGGCCGACTGCTGGGGCTCGATGACCTGTCGCTTTCCAATCCGGAGGACATCTCGCCGGGTGGCGGGGTCTCCGCCGAGGCGGAGATGACCGCCACGCTCGACGGCTACGCGGATCCGGCCACAGTCCACGCCACCCTGCGCCTGGTGAAAGATGAGTTCTACCTGACGCCTACGAAGGTTGTGGACAAGCCCCAAGGCGCCAGCGACGAGGAGGTCAAAAAGGCGTTCTCGTACCAGCTCAATACCGGCCGGCTTCCGCTGCCAGCCCCAGCCACTGTCGTGCGCCTGCAGGGCGGGGCGCTGACCTTTGAGACCCAACGCCGCAACATCACCTTGAACACCGCGCAGCTCTCCCCCATTGAGATCGCCGGGCGCTACGACGACCGCGGAAACGAAAACCCTGGAAACTAATTCTCGCTAGCTGAAAATCCGCGGACTAGCAGTCGTCGCTGGGCGCGAAAACCTCGATAGCGTCCGGCACCGAGGTGAGCGTGACGCGGGTGCGTTTCCCCTCGTATTCGCCGTCCGCCTGGAAGCGGTGCGGGCGCGGGCAGACGAGCTCGACCTGTGCGGCGTCATCAAATTCGACGGTCGCTGCGCGCACAAAGCGCCGCAGCCACCCGCTGCTATCGGCGCCGATGAGGTGGAGCATGCCCACGATGCCGGTGAAACCGTTGATGCGGGTCATGGCAAACAGTCCCAATCCCTGGCAGAAGGAGTTGCGCGGATTGGTCACCATAGGCAGCGATCCGAAAAACGTCCACGGGTTCGTGTTCGACGCCAGGAGCACCGGCACCCCATCGAGACGCAAGGTCTCGCCGCTGCGGGCGGTGGCGCGCACGTCGATCTGCGGCGGGCGCCACCGCGCCTTCGCCCACGCGCGGCCGGCGACGGCCAGATAGCGCCACGGGGTCGCGGCAAAACCGCGCTCGCGGACCTTTTCCATCTTGGCCAGCACGTTGGCATCCAGCCCGAAGCCCGCGTTGACCGCGAACCACTGGCCGTCCCACGCGCCGAGGTAGATCCGCCGCGTGGCGGCGCGCTGCAGCACGGCGGCCAGCTCGTGTGCCGCCTTTTCGGGACGCGCCGAAAACCCGAGCGCGCGGACGAACACATTCGCGGAGCCAGCAGGGATAACTCCCAGGGTTGGTAACGCGGCGGCGGCAGTGGGGGCGGTTGCGGCGGCATCGACACGCTCGCCTGCGTCCCGCGGCGCCGGGCCCAGCATGCCGTTGATGATCTCGTTGACCGTCCCGTCGCCGCCCACCGCGATGATGGCGTCGAAATCCTCGCGCGTTAAGCCCCGCACCATGTCTTTGGCGTGCCCGGGGCGCTGGGTGAACCGCGCTTCCATCGTCAGCCCGTCCACCGCCCGCAGCGGCGGCAGGATGCGCCGGTACAGCGCGGCGTCCTGGCTGGTGGAGTTCGGGTTACAGATGAGTAAGACATGCACGCCTTTCGAGTCTAACCACGCGGGAACCGGCGCAGACTTCCCGCTGGAACGAGCGCCCTACTACTGTGTGCACCATGACTGATCCGAAGAACGCAGCGTCAAACAACGAACACGACAACACTCCGGACACTGCCGCGGACGCCGCCGCGGCCACTACGCAAGACAACGGCAAGCTCGACGGCAACGCCGCCGTCAACCGCGCCGCCGAAGAGTGGAAGGACGCCGCCAGCCGCAACATCCCGGCGGTCGGCCTGGGGGACATCCCGGTCGCCGACGACACGGCGAACCTGCGCCAGGGGCCGTCGCTTCACGATGGCCTTCTCGCCCTGCTGCCGCTCGTCGGCGTCTGGGAAGGCGAGGGCCAAAAGCAGGACGTCAACGGCGAGGAGTACACCTTCGGCCAGCAGCTCATCATCGCCCACAACGGCGAGAACTACCTGAGCTTTAGCTCCCGCACCTGGAAGATCGATACCGAGGGCAAGCCGGGCGAGTCGGACGTGCGCGAGAGCGGTTTCTGGCGCATCTCCCCCAAGGACGAGATTGAGATGACCTACACCTCGTCCACCGGCATCGTGGAAATCTTCTACGGCGAGCCGTTCAACGAGCGCGCCTGGCAGCTGCAGTCCGCGTCCACCATGGTCACCGAGACCGGCCCGAAGGAGCTGGGCCCGGGCAAGCGCATGTACGGCCTCATGCCGAACAACCACCTCGGCTGGGTGGACGAGCGCCTGGTCGACGGCGAGATGCGCCCGTACATGTCCGGCGAGCTCACCCGGGTGGCCGGCTAGCCGCTTGCCACCTTCACAGGTGCCGAGCGTTACTATCGGTAGCTGTGAGTTACTCGTCTCCCCTTCTGCAGCGATCCGGAGCGGTAGAGCTCCCCGACTCGGGCCCCCTCGACGCGAAGGGCGTGGCCTGGCACTACGGCAACCCGCTGGGCGAGCAACGCGCCGCGGAGACCGCCGCCATCGTCGTCGACCGCTCCCACCGCACGGTGCTCAAGGTCAGCGGCCCGGAAGCCCCGGGGTTTTTGAACAACCTGCTCTCGCAGAAGCTTGACGATGCCCCGGCCGGCTTCACCTCCCCCGTCCTCGACCTGGACATCCAGGGCCACATCCTGCACCTAGCCGACGTCACCCGCACCGCGGACGCGTTCTTTCTCGACCTGCCGGCCGACCAGGCGGAGACGTTCGCCGACTTTTTGCAGAAGATGATCTTCTGGTCCCAGGTGGAAGTCGAGCGCACCGAGCTCGCGCTCCTCACCGTGCTGGGGCCAGCAGATGCGGTCAGCGCGCTGCCGAGCTCCGACGCCGCCGCCTTCGACCGCGCCTACCCCTGGCCCAACGCGGAAGTCTCCCGCCGCGATGTCGCAGTGCCGCGCGAGCAACTGACCGCCACCGTGGCCGCCTGGGAAGACAAGGGCGCGCGCCTGGCGGGGCTGATGGCCTACACCGCAGAGCGCGTGCGCGCACTGGTCCCCGAGTGGGCGGCCGACCTGGACAACAAGTCGATCCCGCACGAGGTCCCGCACTGGATCGGGCGCGGTGACAACGCGGGCGCGGTGCACCTGGATAAGGGCTGCTACCGCGGCCAGGAGACCGTGGCGCGCGTGGAAAACCTGGGGCGCTCGCCGCGCGTGATGGTGCTGCTGCACTTAGACGGTTCCGCGCCCACCGCGCCGCAGCCCGGCGACGAGCTCCGCCTCGCGTCCGGCAATCGTCGCGTCGGACGGATCGGCACGGTGGTGGACGACTGCGACTTGGGCCCCATCGCGCTCGGTGTGGTGAAGCGCTCCGCACTGAGTGCTGGGAAGCCGGATGGCGAGAAATCGGGCGCCGCCGCACTGGTCAGTGGTGAGACCGCCGCCACCATTGATCCGGATTCCCTGCCGGCTGAGGAGGGGCCGAAGGCGGGGCGGGCGGCCATCGACAAGCTTCGCGGACGCTAACGCCGCACCGCCACGCGCTGGCCGTTAACGCCTGCCCAGCCCAGTGAGGGGGTAGTGCGGAATTTTTTTGACGCACCCGCTATTGTGTCTTACAGGAAGAATCACGATAGTTAAGCTGATGGGGCATCCGAATAACCCTGGATAGCCCTTAACACCTCAAGGGGGTCATGCACATGGGTCGCGGACGCGCGAAGGCGAAGCAGACCAAAGTTGCACGCCGGTTGAAATACAATTCTCCTGACATGGACTTCGACTCGCTGCAGAAGGAACTTGCCTCTAAGCAGCCGGGGGACGGCTGGGCCCACGCGGACGATGACGACGATTACGAGGCGGATCCGTACGCCAAGTACGTCGACGACTGGGACGACGAGTCCGATTCGGACTCCGGCTCCAAGTACTAACTGTCAACCTACCTAGACACACCCTGTAGCCAGGGCGCAAAGACCCGGCGGCCGCACACACACCACCCACTTCCCTTCGCGGAAAGTGTGGCGTGGGTGTGGGGCCGCCGGGTTTTGTCTGCCTGGAGTTAGAAGTCCGTGTGGTCGCCGCGCATGATGACGCGGGCCGAATCGTCTTCCTCCGCCTTGCGCACGGTGCCGATCTCCCAGGCGTCAACGTGGCGCGCGGTGAGCATGGCCAGCGCACGATCGCGGTCCTCCGGGGCGACGACGGCGATCATGCCCACACCCATGTTGAAGGTCTTTTCCATCTCCTCCAGCGGCACGCGGCCCACGGACGCGATGGTCCGGAAAATCTGGCCCGGCGACCACGTGGAGCGGTTAACCTCCGCAACAAGCCCCTCGGGGATGACGCGCTCGAGGTTGCCCGCGAGCCCGCCGCCGGTGACGTGGCAGAACGTGGACACCGCGCACTCCGCGGCCAGGGCCAGGCAGTCCTTGGCGTAAATGCGGGTCGGCTCGAGAAGTTCTTCGCCCAGCGTGCGGCCGAGATCGTCCATGTAGCCGTCCAGCGGCAGGCCGGCCTTTCCCAGCAGGACGTAGCGCGCCAGCGAGTAGCCGTTGGAGTGCAGTCCGGACGAGCCCATGGCGATGAGGCTGTCGCCCTCGCGGACCTTGTCTGGGCCTAAGATGTCGGCCGCCTCGACCACGCCGACGGCGGTGGCGGACACGTCGTACTCGTCCTCCCCCATCACGCCGGGGTGCTCCGCCGTCTCGCCGCCGAGCAGCGCGGCGCCGGACTGCTTGCAGCCTTCCGCGATGCCCTTCACAATGTCGGCGACCTTCTCCGGGATGACCTTGCCGATAGCCACGTAGTCCTGCAAAAACAGCGGCTCGGCGCCGCAGACAACGAGGTCGTCCACGCACATGGCCACCAGGTCAATGCCGATGGTGTCGTGCTTGTCCATCGCCTGGGCGACCGCGAGCTTCGTACCCACGCCGTCAGAACCGGCGGCCAGGACCGGCTCGTTGTACTCGCCCAGCTTGAACAGGCCGGCGAAGCCACCGAGGCCGCCCATCACCTCGGGACGGGTGGCGCGCTTGGCGTGCGCGCCGATGAGCTCGACGGCGCGGTCGCCCTCTTCGATGTTCACGCCGGCGGCGGCGTAGGTGTTGCCTTCCGCCTCGATGGTGGTGGGCGCCTGATTATCCGTCAGCTGCGCTTCGCGGTTCTGGTCGTTCGTGCTCATGGGTTCCATCTGCTCCTTCGAAAGTTACTTCTCGTCGCCGAGCAGAGTGCGCACGGCGTTGGCATTGGGGTTGCCGTCCGGCAGCCCCAGCGGGTAGGTGCCGTCAAAGCACGCGGTACACAGCTCATTGCGGGGCTGCCGGGTGGAGTCGACCATGTCATCGATAGTCACGAACGCCAGGCTGTCCGCGTTAATGGCAGCCCGGATGGTCTCGGTGACCGTCTCGCCATCGTCCGCGGCGCCGCCATTGGCGATGAGCTCGCCCGGGGAGGCGAAGTCGATGCCATAGAAGCACGGCCACTTCACCGGCGGCGACGCGATGCGCACGTGCACCTCCGCCGCGCCCGCCTCGCGCAGCATGCGGATGAGCGCGCGCTGGGTGTTGCCGCGCACGATGGAATCATCCACCACCACGAGTTTTTTACCCTCGATGACCTCGCGCAGCGGGTTGAGCTTGAGCCGAATGCCCAGCTGGCGCAACGTCTGCGTGGGCTGGATGAAGGTGCGGCCCACGTAGGCGTTTTTCACCAGCCCTTGGCCGAACGGGATGCCGGAGCCGCGTGAGTAGCCGACGGCCGCCGGCGTGCCGGATTCCGGCACCGGGATGACCAGGTCCGCATCGTCGACCGGGGAGTACTCCGCCAGGCGCTTGCCGATGTCCACGCGCGCCTCGTTGACCGTCCGGCCGCGGATCTGGGAATCCGGGCGGGCGAGGTAGACGTACTCGAAGACGCAACCGCGGTGCTGGGTCTCCGCAAAACGTTCACTGCGCACGCCGGCCTCATCGATGGCGACCAGTTCGCCCGGTTCGACCTCACGGATGAACTGCGCGCCGACGATGTCGAGCGCGCACGTCTCGGACGCCACGACCCACCCGGTGGGCAGCCGGCCGATGGTCAGCGGGCGCACGCCGTAAGGATCGCGGGCGGCGTACAGCGTGTGCCCGTCGGTGAAGGTGAGGCAGTACGCGCCGTGCACGCGCGGCAGAAGTTCGCGCGCGGAGTCCCACAGGGTGTTGTCGGCATCGACACCCGCGGACAACAAAGAAGTGAGGATCATCGTGTCGGAGACGGTCTTTTGCTCCGGTTTGATGAGGCCGCGCTCGTGGGTCTCGTCCAGCAGGTCCTGGAAGTTCACCAGGTTGCCGTTGTGCCCCAACGCGATGTCCACGCCCGACTCGGACGTGCCAAACATGGGCTGGACGTTCGCCCACTCCTTGCCACCGGCGGTGGAGTATCGGGTGTGACCGATGGCCACGTCGCCGTGCAGCGAGTTGAGGATGGACTCGTCGAAAATCTGGGAGACCAGCCCCATGTCTTTAAAGACAACGATTCGGTCGTCGTCGCCCACCGCGATGCCGCCGGCCTCCTGGCCGCGGTGCTGGAGGGCGAAGAGACCGAAGTAGGTGAGCTTGGATACGTCCTCGCCGGGCGCCCACACGCCGAAGACGCCGCACTCTTCGCGCGGTTCCTGCTCCCCGCGGTCGTCGAGGTTCGTGATACTGACCTGTTGTGCATCGGCACGATTTTGTTGTCCTACCACGGCGCTCATCTTATAGCCTCACCCCGGCGCGCCACTAATGCTTGCAGAATCCGGCCTTCCGGTAGCCCGACCGGCGAGAGCCAAGCCGACGGGAGCCAACCGGCGAGAGCCAAGCCGACGGGAGCCAACCGGCGAGAGCCAGGCCGGCGGAAGCCAAGCCGGCGGGGCTGGGCGGGCGCTACCGCGGCGCGAGCGGAATGACCGGCAGGAAGCGGGCGACCTCTCTGGCGCGCTGGCCGGAGACCCAGCTACCTTCCGCGTCGGCCGCCTGCGCAAAGTCGCAGTGACCGGTGGCCGCGCGCAGCCACGTCAGGGGCTTAAGCTCCACCACGTTCGGCGGCGTACCGCGGGTGTGCTCGGGCCCGTCGATGCACTGCACCGCCACGAATGGTGGGACGCGAACCTCCACGGAGTGGCCCGGCGCGTCGCCCTCGAGCAGGCGGGCGGTCTGCCGGACGGCTGTGGCCACCGCCGTGCGCGGCACCTCGGCGGTGTTTTCTGGGTCGGCGATCCAGTCGGCGATGGCGTCCACCGCCGCGCGGGCTTGTGCCGGGTCAGCCTTCTTCCTCATGCGGCCTAACTGTAATACCGGTTGCGATAAAGAGATAAGAGGAAGGCCTGCGGGGTGATTTCGGCTCGCGGACGGATACTGGCGCGGGGAGCGGTAGGTTTGTAGCCATGACGGAAAGCGATGCGTCTCACAAGTCCCCGAACATCACCCTGCGTTTCATGGCCTCCCCGGGAGATCTACTCATGGCCGGCACCCCGGGCATTTCCGGCGGCCGCTTGCTCGAGTGGATCGATAAGGCCGCCTACGCGTGCGCCGTGCAGTGGTCGAGCACCTACTGCGTGACCGCGTACGTGGGCCACATTCACTTCACCCGCCCCATTCCCTCGGGCCACATCGTGGAGGTGCGCTCCCGCATCGCGATGACCGGCCGGTCCTCGATGCACATCGTCAACGAGGTGCTTTCGGCGGATCCGCGCGAGGGCATTTTCACCCGCGCGTGCGACTGCCTGGTCATCTTCGTGGCCAAGGACGCGGCGACGGGGCGCTCTACCCCGGTGCCGAGCTTCACGCCGGAAACGGACGAGGAGCGCCGCGTGGAGGAGGCTGCGAAGGACCGCATCACCCTGCGCAAGGCCATTGAGGAAGAGATGAGCAAGCAGACCTACGACGGTCCGTCGGACGCGCCGCGGATGGTCAACCGCTTTTTGGCTAAGCCCGCCGATATCAACTGGGGCGGCAACGTCCACGGCGGCACCGCGATGGAGTGGATCGACGAGGCGGCGACTGCCTGCACCATGGAGTGGTCCGCGGAGCGCACCGTGGCGGTCTACGCCGGCGGCATCCGCTTCTACCAACCGATCCATATCGGTGACCTCATCGAGGTGGATGCGCGCCTTCTGCGTACCGATGCCCGCTCCATGCAGATGTCCATCCACGTCCGCGCCGGCGATGCCCACCGCGGGCGCGCGGAGTTGGAGACCGCCATCCATGCCTCCTTTGCGTACATGGCCGTCGACCGCGACAACCACGTGCTTGCCGCGCGCCAGTTCACCCCGCGCACCGAGGAGGACATCCGCCTCGCCGAGCACGCCACTACCCTGCGCAATCTGCGCGCCGATTTCGCCCCACGCCCGCTGGTGGCTGCGCCCACCAACCAGCACATCGATTAAGCAAAACGTGGCGTACTGTCTAGCGATGTGAAATTCCTTCGACTCATCGGCACTCGCGCCGGCTCGTATGCCGGCCCGATCGCCATCGTCATCGTGATGCAGGCCATCTCGATGCTGGCGGTCCTCTACCTGCCGTCCCTCAACGCGCGGATCATTGACCAAGGCGTCTCCCGCGGGGACATCCCGTATATCTGGCGCACCGGCGCGCTCATGCTCGGCGTGGCCTTCGTCTAGGTGATCTCCGCCTGCATCGCCACGTGGTTTGCCGCGCGCACCTCGATGGGCACCGGCCGCGATCTGCGCGCGCGGGTCTTCCACCGGGTCGCTCACTTCTCCGCCGAAGACATCGGCCACTTCGGGGCGGCCACGCTCATCACGCGCGGCACGAACGACGTGCAGCAAGTGCAGATGACCTACATGATGCTGCTGAACTTCATGGTGCCGGTGCCCATCATGATGGCCGGCGGCATCATCATGGCCATCCGCGAAGACCCCGGCATGTCCTGGCTGGTGGCCGTCAGCGTCATCGTGCTGGCCATCGCCGTGGGCACCATCATCGCCCGGCTCATGCCGCTGTTCCAGTCGCAGCAGTCCAAGCTGGACCGCATCAACGGCATCCTGCGCGAACAGATCTCGGGCATCCGCGTCGTCCGCGCGTTTACCCGCGAGCCCCACGAGGCGGACCGCTTCGCCGACGCGAACGCGGATCTCACGCGGCTGTCGGTGCGCATCGGCAACCTGTTCGTGCTCCTGTTCCCCGCCATCATGCTCATCCTCAACCTCGCCACCGGCGCGGTGATGTGGTTCGGCGGTGCCCGCGTGGACAGCGGCGCCGTGGAGGTCGGCTCGCTGACGGCCTTCTTGCAGTACCTCATGCAGATCCTCGCCGCCGTGATGATGGGCGCGTTCATGGCCATGATGCTCCCGCGCGCCATCGTGTGCGCCGGCCGCATCTCGGAAGTGCTGCGCCGCCAGCCGTCGATCACGGACCCGGGCGCGGCGCGGGGCGCAGCGCAGAACACCACCCCTGCCGAAGCCACTCCTGCCGAGCGCCCGCCCGGCACGGTCCGCTTCGACCACGTCGACTTCACCTACCCCGGCGCGGACGAGCCGGTGCTCGATGACATCTCCCTGACCGCCCGGCCGGGCCAGACCACCGCGATCATCGGCTCGACGGGCGCGGGCAAGTCCACGCTGCTGGGGCTCATCCTGCGCTCGTACGCGGCATCGGCAGGCACCGTCACCCTCGACGGGGTGGATATTGTGGACATGGCGCACCGGGACATCGTCAAGCGCGTGTCCCTTGTCCCGCAGAAGCCGTACCTGTTTTCCGGAACGGTGCGCTCCAACCTGGAGACCGGCCGGCCGGGTGCCACGGAGGCGGAGATGTGGGAGGCCCTCCGCATCGCGCAGGCGGACTTTGTCACCGACCTGGACATGGCCATCTCGCAGGGCGGCACGAATATCTCTGGTGGGCAGCGCCAGCGCCTGTCCATCGCGCGGATGCTCATCTCCCGCCCGGCGGTCTACCTCTTCGACGACTCGTTCTCCGCGCTCGATCTGGACACGGAGGCACGGCTGCAGAAGGCGCTGCGGCCGCACGTGAAGGACGCCACGGTCATCGTCGTGGCTCAGCGGGTTAACTCCATCGTGGACGCCGACCAGATCCTGGTCATGGAGTCCGGCTCCATCGTCGCCCGCGGCACCCACGAGGAACTGCTAGAGACCTCCGCCACCTATCAAGAAATTGTCCACTCGCAGCTCACGGAGGATTCCCACCATGGCTGAACTTAGCGATTCCGAAATCCTCGAGCTCGAAGGCAACGTCGGCTCCGACGACTGGTCCGGGAGTGCGCCGCGCAAGGCGAAGAACTTCGGCGGCGCGTTCAAACGCCTGCTCGGCCTGCTCGCGCCCTATAAGGCGACCATCGTCGCCGTCGTGGGTCTTACCGCCTTGAGCGTGGCGCTCAACGTCTACGCCCCACGGGTCACCGGCCGGGCGATGGACGAGATCTTCTCCGGCGCCATCGGCGCCCACTTGCCGCAGGGCGCCAGCAAGGACGATGTCATCGCCGGGTTGCGCGCAGACGACAACAACCAATTCGCGGACATGCTCTCCGGCATGGACGTCACCCCCGGCGTGGGCATCGATTTCGAACGCCTGGCGGGTTTTATCCTCGCCATCCTCGGCCTCTACCTCGTCGCCGCCGTGTTGATGTGGCTGCAGGGTTTCCTGCTCAACCGGGTGGTCATGCGCGCGGTCTACCGCCTGCGCTCCGACGTGGAGGCGAAGATCAACCGCCTGCCGCTGTCCTACTTTGACACCCAACAGCGCGGTGACGTGCTCTCGCGCACCACCAACGACGTGGACAACATCCAGCAGGCGCTGCAACAGGCGCTGTCCCAGGCGGTCAACTCGGTGCTGACCATCCTCGGCATCACCATCATGATGTTCGCACTGTCCTGGCAACTCGCCCTCATCGCCCTGCTGGCGATCCCGCTGACCTTCGCCGTCATCGCGGTCATCGGCTCGCGCTCGCAGAGCCAGTTTGCTACCCAGTGGAAGGCCACCGGCCAGCTCAACGGCCGGGTGGAAGAGACCTTCTCCGGCCACGAGGTGCTGCAGGTCTTCGGCCGCGCCGACAGCGCCATCGCCGACTTCGACGCGCACAACGACGAGCTCTACCGCGCCGCGGTCAAGGCGCAGTTCTACTCCGGCATCATGATGCCGATCATGCAGTTCATCTCCTACCTGTCCTACGTGGCCATCGCCGTTGTGGGCGGGTTGAAGGTTGCCGGCGGTTCGCTCACCTTGGGCCAGGTCACCGCGTTTATCCAGTACGCCCGCCAGTTCAACCAGCCGCTGGGTGAGCTGGGCGGCATGATGCAGATGGTCCAGTCCGGCGTGGCTTCTGCCGAGCGCACCTTCGAACTACTCGACGCTCCGGAGGAGCCGCGGGATATATCCGAAACGGAAAGCGACACCTCCGCACACCAGCGCCGAGAGCGCACGCTGGCGGAGCGTGCCCAGGGGCTCGTCGAATTCGAGCACGTCGACTTCTCCTACGACCCGGACACCCCGCTCATCCAGGACCTCAACCTGCGGGTTACGCCGGGTAGCACCGCGGCCATCGTCGGCCCCACCGGCGCGGGCAAGACCACGCTGGTCAACCTCATCATGCGGTTCTACGACGTCGACTCCGGCCGCATCACCCTCGACGGCACCGATATCCGGGAACTGTCCCGCCACGCGCTGCGCTCCCAGGTGGGCATGGTGCTGCAGGATGCCGTGCTTTTCGATGGCACCATCATGGACAACATCCGCTACGGGCGGCTGGATGCCACGGACGAGGAAGTCATCGAGGCGGCGAAGGCGACCTACGTCGACCGCTTCGTGCACTCGCTTCCCGATGGCTACGACACCCGCGTCGACTCCGACGGCGGCTCACTGTCCGTGGGTGAGCGCCAGCTCATCACGATCGCCCGCGCGTTCATCGCCCAGCCGGCGCTGCTCATCCTCGATGAGGCGACCTCGTCGGTAGACACCCGCACCGAGCTGCTGGTCCAGGAGGCGATGAACAAGCTGCGCGCCGAGCGCACCTCGTTTATCATCGCCCACCGCCTGTCCACCATCCGCGAGGCGGACGTCATCGTGGTGATGGAGTCCGGCACCATCGTCGAGCAGGGCACACACGACGAGCTGCTGGCGGCCGGCGGCGCCTACGCGAGCCTGTACGAAGCCCAGTTCGCGGGCGAGGCCTAAGCCAACTCCGCTGGCAGCTCAGGCCCCGGCGACGACCATCCACACCGCGACCAAGTGCACAATCGCGGCGACCACCGTCGCGGTGTGGAAATGCTCGTGGTAGCCGTAAATGCGCGCGTTGCGCCCGGGCCACTTGCAGCCGTAGACGACAGCGCCGAGCGAGTAGATCACCCCGCCGGCGAATAGTAGCCACACCACAGCCGCGCCCGCGCCTTCCCACAGCGCCGGCACGAGCGGAACGATCAGCCAGCCCAGCGCCAAATAGACCACCACGTCCAGCCAGCGCGGGTGGTTGATCCACACCAGGCTGAGTAGTACTCCCCCGGCCGCGCCTGCCCACGCGACAGACAGCAACCACGCGGCCTTTTCCGGGGGCAGGACGATAAGACACAACGGCGTGTAGGTCGCGGCGATAAACACCGAAATGGTGGCGTGATCGGCTCGCCGCCATGCCTGCACCCCGCCCGCGGTCTTCCACGGCCACCGGTGGTAGAGCGCGGAGACACCGAACAGCAGGAGAAATCCGACGCCGTAAATGGTCACCCCGAGCGCCTCGTACCAGCGCAGGGTCATCCACGCGAACGTCACGAGCACCGCCGAAGACATGCCGGACAACACGGCGGTGACGAGGTGGAACCAGCCGCGCGCCAGCGGCCGTGGGCCGCGGTCGAACGCTAAGTACGTACGCGCGATGGTCCCCATGCAATTTCACCTGTGCTTTCTCTACATACGCGGACGCGCCTTCGCCATATAGCGATGAACTGTCTTCGGGTGGTCCCAGTAGAAGCTAATCATAATGACTCCCAGTGCCGCCGCGGAGCCGACGATCGTCTCGATGGAACGGGTGACCATGAGCTCGCCGATGGGCAGCGGGTTGAAGTAGTGCACCATGAGCAGCGCGATGGGCGTGATGAACGTGCTGCCCACCACGTAATTGCGGGTAACGGTTAACTCGGTGAGGAACTGGATGATGGTCACCCAGATAATGAGCTGCCACGCGTCCATGCCGTGCGAGAGGAGGAACCCGGCTAAAAGCACGCCGGTGAGCGTTCCCAGCACGCGTTGGAGCACGCGCTGGTATTGCACGAGGTACCGCGGGCCGATGAACGCGACCACCGCGGCGATCATCGCCCAGTACGGGTGGGACAGGTGCGGGGAGAAGCCGACCGACAAAAGTCCCAACAGGCCGGCGATCAGCGGGGCGACGAAGAAGCGCACCGCGCTCGCGATGACGGTAGGCCGCGGCGGGCGCGGAGCGCGCTTCAGCGGACCGCCCGGGACATCGCCCTCGCCCAGCAGGTGCCATCCCAATCCCAGGGCGACGCAGAATAAGCTGGACGCAAGCGCGGCGAGCAGCGCATCCACGGGATTCGGCCCCTGCGGCAGCGAACCGATCGCCGCGGTGCAAAAGACAAAGAAGACGGAGCCGGCCGGTCGTAGTCCGCACAAGTTAGCCACCGTCGCGGTGGCGCAGGAAATGACCGAGGTCACCAGCGTGACCACCAACGGGGAGGCGTGCCACCACGACATCGACGCGCCCAAGGTCACGCAGGTGGCGAGCATCGCACCGACGATGATCTGGTTGGTCACCCGGATCCGGCGGCCTTCGTGCCGGCCGTAGATGCCGGCAAACGAGCCGAAGTTGGCGCACATGGCCAGATCCATCCGGCCGATGGCCAGCAGCACGAATAGCGGGACGGCCACGCCGACCGCGGTGCGGAGTGCGGGGATGTGGTCACGGTTCGGCGGTCGCAGTTCGAATAGTCGTTGGAATTGGACCGCCTGGTGCACCTAACACTCCTTTTCGTATCTGCTTGTCATATGAAACGGGGGCGGAAGTGTGGCTTTCCGCCTACACCGTCGAGTTTGCACCCACGTGCTGGCCGAAGAGCTGCGGCAGGGTTCCTGCCCAGGCATCGGCAAGCTCCGCGATACCCACCGAAACGCCGGCGAAGTTAAGCTCCGCGGAATCGTTGGTGGTACCGATGACCGCGGCCGGAATCCCCAGCTCGCCGGCCCGTTCCAGCACGGCGTTCTCCTTGTCGGCGTCGACGGCGACGACGACGCGGGAGGCGGACTCGCTAAACAGCGCGGTGGTCGGGTCGGCGTGCACGGCCTCCACATCGAGGTCGATGCCCACTGCGGCAGCGCGCGCCATTTCGAAGACGGTCGTGCCCAGGCCGCCCTCCGACACATCGTGCGCGGCGGCGATGTCGGCGTTGCCGGCGAGCAGCTCGACCAGCTTCGCCTCGTTGGCCAGATCCACCTGCGGCGGCAGGCCGTTGAGCTCGTCGCGGGTGACCTGCTGGTAGATGGAACCGCCGAACTCGTCGCGGGTCTCGCCCAGCAGGATGAGCTTCTGGCCGGCGGTGCCGTCGAGCGCGTGGCGGTGCGCGCCGCGCACGTCGTCGACCACGCCCAGGACACCAACGACCGGGGTGGGCAGAATCGGCTCTTCGCCGGTCTGGTTGTAGAAGGACACGTTGCCGCCGGAGACCGGGATGCCCAGCTCGACGGCGCCATCGGCAAGCCCGTGCACCGCCTCGCGGAACTGCCACATCACGTCCGGGTTCTCCGGGGAACCGAAGTTGAGGCAGTTGGTGATGGCCACGGGACGCGCGCCCGTGGCTGCGACGTTGCGGTAGGCCTCCGCGAGCGCCAGGCGGGCGCCCATGTTCGGATCCAGCTTGGTGTAGCGGCCCGAGCAGTCCGCGGACACGGCCACGCCGCGGCCGGTTTCTTCATCGATACGCAGCACGCCCGCGTCCGCGTGGTGCGACTGTACGGTGTTGCCGCGCACGTAGCGGTCGTACTGGTTCATGATGTAGTCGCGCGAGCACAGCGCCGGGGAGGCGAGCATCTTCTTGAAGGCGTCCACGAGATCGCTGGCCTTGTCGATGCCGCCGAAGCGCTGCAGCTCGTCCTGCCACTCCGGGCGGGCGAACGGGCGGTTGTACACCGGGGCGTCGTCCGCGATGGTGCCGGCCGGCGCGTCCACGACGACTTCGCCGCCGTGGGTGATGACCAGGTGGTCGCCTTCGACGACCTCGCCGATCTCGGCGCAGGTGACCTCCCAGTGGTCACAGATCTCGCGGAAGCGCTCCACGTCTTCCGGCGCGACGACCGCGCACATGCGCTCCTGCGACTCGGAGGCGAGGATCTCCGCGGCGGTCATATTGTCCGCGCGCAGCGGGACCTGGTCCAGGTCGACGCGCATGCCGCCATCGCCAGCCGCAGCCAGCTCCGAGGTCGCGCACGCCAGGCCCGCGCCGCCCAAGTCCTGGATGCCGACGACCACGCCGGCCTTGTACAGATCCAGGCAGCACTCGATGAGCACCTTTTCGGAGAAGGGGTCGCCCACCTGCACGGCCGGCAGCTTGCGCTCGGCGCCCTCGTCGAAGGAGTCGGACGCGAGGACGGACACGCCGCCGATGCCGTCGAGGCCGGTGCGCGAACCGAAGAGCATGACCTTGTTGCCCGTGCCGGAGGCGAACGCCAGCTTCAGGTCCTCCACCTTGAGCGTGCCCACGCACAGGGCGTTGACCAGCGGATTGGAGGCGTAGGTGGGGTCAAAGACGGTCTCGCCGCCAATGTTGGGAAGCCCCAGGGAGTTGCCGTAGCCGCCGATGCCGGCGACCACGCCGGGCAGCACGCGAGCGGTATCCGCCGCGTCGGCCGGGCCGAAGCGCAGCTGATCCATTACCGCCACCGGGCGCGCGCCCATGGCCATGATGTCGCGCACGATGCCGCCCACACCCGTCGCCGCACCCTGGTACGGCTCAACGTAGGACGGGTGATTGTGGGATTCCACGCGGAAGGTGACCGCGTTGCCGTCTCCGATGTCGACCACGCCGGCGTTCTCGCCGATGCCGGCGAGGATCTTCTCCCCCATCTCCTCTGTCATGGTCTCACCGAAGTAGCGCAGGTGCGCCTTGGAGGACTTGTACGAGCAGTGCTCCGACCACATGACGGAGTACATGGTGAGCTCCGCGTCGGTGGGCCGGCGCCCCAGGATGTCTCGGATGTGCTGGTACTCGTCGTCTTTTAAGCCCAGCTCTGCGTAGGGCTGCGCCTCGTCGGAGGTGGCCCGCGCGTTGTCCACGGTGTCGTTGTGCATCAAGGTCACTCCTTAGGCGTTCGAGGTCGCGGTTGCGTTGCCGGCGACGGTGGCAAGCGCCGAGGTAAAGAGCTTCAGCCCGTCCGTGGACGGGCCGGTGAGCGTGTCGATGGCGTGCTCCGGGTGCGGCATGAGCCCCACGACGTTGCCGGCTTCGTTAGTAATGCCCGCGATGTCCCCGAGCGAGCCGTTGAAGTTGTCGGTGTAGCGGAAGACGACCTGGCCTTCCTTCTCCAGCTTTTCGATGGTCTCCGGCGCCGCCTGGAAGCGGCCCTCGCCGTGCTTGGCCGGGATGTGGATCTTTTCGCCTTCGGTCAGCTCGCCCGTCCACGCGGTCTTGTCGCTGGCCACCTCGAGGAAGATGTCCTCGCAGTGGAAGTGCAGACCCACGTTGCGGGTGAGCGCGCCCTCCAAGAGACCGGCCTCGGTTAGGATCTGGAAGCCGTTGCAGATGCCGAGCACCGGCATGCCGTCGCGGGCGGCGTCTACCACCGAGCGCATGACGGGCGCCTGTGCGGAGATCGCCCCGGAGCGCAGATAGTCGCCGTACGAGAAACCGCCCGGGACCACGACCGCGTCCACGCCGTGCAGGTCGCTATCCGCGTGCCACAGGTCGACGACTTCTGCGCCGGCGTAGCGGACGGCGCGGGCAGCGTCGACATCGTCAAGCGTGCCCGGGAAGGTGATTACTCCGATCTTGGCTGGCACTTACTCGCCCTCCACAACTTCGTAGTCTTCAATGACGGTGTTGGCCAAGAGGGTGGAGGCAACGCGCTCCAGCTCCTCGCGGGAGACCGAATCGTCTACCTCGATTTCGAAGCGCTTGCCCTGGCGGACATCGCTCACACCGTCCACCCCGATGCGCCCCAGCGCGCGGACCACGGCTTTGCCCTGGGGGTCGAGGATTTCTTCCTTCGGCATGACATTGACAACTACACGAGCCATGAGCATTCCCTTTTACTAGTGCTGGGCAGAAGTTTTCGCGCCTGTCAGTCTAGCGGCCGGCCCCCGTATCGACCTAGCCGCATGCCGCGCACGCTCCCAATGCCCCGCCACCCGACCGCGCGCTACCGCCGCGCGCTACGCCACGGCGAACGGGAGGTTACGAAAAGTGAATCCTTCTCCCCTGCAAGGTGAACTTTGCGTGAGCGGCATCTAAACCCGCAGGACGCCGGCAACAGTTCGGTTTCAGGCCGGTCACAGATGGATTAAAGCTATATGGGTCCTTTCTCAGCATGACCAGCTAGGAGCTTTTTCATGTCCTCGCGCACACTCGGTGCCCTCGCCATCGCGGCGGTCACCTCCACCACCCTCGCGAATGTCGCCGTCCCAGCGGCAACGGCCACTCCGGCCGGCGACAACGTCGTCATCTCCGAGATCTACGGCGGTGGCGGCAACAAGGGCGCCACCTACACCAATGACTTCATTGAGCTGTACAACCCGACCGATCACGACATCGATCTGACCGGCTGGACGGCCAAGTACTTCGGCAAATCCGGCAACCCGGGCGAAGCGACGCCACTGTCCGGCAGCATCAAAGCCGGCGGTTACTACCTGATCGCGGAATCCAAGGGCACCGGCGGAACCGAGCCGCTGCCTGCTCCGGACGCGTCCGGTAACGCGACCATGGGCGGTTCGGACGGCTCCGTCGAACTCGTCGACGCCGACAACACGACGGTTGACCTGGCCGGTTACGGCAAGACCGCCAAGTTCGAGGGCGCTGCGGCGAAGGCTGCGTCGAACGCTACCTCTGCAGCGCGCGATGAGAACGGCACCGACACCGACGACAACTCGGCGGACTTCACCATCGGTGACCCCACCCCGACCAATTCCGGAAACCCGGAAGACAACCAGGGAGAAAACACCCCGGGCAACAACGACAACCAGGACGGCGACGCCACCCCTGCCCCGGGCACGGACACCGATACCGACGGTGTCATCCCCATCGCGGACATTCAGGGCACCGGCACCGCCAGCCCGCTGGTGAACAAGACCGTGACCACCCGCGGCGTGGTCACCGCCTCCTACCCGGACGGCGGCCTGAACGGCTACATGATCCAGACCCCGGGCACGGGCAAGGAAGAAAAGCACGCGGGCGACGCCTCCGACGGCATCTTCGTCTACTCCAAGGACACCGCCTCCTTCCCGGAGATCGGCACCTTTGTCGAGGTCACCGGAACCGTTGCCGAGTTCAAGGAGAACACGCAGCTGACCAACCCGAAGACCACCGCCCTCGACGAGGAGCATGAGGACGTCACCCCGGTTGCCGTGGACACCCTGCCCGCGGGCGCGGAGGCACGCGAGGCCTACGAGTCCATGCTCATCCAGCCGGGCACCCACACCGTGACCAACAACTTCGGGCTCAACCGCTTCGGCGAAATCGGCCTCGCCCCGGGCGAGGAGGCCTTCCGCCAGCCGTCCGATATCTACCAGCCGAGCAAGGACCCCAACTCGGAACTGCAAAAGCTCACCAAGGAGCAGCAGGAGAAGCTGGTCACGCTTGACGATGGCCGCACCGGCGACTACACCCGCGGCGCCTCAGACGTGCCCCTGCCCTACCTCGCGCAGGACGGCGCGCAGACCATCAAGCCGCTGCGCACCACCGACCACGTGGAGTTCCAACACCCGGTTGTGGTCAACTACTCCTTTGACAAGTGGCGCCTGCAGCCGACCTCCCCGGTGACGGGCGAGACCGCCGGCGCGGACCTCCCCATCACCTGGGAGAACTCCCGCGACGCTGAGATTGACGTCCCGAACCAGGTAAAGGGCGACTACACCATCTCCGCGTTCAACGTGCTCAACTACTTCACGTCCCTGGGCAAGGACCACAACTGCGGGCACTACGACGACCGTGAGGGAAAGCCCGTGACCGCCAAGGACTGCGACGTCCGCGGTGCCTACTCCGAGGACGCGTTCCGCGATCAGGAACGGAAGATCGTCAACGCCATCAACGGGCTAGACGCGGACGTCATCGCGCTGTCTGAAATCGAAAACGGCTACGCCACCACCGGCGACAAGTCCAAGCGCGACAATGCGCTCAACCACCTCGTCGACGAGCTCAACAAGGCCGGCGGCAACTGGAAGGCGGTGGCCTCCCCTAAGGACCTGCCGGTCAAGGGCGATGCCATCCGCACCGCGTTCATCTACGACCCGGACCGCGTCACCCCGGTCGGTGAGTCCCGCATCTTCACCGACGATCGCTTCACCGGCACCGCCCGCGAGCCGCTCGCGCAGGAATTCGCCCCGGTGACTTCTCCGGGCCAGCGTGACGATGCCAAGGAGTCCTTCGTTGCGGTGGCCAACCACTTCAAGTCCAAAGGTTCGGTGGCCAAGGGCGACAAGGATGCCGGTGACGGCCAGGGCAACAACCCGAATGTCCGTAACTCGCAGGCCCAGGCAGTCCTCGACCACCTGAGCAAGCAGGAGGACTGGAAGGACAAGGCCACCTTCGTCATGGGGGATCTGAACACCTACACCCACGAGACCCCGCTCGAGACCTTCCGCACCGCCGGCTACACCGTCCCGGCCGAGGACTTCGGGGCCTCCGCTTCCTACCAGTTCGATGGCCTGCTGGGCTCTCTGGATCACGTCCTGGCCAACAAGGTTGCCGCCGGCAAGCTGCAAGACGCCCAGGTGTGGGATATCAACTCCGACGAAGCCGTCGCGTTCGAATACTCCCGCCGCCACGCCAACGTCGTGGACTTCTACGACGACAGCCCGTTCCGCTCCTCCGACCACGATCCAGTCAAGGTCGGCTTCCGCCTCGACGGCGCGGACGATTCCGATGGCTCGGACAACGCCAACGGATCTGACAACGCCAACGAGCAGCCGGGCACCGATCCGGATACCAAGCCGGGCGAGACCCCGGGCGAAACCCCCGGCGACAACCAGGGCGGCGAGAACCAGGGTGGCGAAAGCCACGACGGTGACAACCAGGGTGGCGAAACCCCAGGCAACGAGCCGAATGACAAGCCGGGCAGCAAGCCGGGCACCAAGCCGTCTCTGCCGTCGCAGTCCAGCAAAGCCAAGTCCGTACTGTCGGCTGCTCTGCCGCTTCTGGGCGGTCTGGGTATCGGCGCGGCCATCCTCGGCCTTCTTCCGCTGTTCAATAACTCGGACGACGCCGCGCACCGCGCGGCGGTCGAGCACTACGTCGCTGATTCACTGAAGGGCCGCACGCCGGCGTCCTTCCACGGTTTCATCGATGGCGTGGCACGCACCGTGGCTCAGCTGAGCTCCGGCCTGTCGTTCTGGGACTTCCTGCGGAAGAACTAGTAAAACACGCGGTAGTCCGCGGGTTTTGCGCCCGCGGCCGCCGCCTTGGTCACGGCCTTGAGGAAGTCGTTAGCGACCTTTTTGTCGTCCAAATTGCGGGCAGACGTGGAAAGCCGCACCGTGTTCCCGCGGTTGGCTGAACGCTGCGCCGCCCGCACGATGTTGCGCCGCCACCACTTCGCCGCGCCGAAGCCCTCGCCGAAGGACAGGTTGCGTGCCTGATGGAAGGCATCGTCACGCAAGTCGTGCACACCGCGCGTGGACACCGCGAGCTTGAAGTCGAAGGACGGGAGGACCTCTAGCGTCCCGGGGGACATCCGCCACCGCGGCGGGGCGAAAATATCCGGGGTAAACCCGATCTTCTTCATCTGCCGCGTCGCGCCTTTGAGCCGCAGGTTCGCCTCGTGCGGGTCCAGGTTCGCAAACTCCGCGCGCCGGCCCTGCACCGGCTGGTCAAAGCCGTTCAGGATGAGCAAGCGACCCGCCTCCTGCTGTTCTTCCAGCCAGCCCTTCGTCTTCGAATCCTTGGCCAGGTGCCAGTTGCCGTCGATGTGCGGCGCAACGAGCAGGGAGACGGGGATCCCCTCCGCATCCAGGTTCTTCATCAACCGTGCGGCATTCGCGCGGGTTCCGGAAAAGATGCTGGAGATGGATACCAAAAGGTGGCCGGGCATGACGGCCATTATCGCATATTCCTACTTCGACAGCCCCGTCGCCTGGTTGATGAGCCACGCGTACTCGAACGCGTTCTGCCGCCACTTCTTGTACCGCCCGGACACACCGCCGTGGCCGGCGGACATCTCCGTCTTGAGTAGGAACGTGCCGCCCGTGGCGGTGCGCTGAAGTTCCGCGATCCACTTGGCCGGCTCAACGTAGAGCACGCGAGTGTCATTCAGCGAAGTTACCGCGAGGATGTTCGGGTACTCCTTGGCTTCGACGTTTTCATACGGCGCGTAAGACGCCATGTAGTCGTAGTACTCCGGATCGTGGTACGGGTCGCCCCATTCGTCCCACTCGGTCACCGTGAGCGGGAGCTCCGGTTTCAGCATCGAGGTCAGCGGGTCCACGAACGGGACCACGGCCTGGATGGCCTTAAAACGGTCCGGAGCCATGTTGGCCACCGCGCCCATGAGCATGCCGCCAGCCGAGCCACCTTCGGCGACCAGAGCATCACGCTTGGCGATGCCCCTTTCCACCAAGTCATCCGCCACCGCAATGAAGTCAGTGAAGGTGTTTTTCTTCTTGTCCATCTTGCCGTCGTCGTACCAGATACGGCCCATCTCCCCGCCGCCGCGCACGTGCGCGACCGCGAAGATCATGCCGCGATCCAGAAGCGACAGGCGCGTGTAGGAAAAGCCCGGGTCGGTCGAGGACTCGTAGGAGCCGTAGCCGTACAGAAGCGTCGGCTGCGGACGGTCGGTGTCTGGGTCCGCGCGATGCACCACAGAGACCGGGATCTCGGTTCCGTCGTCCGCAGTGGTCCACAGACGGTAGGCGGTGTAGTCCCCCGGGTCGTAACCGCCCTGCACCTCCTGCTCTTTGAGCAGGGTGCGCTCGCCGGATTCCACCCAGTAATCGAAAAGCTGCGTCGGCTGGGTAAACGACGCATAGCTAAACCGGAAGACCGGCGCGTCCCACTCCGGGTTGCCCAGCGGTCCGACGGTGAAGATCTCCTCGTCGAACTGCAGCTCCTCGAATTCGGTAAAGCCATCTTCCGTCAGACGCATCACGGCCGCCTGCCCGATGCCACCGCGGCGATAGACAGCCACGATGTAATCGCGGTAAGTATCCACGCCCTCGAAGCGGACGTCCTCACTGTGCGGGACAAGCACGTCGAGCTCGCGCAGCGGCGCCAGCTCCGCCCCCGTCAGCGCGGGGCTCTGCGCCAACTCGAAGTTCGGGCCATGGGCGTTATGCGTGACAATCCACGTGTCCTGCCCCGCGACAACGGCGTGGTCGACGTCGTACTCCACGCCCCGCTCGCGCTCCCACAGCACCCGGAATTCACCCTCCGGGTTGTCCTGCTCGAGTGCCCAGATCTCCGTCGTGATCTTGGAACCGACCTCAATGAACAGGTACTTCTCACTGCGCGAACCGCCGACTCCGACGTTAAAGCGCGCGTCGTCTTCTTGGAAGACAAGCACGTCTTCGTCCTGCGGGGTGCCCACCTTGTGGCGGTACACGGTATCCGGCCGCCACGCGTCGTCCACGCGCTGGTAGAAGATGTAGTCCTCGCCCACCCAGGTGGCGCCGTAGAAAATTCCGGTGAGGTGATCCTCGAGTAACTCGCCGGTCTCTAGGTCCTTGATGTAGAGGTCGAAGCGCTCATCGCCAGTCGTATCCACCGAGTAGGCGAACAGCCGGCCGGAGGTGGTGACAGACGCCGCGCCGATGGAGAAGAACTCATGATCCGCCGCCAGCTCGTTGGCGTCCAGGATGATCTGCTCGCCGTCCGGGCGGCCCTCCTCAGGGCCCGGGATGGTCGGCGGGTTCCACGGGTCCGAGCCCTTTTCCACCGGAATGCGGCAGGAGTAGCCGTAGTCTTTCCCCTCCGCCGTGCGGCCGTAGTACCAGTAGTCGCCCGCGCGGGTGGGCACGGACATGTCCGTCTCCTTCACCCGGGACTTAATCTCCTGGAAGATGTTCTCCGACATCTCGTCCAGGTGCGCGGTGTGCTGCGTCGTGTACGCGTTCTGCGCCTCGAGGTAGTCGATGGTCTCCTGCGAGGTTTTGTCGCGCATCCACTCGAAGTCATCGACAAACTCGCGGCCGTGGAACGACCGCGTCACCGGGTGGACGGGGGCGTGCGGAACAGGAACGTTATCAGTCATAGCGCCCCACTCTACGCGCGGCGATCCGGCCCCTGGTCCCGCCCTCAAAGCGGGAGGAATACCTCCGCGCTAGCCCAGGTAGTCGGCGAAGCTCTCGCCGGTCAGACGCTCGTAGGCCTCGATGTAGCGCTTGCGGGTCGCCTCCACTACATCGTCAGGCAGGCGCGGCGGCTTCTCACCGGAGGCGGCATCCCAGCCGGATGCGTCGGAGGTCAGCCAGTCGCGCACATACTGCTTGTCAAAGCTGGGCTGGTTTTTACCCGGCGCGTAGGAATCCGCCGGCCAGTAGCGGGAGGAATCCGGGGTGAGTACCTCGTCGGCCAGCACCAAGTTGCCGTTGTGGTCCAGGCCGAACTCCAGCTTGGTATCCGCCAGGATGATGCCCTTCCCGCGCGCAAGGTCTGCCCCAGCCTGGTAGATGCGCAACGTTGCGTCGCGCAGCTCCGCGGCGCGCTCCTTGCCCAGCTCCTCGGCCATGAACTCGAACGAGACGTTCTCGTCATGGTCGCCCTGCTCCGCCTTGGTGGCCGGGGTAAAGATCGGTTCGTCCAGCTGGGAGGCTTCCTCCAGCCCGGCGGGCAGCTCGATGCCGCACACGGTGCCGCTGGCGTCGTATTCTTTGCGCCCGGATCCGGTGAGGTAACCGCGCGCGACGCACTCGAACGGCACCATGTCGAGCTTCTGCACCAGCATCGCCTGCCCGCGCACGTTTTCCGGAATGCGCGGATCATCCAACGGGCCGGCCAGGTGGTTCGGGAAATCCAGGCGGTCGAAGAAGAACTTCGACGTCCCTGTCAGAACCCGTCCCTTATCGGGAATGGCCGGTTCGAGGGCGAAATCGTAGGCGGAGATTCGGTCCGAGGCGACGAGCAGGAGCGTGTTTTCGTCCACCTCGTAGATGTCCCGGACCTTGCCCGAGTGCAGGTGCGTGTAGTCAGAGAGCTCTAAAGCCATGGGTTTAGTGTAGCTAGAGGATCTCACCCGGCTTGTACGCGGCGGCCTCCGGGTTGGCCTGGGCCAGCTTGTCGATGCGCGCGAGCACCGCCTCCACCTGCGACTCGGCGGCGCCGATGAAGGCGTGCTTGTCCTCCAGGGCGCGGTCCAGCTGCTCCTTGTCCAGCGGCAGGCGGTCGTCGGCGGCGAGCCGCTCGACCAAGTCCTGCTCGGCGCCGTTTTCGCGCATGTTGAGCGCGACCGCCACCGCGTTTTCCTTGATCACCTCGTGAGCGGTCTCGCGGCCGACGCCGGCGCGCACCGCCGCCATGAGGATGCGGGTGGTGGCCAGGAAGGGCAGGTAGCGCTCCAGCTCGCGGTCGATCATCGCCGGGAAGGCGCCGAATTCCTCGAGCACGGTGAGGAAGGTTTCGAACTGGCCGTCGATGGCGAAGAAGGAGTCCGGCAGGGCCACGCGGCGCACCACGGAGCAGAAGACGTCGCCCTCATTCCACTGCTGGCCGGACAGGTCCGCCACCATGGTGAGGTAACCGCGGAGGATGACCTGGAAGCCGCCGACGCGCTCGCACGAGCGGGCGTTCATCTTGTGCGGCATGGCCGACGAACCGACCTGGCCCTCCTTGAACCCCTCGGTCACGGTCTCATTGCCGGCCATCAGGCGAATGGTCGTAGCCAGTGAGCTGGGCCCAGCGCCGAGCTCCACCAGCGCGGAGACCGCGTCGTAGTCCAGGGTGCGCGGGTAGACCTGCCCGACGGAGTCGAAGATCTCGCCGAAGCCCAAGTACTCCGCAATGGACTTTTCCAGCTGGGCGAGCTTCTCCTCAGAGCCGCCCATGAGATCCAGCATGTCCTGCGCGGTGCCCATCGGGCCCTTGATGCCGCGCAGCGGGTAACGCTGGCGCAGCTCGTCGACGCGCTGCACGGCGATAAGCATCTCGTTGGCCGCCGAGGCGAACCGCTTGCCCAACGTCGTGGCCTGGGCCGCCACGTTGTGGGAGCGCCCCGCCATGACCTGTGCCTGGTACTGGCCCGCCAGCTTGCCGATGTGCACCAGCACCGCAATCGCCTTGCCGTAGATCAGGTCGAGGGAGGTGCGAATCTGCAGCTGCTCGACGTTTTCGGTGAGGTCGCGGCTGGTCATCCCCTTGTGGATGTGCTCGTGCCCGGCCAGGGCGTTGAACTCCTCGATGCGCGCCTTCACGTCGTGGCGCAGCACGCGCTCGCGCTCGGCGATGGAGTCCACGTCGACGTCCTCAACGACCTTTTCGTAAGCGTCGATCGCCTCCTGCGGGATGTCCACGCCCAGATCCTTTTGGGCGCGCATCACCGCAATCCACAGGCGGCGCTCGAGAACGATTTTGTGCTCCGGGCTCCAGATGTTGCTGAGCTCCGGCGAAGCGTAGCGCGTGGACAGGACATTCGAGATCAGATTCTTTTCAGCCACGCCCACGATTATGACACGCGGAGGCAGCGTAACTGCCTCCGCGTGGTAACGGAGCTGCCTCCACGTGAAAAAGGGGCTGCCTCCGCGTGGTAGAGGCGCAACCGCGCGCCTACACGCGGATCTCGCCCGCGGCTGCCTTCTTAGCGATGTCCGTGCGGTAGAACCCGCCCGGCAGCTCGATGCCGTCCAGCACCTCGTAGACGGCGGCGCGGGCAGCGTCGATGCTTTCTCCCTTGCCCACTACGCCGAGCACGCGCCCGCCGGCGGAATAGTAGGTGTCGCCCTCCTTGCGGGTACCGGCGTGGAGGACACGGGAGGCATCGTCAAGCGCGGCGCCCGTCAGCGCATCTCCCTTGCGCGGGCTGGCCGGGTAACCGCCGGCGGCGAGCACCACCATGACCGCGAAGGCGTCCTCCCACTCCAGCGGGGCAAGCTCCGCGAGCTTCCCCGTCGCGGTAGCGTACAGGGCTTCGGCCAGGGAGGACTTCAGAAGCGATAAGACCGCCTGGGTTTCCGGGTCGCCGAAGCGGCAGTTGAACTCCACGACGGCCGGACCGTCCTCGCCCCAGGCCAGGCCGGCGTACAGAAGGCCGGAGTAGGGCGTGCCGCGGCGCGCCATCTCCTGTGCCACCGGGCGGCACACCTCGTCCACGATGCGCTGGACGCCGCCTTCCGGCAGCCACGGCAGCGGCGCGTAGGCTCCCATGCCACCGGTGTTCGGGCCCGCGTCGTTGTCGTGGGCGCGCTTGTGATCCTGCGCCGGCAAAAGCGGCACGACGTCCTCCCCATCTACCAGGCAGAACAGGGAGATCTCCGGGCCAGACAGGAAGCTTTCCAAAAGCACCGGGTTGCCCGCCGCGTGGACGGCCTGCACGTGCTCGATGGCTTCCGCGCGGTCGTCGGTGACCACGACGCCCTTGCCGCCGGCGAGGCCGTCGTCCTTCACCACGAAGTGCGGGCCAAAGCGATCGAGCGCGGCGTCGATCTCCTCCGCGCTCGCGCCCGGCGCGAGATGCTCCGCCCGCGCGGTGTTTACCCCGGCGGCGGCCATGACGTCCTTGGCAAAGGCCTTGGAGCCCTCAATCTGGGCCGCCTCTTTGCCGGGGCCGAAGACGGCAAACCCTGCCGCGCGCAGCGCGTCCGCCACGCCCGCGACCAGCGGGGCCTCTGGGCCCACGACAGCCAGGTCCGCGGCCACCTGCTGAGCCAGCTCCACGACCTGATCCGGATCGCTTGCATCCTGCAGCTCCGGGTGCACGGTGGCCTGCCCGGCCATCGCAGCGCTGCCCGGGGCGGCGTGCAGCTCGCTGACTTCAGAATCGGTGGCCAGTTTCGTGACGATGGCGTGCTCGCGGCCGCCGGTACCAATGACGAGAATGCGCATGCGTCACATCCTAACGGGCACCTTTCTCACAAGGATCCGCCGATGGCGAACTCAACACACGTTGCCCGCACGCCCCCGCGGGTACCGTGTGGTGCATGTCTTCTGTTTTCACCAAAATCATCAATGGAGAAATCCCGGGCCGCTTTGTCTACCGTGACGACACCGCGGTTGCCTTCCTCACCATCGAGCCGGTCGCTTACGGCCACACGCTGATTGTCCCGGTGGAAGAGGTGGACAAGTGGACCGACCTCAAGCCGGAGCTGTGGGCGCACCTCAACGAGGTCGCGCAGAAGGTCGGCCAGGCGGTGACCGAGTCCTTCGACTGCGAGCGCGCCGGCTACCTCATCGCTGGGTTCGAGGTCCCGCACGCCCACATTCACGTCTTCCCGGCCAACGACATGTCGGGGTACTCGCTGTCCGCCGCGATGTCGGCCGACGCGACTGACGATGCCGAGATGGACAAGGCGGCCGAGAAACTCCGCGCGGCACTGGGCACCGACGCGGACGGCCGGCCGCAGGGGTAAAGCGTTGTGGCCTAGCTGACCGGCAGGCTCACGGTAAACACCGAGCCCTCCCCCGGTTCGGACTCGACCGTGATGGTGCCGCCGTGCTGGCTGACCAGCGACTTGACGATGGCCAGCCCCAGGCCGGACCCGCCGGTGTCACGGGTGCGGGAGCTGTCCTCCCGGTAGAAGCGCTCGAAGATGTGGCTGGCCACCTCGGGGGTCATGCCCTTGCCGTCATCGGCGACATCGATAAGCACGTGCCCGTCCTCCTGCCGCAACACGAGGGTGACGGCCGCCTCCGAACCGCCGTGGCGCAGGCCATTGGTCACTAGGTTGAGCAACACCTGATGGAGGCGATCCGGATCGCCATTGACCACGGGCACGCTTTCGGCGCGGTTTTCCACCGCAATCTCCCGGTCCGGGAACGCCGCCCGCGCCGACGAGGCCACCGACAAGGTGAGCTCCAGCATGTCCACCGTGCGCTTGTCTAGGCGGTTGCCCTCCGCGCGGGTGAGCGAGAGAAGGTCCTCCACCAGCAGGGACATGCGCTTCGACTCGTCGTCGATCTTGGAAAAGACGCGGTCGACGTCATCCGTCGCCCCAGAACGGTAAAGCTCCGTGTATCCGCGCAGGCTGGTCAGCGGGGTGCGCAGCTCATGGGAGGCGTCGCCGACGAACCGGCGCATCTGCTCCTCTTTATCCTGGGCTTCCAAGATGGACTGCTGCAGCCGCCCCAGCATGACGTTGAGGGACGCGGCCAGCTGGCCCACCTCCGTGTGCAGCGGCCACTCGGGCACGCGGCGGTCCAAGTCACCGCGCGCGATCTGCGTCGCGGTCTTTTCCACCACCCGCAACGGGCGTAACGCGTGGCGGATGAAGAAGAAGCCGGCGAGCGCGATGATGAGCAGCACGACGGTGAGGATGAACACCTGGATGAGCGCGAGTCCGCGGAGGATCCCGCGCTCGTTTTCCACGTTCTTCGCCACCACCGTGAGCACACCGTCACGCTCGGTGGCCATGGCACGCCACTGGTAGTCCACCTTCGATTCCGACGTGGACCGGATGGTGCGCGGCTTGTCCCCGATGAGCAGCCGCTTGAAGTCCGGCTCGCTTTCCTGCGGGCGCAGCAGGCCGGACCGCCCCGAGTTGGTGTCCACGGTGTAGACGTAAAAGTCCGACGGCGGCCGGTTCTTCGCGCTCCCGCCGATGATGTCCGGGTTGAGCGCCCACCCGGACGACGCCTGCCGCAGATCCTCATCGACGCTGGTGTAAATGACGTCGCGCATCAGGGAAGAGACGGCGACGGCGCTGAGCGCAAGGCCCAAGCCGGAGACCGCCACGACGATGACGACCAGCCAGGTGCGCAGCGGCATCGCCAATGGGCGCGTCCGCGCGCGCAGGCGGCTGGCGGACGTGGACTTGGCCGACGACTTCTCGGCGAAGTCTGTTTCGGCCGCTTGGCGCGTTCTACGTTTCGTCATAAACCTTGTAGGCGTGCCTGGTTAACGTGCCTTGGAAAGACGGGCGTGCGGTTTAGCTGCGCGGGGTGCGCAGGACGTAGCCGACGCCGCGGACGGTGTGGATGAGCGGCTTGTCGCCGGTATCAATCTTGCGGCGCAGGTACGAAATGTAGGACTCCACCACGTTGCCGTCGCCGCCGAAGTCGTAGTGCCACACGTTGTCCAGGATCTTGGCCTTGGACAGGACGACCTCCTTGTTCTGCATGAGGTAGCGCAGGAGGTTGAACTCGGTCGGCGACAGGTCGATGATCTTGCCACCCTTGGTCACCTCGTGGGTGTCGTCGTTCAGGGTGAGGTCGGCGTAGGTCATGCTGGCGCCGCTTTCTTCCTCGTCCACCCCGCGGCCGCGGCGGAGGATCACGCGCAGACGGGTGATGACTTCCTCAAGGCTAAACGGCTTGGTCACGTAGTCGTCCGCGCCGATGGTCAGGCCGTGGATGCGCTGGTCCACGCTGTCCTTGGCGGTGAGGTAGAGGACCGGGCCGTCGAGGCCTTCGGTGCGGAGCTTGGCCAGAAGTTCGAAGCCGTCCATCCCTGGCATCATGACGTCCAGGATGTACGCGTCTGGGTTTAGCTCGCGGGCGAGGCGGAGCGCCTCCGTGCCGTTGTTTGCGCTGTGCACGTCAAAGCCCTGGAACTTCAGCGAGACGGTCAGGAGCTCAACGATATTAGGCTCGTCGTCGACGACCAGAACAGTCACTTGGTCTTTGCGGTCATCCATGAGAAAAATCCTCGCTTCAGTCGGTGAGTTGGCTAGCCCGCATGATTGCACGCCCTAGTGTAATCCCACTGGTAGGAAGCTGGACACCCGCTGGAAAAGAATAAAAGGGGCGTCGCCCCAGCCATGAGCTGCGACAACGCCCCTCAACCCACACTATTGTGGGTGCTCCCCCATTGGGGGATCCCCCGCCGTCTTACGGGATCGGGATGTTGCGGAGGTTGGACTCCGCCATGTTCAGCATGTAGCCGACACCGCCATCCAGAACGGTCTTGGCGGCCGCGGTGGAAAAGCCCACCATCTGGTCCCAGGTGATGTTCGGCGGGATGGACAGCGCGTTCGGGTCCGTGACGATGTCAACCAGCACCGGACCGTCGAAGGCGAGCGCCTCCTTGATCTGCTGCTTCGCGGTCTTCGGATCCTCGATGCGAACGTGCTTGATGCCCACGCCCTTTGCAATCTCGGCGAAGTTGACCTGCGCGTGGTCGGTCTCGTGCTCCGGCAGGCCGGCGACGAGCATCTCGAGCTTGACCATGCCCAGCGAGGAGTTGTTGAAGCAGAACATCTTGATGGGCAGGTCGTGCTGCTTGACCGTGATGAGCTCGCCCATCAGCATGGACAGGCCGCCGTCGCCGTTGAAGGAGATGACCTGGCGGTCGCGGTTACCCGCCTGCGCGCCGATGGCCTGCGGCAGGGCGTTCGCCATCGTGCCGTGGCGGAAGGAGCCGTGCTGCTGGCGCTTGCCGTTCGGGGTGATGTAGCGCGCGCCCCACACGTTGCACATACCAGTGTCCACGGTGAAGATGGCGTCCTCGTCGGCCTCGCGGTCGATGATGTCCGCCACGAACTCCGGGTGGATCGGGGTGTGGTGCTCGATGTTGTGGGTGTAGGCCTCGACCACGTGCTTGAGCTTGCGGTGGTGCTCACGCAGCATCTTGTCCAGGAACTTGCGATCCGTCTTCTCCTCGATGTGCGGGAGAATGTTCTCGATGGTCGCGGCCACGTCGCCGGCCACCGGGTGCTGGATGGTGGTGCGGCGGCCGATGTGGCTGGCGTTGATATCGATCTGCGCGACGTTCTTGGTGGGCAGGAACTCGGTGTACGGGAAGTCGGTACCGACCAGGAGCAGCAGGTCGGCATCGTTAGTCGCGGTGTGCGCCGCGCCGTAGCCGAGGAGGCCGGACATGCCCACGTCGTACGGGTTGTCGTACTGGATGAACATCTTGCCACCCAAGGCGTGGCCCACCGGCGCCTTAATCTTTTCCGCCAGGGCGAACAGCTCGTCGCGGGCGTCCTTCGCGCCGCGGCCGGCGAAGATGGCGACCGTGTCGGCATCGTTAATCGCCTGCACCAGATCGGCGGCCTCGTGCGGATCCGGGTAGACAACCGGACGGCCGGCCGAGATCTTCGACTGGGAGAAGCGATCGTCTTCGATTTCCTGGGTGGACACGTCACCAGGGACGACAAGCACGGACACGCCGTTGCCCGCCATGGTGCTCTGCAGCGCGTGGTGCAGGATGGTCGTGCCCTGGTCAGCCGAGTTCGCCATCTCGCAGTAGCCGGAGCACTCCTGGAAGAGCATCTCCGGGTGGGTCTCCTGGAAGAAGGTGGAGCCGATCTTCGGCGACGGAATGTGGCTGGCAATGGCGAGGACCTTGGCGCCGTTGCGGTTGGCGTCGTACAGGCCCTGGATGAAGTGAGTGTTGCCCGGGCCGCAGGACGCCGCGCACACCGCGAGCTTGCCGGTGGACAGGGAGTCGGTGCCCGCGGCAAACGCAGCGGCTTCCTCGTTACGTACGTGAATCCACTCGATGTGGGACTTACGCAGCGCATCAGTAATCGGGTTGAGGGAGTCGCCGACAATACCGTAAATGCGCTCCACGCCCTGCTCTTCCAGGGTCTGAATGAGCTGTTGCGCAAAAGTCTTTGCCATTAGCTTTTCTCCTAAATTCAAAAGACAAATGTGAGGACCGCGCGCCCACGTGCGGCACGGCCACAACGCGCGCCCATGCTAGTGCTTTTTCGTCCGCGGGAACAGGTCGCCCCCACTCCGTTTTCGTGAGAATTGCGCACCACTCCGCGCATGGGTGAGGTTTACCTCACCCTACCGGTAGTTTCTGCGCCGCGACTACAGTTGTGTCCCACCATGAGCTCGTCTGCACCATCCCCCACCCCAGACCCCTCTACCACCCCACAACCGCGCCCATTTCGGCACCGCTGGGCATTCCTCGGAATCATTTCCTTAGGTCTGCTCATGATCAGTTTGGATAACTCCATCCTGTTTACCGCCCTGCCGGTGCTGGAAGATGAGCTGTCCACCACCCCCAATCAGGCGCTGTGGGTCATCAACGCCTACCCGCTGGTGCTGTCGGGCCTGCTGCTGGGCACGGGCACGCTCGGCGACCGCATCGGCCACCGGCGGATGTTCTTGCTGGGATTGACCATCTTCGGGTACAGCTCGCTCGCGGCGGCGTACGCGCCGACCCCGGGGTTGCTCATCGCCACGCGCGCCCTGCTCGGCATGGGTGCGGCGGTGATGATGCCGGCCACGCTGGCGCTGATCCGCGCGACCTTCGACGACGACCGGGAGCGCAGCACCGCCATGGGCCTGTGGGGTTCTACCGGCGTGGTGGGCGCGGCCGCCGGCCCCATCCTGGGTGGTTGGTTGCTGGAGCACTTTTGGTGGGGCTCGGTTTTCCTCATCAACGTGCCCTTGTGCGCCCTCGGCATTGTGGCCACCGTCTTGTTCGCCCCGCCCAACCACACCGACTCGGCGAGCTACTGGGACATCGTGTCCTCGCTCCTGTCGCTGGTCGCCCTATCCGGCCTCACGCTCACCATCAAGGAGGCGACGAACCCGGATCGTTCCACCGTGGTGCTGTGCATTGCTGCCGCCGCCTCGGCCACCGCCGCGGTCTTCTTCGTCCGCCGGCAGCGCACCCTGTCGCACCCCCTGTTGACCTTCGATCTCTTCCGCAACCGGATCTTCGTCGGCGGCGTGCTGGCCGCGGGCGGGGCCATGATTGCCGTCAGCGGCATGGAGCTTTTGACCACGCAGAACCTGCAGGTGGTCAACGGGTTCTCCCCGCTGGAGGCCGGCCTGACGCTCGCGTCGGTCACGGTCTGCGCGTTCCCCCTGTCCATCCTGGGCGGGATGTACCTGCACCGCGTGGGGTTTTTGCCGCTTATCGGCGGTGGCTTTTGCGCGGTCGCTATCGGCATGGCCGTCGCGGTGTGGGCGACCCACCTCGATTTCTTCCCCGGGCTCATCGTGGGCCTAATGATCCTGGGCGTCGGTGCCGGCTCCGTGATGTCGGTGTCTTCCATCGCGATTATCGATGCCGCCCCGCCCCACCGCTCTGGAATGGCCGCCGGCGTTGAGGAGGTCTCCTACGAGTTCGGTTCCCTTATCGCCGTGGCCACCGCCGGCAGCCTCCACACCGCCATCGCCATCTCCCGGTACCGCGCCCACGCGGACGCTAACGGGATCGACGCCTCCGCGGACGTGTTTGCGGGCATAAAAAATCCCGCCACCGCGATGGTGGCGGGCGACGCCCTCACGGGCGCGTACACCGCGACGCTGTCGTGCCTGGCGGTCACGGCGGTTCTGCTCGCGGCCGCTACCGGGTGGTGCTTCCGGGGCAACCCGAAGAAGGCCACCGCCAGTGCCACGGCCACAGCCTCGAGGGGCCGGTAGCACTGCGTCGCGCGGCTAGGAGGCCGTGACGGTTAACCGCCACGTTAACCTACCGTTAATCGCAGGCCTTAGCGCAGGATCTGCCAGGACGCAGCGGTGCGCACGAGAGCCCTCTGCTCCCGCAGGCTCGGCAGGCGGTCATAGACCGCGAGGAAAGCTGCGGACAGCTCGTGCGGCGTGGCGTCCGCTACCCCGCGGACGCCGAGGTACTCAAAAGGGTCAGCGTAGGCGGCGAAGGACTTTTCCGCCGTCTCACCTCCCCTTTTGTTCGACTCCGGCTCCAGAACACCGATGGACAGGTCGGACAGACCCTGGTTGCCGCCGGCGTGGCCGCGGCGGAAGAAATCAGAAATCGTATGGATCATGGACATGGTGCAATCACTCCTTTCCTGCACCCATCGAGAGGCCACGCCCTACAGAACGTGTCGGCGTGCAACCAGGGACGGGGACGATTGCGTCCCCTGTTGGACACCTGGCGTTAACCTCTCGTTAACTCTGAGACGGACAGTACAGGAGATCCGTTGGGAGTGTCAACCATTGGAAGAAATGCACCATTCCGGGCGGGGGCACTGACCTGAAGTACGCACAACGCACGACACCGCCGCGCATGCCCCTTTCCCCCTCCCCGCAAGAAGGGAGAAAAGGCGTGGTCGCGCGGCGGTGTGTGCGTGCGTGAGATGACTGGGATATCTGCGACCGGGCCCGCGGGGTACCGCTAGGTTCGGAAGCCCGTGATGCGCGGATCCCGTTAGGCACGGAAGCCGTTAGGCACGGCCGGAAGCGCCGAAAAGGTCAATTCCCAGAATCGAGTACAGGCGGTCCGAACCGAGCCACAGGATGCCCGCCAGGATGGCGATGATCGGGATGGCAAAGCAGATGTAGCCGAGGATCTTCTGCCCACCAGAGACCTGCTGGGCGGAACGGTTCTCGTGCGGGACCAGGAAGCGGATGCCCAGTGCGAAGAACAGCGGGAGGCCGGCGCCGACAATGAGGCCGCCGATGGTGACATTAACGAGGGACATCAACATTTGCTTACTGCTCCTTCGGGTCGATGACGTGGTGGTCGAGGCTCATGCCCGAGCGGGTGTCGATGAAGTCCGCCGGCTCGCCGGCGTCCTTGTGGCCGTAACGCTCGGCGTTGTCCACCTGGTTAGCACCGACGGTGGCCGGCTCGCGCTCGTCGTCGCCCTCCTTCGGGACGACGGAGTGGGAATCCTCGTCCCACTCGGCGTTGACGTTGTCCGAGTGGATCGGCTTCTTGCGGGCCTCCATGATCATGATGCCGATGCCAATGAGCAGGATGAGGAAGGCAGCGATAGCGCCGACGACGTTGTTGGTAATGGAGGAAACGCCGTGCGCAACCTGGAAAATGACCCAGGAGACAGCTGCGGCGATAGGCAGGGTGGTCACCCACGCCATCATCATGCGGCCAGCCACGCCCCAGCGGACATCGCCACCCGGGCGGCCCAGGCCGGAGCCCAGGATGGAGCCGGTTGCAACGTGGGTGGTGGACAGGGCCATACCCAGCTGGGAGGAGGTCATGATGATCGCCGCAGACGAGGTCTCCGCGGCCATGCCCTGCGGGGAGGAAATCTCCACCAGGCCCTTGCCCAGCGTGCGGATAACGCGCCAGCCGCCGGTGTAGGTACCCAGCGCGATAGCCAGAGCACAAGCGGCGGTGACCCAGACCGGCATGTCGGCGGCTTCGTCGATCTTGCCGGTAGCAACCAGAGCCAAAAAGACAACGCCCATGGTCTTCTGGGCGTCGGAGGTACCGTGCGCCAGCGCAACCAAGGATGCGGAACCAATCTGGCCCCAGCGGAAGTACTTGTCGCGCGGCCCCTTCTGCACGCGCTTGGTGATGGCGAAGACCAGGGAGGTACCCACGGCGGCGACCAGGCCGGCGACGAACGGCGCGGCGAGCGCCGGGACGATGATCTTGGACGCAACGCCGCCCCAGATGACCCCGGAGAAGCCCAGCGCCGCGATGGCGGAACCGATAAGGCCACCGAACAGGGCGTGGGAGGAACTGGACGGCAGGCCGAACAGCCAGGTGGCCAGGTTCCACAGGATGGCGCCAATCAGGCCGGTAAACACAACAAGCAGAAGCTTGTCGGCCTCCAGTGGGTTGTTGAGGTCAAAGGCATCGAGCTTGACGATGCCCTTGGCCACCGTCTTAGCCACCTCCACGGAGAGGAAAGCGCCGACGAAGTTCAGCGCACCGGCGAGGGCCACGGCCGTCTTCGGCTTAAGCGCGCCAGTCGCAATGGAGGTTGCCATGGCGTTAGCGGTGTCATGGAAACCGTTGGTGAAGTCGAATGCGAGAGCTGTACCGATGATGATGAAAAGCAGGATTATCTCAGTCACGCCCGCTAGTATTCCGGCTCGCACAGCTAATCACTAGGGACTTTGCGGGTCGATTTACCCCCCTGGCCAGCCCATCCCCGCCGTGACATGCGTACATAAACATTAGGGAAACAAAGATTTCACCTGTAGTTTTCCCACCTCACCAGTCACACGGGTAACCGGGGGCGGTTCCAACCGGGGCGGTTCTAACCGGTAGAGGGCAGTTCACAGTAGCGCTACCGCCGTCGTAGTTCTCTCCCCAAGCTGATATATGGAGACTTTTGGAGGCTTTGGGGGATCTGGCCTTAAACCCGGACACGTGCAGGCCTAAGGCCCGCACTTTCGAGCTGGAGACGAGACTTGAACTCGCAACCTACGGTTTACAAGACCGTTGCGCTACCAATTGCGCCACTCCAGCAGCGCGGCTACTCGCGCATGCCGCGCAGTTAGTGTAACCGACCACGCGGTGAACACCCGCATCTCCCCGATGATGACAACCCGAAGTAGAGATAACTAGAGTCAGCGGTGTTTCTTTCTGTCCCTATACGTGCGCGCTGAAAGCAGATGAGGTTCGTTCGTGAGCGCATTGTCCGCCGCTAAGGCGTTTATGAAGCGGAGCAGCAGCCGCGTCGCCACCATCGATGCGGCCAAGGCAGCACCCCCACCGTCACCACTGGCCCCGGTCGATCTGACCGACCCCGCACAGGTGACGGGTGTGATGGAGATCGCCGCCCGCATCGGCGACATGCTCATTAGTTCGGGCACGTCCAACTCCGATGCCCGCGCCCAGGTGTTTTTGGCCTGCTCTGCCTACGGCCTGCACTACTGCCACGTCAACATCGTGATGGACAACATCACGATCCACACCTACATCGACGAGGGCGCTAACCGCCGGCCGCTGACGGTCATGCGCTCCGCGCAGGGTGTGTCCGTGGACTTTTCCAAGCTCGCGGCGGTGGACAACCTCATCCGCGATATCCACGCTGGCCGCGCGTCGCCGGCCATGGCGGAAAAGCGACTCGCCGAAATCGAAAATCAAGCGCCGCCGTACAGCGAGCGCGTCAGCCTGCTGGGCTGGGGCATCATGGGCGGGTTCATCTCCGTCATGCTCGGCGGCGATCTGTTGGTTGGCGTGATGTCTTTCGTACTGGCGATTGTCATCATGGGAACCAACAGTTGGCTGGGCAAAAAGCGCCTGCCGCCCTTCTATCAGAACATGGTGGGCGGGTTTATCGCCGTGGTGCCCGCGGCGATCTTGTACTCGGTGGCCGGCCAGTTCAACATCCAGTTCTCCCCGTCGCAGATCATCGGTATGGGCATCGTGGTGCTGGTGGCTGGCCTCACGCTGGTGCAGTGCATTGTCGATGGCATCACCAAGGCCCCGGTCACCTCGTCCGCCCGGTTCTTCGAGGCGTTTTTGTCCACGGGCGCCATCATCGGCGGCGTCGGCATGGGCATTCAGTTCTCGGAGATGATCGGCTTTAGCCTCCCGCCGTTGGAGACCGTTGCCCCGCCGGTGTACTACCAAATCCCCTTCCTGGTTCTGTGCGGTGGCATCGGTTCCGCCGGCTTTGCGATGGCCTGCTATGCCTCCTGGTCCGAGGTCGTGGTCTCCGGGCTCACCGCCGCGGGCGCGATGATCTTCTACTACGCCACGGTGGCGCTGTTCGGGTTTGGCGGCGTTGTTGCCTCCGGCTTAGCCGCCATCATCGTCGGGCTGGGCGGCGGCCTCATGGCTCGCCGCTTCTTCATCCCGCCGCTGGTGACGATGATCGTCGGCTACACCCCGATGCTGCCGGGCCTGACCCTTTACCGCGGCATGTACGCCACGCTCAACGAGCAGATGATCACCGGCTTTACCAACCTGGCCACCGCGCTGGCAATCTCCGGCGCGCTCGCCGCCGGCGTCGTCTTCGGTGAGCGCATCGCCCGCCGCCTGCGCCGCCCGCAGTACTTCCGTCCCTACACTCAGCTCAAGCGCCTGGGGCAACATTCGGTGCGCCGCGCCAACCAACTGGCCCACCGCGCCCACCGGCGCGGCGGCATGACCGGCGTGCCGATGTCCCCGTTCGTCCCGCGCCGGAAGAAGCGTGCGGACGACCCGGAGTCGGCCAACGCCCCGGAAGCTACCCAGGATGCAACGCCCATGAGCGATCCGGCTCAGGACAGCTCCGGGCACTCCGCCCCCATCCCCAATGCCCCGGAGGGCGCGGACGCGGCTCCGGAAGCCACGCCGATGCCGGACGAGCCCATCGCGGAAGCAGAGCCTGCCGCCCCGACGACGGACACGCCGGACAACAAGCTCACCGCGGAGGAGATCGATCCGACGCAGGTGCACCAGGAAGACCGCCCCGTCGGCGAGACGGTCTATACCCAGCCCGGCATGGACGTCTCCCCGCGCGACGAGGCAGCGAAGATGGCGCAGCAGCAAGCCGCGGAAAACTCGGACACGTCGGCTCGGTCCTCGCGGGAGGGCTAGCCCCGACCGCGGGGGCGCGATAGCGTAGAATGTCGGTTCGATACCAAGCAGCTAGCGCCTAGATCGATCCCGCCAGGAGGTATTCGTGCCACCGAAGGTCACCGACACTCAGCCCGCCCCCGAGCAGGCCGCCACCGTAGAAAAGGAAACCGCCCGCGACGCCCGCCGCGTCGTGGCCACCTACGCGCAGGACTTCCTCGATGGCGTCACCCTGATGTCGATGCTCGGGGTCGAGCCGGACGGCCTGGTGCACAAGAAGGTCCTCGCCGAACAGGAAGATCAGGCGGAGTCGCAGAAGGCGACCAAGAAGAGCTCGAAGAAGTCCACGAAGAAGGCTTCCAAGAAGTCCACCAAGAAGACGGCGAAGAAGACCTCCAAGAAGGCCTCGAAGAAGTCGACGAAAAAGACGACCAAGAAGGCTGCTAAGAAGTCGTCCAAGAAGACCACTAAGAAGACTGCCAAGAAGTCGACGTCTAAGTCAGAGTAAGACATACACACCATGCGCAGCTCAGAGTTCGGGTCCAACTCCTTCGTCGTGGTGGCCAACCGGCTGCCGGTCGACCTGCACACGCGTGCCGATGGCTCCACTGAGTGGGTCCCCTCCCCCGGCGGGCTCGTTTCGGGCCTTTCCCCGGTGTTGGAAAAGCAGCAGGGCTGCTGGGTCGGTTGGCCCGGTGTCGCCGACGCCTCCCCCGAGCCGTTGCGCACGGACAAGGACGTCCTCCTCCACCCGGTCACCCTGACCGCGCGGGACTACACGGAGTTCTACGAGGGGTTCTCCAACGCGACGCTGTGGCCGCTCTACCACGATCTCATCGTGAAACCCACCTACGATCACGCCTGGTGGGAGACGTACCGCGACGTCAATCAGCGATTTGCAGAGGCCACCGCTTCCGTCGCCGCCGAGGGCGCGACGGTGTGGGTGCAGGATTACCAGTTGCAGCTGGTTCCGGGCTTGCTCCGCGAAATGCGCCCGGATCTCCGCGTAGGATTTTTCCTGCACATCCCCTTCCCCGGCGCCGATCTCTTCCAGCAGCTGCCGTGGCGCGAAGAGATTCTCGACGGTCTGCTCGGCGCCGATCTGTTGGGCTTCCAGCTCGAGTCGGGCGTGCAAAACTTCCTCGAGGTGGCAAGCATGCTGGGCCGGGAGACCGCCGGCGAGCCGGCCACCCGCGCCGCTGCCGCGCAGATCACCACCAACTCCGGCCGCAAGGTGGGCGTGGGGGCCTTCCCCATCTCTATCGACACCTCGCCTTTCGAGGCGGCAGACGACGGCGCTGATAGCGAGCGTTCCGCCCCAGCGACCCAGCTGCGCGCTGCCCTGGGCAACCCAGAGACCGTCCTACTGGGCGTCGACCGCCTGGATTACACTAAGGGCATCCTCCAGCGCCTCGAGGCCTACGAAGAACTGCTGGCCAATGGCACGCTGGATCCCTCCTCGGTGACGTTCATTCAGCTGGCCACCCCGTCGCGCGAGCGCATCGACAGCTACAAGGCGACCCGGTCTGCGGTCGAAGAAGCGGTCGGGCGCATCAATGGCCGCTTTGCCGAGCTGGGCCGCCCGGTCGTCCACTACCAGCACCGTTCGGTGTCCAAGCAGACGCTGCGCGACTACTACCGCGCGGCCGACGTCATGCTGGTGACCCCGTTCAAGGACGGCATGAACCTGGTGGCCAAGGAGTTCATCGCCTGCCACGGGGTGCGCCCCGGGGCACTCGTTCTGTCCGAGTTCGCCGGTGCCGCCTGCGAACTGGAGGAGGCGTTTTTGTGCAACCCCTTTGACAAACAGTCGCTGCGCGATCAGCTCGCCCGCGCCGTCGCGGAAACCCGCGACGACCCGGACGCCGCCACCGCGCGGATGCGCGCAATGTATGAGCAGGTGACCACCCACGACGTCGATCTGTGGTCGCGTTCTTTCTTAAGCAGCTTCACTGGCCAGCACGCGGCGGCACAACCTGTTGGGGAGCGCGATGACCGCTAACCGCTCTCGCGTTCTCGCAGCGTTTGTGGCGCTCAGCACCACCGTGGTTCTGGCCGCGTGTGGCAGCGGGCACTCCGACGCGCCGGCGAATGACAAGTCCCCGGCTGCCACTGAGGCGGGCTCGGCCGCCGACCACATCGCCGGGCGCCAGTGGCAGGCCGTCGGCATTTACACCTCCCCGGACTCCCCGGCGCGCATCCCGCGCGACATCGCCGAGCAGCCCTCGATCGTTCTGGGCAAGGCCACCGCGGTAGGCAGCACGGGGTGCGTACGCTACAGCGCGCGCGTGTCCTACTTCGACGGCGACGAGCCGGCCAACGTCGAAGACGCGAACATCATGCGCATCGATCACGTCGACTTCGAAGACGCGGGCCGGAAAGACCGGCCGTGCACCGGCTCGTCCGCCTGGGCCGATAACAACATCCGCCAGCTCATTGCGGAGGGCGCGGAGTTCGCGGTGTCCCTCGACCCGAACGGCGAGCTTATTCTGCGCCTGCGCGACGGCCAGGTGGAAAGCCCTTCCCTGCGCTTCGCAGGACTCTAAACGAGAATCCGACCGGTGGATTGCGGGTACTTTAGTGCGTATGACTGCCCAGCCAGAACCCCTGTCCTACAGCCTCGATGAGACTAGCGCCACCGCGGCGGAAAGCCACACGGTAACGAGCCGCTTGGCGGCCGCGGAGCACCTGTTCGTGGTCACCGACTTCGACGGCACCCTGGCCGGTTTCGCCAGCGATATCTACGCCGTCCAGCCGAATCAGCGCTCGCTGCAGGCCTTGGAAACACTTGCGCGCCTGCCGCAGACCACCGTGGCGGCACTCTCCGGGCGGCACCTGGAGGGCCTGCGCCGTGTCTTCCCGCTGGGCGATCCGGTCATCCTGGGCGGCTCGCACGGCGCGGAGACCTTAGGCGAAGACTCTGGCCTGGACGCCACCAAGATCGCCGAGCTGCGCCGCGTCGGCGCCGAACTCGAGGCTCTGGCCCGCGAATATCCTCACACGCAATTCGAGGACAAGCCGTTCCAGTGCGTCTTCAACGTCCTGGGGTTGGCCGAGCAGGATCCCGCGGCGGCGCTCAGCGCCCTGGATCGCACTCGCGCTATCGATCCCGGCGTGCTCACCGCGCAGGAGGGCAAGAACATCATCGAGTTTTCCGCCACCACCGCGACGAAGGGAACCTGGATCCGCAAAGAACGCGCCCGCCTCGAGCGCGTGACCGGCGGCGCGCGCATCACCACCGTGTTCGTAGGCGATGACACGACCGACGAGCAAGGATTCGAGGTACTCAACCAGCCGCCGGACGCTGGCGTGAAGGTCGGCGCTGGGCACACCGCCGCAACGGTGCGGGTGGCCGATATCGAGGGCGTCGCCGACTTTTTTAGCGCACTGGCTAAGGCGCGACGCTCTCAGACCCCTTAGTTGACAATCGTTGTCAATAAGTGAAAAGTAGTGCGCATGCACGATACTCTTACCTCTTCTGTGCCCACATCCCTCCGCCGCGCGCTGGGCCTCGGCCTCTGCGCCGCCGCGGCCGCGGCGACCGCTGCCTGCAGTGCGCCCGGCGATTCCGCGGGGAAGGACTCGCAGACCGTCGACGTGGTGGCCTCCACGCCGATTTGGGCCGACATCGCCAAGCTGGTGGGTGACACCGCCGAGGGTGGCATCACCGTCGACGCCAGCTCCGTGGTGGAAGGCAACGGCGTGGACCCGCACCACTTCGAGCCGAGCGCGGCCGACATCGCCAAGGCGCACCGCGCCGACCTGGTCGTCGCCGGCGGCGGTGGCTACGACGCCTGGCTGTACGAGCCCCTCTCGGACCAGGACTCGGTGGCACACGCCCTCCCGCTGGTCGCCCACGGCGACCTGGGCGTCGACCACAGCCACGACGAGCCAGGCGACATCACCCCCATCGACGGCAACGAGCACGTCTGGTACGCCGCCGACGCCATCAACAAGGTCGCAGAGGACATCGCCGACTACATCAACTCCGAGCACCCCGAGGCCCACGCCAGCGCGCAGCCGGTGCTGGATAAGACGCAGGAGCTGGAGGGGCGCATCACCAAGCTGGGCGAGAAACGCTACGCCCAAACCGAACCCATCGCCGACTACCTGCTCGACCCCTCCCCCATGGAGGACGTCACCCCCGCCGGCTTCCGCAAGGCAACGCTGGGCCACGGTGAGCCCGCGGCGGCGGATCTCGCGCGCTTCCTCGAGGCGATCGACAACCACGAACTCGACGTGCTCATCTACAACCCGCAGACCGAAACGGACATGACCGCGCGCATCCGCACCGCCGCGGAAAAGGCGAACATCCCGATCGTGGAAATCGGCGAAACCCCGCCGGACGGCACCGACTTCTTCGCGTACTACGATTCTGTCGTACACAATCTTGAGGAGGCCGCCCGCTAGTGTTGGTTTCTTTTTCCAGCGCCGCCGTCTCCCCGCTGTGGTCGGATGTGGATCTGACCATTGAACCCGGGGAGTTCATCGCGGTGCTCGGCCCGAATGGTGTGGGCAAATCCACGCTGCTCGGCACCATTTTGGGCACCCGGCGGCTGACCGCCGGCACGCTCGACGTCAACGCGCGCGTGGGCTACATCCCGCAGCAGCGCATGTTCCCGCCGCACCTGCCCATGCGCGCCCGCGACCTAGTGGGCCTGTCGCTTGCCCACGGCGTTTTTCGTTCGCGCCGGGCTAAGCGCGCGCGTGTCGATGCCCTCTTGGACGAGGTCGGCGCCACCGGCATCGCCAATCGCCGCGTCGGGGAGCTCTCCGGCGGGCAGCAGCAGCTGGTGCGCCAGGCCCAGGCGCTGGCGTGCGACCCGGAACTCATCCTCGCCGACGAGCCGCTGCTCTCGCTCGACCCAGCCAAGCAGCAGCAGACGGTGGCAAAGCTGGATCACTGGCGTCACACGCGCGGGACAGCAGTCCTTTTTGTCACCCACAGCATCAACCCGGTGGTCGGCGCAGTGGACCGCGTGCTCTACCTCGCGCCGCACGGCCACGTGCTCGGCTCGGTGGACGAGGTCATGCGCACCGAGGTGCTCAGCGAGCTCTACGGAACGGACGTAAAAGTTGTGGACGTCGATGGCAGGAAGGCAGTGATTTAGGTGACCGTGCAGGACTTTTTCACCGATACCGCGTACCTGCTCAGCGTCGACTTCGTGCAGAGCTCGCTTGTTGCCTGCGCGCTGCTTGGCGTGCTCTCTGGCGTGATGACGAGCCTCATCGTGCTGCGGCAGATGTCTTTTTCCGTGCACGCGACCAGTGAGCTCGCGCTCATGGGTGCTGCCGCGGCGCTGCTTTTCGGCTTCAACATCGGCGTCGGTGCGCTCGCCGGCGCCATCGTCGCTGCGGTGGTGCTAGCGCTTTTGGGGATGAAAGGCCAGGAGGACAGCGCCATCGGCGTGGTCATGAGCTTCGGCCTCGGGTTGTCCGTGCTGTTTTTGCACCTCTACCCCGGCAACGCGTCGACGGCGATGAGCCTTTTGACCGGCCATATCGTCGGCGTCTCCGAAGGATCGGTGGGGCTTTTGGCCGTCACCACCGCCATCGTCGTTATCTGCGTGGCCATCTTCTGGCGCCCGCTGCTTTTCGCTTCGGCCGACCCCGTCATGGCGCACGCCGCCGGCGTCCCGCTGCGCGCCTACAACGTCGGGTTCGCCGTGCTGGTCGGTGCGGCGGCCGCGCAGTCGGTGCAGATCGTCGGCGTCCTGCTGGTCATGGCGTTGCTCATCACGCCCGGCGCGGCGGCGGTCAACATCACTTCCTCGCCGGTGCGCGCGGTGGTATGGTCCACCCTCTTCGCGGAGGTCGCCGCCGTGGGCGGCTTGGTGCTCTCCCTCGCCCCGGGGCTGCCGGTGTCCGTCTTTGTCACCGCCATCTCGTTTGCCATCTACCTCGTCTGCCGCGCCATTTCCTGGGCCCGCGGCCGGCGGATGACCCGCGACGAGGTCGCCGCGCAGCGCCAGCGGGACTACGCCGGCTCGATGCGCGCGGCTACTTCCCCGCGCCCGGATTCGGCGGCCGCGGACAGCGGCGATGCCTACTCGTCTGACGGGCACTGCATCAACGGTTAAAACCTACAATCGGATGCTGTGACTTCCCGTGAATCGCAGCCTGATGCCACCGCCGCCCGCCACACCCTGACCGTGGACGGGCGGCGCCGCACATACCTGAGTGTCAACGAGCCGGACGGCGCGTCGCCCTCCGCCCCGGTGGACGTGCTGCTGTTTTTCCACGGCTCCCTGCAGTCAGGTGCGGTGGCGCGGCGGTTTACCCACCACACCTTCGAAAGCCTGCGCAACACAGCGGTGGTCTACCCCAACGGGGTGCACAACCACTTCAACGACGGCCGGCGCGTGCTGCCGGAAAAGACGCGGGAGCTGGGCATTGACGATGTCGCCTTCACCCGCGCCATCGTCAACGATCTACGCGGCCGCCACACGGTGGGCCGTGTGGCGGCCGCCGGGTTTTCCAACGGCGGCCACATGGTGCAGCGCCTTCTTATCGATGCCCCCGGCCTCCTCGACGGCGCCGCCCTCATCGCGGCCACCGTGCCGGCTGCAGACAACCGCGCGTTCACCAGGCACCTTGGCGAATATGTGCCCACGCCCGTGCTCGCCATCCACGGCACCGCGGATCCGGTGGTTTCCTACGACGGCGGCCCGGTGAACCTGGGAGGCATCACCCGCGGCGAGATGCTGTCCGCGCCTAAGAGCGCGGAGTTCTTTGCCCGCCTCAACGGCCACGGCGCGGACGCTGATCCGGCACCCGCGCGTCCCCAGCTAGAAGGCGCGGAAGCAGCGACCGTGCAGCGCTGGGACGCCCCCGCCCACCCACCGGTGGAGCTGTGGACCATCGAGGGCATGGGTCACCTCGTGCCGTCCGGGGTGGAAAGCCCCGACCCGCGGCTGGGCGAGACCGCAACTGATCTCACGGCCGCGGACATCATCGCGCGGTTCTTTGGAGTCTCTGCTCGTCCGTAAACGGCCTACTGAGCGCGGCGCTGGCGGGCGAACTCCGACAGTACGGTCGCCGCAGCCACGGACGCGTTGAGCGACTCGACCCACTCGGTCATGGGGATGGACATTATGACGTCGCAGTTCTCGCGCACCAGGCGCGAGATGCCCTTGCCCTCGGAGCCGATGACGATGACGACCGGGTCAGTGCCGCCGGCGTAGGTGTCCAAGGTGTGCTCGCCGCCCGCGTCCAAGCCGACGACCTGGTAGCCGTTCTTCTGAAACTCCTTGATGGTGCGCGTGAGGTTCGTCGCGCGGGCCACCGGCAGGCGCGCCGCGGTGCCCGCCGAGGTACGCCAGGTCACCGCCGTCACCGACGCGGAGCGGCGCCCCGGGATGATGACGCCGTGCCCGCCGAAGGCCGCGGTGGAGCGAATCACGGCGCCGAGGTTACGCGGGTCCGTGATGTTATCGAGCACGACGAACATGCCCGGCGCGGCATCCTCGTTGGCGCGCTCCAGCAGTTCCTGCACATCCGCGTACTTGTAGGGCGGGATTTGCAAGCCGATGCCCTGGTGCAGCCCATTGCCGGTCATCTTGTCCAGCTCCGGGCGCGGCACCTCCACGATGGGGATGCCGCGGGAGTTACACATGGCCACCGCTTCGCTCAGGCGCTTGTCATTGCGGGTGCCCTGGGCGACGTACAGGGCGGTGCCGGGCACGCGCGCGTGCAGGCACTCAATGACCGGGTTGCGGCCCACGACCATCTCCGGCAGCTCCTTAGTGTGCCGGCCCGAGTCGCGCCGCTGCTTGTCCAGCTTGCGCTTGTACGCGGCGTGGTAGACGCGGTCTTCCGCCTTCGGGGTCGGGCCCTTGCCTTCCAGGCCGCGCCGCCGCTTGTTGCCGGAGCCTTTAGTCGGCCCCTTCTTGTTCTTCTTCCGCGCGCCCGCGCCGCCGCGGCCGTGAGTGCGTGCCATAAGTTTCTTTCCTTCCCGGCGCTACTTGAGCTTCCACTGCGGGCCATCGGGGGTGTCGGTGACCTCGATTCCGGCAGCCGCTAAATCATCCCGCACCGCGTCTGCGGTGGCAAAGTCCTTGTCCGCGCGCGCCTTCGTGCGCCGCTCCAGCTGGGCGGCGACCAGCGCGTCCAATGCCTGTTGCGCGGCACCGGCACCTGCGCCCGCGCTTGCCGATGCCCCACCGGCACCGCCAGCCGCAGCCCCGGCACCTGCCTGTGCCCACTGCTTATCCAGCGGGTCGACGCCTAACACCGCGGTCATGGCGCGGACCTTACCGGCCAGCTCGCGGGCGCGTTCCACGTCCGACTCGGCGAGCGCCTTGTTCCCGGCGCGCACGGTGGTGTGGATTTCCGCCAGGGCCTTGGGCACGCCGATGTCGTCGTTCATGGCGGCTGCGAACCCGTCGGTCCACTCGCCGACCTGCACGGGTTCTTCACTTTCGTGGTCGCGGCCGCTTCCGTTGCCGCTGCCATTCCCGTGGTCGCGGCCGTTCATGGCCGCGACCACCCGGTGCACGAAGTGCTCGATACGGCGGTAGCCGGCCGCGGCTTCCTTGAGCGCGTCCTCGGAGTACTCCAGCACGGAGCGGTAGTGCGCGCTGCCCAGGTAGTAGCGCAGTTCCACCGGGCGGACGAGTTCGAGCAGGTTGTCCACGGCGAGCACGTTGCCCAGCGACTTGGACATCTTTTCGCCGGCCATGGTCACCCAGTGGTTGTGCATCCAGTAGTTGGCAAAGCCGTCGCCCGCCGCGTGCGACTGCGCCTGCTCGTTTTCGTGGTGCGGGAACTGCAGATCCAGCCCGCCGCAGTGGATGTCGAAGTTCTCACCCAGGTAGTAGGTGGACATCGCGGAGCACTCCAGGTGCCAGCCGGGGCGGCCCGCGCCCCACGGCGTCGGCCACGCTGGCTCACCCGGCTTGGCGGCCTTCCACAGCGCGAAGTCGAGCGGGCTGCGCTTGCCGGCGTTGTCGGTCTCGCCCTGCTCCATGTCGTCGACGCGGTTGCCGGAGATGGACCCATAGTCGGAGCCGGTGGCGTTCACCCACGCCGGCACGTCGAAGTAGACGGAGCCGTCGGCGGGGTAGGCAAAGCCGGCATCGATAAGCCGCTGCATGTAGTCCACCATCTGGGTGACGTGCCCGGTGGCGTGTGGCTCCACCGACGGCGGCATGACCCCCAGGGTGTCGTAGGCGCGGTTGAACTCGCGCTCGTAGGTGGACACCCACTCCCACCAGGGGCGGCCGTGTTCTTCCGCCTTGCGCAGGATCTTGTCGTCGATGTCGGTCACGTTGCGCACCAGGGCGACGTCGAAGCCTGTGGCCAGAAGCCAGCGGCGCAGGATGTCGAAGGCCACGCCGGAACGCAGGTGGCCGATGTGCGGCAGCGCCTGCGGGGTCGCGCCACACAGGTACACCGAGGCGTGCCCGGGCCGGATGGGCTCGAACGGGCGCTGGGTACGGGTGCGCGTGTCAAAGATGCGCAGGTCGCTCTGGTCAGCCGAGGTGGAATCGTGCGTAGTCACGCGTTCAATTCTAGGGCACCGGCTCCCATCGGCCACAGCGGCGATGCGCTTCTTTCTGCCGGTTTACGCCGGCACGTCTCCGTCCGCGGCTACCGCGTAGAAATCGCGGTGCACCAGTTGGGCCGCGGCGGCATCATCCACGATGACGGTCGCGGTGGGGTGCAGCTGCAGCACGGACGCCGGACAGGAGGCGCTTACCGGCCCTTCCACCAGGCGCGCGACTGCGTCCGCCTTCTTCTCTCCCGTGGCAAGCAGCAGCAGGTGCCCGGCGCGCTGGATGGTGCCCAGGCCCTGGGTGATGCACCGCCGCGGCACCTCGTCAGCGGAGTCGAAGAAGCGGGCGTTGTCCGCGATGGTCTGCGGGTGCAGCGGCATCGGGCGCGTGCGCGAGTTGAGCGAGCTGCCCGGCTCGTTGAACCCGATGTGTCCGTTGGTACCCACGCCGAGCAGCTGGATGTCGATGCCGCCGGCCTTGTCGATGTCCTCTTCGTACTCCCGGCTCGCCTGCACCAGGTCGGCGGCGGCGCCGTTGGGCACGTGCACGTCGCTGTCCGCGATGTCGACGTGGCTCGCGAACTCCCGACGGATGGTCTGCGCATAGCTTTGCGGGTGATCGCAGCTCAGCCCGGCATATTCGTCGAGGGCGAACATCTGCGTGCCGGCGAAACTTAAATCCCCGGCTCGGTGGCGCCGGATGAGCTCGCGGTAGGTGCCCACCGGCGTGGAGCCGGTGGCGACCCCGAGCACTGCCCCGGCCCGGACGTAGGAGGAAAAGACATCAGCGGCGGCGCGGGCAACCTCGTCCTCCGAGCCGCGAATAATAACCTGCATGGTGCCCGAGCCTACGCGTCGCGCCCGGGTCTAGCCGCGGGAAAACTCCCGGCCAGCCGCGAAAACCCGGGTGACCTCTGGGCGGGCGGCATCGGTGACATCGACAACCGCCAGGTCTGCCGGCTGGCCGACCACGATGCCGCGGTCCTCAGCAAGGCCCAACACGCCTGCCGGGCGTGTCGATGCCGCCCGCACCGCCGCCGTATACCCGTGCCGGGAGGCGAAGCGGTGCAACTGCTGCATCAGCGTGCTGGTGCCGCCGGCGATGGCGCCGGGTTGCCCGTCGGCGGTGGTCAGGCGGGCGACACCGCCGGTAACCGTCACGTCGAGCGGGCCCAAGCGGTAGGAACCATCCGGCATCCCCGCTGCTTCCATCGCATCGGTGACCAGGAGAGTGCCCTCCGGGGCCGCAGCCGCCGCGAGATCCACCATTCCGTCGTGGAGATGCACGCCGTCACCAATGACCTCGCAGGCCACCTTCCCGCGCCGCGCGGCCCCGAGCAGTGCTGCGGCCGCGCCCGGCGCGCGGTGGTGCAGGGGCGTCATGGCGTTGAACAGGTGCGTCGCCGTCACGGTCGCCCCGGCCGCGCACGCCGCGTCGATGACGTTCAGCGTCGTCTCGTAATCCGCGGCGGTGTGTCCCAAAGAGACGATGACACCGTGGCGGGCGCAGACCTCGATGAGCCCGTCCGCGTGCGGGGTCTCGGGCGCGAAAGTCACCTGCTTGACGGTACCCTGACCGGCCTCGATGAGGCGTTCCAGCATCGCCGGGTCGCCGTCGATGACGCGGTCGGGCGACTGCGCCCCGCACTTCGCGGCGTTGACGAACGGCCCCTCCAGGTGAACCCCGGCCAGCGTCCCGTCGGCCACGAGCGGGTGCACCACGTCGAGCTGGCGGGCGAGCTCGTCTTCCGTCCCGGAGACGAAGCTGGCCAGAAGCGCCGTGGTGCCCTGCGAACGGTGGAAGTTGGCCGCCGCGCGGCACTCTTTCTCCGTCCCCGTGGGAAACGCACCGCGGGCGCCGCCGTGGTTGTGCAGATCGACCAGCCCTGGGACGATGAGGACGCGCCGCGGGCCGGACTCTACCGAATCCGGCCCGGCAGAGCTCGCGTCGGCCGGTTCCCCAGGTTCCGCTGGTTCCCCAGTCTCCGCCGGTTCCATCGGCTCCACCGCGGTGACTACGCCCGCAGAATCAATGTCGATCCGCGCAAACGACAGGTCCTCGCGGTCCGTGACCACCCGTCCGTACAGAGAATGAGCCTGCGACAAACCTGCGTCCTTCCTTCCTGCTGTGTGGCTGGGGCTAGTTCTTCCCCGCTCGGACTGCATCAGCCTGGGTTGCATCAGCCCGGTTCTTCGCACCGGCCGCCGCCTTCGGCGTCACCCGCACGACGGGGCTGCCGGCCTCGTGGTCGCCCGGCTCCGGGGTGGTCATCCCGCCGAGTTTCTTCTTGTTGGTCACCACCACCGGCGTGGTGAGGTCGACGCCGTCCGCGATAAGGCGGGAGGCGCTAACGAGCAGCAACGGCTGGCCTGCCTTCACCTTCTGGCCGCGGGTGACCAGCGCCTCGAAGCCGTCTCCGCCGCGGTTGACGGTATCCAGCCCCACGTGGATCAGCACCTCGAGGCCGCCCGCGGTCTTGAGCGCAACCGCGTGTTGAGTCTTGGGCACCAGCATGACCTTGCCGGCCGCCGGCGCGCGCACGATAAGCGCCTCTCGGGCGCTGTCTGCGGCAGGAACAACCGCAAAGCCCTGGCCCACGGTGCCGCGGGCAAAGGCCTCGTCCGCGACGCCGGACAGGGCGATGACCTCGCCGGCAAATGGCGCACCGAGGACGCACTCCTGCGGTGAATCGTCGTCCGCGGCCGCGGGAGAGGCCTGTACAGCCTTCGACTTCTCCCCGTCCGGCAGCTCGCCTTCGGAGCCTTCCCCGGTCAGCGCCGCGTCATGGGATCCGCGGGCAATAAGTGCCGCCACGTCGTCGTAGACGAACTGGACGCTCGGGCCGATAACGACCTGGACCGCGGTCTTGGACGGGCGCATAACCCCCGCCGCGCCGGAACGCTCCAGCGCCTTCTGGTCCACCTTCGCCGGATCCTTCACCGTGGTGCGCAGGCGGGTCGTGCAGTAGTCGAGAGCGGAGACGTTTTCCGCGCCGCCCAGCCCGGCGAGGATAGCGCCAGCCAGACTATCCGCGCTTTCCGCGCTATCGGCGCTTTCTGCGGAAGATTCCGCATCAGCTTCGTCGTCTGCGTCCGGCTGCGCACCCGGTGTCTTCAGCTTGAACCAGCCGATGAGCAGGTAGAAGATGCCGAAGTAGACAAAGAAGTAGATGACGCCGAGAACAAGCAGCATCCACCACTTGTTCGCAATGGGGTTCTGGCTCGACAGCAACATGTCGAACAAGCCGGCAGAAAAGCCAAACCCGGCGGTCCAGTCGAAGTAGGAGGCGACCGCCATCGAGATGCCCATGAGCACTGCGTGGACCACGTACAGCAGCGGGGCGGCGAACATGAACGAGAACTCCAGCGGCTCCGTCACGCCGGTAAGGAAGGACGCGAGCGCGCCGGCCAGCATGAGCGAACCGACGATCTTGCGGCGTTCCGGCCGGGCGCGCAACGTCATGGCCAGCGCCGCACCCGGCAGGCCAAACATCATGACCGGGAAGAAGCCAGCCTGGTACTGCCCCACCACGCCCTTGACGTGGCAGGTGGCGCCGTCCCACGTGCCGGGGCAGCTCGCCGCGTCGGTGGCGTGCTGCGCGGCGGCCAGGGTGTCGGCGCCGTCGAGGAACTTGCCGATGTCATCGATGCCCACCACGTCGAACCAGAAGATGGCGTTGAGCGCGTGGTGCAGGCCGGTCGGGATGAGCAGGCGGTTGACCACGCCATAGATGCCGGCGCCTACAGCGCCCATGCCCTGGATGAGCTGGCCGAAGTTGAAAAACCCGTTGTACAACAGCGGCCAGCCCACGTAGAACACGCCCGCCAGCACGATGGACAACAGCGCCGTCATGATGGGCACCAGACGGCGGCCGGAGAAGAACGCAAGCGCGTCCGGCAGCTTGGTGTTGTGGAAACGGTTGTAGCACCACGCGGCGAGCAGGCCGGTGAAAATACCGAGCAGCACGTTGCCCGGGCCGATGGAATCCCAGCCCTGGGCTGCCCAGTCGAGCGCCGCCCGGCCTTCCAACTCCTCCGGGTTTTCGATGCCCTTATACCCCGCGATGGCGTCCGGGCCGACCAGCTTTGTCACGGTGGAAAAGCCGATGAAACCGGACAGCGCGGCCGCGCCGTTGCTGTCTTTGGCCAAACCGAACGCGATGGCGATGGCGAAGATGACGCCAAGGTTACCCAGCACCGCCCCGCCGGACGCCTGGAAGATATCGGCGAGCCAGGACAATCCCTCGCCGCCCTTGTTTTCCAGAAAGTAGCCAACGCCCATCATGAGGGCGGCCACGGGCAGGACGGCGACTGCACCCATCAGCGCCTTGCCCAGCTTCTGCAGCGGTCCCATGATCTTGTCCACCGCTGGCCTCCTTTAAAAGAGTCTTAAATTTTCTTCACGGCACGTTAAGCAAGAACCCTACGCCCCAGGGTGGACACCCACATAAAAAACGCACGCGGTAGCGATAGCCGCACGCCCCTCCCCGCGGCCGGTAAAGCCCATGTGGTCAGTCGTGGTGGCCGAAACGGACACCGGCGCGGCGAGGATCTCGCCGAGTCGCTCCTCCGCCTCGACGCGGCGCGGGCCCATCTTCGGCGTCTGCCCAATCATCTGCACAGCCGCATTGCCGATGCGAAATCCTTCGCCCTCCAGCAACTCGCGGCATTCGCGCAGCAGGCGCTCACCGGAGACGTTGTCGTACTCCGAGCGGCCCACTCCCACGAACGACCCGAGATCGCCCAAGTGGGCGGCGGACAACAGGGCATCGACAAGCGCGTGCGCCACCACGTCGCCGTCAGAATGGCCTTCGCACCCGTCATCGTCGGGGAACAAAAGGCCCGCCATCCAGCACTGCTTGCCGGGTTCAATCTGGTGAGCATCACTGGCGATGCCCACCCGAGGCACCAACTGGCCCGCGTGATCCATCTGGGAATCGTCCATATTGCAGTACAGCTCCTACAGCCGGCCGGGCCTGTCCTGCAGGACGGCCTGTGCCAGGCGCAAGTCGATCGGCGTAGTGATCTTGAACGCCAGGGGATCTCCCGGCACCGTCACGACCTGCTCGCCGGCCCATTCCATAATGCTGGCGTCATCGGTGGCGGTAAATTCCGCCTGGGCGAAGTAGTGTTCGTTCGCGCGGCGCAGGGCGGTCAAGTCAAAGCCCTGCGGGGTCTGGACCGCCCGCAGGTGGGAGCGGTTCGGAGTCGCGGTGACGCGGTTGCCATCGACTTCCTTCACGGTGTCCGCCACTGGGACCACCGGCACGACGGCGGGGTGGCCTTCGAGCACGTCCATGGCCACCCGGGCGATCATGTCCGGTTGCACGAGGGCGCGGGCGGCGTCGTGGACGAGCACCACCGCGTCGTCGTCCTCAATGGTCTGCAGGCCCTTCCACACCGACTCCGCACGGGAACCGCCGCCGTGCACGAGGCGGATGACGGGGGCGGTAATCGCCGCCGCTGACATCAGCCCGCTTTTTTCCAGGAGCTTTTGGGCAAAGTCCTCCATGACCGGCTCGATGAGAACGCGAATCTCATCCACGCAGCCGGCGGCGATGAGCGCCCGCACGGAGCGCTCCACAAGCGTCATACCGTCTAAGTCGACGAACGCCTTGGGCACTTCGGAGCCCAAGCGCGTGCCGCGACCGGCCGCGGCAACCAGCGCGACGATGCGGCGGTGCGGGGCCAATTCGGGAGCAGACGTGCCGGTGGTCATCGGGGTGGCTAGTCTTCGTCGTCGAAGCTGAGGTCGTCGAGGTCGACGTCGTCGCTGACGTCGGTGGTGACCGACTTGTCATCGACAAGCCCGGCGGCGCGGTGGCGCTCGATAGTGGCGTCGATTTCCTCCAGCATCGTGTCGGCCTTCTTCTCATCGACCGGCTTGGCCAGAGCCAGCTCGCCGACCAGGATGTGGCGGGCCTTGCCCAGCATGCGCTTCTCGCCGGCGGACAGCCCCTTGCCTTGGTCGCGGCGCCACAGATCGCGGACTACCTCGGCGACCTTGTTGATGTCGCCGGACGCCAGGCGCTCCTGGTTCGCCTTGTAGCGGCGGGACCAGTTGCCGGCCTCTTCGACGTCCTCTTCGCGCAGGACGGAAAAGACCTTCTCCAGGCCCTCCTTGCCCACGACGTCGCGCACGCCGACGTTCTTGGCGTTCTTAATAGGCACACGCACCACAAGGTCGGACTGGTTGATGTGCAAGACGAGGTATTCAAGCTTCTCGCCGCCCATCTGGCGTTCCTCGATGTCCTCGATGACAGCCGCACCATGGTGCGGGTAGACCACGACTTCGCCGACCTTGAACTCCATCGATCCCTCAGATCTCCTCGTTGAACTCGTGCGGAGGACTGCGCGCACACACGGCGCTCACCCCATAGGCCCTCCGATGGTAACACAGGGCATTATTGCTGCGCCCTGGGGATTCGCCGACCCCGAATCCCGCTCACGCCCCGGCTAGTAGATGGCGCAGCGGCCGAAGTCGCGCTGCTTGCCGTCTACCGCTTGCTGGATCGCCTCTTCGACCGCGTCGGTGTACAGCACCGCTCCCTCGGGCTCCGGGTGGAAGCCGTCGGGGCGCAACGTCTCCGGGTGCTCCACAGCCTTGTGGCACCACGGCGCGAGGTAGACATCCTTGTTATCGGCAATGTATTCCTCCACCTGCGCGGCCGCCTCAGGAACGCCGTTGGCCATGCCGTACGGATCCAGCAGGATGAGCGTGCGATCCGGACCGATGAAGTCTTTGATTTCGGAGATCTGCCCGGGGAACGCCTGGCCGTTGGTACCAAAGCCCAAGACCACGTAGTGGCCCAGCTGACCGGAATCGCGCAGCTGAGTGAGGATGGGCAGCGCCGCCTCATAGTGACGGGAGACCTCGCCGTCGATGTAGGCGCCCGGGAAGCGTTCGGACAGCGCCTCGTAGGAGGCAAGGGTGACCGAGTCGCCGACGATGGTGATGTCCGTGCCGTCCGGGAATTTCCCTGGGCCGGAGTCGCCCTTCTCGCGCGCCTCGGAGCCTGGACCCGTTTCGCCGTCTGCGCCGGCGCCGTTGCCCGCCGTGGACTCTCCGGAGTTGCCCGCGCCAGCCTGCGCGTCCTGCTGGGCCTTGCGCTGCGCCTCCTGCTTCTCCTTCAGATCATTGAGCGCCTGCTCGGTCGACGACTCCGCAGGGCTCTTGGCGATGGCCACCCCGGCACCCGCCGCCAACGCGACGATAAGAAGTGGAATGAACGGGTAGCGCTTCCACGAGCGGACGACCTTGCCATAGCCGCCCCGGCGGACCGGCTCCTCCACGAAGCGGAACGACAACTCGGCCAGGATGAGCGACAGGGCCACCGTGATGAGGCCGCAGGCCAGGATGCCGGCGTCTTTGAGGTAGTGGGTGACAAAGACGAAAATCGGCCAGTGCAGCAAGTAAACGCTGAACGAGCGGGTGCCCAGCCAGCACAGTGGCGTGAAGCGCATAAGCGCGGCGATAAGCCCGGCCTCCCGGACGGTCACGTGGATGACCACCGCGGCAAGCGCGGATGCCAGAAAGATTCCGCCGCGGTACGCCCAAACATTGTCACCTTCCAGCACGCAGCACAGGACAATGATGCCGGCAAACGCGAACGTGCCGAAGAGAGTGCCGGTAAACGCTTCCATCCAGCCCGGGCTGGTCGACGGCCAGCTGTCTTTCGCCGCCGGCGCCGGATCGGTGATGACGAGCGCCAGCAGCACACCAATGAGAAGGCCGAACGCGTGGGTGTCCGTGCCGTAGTAAACGCGGCTGGGATCGCTGCCCGGTGCGCCATCGACAAGCACGGCCATTGCCACCGCGGACGCCACCGCCAGAACGACGACGACGATGGCCGCAATCTTCAGCCCGTCTTGGCGCTGCCCGCGCCGGCGATGACCCCATACCGCGAGCGCGACGAACAGGAGCGGCCACAAGATGTAGAACTGCTCCTCGATGGCCAGCGACCAGTAGTGCCGGGTGACGTTTTCCCCGGTATCCGCGAAGTAGCTGGCGGACTGGGCGATCTGGACCCAGTTATTGGCAAACAACGCGGTGCCAAAGAACTGCGGTCCGAGATTGACGTTGACGTCGGGCCCCACCAGCCCCGCGACCGCCACGGTGATGACCAGCACGGTTAGGGCGGCGGGGACGATGCGGCGCAGGCGTCTGACCCAAAAATTCTTCAGCGAGACGCGCCCCGTCGCCCCGAACTCACGCACCAAAAGGGAGGTGATGAGGAATCCAGAAAGGACGAAAAAGATATCGACGCCCAAGAACCCGCCAGTCAGCCAGCCGGGAAAGGCGTGGAAAATCACGACCGCTAGCACCGCTAAGCCGCGGAATCCATCGAGCCCGCGAACTCGCCGGATACGCCCAGGCTTTAGGGGCTTTTCCCGCAGCTGCGCATCAATCCTTTTAGACACCTGTGAAACAGTAACACCAGCCGCGGACATTCTCTCCGCAATGGGGACCGGTCTGAGACACATCAACGACCACGGGGACATGCGGGGAGGGTTACCCCCGGATGACCCCACGGTTTACCTACCCCGGCGCCCCGGGGCCGGAAAACTGTGTATTACATGGCAGTTGATACTAGGGTGACTCATGAATAGCGTTTCGTGAATCAAGTCTTGGAGGACGCACCCCGTGAAGTCCCTGAAGTCCGCCGCCCGCCGCGGCCTCATCGTTGCTGTCGCATCCGCCTCCGCGCTGGGGCTGGCATCGTGCTCTGCTGGTCATATCACCCAGACTTCCGACAAGGTCGCCGCTGTCAATGGCGCCTCGGTAGATAACAATGACCAGACCGTGAGCATCCGCGACGCAGCTATCACGATCGATCCGGACACTCGCGAGGCAGCTTTGAAGTTCGTCCTCGTCAACGACGGTTACGCAGACGGCACCGTGGAGCTCGAGTCCATTGACGTCGACGGCCAGAAGGTTGACATCGACGCGGTGAAGCCGATTTCCCGCGGCCAGACCGTCGTGGCAGATAGCGCCGACGGCATCGAGCAGACGCCGCAGACCGACGACAAGGACGTCCAGTACGTTACGACCTCCCTCAAGGACGATGACTTCGGCTTCGCCGGCTCCCGCGACGTGACGTTCCACCTCTCCTCGGGCGACATGACGGTCAACGCCCCGATCGCCGCCCCAGACGAGGTTGCCGGCTCCGTCGACCGTGACGTCGAGTCGCCGGAGGGCTACACCACTGAGACCGCTGGCCCTCAGCACGACGCGGACAAGTAGCGCTCACACCCAACCCGAACAATTCTATAAACCCCACCTCGAGCACGGAATCTTCGCCGTGTCCGAGGTGGGGTTTAGTGTGTGGAGCATGGCGAAAAAGCAGAAGGTCATTCACACCTGCAGCGAGTGTGGGTACGTCTCCCCCAAGTGGCTCGGCCGCTGTCCAGACTGCGGGGCGTGGGGGACGTTAGAAACCTCTGCGGCGCCTGCCAGCGGCGCTGGGGCCCGGTCGAATTCCGGGAAACTCAGCACCGGCTCCGGCGCGGGCGGTGGCGCAGCCGCCGCGGCCGCCACTGGGGAAGTGCCACAAGGGCTCACTCCTGCTTCACCCGCACGGCCCATCACCAACATCGGCGGCGCGAGCACGAAATCCGTCCGCACGGGAATCGGGGAACTCGACCGCGTGCTCGGCCGTGGCATCGTCCCCGGCTCGGTAGTGCTACTGGCCGGCGAACCCGGCGTGGGCAAATCCACGCTCCTTCTAGAGGTCGCCTCCCGCTGGTCCCAGATGACCGACTCATCCACGGACAAAGTCCAGGCCCCCACCCCGCGGCGCGCGCTGTACGTCACCGCGGAGGAGTCCGCGGGTCAGGTGCGCGCCCGCGCGGAGCGCACCGGCGCGCTGCACGAGACGCTGTTTCTCGCCGCCGAGTCCAACCTGGACGTCGTGTTCGGCCACGTCTCTGAGGTCAAGCCGTCTCTCATCATCATCGACTCGGTGCAGACCATGCACGTGCCGGGTGTCGATGGCGTGGCAGGCGGCGTCGCACAATCGCGCGCCGTGACGGCGGCGGTCACCACCCTGGCTAAGACCTCCGGAATCCCCGTCTTGCTCGTCGGCCATGTCACCAAGGACGGCAACGTGGCTGGCCCGCGCGTGTTGGAGCACCTTGTCGATGTCGTGGTGAACTTCGAAGGCGACCGCCAGTCGTCACTGCGCATGCTGCGGGGAATGAAAAACCGCTTCGGCGCCACCGACGAGGTGGGCTGTTTCGAGCAAACCGCCGGCGGGATTAGGGAGGTCTCCGACCCGTCTGGACTCTTCCTTTCCCACCGCGGATCCACCCCGGACGGCTCGGCAGTCACCGTGGCCATGGACGGCGTGCGCCCGATTCTCGCCGAAGTCCAGGCGCTAACCGTCGACCCGGTGGCGAAGAATCCGCGACGGGTGGTCACGGGACTGGACAGCAACCGCGTGCCGATGGTCCTGGCAGTGCTCCAAGCCCGCGCCGGCGAGCGCACCAACGACAAGGACGCCTACGTCGCAACCGTGGGCGGCGTACGCATCACGGAAACGGCCACCGACCTAGCCGTCGCGCTGGCCACGTGGTCGTCCCTCCATGAAAAGCCGCTGCCGGCCAAGACGGTGGTCATCGGCGAGGTCGGCCTGGCAGGCGAGCTGCGGCACGTGCCCAACTTGGAGCGCCGCCTAGCGGAGGCGGCGCGGCTCGGCTACGAGCACGCGATCATCCCCACCACTCCCCGGGGCCACGGGCAGGGCTCCGGAGAAAACCGCGGCGAGAAAACGAAAAGTGCCGGCCTGCATATTCAGCAAGCCGGTACTCTCCGCGAGGCCATCTCTCTCCTCGACCGCTAGGACAATCCGGCGGCAGAGGAAAAGAGTTTATTGCCTTGCGGGTTTAGCGGATGTCGTAATCCGGGGCATCGTCAAGCCGCAGCTCCGAGTAACGCCCCTCCGGCACGGACGCCGAATAGGGCTTGCCCTGCTCGTGCCACACCTGATCCTCGCCGCACTTCACGTCCTGGTTATCGGTGTCCAGCATGGTAAAGCCCCACACCAGCTTGCCCTGCTCGTTGGCGGGCAGCTCGTACGGGCCGACCACCTGCTGCAGCGACCAGTGCGCCTCGTGGACGTAGGTGAACCCGAAGGTGTTGGTCATCAGCTTGGCCAAGTCGCCTTCGCCTTTGACCTTGCCGGAGACCTCGAGGGTCTGCGTGCGCTTGTCGGTCACCTTGTGGGTCACCGGCACGGATTCGTCATTCCGGTTGGTCACGCTCGCTGCGTCGGTCTGCTTGAACCACCGGCGCTTGGCGGTGATCCAGGTGCCGTTCTGCCCCGGGGTGGCACAGTGCGTGCCCGGCTTGAAGTCGTCATTCCAACGCTGCGGCAGCTCGAAGTCACCGGCGAAGGTGCCGGGCGACGACTTCTCGGCCGCCGCGGCGGCGGGTGCGAATGCCGCCGGCATCGCCACGCCAAGCGCCATCCCGCCGGCCATGATGCCGGCCGCTGCCGCGCTAGTAACGCGGCGCGCGAGAGAAGTCCGTACTGCCGTCATGCCTAGCTCCACTGCTCGTTATCACGGGTGGACACCTCGACGTGGCGTTCCTTCGGCAGGGTGGCGGTGAACTTGCCGCCGTCCGCGTGCCAGGTGTGGTCGGAGCCGCACACGGTGTGCTGGCCCTCGAAGTCGGAAACGACCCAGCCGGCGCGCAGGACCGCGGTCTTGCCCGGCTTGATGTTGTACGGGCCGACCTGCTCGCCGACCTCGTAAGTCTGGGTGTCGGTGTAGCTGGAGGAGAAGGTGAAGTGGATGAGATCCAGCAGGGAGAAGTCCACGCCCGCGGAGACGTTCCAGGTCTTGGTCTTGGTCTCCTTGATGCTGCGGGTGATCGGCAGATCCTCGTCGTTGTAGTTGGACGCAGTCCAGGTGCCGGCGGAGCCGTCGAAGTAGGTGCGCTTGATGTCGATGGTCTGGCCGCGGTCGCCCGGGTTGGTGCACTGAGCGCCGATGGTAGTCGGGTTGGCCGGGCCGAGGTCGCGGGCTGGGAGGGCGCCAGCGGTCGGGACGGTGAGGGTGGCGGCGGCGATGGCGGCCGCGATCGGGGCGGTGAGCTTACGGAGCTTCATGACGGAGGGGTCCTTTCGGAAAAGCTAGTGAAATTGTGAATAGGGATTTAGTGGGACGCCTGGGTGGGGACCGGCAGGTCGCGGTAGTCGTCCGGGGTGACATCCTCGGTGCGCGACGAGCCGTCCGGCGACTGGATGGTCGCCTCCGCCCAGAAACCACTCGGGGCCGAAGCCTGCTTGTAGTTGCTGGTCATCGAGTACTTCTTGTCCTTACCGCAGTGCAGCTCGCGGTAGTTGATGCGCGACATGGTCGTGCCGTACTCGACGCGGACGCGCTCGCCCGGCGCGAGCTGGAGGTGTTTCAGCTTGGTGCCCACCGGCATGTAGGCGCGCTCGGTGGCGCCGACGGACTGCAGCCAGCCCTGCGGCGGCTTGCCCTGGCGCTCCACCCAGTTGGCGTAGCCATTGTACTCGGCCCCAACGACGTTGTCGGTGACCGGGGCCCACTCGTAGTCGCCTTCGGACCAGTTGCGGAAGTCCACGGAGTAGCCCGGCTTGCGGAAGGTTGGGGTCACCGCCTCGATGTCGAGCGGGTACCACTTCTTATCGCCCGGGCGGCACTCGTCACCCTCGCTCGGCCACTCCGGGTCGCGCGCGAAGGTGTCGTCCGGGGTGACGATCTCGTCCTTTTGCGGGTCGGCGACCTTCTCCAGGCTCGGCCCGGACACAGCGGTGTAGGTATCGCCGGTGGGCTTGCTGTTCGCACCCTGGGCGCGGGCCGGGATGTCGAGGGCGACATCGGAAAGCGTGCCGTCCGCCTTGATGATGTAGGCGAACGCGTAGCGCTCCGCGGGGCCGGTGCCGCGCACGACGTTGGCACCCTCCTGGTTTTGCAGGATGCCGTCCTTGCACTCGACGAACATGGAGATGAAGTCCTTCTCCAGCACGCCGTACTCCACGCGGAAGGACTCACCCGGCTGCAGGGTGATAGGCCCGAAGGTTTCGGAATCGGTCCAGCCGTTGGATTCCTTCAGACCAATGTCCGACTTTGCGGTGGTGTTCCACCCGTTGGGCAGCTCCGCCTTGGAGTTCGCGGAAATCTTGTGATTGGTCCCAGTCTCCACCGTCGCGGTGTACGGGACCGGCTGGTCGGTGCGGTTGGTAAACTGCGCAGTCCCGTCGTTCAAGTACCGGCGGGCGGTCTCGCCGAAGCGCCACTCCGGCAGGCCTTCCTGCGTTGCCTGGGACTCATCGCACGGCTTGTGCAGGCCCTGAATCGGGTAGCCCTGCGGCATGGCCGGGACCGCCTCGGCCGGGGCTGGGTCCGCCAAGGTTCCCAGCGCCGCGAGGCCCACCGTGGCTACGCCAGCCACGCCTGCGCGAAATGCAGAGAGCTTCATGTAGTTATTCCTAGCTGCTTATCTGAACTATTAGCCACCGTGATTTTACACCGCACTCAAAATATCGCAAGGGTTCACAGCTAGAAATACGCCGCAAATTTTTAGCTCAGGCTGACCTAAACGAATTACCCCAGGTTAAATGTATATGCGGCCGAGGGATTGTCCCCCACCACCGCGTGCAGGAAGTAGGCACCAGCCGGCGCCGGCGCGCGATCCCCGCACTGATCCGGGCCGGAGCTCAACCGCGACCACACAGCTTCGAAGTTGCGCTTGTCGCCCGCCTCGACGGTCTGCTCGCCGCGCTCAACCGCCGGGTTGCAGTCCGTATCCGACCACACCGGCTGGTTGGTGGCCAAGTCGTAGACCTCGAAGCGTAGCTTGTCCTTGTCCAGGTTGACCTGGCAGTCCTTCTTCGTGGGGTTGTCCACCGACATGTAGAACTTGGGCTGCTCGCCCGGCGCGTAGTTGGCCTTATCGCTCGTGGCGGTGATCTTCAGATCCCCCAGGTCACACGAGTCCTTGCCCGCGGCGGCCGGCTCGACAGACTCAGATTCGGATTCAGTCGGCTCCGTTTCCGACTCGCTCGCGCTTGCCGATGCCGACTCCGACTCACTGTCCGCATCTTCCGAGCTAGCCACCGACTCCGATTCGGACGCCTTCTCCGACTCGTTGGCACTGCTCGCGGCGCTCGTCGGCGCAGCCGAGGACGTAGCGGCAGCGCCTTGCGGATCCTTGTCTCCCCCGCCGCCGAGCGCGGTGAGCGCCCACACCAAAAGACCGATGATGACAAGCAGCGCTACCAGGGCCGCGATGCGGCGCCGCTGATAGATCTCTTTGGGCAGCTCGGCGCGATCGGCGCCGCGCGAAGTGTTCCGGCGCGGCGCGTTGTCATAGTCGCGCGGCGGGCGGCCGAACTGGTCTGATCGGCCAGATCGGTCCGGCCGGTCCAGGTGGCTAGGTCGCTCCGGACGATAAGAGCGATCCGGTCGGCGGCGGGGCGGCTGTCCATCTCGGTAGGTCACACTGTGTCATGTTAGGCACCCAGTATGACCTGCCGGGCTAAGCGGCAGCCCGCGTGTCTTTGCGGAGCGGCACTTTCCGCGGCCGCGGTCCCCCGGCCACCGCTACTCCACTCCGTGGTAAACGACTGGCTCGATGCGGCCATCGTCAAGCAGGTAGCGCGCACCCACCACGCCGATGGACCCCTCGTCGACCTTGTGCTGCAGCGCGTGGACGTTGGCCAGCAGGCGGTCGACGGTCTGGCGGGTGTGCTCGCGCTCGTACTCGGCGGTGGACGTGCTGCCCTGGGCATGGACGGCCTGGGCGGCCAGCGAGATCTTCTCCACGATGGCGCGCTGAAACCCGACGGGGATGGTCGCGCCGTCATCGATAACCCCGGCGGTCGCCCCGATGGCGCCGCACGACTGGTGCCCCATGACCACCACGAGGTTCACCCCGAGGTTTTCAATCGCATACTCCAGCGAGGCCAGCACCGAAGTGTCCACGATGTGGCCGGCGGTGCGGATGACAAACGCATCGCCCAAACCGATGTCAAAGACGAGCTCCACCGGCGCTCGCGAGTCCGAGCACGACAGGACAACCACGCGCGGATCCTGGCCGCTGCGCAGGCCGTAGCGGCGCTTGGAATCGGTGTTGGGGCGCTCGGAGAGCTCGTGGACGAAGCGCTTGTTCCCGGCGAGCAGCGCCTCCCAGACTTTCTGCGGTTCTTGCGGTGTGTGCGACAAAGGCATGCCATAAATCCTAGCTACCGTGACGCGTCCACTACACTGTGACGCCGCTATGACCGAGCACGCCACCGCAGATGCCACCGCATCCCCACTCGACCCCGCAGCCATCCTGGACTGGTTCGACGCGCACGAGCGCGACCTTCCGTGGCGCCGCCCCGGCACCACCGCGTGGGGCGTGCTAGTCAGCGAGATCATGAGCCAGCAAACCCCGGTCGCCCGGGTCGCGCCCGTGTGGCAGGAGTGGATGGACCGCTGGCCCACACCCGCCGATTTCGCCGCCGCCTCCCGCAGCGAGGTCCTGCGCGCCTGGGGCACGCTGGGGTACCCGCGCCGCGCGCTGCGCCTGTGGGAGTGCGGGCGGGCCATCACCGCAGACCACGCCGGGAAAGTCCCCGCCGATGTGGATACGCTTTTGGCCCTGCCCGGCATCGGCGACTACACCGCCCGCGCGGTCGCCTGCTTCCACTACGGGCGCAACGTGCCCGTCGTGGACACCAACGTGCGCCGCGTGCACGGCCGCGCGGTGGGCGGCGAGTTCCTGCCACCCCGGCCGTCTAAGAAGGAACTTGCCGCCGTAGCCGAGCACGTGCCTGACGATGCCCACGGCCCCCGCTTTTCCGCCGCCCTCATGGAACTCGGCGCCCTGGTGTGCACTGCAAAGAACCCGCGGTGCGCAGAGTGCCCAGTGGTGGATCGGTGCGCGTGGCAGCGCGCCGGCTGCCCGCAGCCCAGTTCCGCGGATCTCGCCGCGGCGAAAAAGCGCGTGCAGAAATTCGCCGGCACCGACCGCCAGGTCCGCGGGCGCATCATGGCGCTCCTCCGCGCGGCGGACGAGCCCGTGAGCCAGGAGCAAATCGACGCGGTGTGGGCGGACGGGCCGCAGCTATCGCGAGCGCTGGCCTCGCTTCTTGCGGACGGACTCGCCGAGCAGGACCCCGACCAGCGCTTCCGGCTGCCGCAGTAGCCACGCGAATGTGCCGCGCCTAGTCGTAGCCGCGCTGGGCCTGCCAGTCCTCCGCCTCCGGCGAGAAGTCAATGAAGTGCCCGAACGTCCAGTTCGGGTCCGTAAGCAGGCGAGCGAAGATGAGGCCCGCGCCGATGGACAGCACGATGAGCATGCCCGTCGCGGTATTCGCCAGCGCCTGGTCCATCGCCCCGGCGTTGAGGTCATAGACGGCGCGGTACATCGTCGCGCCGGGCACCATGATGACCGCCGCCGGCACCGTGGTGGTAATCCGCGGGAGCAAAGCCCACTTCGCCGCGGCCGCGCCCAGCAGGCCGACGACGAACCCACCCACGAGCGCGGCGAAGTACTCCGTCGCGCCGGCGTGCAACACCACCAGGCGCAGGCAGTTGGCCACCATGCCCACCGTCGCCGCCACGAGCACCATGCGGCGCGAGGAGTTGAAGATGAACGCGAACCCGGCAACGCCTAAGAAACTGGCGATGGCCGCGGCCACCGACCACGCGGCCGTCACCCGCGGCGTGCCCGGAATCGGGTTGAGCTCGGTGGCCCAGCTAATCATCGCCACCGTGAACGTCGCGGTGGAGATAACCGTGAAGGCATAAGCCAGCCGCGGCAGGCCCGCCTCGAAGTCAAAGCGCGCGAGATCGATAAGCGAAGAAAACAGCGGAAAGCCGGGTACTAAGAAAAGCACCGCCGCCACATACCCGAAGGTGAAATCGTGCGGGTCCGCCCACCCGGCCCAGTTGAGTAGCGTGGCAATCCCCAGAAACGTCAGGCTCGCCACCGCCGCCGCGGCGATAACGCACCCTGTCTGGTGCACGTGGCGCCGGTGCAGCTCGCCGCGGGTCAGCTGGCCGGCGGCTGCGGCCACCGCCACCACCGCCACGGCCGTGGGCGGAAAGAAGTTGAGCACCGCAAACGCGGCGCACGCCACCGCGGCAGCCAGCGCCAAATACCAGCGGTTCCAGCGGGCGCGGACGCGATACTCGACATCGTCAAGCATGGCCTCCAGCTCCTCGGCGGTGATGCCGGGGTACAGGCGGTTGTGGGCGAGGTCCTCTAGCGCCTCGATGCGCGAGGCGTCCACCGCCGGGTTGTGCTGGCGGGAGATGACCGTGCGGAAGGTGTTGCCGCGGTGGAACGTGCTGGTGATCTGCACGATGCCGACGACGAGGTCGAGCTTGTCAAAGCCGAGCGCCCGCGCCGCCCGCTTCATCGCGCGCATGACGCGGTAGCCCGACGTGCCCGCCCCCATAAGGAGCATGCCCAGCCGCACCACGGCGTCGGCCTCGATGCCCATCCGCCGGTAGTCGGCCTCGCTCATCTGCTCCATGCGCGCCTCCGTCGGTTCGGCGTGTTACTTGCGCCAGCGGCCCCGGAAGTTAAACCCGCCCGGCAGGTTCACCCAGAACCCGCCGCGCGAGTTGACCGTCACCGGGCCCATGCGCTTCGACGCCGAGGCGCCCTTGCCGGAGAAGTTGATCCAGCTGTTCTTTCCGGTCTTCTTGCGTGAGCGAAAGTTCAATCCCATGCGCGTGATTTTAACCCGCGCACCCGAGGCGGACCCGGGCGACGTCTGACATACTTTTTTCATGCAAATTTTCTCTTCCTCCAAGCTCTGGGCCAACCAGTCCCGCTCCCGCTTCCGCTCTCGCGCACGCCGCGCTGTCGCCACCGCGGCCGCTCTTACCACCATCTCCACCTCCGCGGTATACGCCACGGCCGAGGAACCGGCGCCTGCTCCCGCTCCCGCGGCGCCGGGCAGCGTCGTCTCGGTGGCGGAGGCGTCACACTTGGGGGCGATCATCGATAAGAATGCGGCAGCCAAAGCGCACACCTTCCGCTACACCTCCACCCTCCAGGACGGGACGCCCACGGAGGTCAGCGGCACCATCTTCGAGCCGACCGCGGAGTGGGACGGCCCCGGGGAGGCGCCCACCATCGCGTTTGCACCGGGCACGCGCGGGCAGGGCGACCAGTGCGCGCCGTCGGTGGCCGACGAGCAGGTCTTAGGGGTTGACGCCGCACGCGGCTCGCTCAACGTCAACTACGAGTACCCGTTCTTCCAGGCCGCGGCCGCGAACGGCGTGCGCGTGGTGGTGACCGACTACATCGGGCTGGGCACGCCCGGGGTGCATTCTTACGTCAACCACATCGAGGAGGGCCACGCGCTTATCGATGCCGCCCGCGCCGCCCTCGACCTCTCCGGTGCCGGGGACGACGCACCTGTCGGCTTCGCGGGGTATTCCCAGGGCGGCGGTGCTGCCGCTGCAGCCGCCGAGCTCGCCGGGGAGTACGCCCCGGAGCTCAACGTGAAGGGCACCTTCGCGGGCGCTCCCCCGGCGAACCTCATCGACGTCATTGCGGCAGCCGACGGCAGCGCCATCGCGGCGGTTCTGGCGTACTCCCTCAACGGGATGGTGGAGCGCGGCCCGAACCTGCAGCGGATCATCGATGACAACTTCAACGACTTGGGCAAGGCGTTCCTCGCGGATTCGCGCGAGAGCTGCATCGGCGACTCGATCTTGAAGTGGGGCTTTATGACCACCGACAAGCTGACGAAGACCGGCGAGACGTTTACCCAGCTCGTCGAGCGCGAGCCGGAGCTGCAGGACGCGCTGAACGCTCAGCTGCTGGGCACCCGGCGCCTTAACGCCCCGATCTTTGTGGCCATCTCGCCGGAAGACGATGTCATCCCGACCGCGCAGTCCCGGCAGCTGGCCCTCGACCACTGCGCCCAAGGCAGCGAGGTGCAGTTCGAGTCCGTCCCGTCCACCAAGGTCCTGCCACATAGCGGCACAAACCACATGCTCGGCATGGTCGAGTACTACCCCTCCGGGCTGTTCTACCTGCTCGACCGCTTCCGCGACGTCCCCGCGCCGTCGAACTGCGGGGAGTTCTAAGCCTTAAGCCCGCCGCGCCCGAGCCACGCGCCGCGCCCCGGCTCCTCGCCTCGCCGCACCTCGGCGGGCCCCAAGGCTCGGCGGCCACCCGCCCCGCCGACTGCTTTTTCGTTGACGCAGCCACAATCGCACGTTTTTGGATCTTAAGGGGTGATTTCTCCGAAAATTCAGGCCTTACGATCCTAAAACGTGCGCCGACCTCCCCGCCGCGCGGGGCTCTGCAAATTCGGTGCACCTTAGAGGCGAATTCGGTGCCAAAATCTGACGCTTAGGTGCACCGAATTTTCACCAGCCACCTGTGTCTATCCGGAGCGGTCAAAACGAGTGAGGGCTCGAGCGTCCAATCGCTCGAGCCCTCCTTGCGGTGGTATCTCTCTGGCGCCGCCGCCCCAGTGAAATACCGGCGTTAACGCCGAGTACTACTCCTTGGCCGGTTCGCCGGCACCGGCCGGCGGCGGGGTGTCGTCACCATCGGAACCACCGAAGCCATCGGAGCCACCGAAACCATCGGAACCGCCGTCGCCGCCAGCCGGGGTGTCCGGCGTGATGCGGTCCGGGCCGTTGTCATTGGTGGAGTCGGTGTCGGTGCCGCCGCCAGCGTTGCCCGAACCGCCGTTGCCCGAGCCAGTGTCAGTATCGGTGTCGGTGTCTGGGTCGTTCTCGCGCACGGTCACGTCGCTGGAGCCGTCGTCGTCGCTGTCACTGTCGGACGGGCCGAACTTGTCCTCCGGCAGCGGCTTCGGGCGCGGGGTGAAGGTGAACGTCGCGTCCTTGTTCTCCTTGGACTCGCCGTCCCAGCCCTCGACGTCGACGGAGATGATCTCGCCGGCACCGATCTCGCCGAAGAGGATCTTCTCGGAGAGGTGATCCTCGATCTCGCGCTGGATGGTGCGACGCAGCGGACGGGCACCGAGAACCGGGTCGAAGCCGCGGTCGGCGAGCAGGTTGCGCGCCTTGTCGGTTAGCTCGATGTCCATGTCGCGCTCGGCCAGGGACTTGCTGACGCGGCCGACCAGCAGGTCGACCATCTGGACGATTTCGTCCTTGGTCAGCTGGTGGAAGACGACGATGTCGTCGATACGGTTGAGGAACTCCGGGCGGAAGTGCTTCTTCAGCTCGTCGTTGACGCGGTTCTTCATGCGCTCGTACTGCGCATCCGAGTCCGTGTCGTTGTTGTTGGTGAAGCCGAGCCCCACCGCCTTGGAGATGTCCTGCGTGCCCAGGTTCGAGGTGAAGATGAGCACCGTGTTCTTGAAGTCCACGACGCGACCCTGGCCATCGGTCAGCCGGCCATCCTCAAGCACCTGCAACAAAGTGTTGTAGATCTCCTTGTGCGCCTTTTCGATCTCATCGAAAAGCACCACGGAGAACGGCTTGCGGCGGACCTTCTCGGTCAGCTGGCCGCCCTCGTCATGGCCGACGTATCCCGGAGGGGCGCCAAACAGGCGGGAGGCGGTGAAGCGGTCGTGGAACTCGCCCATGTCGATCTGGATGAGATCCTCGTCCGAGCCGAAGAGGAACTCCGCCAGCGCCTTGGACAGCTCAGTCTTACCCACACCGGACGGGCCGGCGAAGATGAAGGAACCGGACGGGCGGTTCGGATCCTTCAGACCCGCGCGGGTGCGCCGGATAGCGCGGGAGACGGACTTGACCGCCTGGTCCTGGCCGATGATGCGCTTGTGCAGCTCGTCTTCCATGCGCAGCAGGCGGTTGGATTCCTTCTCGGTGAGCTTGAGCACCGGGATGCCCGTCCAGTGTGCGAGCACCTCGGCGATCTCGTCCTCGCCGACCTCCGCGATCTCCTGCAGGTCGCCGGACTGCCACTCCTTTTCCTTCTCGGAGCGCTCCTCGTTCAGCTTGCGCTCGGTCTCGCGCAGGCTGGAGGCCTTCTCGAAGTCCTGGGCGTCAATCGCCGCTTCCTTCTCGGTGCGGATCTCCGCGATGCGGTCATCGATGTCGCGCAGCCCCTTCGGCGCGGTCATGCGCTTGATGCGCATGCGGGCGCCGGCCTCGTCCAAGAGGTCGACTGCCTTATCCGGCAGGAAGCGGTCGTTGATGTAGCGGTCCGACAGGCGTGCGGCCGCCTTGAGCGCCTCGTCCGTGTAGGAGACGCGGTGGTGCGCCTCGTACTTGTCGCGCAGGCCGCGGAGAATCTCCACGGTGTCGTCGAAAGACGGCTCATCGACCTGGATCGGCTGGAAGCGACGCTCCAGGGCCGCGTCCTTCTCGATGTGCTTGCGGTACTCCTCCAGCGTGGTGGCACCGATGGTCTGCAGCTCACCGCGCGCCAGCTTCGGCTTGAGCAGCGAGGCGGCGTCGATAGCGCCCTCGGCTGCACCGGCGCCGACGAGCGTGTGAATCTCATCGATAAACAGGATGATGTCGCCGCGCTGGTTAATCTCCTTGAGCACCTTCTTCAGGCGTTCCTCGAAGTCACCGCGGTAGCGGGAGCCGGCGATAAGGGAGCCCAAGTCCAGCGAGTAAATCTGCTTGTCCTTCAGGGTCTCCGGCACGCGGCCATTGACGATGTCCAGCGCCAGACCTTCCACAACCGCGGTCTTGCCCACGCCGGGCTCACCGATGAGAACCGGGTTGTTCTTGGTGCGGCGAGAGAGCACCTGCATGATGCGCTCGACCTCGGACTCGCGGCCGACGACCGGGTCCAGCTTGCCGTCCTTCGCCGCCTGGGTCAGGTTGCGACCGAACTGATCGAGCACGAGGGAGTTAGAGCGATCGCCGGAACCCTTGTTGCGGCCACCGGGGCCACCCATGCCGCCGCCGGAACCGGCGCCGGCGCCAGCCAGGGACGGGCCGCCACCGTTGCTATTGCCGCCATCACCCTGGTTGCCCTCATAACCGGAAAGCAGCTGGATAACCTGCTGGCGCACGCGCGGGAGATCCGCGCCCAGCTTGGTCAGCACCTGGGCGGCCACGCCCTCGCCCTCACGGATGAGGCCGAGCAGCAGGAACTCGGTGCCAATGTACTTGTGCCCCATCTGCAGGCCCTCCCGCAGGGAGAGCTCGAGCACCTTCTTGGCGCGCGGGGTAAACGGGATGTGGCCCGAGTGCGGCTGGGAGCCCTGGCCGATAATCTCTTCGACTTCCTTGCGGACGTCTTCTAAGGAGATGCCCATCGACTCCAGCGCCTTGGCGGCAACGCCCTCGCCTTCGTGGATAAGGCCCAGCAGGATGTGCTCGGTGCCGATGTAGTTGTGGTTCAGCATCCGCGCTTCTTCCTGCGCCAAAACGATGACGCGACGAGCGCGGTCAGTAAACCTCTCGAACATGTACAACCCCTCGGTTCGTCGTCGGTTAAGTCAGTGAGATATTTCCGTCACAAAGTTTCACCCACTCTAACGCGGCAGCCCTTTCACTCATTCTTTAATTTCGCCCGCCCCACTCAACTTTGCCGCGTTTTCGCACCTCACAGGGCTGTACGCCTGTAGCGAACAGCCTTCCCGGGGCATTGAGGCACCTTGGGGATGCAGGGACCCTAGCCAACCCTCCAGAGCCCCGAGGCCTTAGTCCACTCCCCGCCGCAAAGGCTTGTCGAGGCCCAGTGTGTAATACAGGTTGTGGTGGGACACGGTGTACTGCCTTTAGATAGGGATAGGATTAGTTTTTACCTAAGCAGCACTGACCGCCGCGCAGTGAATGGCTGGGGACTGTTCCCCGCACCCTCCACACAACTCGACGCCGCCCTGCTTTAAACGGCCTTTCAAACCGGAGCTTAAACTTGGAAAACACCATGCATCTTCGGCGTTATGACACCGCGGCCCAGCGCGCCGCCAGGCAGGTCATCGACACCTATTCCACCAGCTTTTCCCTGGCCACGCGCCTGCTGCGCGGCCGGGTCCGCACCGACATCGCGAACCTGTATGCCATGGTGCGCATCGCCGACGAGATGGTCGACGGGACCGCGCGCGAAGCAGGTGACGGTGCCGCGGCCATTCGCCGGCGCCTCGATGCGTACGAAGATCAAGTTATTGCCGCGCCGACCGAGCGTTTCCACACCGACCCGGTGCTACATGCCTACGCCATCACGGCGCGGCGCTGCGAGCTTGCCGATGCCCACGTGCACGCGTTTTTCGCCTCGATGCGGTGGGACATCGACAAGCAGTCGTACTCGCCGCAGCACTTTTCGGACTACATCTACGGCTCCGCCGAGGCCATCGGGCTCATGTGCCTGCAAATCTTTTTGACCGGCAGGGAGGTGTCCGACAGCGAGCGGGCCGAGATGAATCGCGGCGCGCGCCGCCTCGGCGCGGCGTTTCAAAAGGTGAACTTCCTGCGCGATCTGGGGGAAGACTCGCACGAATTGAACCGGACGTATTTTCCGGAACTCGTGGACACACCCCTGGATGGACCAACCAAGGATCGTCTAGTGGCGGACATCCGCGCCGATCTCGCCGCAGCCCAGCGCGCCATTGCGCTCTTGCCGCGCGATGCCCGGCTCGGGGTGCAGGCCGCCGCTGACATCTTCGCGGCGCTGACCGATCGCCTGGACCGCCTCAGCCCTGCTGACGTTGCCCATCCCTCCTCGCGGGTGCGGGTGCCTAACGCGGAAAAGACACTCATCGCCGCCCGGGCGGTAAAGAAGGTGATCCGGTGAGTAGGGGCTCGGATCTGCCGGAGTCCGTCATCGTCATCGGCGCGGGCGTGGCGGGGTTGGCCACCGCCGGCTTGTTGGCGCGGCGTGGGGTGGCGGTGACGGTCATCGACAAGCTGGGCGAGGTCGGCGGCCGTGCCGGGGAGCTTTCCGCCGACGGGTTTCGGTGGGACACCGGCCCGTCGTGGTACCTCATGCCGGAGGCGTTCGACCACTTCTTCGCGCAGATGGGCACCCAGACCGCGGACGTGCTCGACCTGGTGGACCTCGACCCCGCCTACCGCATCTATGGCCCCCGCGGGCACCGCGCCGACGTGCGCTCCGGCGTGGACAACGTCGCCGCGCTTTTCGATGCCGTGGAGCCCGGCGCCGGTGCCCGCGTACGCGACTACCTCGCACGGGCGGAAGACACCTACCGCGTGGCGCTGCAGCACTTCCTCTACACCACGTTCCGCGCCCCGCTAGCGCTCGCGCACCGCGACATACGCCGCCGCCTCGGCGTCTTGGCGGACCTGCTCGTCCACTCCCTGGCTAGCTACGTCGCCCGCCAGTTCACCCACCCGCTGCTCCAGCAGATCCTCACGTACCCGGCGGTGTTCCTGTCCACCGAGCCATCCCGCGCACCGGCGCTGTATTCGCTACTCAGCCACACCGATCTTGGCGATGCCGTGCGCTACCCCCAGGGAGGTTTCGCCGCGGTGGTGCAGGCGATGGCCGCGCTGGCGCGGGAGGCCGGCGCATCCTTCGAACTCGGCGCAGAGGTCACGGAGATTCTCACGGTGCCGACGGGACGGACCGGAATGCTGGGCAGCCGTGGAAGGCGGGGCAGCCGGGCCGTGGGCGTGCGGGTACGGCAAGGCGGAACCACCCGGGTGCTGTACGCGGACGCGGTGGTCTCCGCGGCCGACCTGCACCACACCGAAACGCAACTTCTGCCCCGGAAGCTGCAGACGTATCCGGAGCGCTATTGGTCCCCGCGCGACCCGGGGATGGGCACCGTCCTTATCCTCCTGGGTGTCAAAGGCGAGCTGCCGGAGCTGGCGCACCACACGTTCCTGTTCAGCGAGGACTGGACCGATGACTTCCGGGCGGTCTTCCACCGCGCAAACGTCCGCCGCGCGAACGCCCGCCGCGCACACCTCGACCGCGTAGGCGAACAGCAGTCTCCGAAAGCGCACTCGGAATCCATCTACATCTCGCGTACGAGCGCCACGGATCCCACCGCGGCGCCGGCGGGCCACGACAACCTCTTCGTGCTCGTGCCCTGCCCGCCGGACGCTGACCTCGGCCACGGCGACGCCTACGGTCACACGACCGATCCGGGCGTTGCGGACATCGCCGATGCGGTCATCGACCAGATCGCCTCCTGGACGGGGGTTGCGGACCTGCGGGAGCGCATCGTCACGCACCGCACCATCGGCCCGGCCGACTTTGCCGGTCGCTACCACGCCTGGCGGGCCGGGTCCATCGGGCCGGCGCACACGCTACGGCAATCGGCGTTTTTGCGCGGCCAGAACGCCTCCCGGAAGGTGGCGGGCCTCTACTACGCCGGGGCAACCACGCTGCCGGGCGTGGGTGTTCCCATGTGCCTCATTTCGGCCGAGAACGTGGTCAAACGCATGCTGGGGGACCGTTCGTCCGCACCGCTGGGGCTTTCGCTGGGGCTTTACCCGGCGGATAAATCGTGCTAGCTTCTTTCGTGGCCATAACGCATACCAACTATGTGCAGGCCCCATCTATTCATCCTTTTAACGACGCGCAGTGACGCGAGAAAGGAGCCGAGATGAGTGACGTGACTGACCAGTCTGCAGGGACCGAGATCCTGGGCGCTGCGGACGTCGAGCGCACCATCGCGCGCATCACGCACGAAATCATCGAGAAAAATGCTCTCGATTCGGCTGACGGAAATACAGTCGTTCTACTTGGTATTCCCTCCGGAGGCGTACCGCTCGCTAAACGCTTGAGCGAAAACATTAAGGCCTTTTCCGGTACGGAGGTTGGCCTCGGTGCCATCGATACGACGCTTTACCGCGATGACCTGCGGAACACGTCGCACCGTGCGCTTCGCCCCACTCACATCCCTGATTCCGGTATTGACGGTGCCACCGTCATCCTGGTGGATGACGTCCTTTACTCCGGGCGCACCATTCGCGCGGCCCTCGACGGCCTGCGCGACCTCGGCCGCCCGGCCATGGTCCAGCTCGCGGTCCTGGTTGACCGCGGCCACCGTGAACTGCCTATTCGCGCCGACTACGTGGGCAAGAACCTGCCGACTTCCAAGTCGGAGAAGGTCACCGTTTCCCTCCGTGAACTCGACGGAGTCGACGCCGTAACGCTCCACCGGAAGGGAGAAAAGTAAGTGAAGCACCTCCTGAGCATCTCTGACCTGTCCCGCGAAGAAATCGTGGGACTCATGGACGAAGCAGACCGCTTCCACGAGGCCCTGGACGGCCGGGAAGTCAAGCAGGTCCCGGCCCTGCGCGGCCGGGTTGTCTACAACCTGTTCTACGAAAACTCGACGCGCACCAGCGCCTCCTTCGAGGCCGCCGGCAAGGCGTTGAGCGCGAACGTGATGAAGATTTCGGCGAGCTCCTCGTCGGTGCAGAAGGGCGAGTCCCTGCGCGATACGGGCTTGACGCTGCGTGCGCTGGGCGCGGACGCCATCGTCATGCGCCACCCCAACTCCGGTGCGGCGCAGCACCTCGCGGAGGCCATCGCCCCGAACGGTAACGGCCCGAGCGTCATCAACGCCGGTGACGGCCAGCACCAGCACCCGACGCAGGCGCTTCTCGATGCCGTGACCGCCCGCCGCCGCCTCGGCGACCTGTCCGGCGCCAAGTTCCTCCTGGTCGGCGACTGCCTGCACTCCCGCGTGGTCCGCTCCGATGTGGAGATTTTCACCGCGCTCGGCGCCGAGGTTGTCCTCGTCGCCCCGCCGACGCTGCTGCCGGTGGGCGTGGAGAACTGGCCGGTAACCGTCTCCTACGACTTGGACGCAGAGCTGGCCACCGCGGACGCCGTCATGATGCTGCGCGTCCAGGAAGAGCGCATGAAGGGCGGCTTCTTCCCGTCCGCGCGCGAGTACTCCGAGCTCTACGGCCTGTCGGAGGAGCGCTCCGCCAAGATGCGCGACGGTGCCATCGTCATGCACCCTGGCCCGATCATCCGCGGCAAGGAAATCGGCTTCAACGTCGCAGACGAAGAGAAGTCGACCATTCTCGAGCAGGTTGCCACCGGCGTCGAAGCACGCATGTCGGTGCTCTACACCCTGCTGTCCACGGACGCTAACGACTAACCTGCCCCGGCTAGAAAGGACCTCTCATCATGACGAACACTTCCTACCCGGCCACCGGCCAGACCGCGCCTGCGGCACAGGGCACCCTGCTCATCAAGAACGTCCGCCCCTACGGCGAATCCGACCCGGTCAACGTCTTGGTGGAAGACGGCGTTATCAAGGACCTGAACGCCGCCGCTGACGCCACCGCCGACCGCGACCTGGACGGCAAGGGCGGCGTCCTGCTGCCGGGCCTGGTGGACCTGCACGTCCACCTGCGCGAGCCGGGCAACGAGGCCGCCGAGGACATCGCTTCCGGTTCCGCGGCCGCCGCCCGCGGCGGCTTCACCGCCGTCTTTGCGATGGCCAACAACGACCCGGTCACCGACTCCCCCGCCACCGCGGAAAACATGTGGAACCGCGGCCAGGCGGTCGGCCTGTGCGACGTCCACCCGATCGGCTCCATCACCCAGGGCCTGGAGGGCAAGAAGCTCACCGAGATGGGGCTTATGGCGCGCTCCGGCGCCAAGGTGCGCATGTTCTCCGACGACGGCAAGTGCGTTAACGACCCGCAGGTCATGCGCCGCGCCATCGAGTACGCCCGCGGCACTGACGTGCTACTCGCCCAGCACGCGGAGGACCACCGCCTCACCGAGGGCGCGACCGCCCACGAGGGCACCACCGCCGGCCGTCTGGGCCTGCGCGGCTGGCCGCGCACCGCCGAGGAGTCCGTCATCGCCCGCGACATCATGCTCGCGCGCGACTACCGCGGCCGCGTGCACTTTTGCCACGTCTCCTCCGAGGGTTCCCTGGAACTCATCCGCAGCGCGAAGGACAAGGACATCCCGGTCACGGCCGAGGTGACTCCGCACCACCTGCTGCTGGACGATGAAGTGCTCAACACCTACAGCGCCCTCTACCGCGTCAACCCGCCGCTGCGCGAGAAGTCCGACGTGGAAAAGCTGCGCGCCGCCCTGTTGGACGGCACCATCGACGTGGTGGCCACCGACCACGCCCCGCACACCGACGCCGACAAGGCCTGCGAGTTCGAGCTCGCCCGCCCGGGCATGCTGGGGCTGGAGACGTCGCTGGCTATCATCGCCAAGCTGTTCGTGGAGACCGGCGACGCTGACTGGCGCTGGGTCGCCCGCGTCATGTCGGAGCGCCCCGCGGAAATTGCCCGCATCCCGGATCACGGCCGCCCGATTGCCGTGGGCGAGCCGGCCAACCTCACCGTCGTCAACGACAACGAGGACTGGGAAGTCAACGCGGACGAGCTGGCGTCCAAGGCGCGGAACACCCCGTACGCTGGCCACCGTTTCGGTGCCCGCGTCGCGGCCACCGTTCTGCGCGGAAACGTGACGCATAACACGTAAACTCCGCACCGCCTAAATAAGCGAAACTGGCCCTGCTCAACTGGGTAAAACCGGTCGGGTGGGGCCATTTCTCTGCACTATGTGATTTCCGGGGTGAGCGCTAAACTGGACAGTGGTTTCTTAGAGAAATCACTTCCGGTTATAAGGGCAGTGCCAGCCGTATCTATTGGGCTTTCACAGCTGCCTATTAACCGCGGGGAGAATCTCACCGAGTCGTGTAATTCTTGCTCGCTGAATATGCCACGCACGCACACCCCTCGGCGCCGCCTCCCCGGATAGCAGCACGACACGAAGGAGCCTTCATGACTGACGAAGTCTCGCGGCCATCGTCCGGCCCCGGCCAGAATCCCGAAGAGGAACGCGTCTTACACTCCGATACCGCCACCTCGACCAAGGTGCGGAAAGACGAGGAGGTAAAGCCGGAGGCTGAGGCGGACACCACCGCCGCCGAGAACTCGACGGGGAAGAAGAAAAAGCGCAAGGGCCTCAACGTCCCGAGCGCGTTTACCATTCTGTTCTTCCTCACCTTGCTCGCCGCGATCGCCACCTGGATCATCCCGTCCGGTGCGTACGCCAAGGTTGGCTACGAGGGCGGCAACATGGTGCTCACCCACCCGAACGGTGACACCGAGGAGCTACCGGCTACCCAGGACACCCTGTCGGACCTGGGCATGGACCTGCCGATTGACCAGTTCACCTCGGGCAACATCACCGACGCGGTGTCGGTGCCGAACTCGTACGAGTCCCTGCCCAAGAACCCGGCGGGCATTGCCGACATCCCGGTCGCGATGGTCAACGGCACCATCGAAGCCGTCGACATCATGGTCTTCATCCTGGTCCTCGGCGGTCTTATCGGCGTTGTCCGCGCCACCGGCGCGTTCGAGTCCGGCCTGCTGGCGCTGACCAAGAAGACGAAGGGCCACGAGTTCGCTCTGGTCTTCCTGGTGTCGATCTTTATGGTCCTGGGCGGCTCGCTCTGCGGCCTGGAGGAGGAGGCCGTCGCCTTCTACCCCATCCTGGTGCCCATCTTCCTGGCCATGGGCTACGACTCAATGATCTGTGTGGGTGCCATCTTCCTCGCGGGTTCGATGGGCTCGGCGTTCTCGACCATTAACCCGTTCTCCGTGGTGATCGCGTCGAATGCGGCAGGCACCACGTTCACCGAGGGCCTCTGGTGGCGTATCGGCGGCGCCATCTTCGCTGCCGCCGTGGTCATCGGCTACCTCTACTGGTACTCCCAGAAGATCAAGAAGGACCCGACTGCCTCCTACTCCTACGAGGACAAGGAGAAGTTTGAAAAGCAGTGGTCCATGGCGTCCTCGCAGGAAGACATCCCGCCGTTCACGCTGACGCGCAAGATCATCCTGACGCTATTCGTGCTCGCGTTCCCGACGATGGTGTGGGGCGTTATGGCCCAGGGCTGGTGGTTCCCGGCCATGGCCGCGATGTTCCTGACCATCGCCATCGTCATCATGGTCCTGGTGCTGTTCAGCAAGGACAACAAGCTGGATGAAAAGCAGCTCACCGACGCTTTTGTCGAAGGCGCGTCCAGCCTGGTCGGCGTCTCGCTGATCATCGGCCTGGCCCGCGGCATCAACATCATCATGAACGATGGTCTGATTTCGGACACGATGCTCAACGCCTCGACCAATCTGGTTTCCGGCATGAGCGGCCCGCTGTTCATCCTCATCATGCTGGTCATCTTCTTCCTGCTGGGCTTCGTGGTTCCGTCCTCGTCCGGCCTGGCCGTGCTGGCGATGCCGATCATGGCCCCGCTTGCCGATGCCGTGGACATCCCGCGCTGGATCATCGTCTGCGCTTACCAGTGGGGTCAGTACTCCATGCTGTTCCTCGCCCCGACCGGCCTGATCATGGCCACGCTGGCGATGCTGAACATGAAGTTCCAACACTGGGTGCGCTTCGTCTGGCCGATGGTGGTCTTCCTGTTCGTCTTCGGCGGCATCCTGCTGGTGACCCAGGTGCTTATCTACGGCGGCGCATAAGATATACCCCGCTCAAACGTCAGGTCCCTCCGTGAATGTCCACGGAGGGACCTTGTCGTTTCTCTGGCAGTGCGCACGCCGGCCGGCCACTCCCCCTGCCCGCCGACATGCCCTGCCCGCCGACATGCCCTGTCCGCCCACGCGCCTTGTACGCCCGCACGCCTTGTGCGCCCGTTACGCGCGTCCGCTTGGTTTATACCCAGATTCGATTAACTGGACACAATTTAAACGTTAATAGCTAAAATCGCGACTGCATAATTCTACCCCTCCACGGTGCGAAGATCGCCCGTTTTGGAAGCTTTTTATGGGTGATAAAAGCCATAACAATCAACCACACGGACCGCTACAGCGCTGGTTGCAACTTATTCAACCACCAACTGAACGGAGGAAACGGCACGCCAAAACGACCACTTATTACCTATCCGACTTTCGGATGATGTACTGTATTTTTTGCATTATTGCGTAAGTTTGAGAATGGATCGGCGGGGCTGCATTTTCGTCCTCGAGGCGTAAACTCATAGGCGGAATCGGAGAGATTCCGTCTCGGTTTTATCCGAGATTGTTCGACCCAACCCGTTGGGTTGGAACCCGACTTCTAGAAGGAGAAGATCCCATGCCTGTTAGCCTGAGCGGCCGTCACTTCCTGAAGCTCCTCGACTACACCCCGGAAGAGATCCGTTACCTGATCAAGCTCTCCAAGGAATTCAAGAACCTGAAGCTGACGGGTACCCCGCACCGCTACCTCGAGGGCAAGAACATCGTTCTCCTCTTCGAGAAGACCTCCACCCGTACCCGCTGCGCCTTCGAGGTCGCCGGTATGGACCTCGGCATGGGCGTCACCTACCTCGATCCGGGCAGCTCCCAGATGGGCAAGAAGGAGTCCATCGAGGACACCGCTCGCGTCCTGGGCCGTATGTACGACGGCATCGAGTACCGCGGCTTCGCCCAGGAGATTGTCGAGGATCTGGCTGCTAACGCCGGCGTCCCGGTCTGGAACGGTCTGACCACCGAGTTCCACCCGACCCAGATGATCGCCGACATGCTCACCATCGAGGAGAACTTCCCGCAGGGTCTGAAGGGCCTGAAGTTCGTCTTCATGGGCGATGCTCAGAACAACGTCGCAAACTCCCTCATGGTTGTGTGCGCCAAGCTGGGCATGCACTTCGTTGCGTGCGGCCCGCAGGAGCAGATGCCGAAGGACGACCTGGTGTCCGAGGCAAAGCGCATCGCCGAGGAGACCGGCGGCTCCGTCACCCTGACCGAGGACGTCGACGAGGCTGCCAAGGACGCCCACGTCATCTACACCGACATCTGGGTTTCCATGGGCGAGCCGGACGACATCTGGGAGTCCCGCATCAAGCTCCTCGAGCCGTACCGCGTCACCCAGGAAGTCATGGACAAGGCCGACGACGACGCCATCTTCATGCACTGCCTGCCGTCCTTCCACGACACCAAGACCACCATCGGCAAGGACATCTCCGAGAAGTTCGGCGTCTCCGAGATGGAGGTCACCGACGACGTCTTCGAGTCCACGAAGTCCAAGGTCTTCGACGAGGCCGAGAACCGCATGCACACCATCAAGGCTGTCATGTACGCCACCCTGTCCTAGTTCCTAAGGACACCTTCAACTAAAAGGGGCGGGCATAGGTTGACGCCTCGCCCCTTTTTCCTTCTCCATTCTGGGGAACTCCTGTTCCCCGGCTATCTTTAAAGCACGAGGAAGTGTGAATTTTCGATGGCTGACACCAAACGTATTGTTGTCGCTCTCGGCGGCAACGCCCTAGGTAAGACCCCCGAAGAGCAGCTCCAGCTCATCAAAGACACCGCCGTCTCCCTGGTCAACATGATCGAGGCTGGCCACGAGGTCATGATCACCCACGGCAACGGTCCGCAGGTGGGCATGATCAAGGTCGCTACCGACGAGGCAGCCAAGAATGGTTCCTCTCCGACCATTCCGTTCGCCGAGTGTGGCGCAATGTCTCAGGGCTACATCGGCTACCACCTCGCACAGGCGCTCGACAACGAGCTGAACAAGCGCAAGATCGACCGCGAGGTCTCCTCGATTGTCACCCAGACCGTCGTCGACGAGAAGGACCCGGCATTCGAGAACCCGACCAAGCCGGTCGGCGCGATGCTCACCAAGGAAGAGGCCGACAAGGCTGCCGCAGAAACCGGCAACAAGTACGTTGAGGATTCCGGCCGCGGCTGGCGCTGGGTTGTTGCGTCCCCGCGCCCGACCCGCGTCGTGGAGAGCAAGGTCATTGACTCCCTGATGAAGGACAACATCGTCGTCATCGCTTCCGGCGGCGGCGGCATCCCGGTTGTCGAGCGCGAGGACGGCCTGAGCGGCGTCCCGGCGGTCATCGATAAGGATCTCTCCGCTTCCCTGCTGGCCCGCCAGATCGATGCAGACCAGCTGGTCATCCTCACCGCGGTGGAAAACATCGCCGTGAACTTCAACAAGCCGGATGAAAAGCAGCTGGACGAGGTCACCGTCGAAGAGATGCGCAAGCACGCCGACGATGGCCAGTTCGCCCCCGGCTCGATGCTCCCGAAGGTCGAGGCCTGCCTGGAGTTCGTCGAGTCTGGCGATGCCCGCTCCGCCATCGTCACCTCCCTGGAGAAGGCTGGCGAGGCTCTCGATGGCAAGGCTGGCACCCACATCGTGAACAAGTAGCCAGCGGTTAGCGCGGCCGGCTCGGCCGCTCCTAACGCCAAAAGCTCCCGCTCCTTTCAAAGGACGCGGGAGCTTTGTCGATCTCAGAGCGGACGCTTCAGCGACCAACCGCTACACCCAACCGCTGCAATCAACAGCCGGCGGAAACCCGCTGCGCACGTTTTTGGATCTTAAGGGGTAGTTTCGTCGACGTTTTGCCGTCTTATGATCCGAAAACGTGCGCACGGGGAGCAGGCCGGCGCGGGAAAGCAGAACGGAAGCAAAACGGCGCCGAGCCGCGCCGTCGGTATGCTTTTACGCCTCCGGCTTCACAATCGGGAAGAGCACCGTCTCGCGGATGCCCAGACCGGTCAGGGCCATCAGCAGGCGGTCGATGCCCATGCCGGTGCCGGACGTCGGCGGCATGCCCTGCTCCATGGAGGCGAGGAAGTCCTCGTCGAGCACCATGGCTTCGTCGTCACCGCCGGCGGCCAGGCGCGCCTGGTCCTCAAAGCGCTCGCGCTGGACCACCGGGTCCACCAGCTCAGAGTAGCCGGTGGCGAGCTCGAAGCCGCGGACGTAGAGGTCCCACTTCTCGGTCACACCCGGCTGGGAGCGGTGGCTGCGCACCAGCGGGGAGGTCTCCACCGGGAAGTTCTTCACAAAGATGGGACCTTCCAGCTGGTCCTCGCAGAGGACCTCCCAGATTTCCTCGACCAACTTGCCGTGGCCCCAGCCGCCGTTTTCGGGGACGTCGAGACCGATGACATCGGCAAGCTGCTTCAGCTCCTCCACCGAGGACTCGATGGTGACCTCGGGCTGGCCCGGGAACTTGCGCTGCAGCGCCTCATTGAGGGAGGGGTACATCTCGATTTCCGGCCAAGACTCCCCGCCGAAGTCGTACCCGGTGCCGTCCGCGAGCGTGACCTTGTGGGAGCCGAAGACCTCCTGGGCCACGGACTGGATGCCCTCGCGGATGAGGCGCGCGCCGGTCTCGTAGTCGCCCCATGCCTGGTAGGTCTCCAGCATGGCGAACTCCGGCGAGTGCGACTTGTCGATGCCCTCGTTGCGGAAGTTGCGGTTGATCTCGAAGACGCGGTCGATGCCGCCCACCACGGCGCGCTTGAGGAAGAGCTCCGGCGCGATGCGCAGGTAGAGGTCGATGTCCAGCGCGTTGGAGTGGGTGACAAACGGACGCGCCGCGGCGCCGCCGTGAAGGGTCTGGAGCATCGGGGTCTCGATCTCCACGAACTCGTTGCCCTCCAGGTAGTTGCGCAGCGCGCGCAGGACCTTCACGCGGGTCATGGCGTTCTTGCGGGCCTCTTCGCGCATGATGAGGTCGTTGTAGCGCTGGCGGACGCGGGTGTCTTCTGCCATCTCCGCAAACGAGACCGGCAGCGGGCGCAGCGACTTCGACGCCATGGTCCACTCGCGGGCCATGACGGACAGCTCGCCGCGGCGGGAAGCGACGACCTTGCCGCTCACCGAGATGAAGTCACCCAGGTCTACGTCGGACTTCCACGCCGCGAGGCGCTCCTCGCCCACCTCGGCGAGCGAGAGCATCGCCTGCATCTGGGTGCCGTCGCCGTCCTGCAGGGTGGCGAAGCAGAGCTTGCCGGTGTTGCGCATAAAGATAAGGCGGCCGGCGATAGCCACCTCGTCCTCGGTCTCCTGCCCGGGCTCCAGGTAGGTGACGTGTACATCCTGCTGGGCGGAGGCAGCGGCCTCGCCGTCTTGGTCCGCGTCCTGCTGCACCACCGCGTACTTGGCGCGCAGGTCAGCCAGGGAGATGGTGCGATCCACGCTCACCGGGTACGGGTCGGCGCCGGATTCGAGAAGCCGGGCACGCTTCTCGCGGCGGATGCGCAGCTGCTCGGGGATGTCGTTTGCTTCGGTGTTCTTCTGGTTGCTCACGTTAGCCAAGGTTAGCGCACGGAAAAGTGGCACGGAAAAGGGCGCCACAATCAGAAAACGATAATGTTTTTCATTAGTTAACCTCAGCGACACCCTGGCGCCACCCGCACGCCTTAATGTCCCGCATGCAAGATTTTATTCACCGTATTTGGAGCTAAAACACAGTGACTTTCCTGCGTAAAAACCTACTGCGGGCCAACCCGTTCGCCTCGTCGCGTTCCAGCCTGACCTGCCAGTACAAGTGCGGCAACGCCTGCCTCGGCGACTGCGACAACACCTCGTCCAACCCCTACTTCGGCGACCAGTTCTCCCGCCGCAAGGCTCTGCGCGCCGGCGGCCTCGCCGTCGTCTCCGTCGGCGGCGGCGCAGCCCTGGCCGCGTGCGCCACTGGTGCAGAAAACGAAAACGGCGCCGACTCGAAGACCGGGGACTCCGCTAGCGGCGGCAAGACCACCGCCAGCGAATCCGCCACGGACCAGCCCAGTGCCGACGGCATGCACTTCGACAGCGTCGAGCCCAACGAGAAGGACGAGGTCGTCGTGCCGGCGGGCTACGAGCAGTCCGTCCTCATCGCGTGGGGCGACCCGGTGGTCAAGGGCGCGCCCGAGTTCGATGTGCACAACCAGAAGGCCGCCGACGCGGAAAAGCAGTTCGGCTTCAACAATGACTTCGCGGGTCTGCTCGAGCACCCGAGCGACGATTCGCGCCTTCTCTACGTGTGCAACCACGAGTACACCACCGAGCCGCAGATGTTCCCCGGCTACGACTCGGACAACCCGACCGACGAGCAGATCCGTTTGGGCTGGGCCAACCACGGCATGACGGTGCTGGAGGTGTCCAAGGACGCAAAGAGCGGCAAACTCACCCGCAAATTCGGCGACCTGAACCGCCGCATCACCGCCACCACCCCGTTCACGCTCACCGGACCGGCGGCCGGTTCCGAGTTCGTGAAAACCAGCGCGGATTCGACGGGCACGCGGGTGCTGGGGACCATCGCCAATTGCTCCGGCGGCGTCACCCCGTGGGGTACGGTCTTGTCCGGCGAGGAGAACTTCGACAGCTACTTCGCCAACGCTTCTTCCTCCGACAAGCGCACCCAGGAGTCGCTGGAGCGCTTCGGGTTCAAAGACGAGGCATCGACACGCAAGTGGGAGCGTCTGGACGAGCGCTTTGACCTGGCAAAGAACCCGAACGAGGCCAACCGTTTCGGCTACGTCGTCGAGGTCAACCCGTACGATCCGAAGTCCACGCCGGTCAAGCACTCGGCGGTGGGCCGTTTCAAGCACGAGGCCGCCAACGTCCACATCACTAAAGACGGCACCGTGGTCACCTATTCCGGCGACGACTCGCGCTTCGAGTACATCTACAAGTTCGTCAGCTCCAAGAAGGTCAAGGAGGGCGACACCGCCCACAACATGACCATCCTGGACAACGGCACGCTCTACGTTGCGGTGATGGACGGCAACTCCCCGGAAGACGAGATCGATGGCTCCGGCGTGCTGCCTGACGATGGCGCCTTCGACGGCAAGGGCCGCTGGGTCAAGCTGCTCACCGCGGACACCGACAACAACAAGTACGAGTCTCACGTGGACGGCTTCAGCGCCGAGGAGGTCGCGGTGTTTACCCGTGAGGCCGCCGACAAGGTGGGCGCAACCAAGATGGACCGCCCGGAGGACGTGGACATCAACCCGCAGACCGGCAAGGTCTACGCGGCGCTGACCAACAACTCCTACCGCGGCGCCACCGGCAAGGACGCCAAGAAGAGCAAGGAGGGCCCGAAGGAATGGGCCCCGGTTAAGGAGAACAAGAACGGCATGGTCATGGAGATCGACGATGACCACGCCGGTGAGTCCTTCACCTGGAACCTCTTCCTCGTCTGCGGTGACCCGAAGGTGGCCAACAGCTACTTCGGCGGATTCGACAAAGAACGGGTCTCCCCCATTTCGTGCCCGGACAACCTCGCCTTCGATCCGCACGGCAACATGTGGATTTCCACCGACGGCAATGCGCTGGGCTCCAACGATGGCCTCTACGCCGTGACCACCGAGGGCGCGACGCGCGGCGAGCTCAAGTGCTTCCTCACGGTTCCGGTAGGCGCGGAAACGTGCGGGCCGATTGTCGATGCCGACCGGGTCATGGTCAACGTGCAGCACCCGGGCGAGGACGACGAGGCCGCCTTTGACGAGCCGTCGTCCCACTGGCCCGACGGCGGGAACTCCACCCCGCGCCCAGCCGTCGTGGTGGTGTGGCCGAAGGAGGGGAAGGTCGGCGAGAAATAGCTCGTGAGCCAGACGGCTCACCCCCGGTTGTCACCCCTGTGATTCCTCCTGCGCAGATCGTTTTTATCCACCGCGCGCAGGAGGTTCATCGCGGGTTAACCTGCCCCCAACCTTGAGTCCACCTGAAAGCCTTAACTTCTCCTTGGAAGAAAACCATCCCATGCTGATTGCAAGGAGTTCAGGATGAACCGCGTACTCAAGGCTGGCCTCGGTCTCGGTGCCGCTGCCGTGCTGGTTGCTGGCTGCAGCGCCCCGGAGGACAACGCGTCCGGTGCTGACGACAACACCAACGCCACCGCCGCCCAGGACAAGAACGACGACCAAGGTAAGAAGGACGACGACAAGTCCGGCAAGGACACCAAGGACAAGGATAAGAAGGACAAGTCCAAGTCGAAGTCCGGCAAGAACGGCGGGGCGGACCTGGATTCCGACATCGCCAACCGCGAGGCCCGCGGCGAGCTCAAGGAGCACGGCGGCGCTCGTCGCCTGACCGGCGACCAGAGCGACTTCATGAAGCAGGCGATGGATAAGACCGGCGCCAAGAACGTCATCCTGCTCATCGGCGATGGCATGGGCGATTCCGAGATCACCGTGGCCCGCAACTACGCGGAGGGTGCCGGCGGCATGTTCAAGGGCATCGACGCTCTGCCGGTCACCGGCCAGTACACCCACTACTCCCTGGATAAGGAGACCGGCAAGCCGGACTACGTCACCGACTCCGCCGCGTCCGGTTCCGCATGGTCCACCGGCACCAAGACCTACAACGGTGCTATCTCCAAGGACATCGACGGCGAGGCGCAGCCGACCCTGCTGGAGATCGCCAAGGCCAACGGCAAGGCGACCGGTAACGTCTCCACCGCAGAAATCCAGGACGCTACCCCGGCCGTCGAGGCGGCGCACGTCAGCGAGCGTGGCTGCTACGGCCCGGAGGACGCGGAAAAGTGCGGCGACGACCTGAAGGAGAAGGGCGGCAAGGGCTCCATCTCCGAGCAGATCCTGGACACCCGCGCTGACGTCACCCTGGGTGGCGGCCTCGAGAGCTACGAGCAGACCATCCAGGCCGGCGACGCCAAGGGCAAGACCGTGCTTGCCGATGCCGAGGAGCGCGGCTACCAGATCCCGAAGACCGCCAAGGAGCTCGAGGAGATCAAGGAAGCCAACCAGGACAAGCCGGTGCTCGGCCTGTTCGGCGACGGCAACCTCCCGGTTCGTTGGAAGGGCCCGAAGGCGGAGAAGCAGGGCTACCTCCAGGATGCTGAGAAGTGCACCGAGAATGAGGAGCGCACCGACGACATCCCGAACCTGGCGGCCATGACCAACAAGGCCATCGACCTGCTCGACGACAAGGAAGACGGCTTCTTCCTGCAGGTGGAGGGCGCGTCCATCGATAAGGAAGACCACATGGCTAACCCGTGTGGCCAGATCGGTGAGACCGTCGACCTGGACGAGGCAGTCCAGGAGGCCCTCGACTTTGCCAAGAAGGACGGCGAGACCCTCGTGCTGGTCACCGCCGACCACGCACACACCTCGCAGATTGTCGGTTACAAGGACGACAAGGACATCGAGAAGCTCGCGGAGAAGAAGGGTATCTCCGTTGAAGAGGCCCGCGAGACCCTGTACCCGGGTCTGTCCCGCAACCTCATCACCGAGGACGGCTCCCCGATGACCGTCGGCTACGCCACCTCCGAGAACGTGGACGTGGAAAGCCAGGGCCACACCGGCACCCAGCTGCGCCTGGCCGCCTTCGGACCGAACGCCGCGAACGTGTCGGGCCTGACCGACCAGACCGACCTCTTCTTCACCATCTCCGACGCCTTGGGCCTGGACGCCTCCAAGTTCAGCCTGGACGACAAGGGCAAGGATGAAAAGAAGGGCAAGGGCGACAAGGCTTCCGAGAAGGCTTCCGAAAAGGCCGACAAGAAGTAAACCTTCTCTTCTCCCCCAGCGCTTACGCCCTGGGTGTGCGTTGAAGCGACGTTCTCGCCGCGCACACCCAGGGCGTTCGCCGTTTTCTGCCCGCTAGCTCACGAAGCCGAGGAACACCATGATGACGGTGATGTTCACGAAGTCGATGAACATGCCGCCGACGATGGGCAGGACGAAGAAGGCGACGGGCGAGGGTGTGAACTTCTGGACCACGGACTCCATGTTGGCCACGCCGTTCGGGGTGGCGCCCATGCCAAAGCCGCAGTGGCCGGCGGTGATGATGGCCGAGTCGTAGGACTTGCCCATCACCGGGGAGGTGACAAAGCGGGCGAAGACAAACATGAGGACCGTCTGCGCGGCGAGCAGCACGATGAGCGGCAGCGCAAGATCCACCAGCTCCCACAGGCGGATGGACATCAGCGCCATGGCCAAGAACAGCGCGAGGGCGACCTCGCCGACGACCTCTACCTCCTGCGGCGGCACCAACTCGTGGTACTTCTCCGGCTGCTGCCGGTCGGACAGGTAGCGCAGGATGATGGCCACAATCATCGAGCCGAAGTACCCCGGGAAGGCGGCCTGCTCGGTGAGCTGCCCCACCAGGTAATTGAGCGCCTCGGTGACGTAGGAGCCGATGAACATGGCGATCAAGATGACCACGAACGCCTGGAGGACGCGTCCGCTACGTAGGTGGCGCGGTTCTTCGGCCAGCAGGCCCTCGTCCACCTTGTCGCCGCCTTCGACCGCGTGCAGGCGGTGCTTGGTGATGAGCCGGTTCGCCAGCGGCCCACCCATGAGCGAGCCCGCGATCAGACCGAACGTGGCGGCAGTGTAGGCGACCGTCTCCGCGCCGGCGGTGCCGTTGGCCTCCACGAGCGGGGCGATGCCGCCGGAAACCCCGTGCCCGCCGGTCATGGCCACTGAGCCGGTCATCAGCGCCAGCGCCGAGGGGATCTGCACCAGCGGCGCGAGAGCGGTGGCAAGGACGTCTTGCAGGATCACCAACACGGACGCGACGACCAGGAACCGGAGCACCAGCGGGCCGGCCTTGCGCAGGATCGCGATGGACGCGCCGTAGCCGACCGTGGTGAAAAACATCGTCATGAAGAAGCTCTGCAGCGTGGTGTCGAACTCGATCTCCGCCACGTCGGTAAGCCACAGGCCCAAGTTGATGATGGCGAACAGGAAGCCGCCGATGACCGGAGAGGGAATGGCGAATCGCTCGAAGAAGCGCACCCGGCGGCGCAGCCACATGCCGATGACCAGCAGGATGACGGCAAACCCGATGGTTTGCACCATGTCCATTTCGATATTCATTCACGCTCTCCTCGTTTGAGACGCCCATGACGGGCGTGCACACCCCCGCGGACAGTAATGCACCTCACTTTATATCTATCCAGTGAGTCTGCGCATAGATTCGATCGAATTGAAATACTTTCCGGAATAAATCCTCCCCCGCTATAGTTATATGACACGTCAACTACATGCCACGGAGGGCCACCCCGATGCCGACCACCGAAGAGACCACAACGAATACCCTGAGCGCCGCCACTCACATGGGCGCCATCACCTTGAACGTGGGCAACCTGAAGCGGATATCCGCGTACTACGAGGAGGCGCTTGGCCTTACCCCCATCGAGGACGCAGAGGTCCGCCGCGAGCGCCGTCGCGTCCTCGGCCACAGCACGACGCCCCTGGTGCGCCTCGTGGAAACCCCAGATCTGCCCGCCTGGAACGGCCGCCAGGCAGGCCTGTTCCACACCGCGTTCCTCTATCAGACCCAGCAGGAGCTCGCCGTCACCGTCGCCCGCGCGGCGCAGCACCCGGAAAGCCGCTACGTGGGCAGCGCCGACCATCTCGTGAGCGAGGCGTTCTACTTCACCGACCCGGAGGGAAACGGCATTGAGCTCTACTGGGACCGCCCCCGCAGCGAGTGGCCCCGGCGCGGCGGGCAGGTCATCATGGACACCCTTCCCCTCGACCCGCGGGCTTACCTGCGCAGCCACCTCCCCGAGTCCGCGCACGCTGGCGCCGGTAAGGAGACCGGCCGCATCGGCCACGTCCACCTGCAGGTAGGCGATACTGCCCTGGCACGGGAGTTCTACGTTGGCCAGCTCGGCTTCGGCGTGACCAATGACCAGTTCCCGCAGGCCTTGTTTGCTTCCGCGGGCGGCTACCACCACCACGTGGCTATGAATACGTGGAATTCTCGCGGCGCCGGCCCGCGTGCGGCCACCCTCGGCCTCGGGAACGTGGCCGTCACGGTCCCCGGCCGCGCGGATCTCAATGCCCTCACCGAGCGCCTCCGCTCCACCGGCCAGGCCGCCACGCTTGCCGATGACGGCGCCAGCCTCACCGTCCGCGACCCCTGGGGCACCGCGGTCACCGTCTCGACGCCCGAAGCAGAACGCGACGTCGACTACGTGCTGGGGCGGTAATACACCCCAGCCCAGTGCAACTGGAATGAGACCAAGAGGAAGACATTGGTCCTATTACGACGAAATTTCACATTTTAGCACTTCCTTGATTTTTAAACCAATAGTCATAAATTACACGCCTCCGTAATTTCTTCTACCGCCCGTGCAATTTATAGAGACCGCCGAAAGCGACAATCCCCAATCTTCAACACCGTCTCTATAACACCCCTGGACACGGTATTTTATTCACCCCCGTCAATGCATATTTAAACCGGTTTCGCTCCGATTTTTTAGCCGGTTAACATTGGTGAAAAATGACACATAGAAATTCAATCAATTCTATTGTCGGAGCCGCACCTCTCGCCGTACTGTGAGCGTAGCGGGTTACGGAAGTTAAACCCGCTCTCGGGAAATCCCTAGGATATTAATTCCTAGAAAGGAAAAATATGCATTCGCACAAAGCGTCCAGCGTGGCTGCCTCGACAGCCTCGCTGCCTGATCCTCCAGAGGGATCTGGGCGCGCCAGCGAAGCAGGCGGACTAGCCTTTCCGGCCCTCCTGGCCCTCGTCGTAGGCTCCATGATTGGTGGAGGCATCTTCTCCCTCCCCCAAAACGTTGCCTCCGCCGCAGCACCAGGCCCCATCATCATCGGATGGGTCATCACCGGCATCGGCATGGTGTGCCTTGCCCTGGTTTACCAGTTCCTCTCCCGCCGGAAACCAGAACTCGATAACGGCGTTTACGCCTACGCACGCGCCGGTTTCGGTAACTACGTGGGGTTCAACTCCGCGTGGGGTTACTGGCTATCAGCGCTCATCGGCAACGTCGGTTACCTTATTTTGCTGTTCTCCACGCTGGGTAAGTTCTTCCCAGTCTTCGAGGGTGGCAACACGGTACCTGCGGTGATTCTCGCCTCGGTCCTGCTGTGGGCCGTTCACTTCCTGGTCATCAGCGGCGTGCAAACCGCTGCGCTGATCAACACGATCACGACGGTGGCGAAAATCGTGCCGCTCGCGGTGTTCATTGTCGTCGTGGCTATCGGGTTCAATTACGACCTGTTCACCATGGATTTCTGGGGCAGCGAAGCGTCCCTGGGCTCGGTTTCTGAACAAACCAAGTCCATGATGATGATTACCGTCTGGGTCTTCATCGGCATCGAAGGCGCATCGATCTACTCGAAGCGCGCAAAGAACCGTTCCGATGTAGGCAAGGCCACGGTCACCGGCTTCCTGTTCATGTTGGCCCTCCTTGTGGCGGTCAACCTGCTCTCCTTGGGCGTTATGCAGCGCTCGGACATCGCCAATCTGCCCGATGTTTCTATGGCTGACGTCCTCGCCGAGGTCGTGGGCCCGTGGGGCGCCTGGCTGATTAGTATCGGCGTTCTCATCTCCCTTATCGGCGCCTTGCTGTCATGGATCCTCCTGTGCGGTGAAACCATGCAGATCCCTGGTTCGGACGGCACGATGCCGAAGTTCTTCGGCAAGCTGAACAAGCACGACGCCCCGGCCAACGCGCTATGGGTCACCAACGCCATCACCCAGTTGTTCCTCATCACGGCGTTGTTCTCCGACAATGTCTACCTGTCCATGGCTACTCTCGCCGCCGCACTCATCCTCGTGCCGTACCTGCTGTCTGCCGGATACGCGCTGATGGTGACGGTACGGGGCGACACCTACACCGGGAAGATGGCGAAAGGCCGCGTACGCGACCTCATCATCTCCCTCGTCGCCACGGTCTACGGGTTGTGGCTCATCTACGCAGCCGGGCCGTCCAACCTTCTCCTCTCAGCTCTGCTGTACCTGCCTGGTGCAGCCGTCTACATCTGGGCTAAGCGCGAAAAGGGTGCGAAGCATTACTTCAAACCCTACGAGCTCATCATCCTGGCTGTCCTGGCGATCGCCGCCGTGGCAGCACTCTGGATGTTGGCCACTGGCAGCCTCTCCCTCGTTTAACCTCCTCTTCTCTTCCCTTTGGAAAGGACTTTCATCATGACTTCCGCAAACACCCCGATTGGTGCCTGGTCCGAGGTTGGCAAACTCCGTCAGGTTCTCGTCTGCTCGCCGGGCCGCGCCCACGAGCGTCTGACCCCGCGTAACGCCGAGGAACTTCTGTTTGACGATGTTCTGTGGGTCGAGGAAGCGCAGCGCCACCACGCCGACTTCGTCCGCAAGATGGAAGAGCGCGGCGTCGAGGTCTTCGAGATGCACAAGATGCTCGCGGAAACCCTCGACAACGACGAAGCCCGCGACTGGATCCTGAAGACCAAGCTGGCCCCGAAGAATGTCGGCTCCGGAGCTTCTGACGAGCTCTACTCCTGGCTGAAGAGTGAAGAGTCGGGCGAGCTGGCCGAAAAGCTCATCGGTGGCGTGGCCTTCTCTGAGCTGCCGAAGGACCTGTCCATCATGAACACGCTCGCGGAGGCCCACGAAGGCACCCAGTTCGTCATCCCGCCGCTGCCGAACACCCAGTTCACTCGTGACACCACCGCGTGGATCTTCGGCGGCGTCACCCTGAACCCGATGCACTGGCCGACCCGCCGCCAGGAAACCCTCCTCACCTCCGCCATCTACAAGTTCCACCCGAAGTTCACCAACGAGGACTTCCACGTCTGGTACGGCGATCCGTCCAAGGACCAGGGCCTGTCCTCCCTGGAGGGTGGCGATATCATGCCGGTCGGCAACGGTGTGGTTCTCATCGGCATGTCCGAGCGTTCTAACTGGCAGGCGATTTCCCAGGTGGCCAAGAACCTCTTCGCTGAAAATGCGGCCGAGAAGGTCATCGTGGCTGGTATGGCACCGGATCGTGCGTCCATGCACCTCGACACCGTCTTCACCTTCTGCGACCGTGACATCGTGACTGCCTACGAGCCGGTGACCGATACCATCATCCCGTTCACCATTCGTCCGGAGGACAACGCGGCAGGCATCTCCGTTACCCGTGAGAACAAGAAGTTTGTGGACGTCGTTGCCGATGCCCTCAACTTGGACAAGCTGCGCGTGGTCCCGACCGGTGGCGACGCGTTCACCGCCGAGCGCGAACAGTGGGATGACGCCAACAACGTCGTGGCTCTGGAGCCGGGCGTGGTCGTTGGCTACGAGCGCAACATGCACACCAACAAGCGCCTGGAGGAGGCAGGCATCGAGGTCGTCTCCATCAGCTCCGCTGAGCTGGGCCGCGGTCGCGGTGGCGGCCACTGCATGACGTGCCCGATCACCCGTGACGCGGTGGAATACTAACTCCCCTCGTGCAGACTCGGTTTAGGCCGTGTCGCTGTCAGCGTGCCCCGTTCTCCCCTCGCCGAACATAGTGCGGGGGGCAGAACGGGGCTATGGCCTGTTTTGGACTGCGCCCCAATTTTCTAACGGGGGATCCCTAGACCCGAGGTGATGAAATTGAAGAACCCCGCCACCTAAAATGCCTGGTGACGGGGTAAAAAATTTGGTGCGCCCGGAGGTGTCTGAAGTCATGACATAGTTTACAAATCTGTTCTGGGGAAACGTCACTGACAGTTGACAGGTGTGTCGGGACATCCTTTACATCCGCAGCCGGGGCAAAGACACGATGACAGTTGACAGGTGTGTCGCGGAGGGTGTCAGGAAGTTTGTGTGTGAGGCTCTGATCTAGAAGGAGTTTCACCGATAATGACTACGGTGTCACCGAAGAAAAACCATGACCCGGCAAAGGTCAATGAGATCAGCGAGAAGCTGATGGAAAATCCTGAGCTCGCCAGCTTGATCAGCGAGCTGTCGGCTTCCGCTGATGATGCAAGCGAGCTGGTCAAAGGCCTGCTACAGGCATCAATCAACGCTGGTCTGCAGGCGGAGATGGATGCGCATTTGGGCTATAGCCATTCTGACCGCAAGACCAAAGCCCAAGTCGAATCCGCACAGGGCAACAATCACCGCAATGGGTCGTACACCAAGACCGTCAATTCTGGCTACGGCGCGGTGGAAGTGACCGTGCCCAGGGACCGTGCCGGCACCTTTACTCCCCGGATGGTGCCCAAGGGCGCACGCCGACTCACAGAACTCGACGACATGATCGTCTCGCTATACGCCGGCGGGATGACAGTGCGCGATATCCAGCATCACCTCGCGACCACGCTCGGGGTGGATATGAGCCCGGATACGATCAGCACCATTACCGATGCGGTGTTAGACGAGGTCATGATCTGGCAAAACCGCCAGCTCGACGAGTTCTACCCGGTGATCTTCCTCGACGCGCTACGCGTGAAAATCCGTGACGGCCACCGCGTGGTCAACAAGTCCTGCTATATGGCGGTTGGCGTCGACATGGACGGCATCAAGCACATCCTGGGATTGTGGATCGCTGAAAATGAAGGTGCCGCATTCTGGGCATCGGTCTGCGCGGATCTGGCCAACCGCGGTGTCCAGGACGTGTTCATTGTCTGCTGCGACGGGCTCAAAGGCCTGCCGGAAGCCGTGGAAGCCACCTGGCCGAATTCCATGGTGCAGACCTGTATCGTGCACCTGATTCGGGCTGCGAACCGGTGGGTGTCCTACCAAGACCGCAAAGGGGTCTCCCGGGCGCTGCGTGAGGTCTACACGGCCGCAAACGAGGACACCGCCCGTGCCGCCTTGGATGCGTTCGAAGCCAGTGAACTGGGCCGGAAATACCCGCAATCGGTCAAAGTCTGGCGCGACGCTTGGGAGCGGTTCGTGCCGTTTCTACAGTTCCCGCCGGCGGCACGCCGGGTGCTCTACACCACCAATTCGATCGAGTCGCTGAATGCTGAACTGCGTAAAGCTACCCGTAACCGCGGCCAGTTCCCGAACGATACCGCGGCGTTGAAAACGCTGTGGCTGATGATCTGCAACATCGAAGACAAGCGCGCCGCCCAGCGAGCCAAGAAAGCGAAGCGCGATATCGAATGCAACGGCTATATTGAAGGAGCGAAAGCCACCGGGTGGAAACAAGCCATCAACCAACTAGCCGTGGCTTACCCCGACCGATTCGCGGACTACTTGTAAACCAAACCCCCGCACACAAAGAATCGGACACTCTCCAATCTCGCGATCATCAAAGCTGTCCGCGAGCAACACCAACCAGTCGCCCGAGTCGCTACGCGTTTCAACGTGTCCCGCCAGTGGGTCTACGCCTTACTCCGCCGCTACGACACTGGCGGCCCACAAGCGGTAAAGCCGAAGTCGAAAGCACCGCACTCCAACCCACGCGCAGTATCCAAAAAGCTCAAGAAAACCATCATCAACATGCGCAAACAGCTCGACCACTCCGGGCTGGATTCCGGGGCAGAAACCATCCAGTTCCACCTGGAACAACAAGGTATGTATGCCCCATCTACCTCGACGATCGTGCGCATCCTCCGCGACCACGGCCTCGTGCAGCCAGAACCAAAAAAGCGGCCGAGAACCTCATTTATCCGCTTCGAAGCATCCCGCCCCAATGAATGCTGGCAAGCAGACATCACACACGCATATCTCACCGGCGGAAGACGCGTCGAAATCCTCGACTTCATCGACGACCACTCCCGACTGCTGCTGTCCATTACAGCCAGCCGGTCCTTTTCTGGGCCTGCCGTCGCCGACGAACTATCACACCTCATCAGCGACTTCGGCCCACCACAATCCACCCTCACCGACAACGGGCTGGTGTTTACCGCCCGCAACGCCGGGGCAAAAGGCGGCCGTAACGCCTTCGAAAAACTCATCCGCAACCACCGGATCCAACAGAAAAACGGCAGGCCAGGACACCCACAAACCCAAGGAAAAATCGAACGATTCCACCAAACACTCAAACGGTGGCTATCGCGCCAACCCACCGTCAACACCATCGACGAACTACAACAACAACTCGACCGATTCGCCGCCTACTACAACACCAACCGCCCACACCGAGCCCTCGGCAGACGCACCCCATACGAGGTCTACAACGCATCCACGAAAGCCAGCCCCGACGACAACCCCACCGACGAATGGCGTACACGCAACGACAAAGTCGACAAAGCCGGCCGCTGCACCATCCGCTACGCAGGCAGGCTTTACCACCTAGGAATGGGCCGAAAATACACCGGCCACCACGTCCTGATGATCATCAAAGACCGCCACATCACCACATCACTCAAAGACACCGGCGCCATCATCACCGAGCACTACATCGACACCAGCCGCAACTACCAAGCCCCAATCTAGAAACACGGCGAACCCCCACTCAACTAACCCCCAGAAAACAAAAGGCGCCCACCGAGAACAAAAACTCGGCGGACGCCCATCTGTCAACGATGTCGCGACAGTTTTGTCAACTATGACGCGACACAGGACATTGGTGCGCCCGGAGGTGTCTGAAGTCATGACATAGTTTACAAATCTGTTCTGGGGAAACGTCACTGACAGTTGACAGGTGTGTCGGGACATCCTTTACATCCCCAGCCGGGGCGAAGACACGATGACAGTTGACAGGTGTGTCGCGTCATCGTTGACAGCATGAATAGTCCGAACCGCAATCTCGCGATCATCAAAGCTGTCCGCGAGCAACACCAACCAGTCGCCCGAGTCGCTACGCGTTTCAACGTGTCCCGCCAGTGGGTCTACGCCTTACTCCGCCGCTACGACACTGGCGGCCCACAAGCGGTAAAGCCGAAGTCGAAAGCACCGCACTCCAACCCACGCGCAGTATCCAAAAAGCTCAAGAAAACCATCATCAACATGCGCAAACAACTCGACCACTCCGGGCTGGATTCCGGGGCAGAAACCATCCAGTTCCACCTGGAACAACAAGGTATGTATGCCCCATCTACCTCGACGATCGTGCGCATCCTCCGCGACCACGGCCTCGTGCAGCCAGAACCAAAAAAGCGGCCGAGAACCTCATTTATCCGCTTCGAAGCATCCCGCCCCAATGAATGCTGGCAAGCAGACATCACACACGCATATCTCACCGGCGGAAGACGCGTCGAAATCCTCGACTTCATCGACGACCACTCCCGACTGCTGCTGTCCATTACAGCCAGCCGGTCCTTTTCTGGGCCTGCCGTCGCCGACGAACTATCACACCTCATCAGCGACTTCGGCCCACCACAATCCACCCTCACCGACAACGGGCTGGTGTTTACCGCCCGCAACGCCGGGGCAAAAGGCGGCCGTAACGCCTTCGAAAAACTCATCCGCAACCACCGGATCCAACAGAAAAACGGCAGGCCAGGACACCCACAAACCCAAGGAAAAATCGAACGATTCCACCAAACACTCAAACGGTGGCTATCGCGCCAACCCACCGTCAACACCATCGACGAACTACAACAACAACTCGACCGATTCGCCGCCTACTACAACACCAACCGCCCACACCGAGCCCTCGGCAGACGCACCCCATACGAGGTCTACAACGCATCCACGAAAGCCAGCCCCGACGACAACCCCACCGACGAATGGCGTACACGCAACGACAAAGTCGACAAAGCCGGCCGCTGCACCATCCGCTACGCAGGCAGGCTTTACCACCTAGGAATGGGCCGAAAATACACCGGCCACCACGTCCTGATGATCATCAAAGACCGCCACATCACCACATCACTCAAAGACACCGGCGCCATCATCACCGAGCACTACATCGACACCAGCCGCAACTACCAAGCCCCAATCTAGAAACACGGCGAACCCCCACTCAACTAACCCCCAGAAAACAAAAGGCGCCCACCGAGAACAAAAACTCGGCGGACGCCCATCTGTCAACGATGTCGCGACAGTTTTGTCAACTATGACGCGACACAGGACATTGGTGCGCCCGGAGGGATTCGAACCCCCAACCTTCTGATCCGTAGTCAGATGCTCTATCCGTTGAGCTACGGGCGCTCGTCTTTAGTTATCCGATTTCGCAGGCGTACTGCGTAACCGATAGCTATATCTTAGACTTGCGTTTCGAGTACACCAAATTACGCGCACACCAGCGTTTTCTCTCCCGCCCAACGAGCGATCGGGAGAGAGCGGCACCTATTCAGCGCCTTTAGCCTCGACTGCTTCGGTATCAGACTCAGACTCGAAGTCCTCCAACAGAAGGTGCGCGATGTCTTCGCCTTTGTACGGCTCGCGGGCCAGGATGAACACCGTGTCGTCGCCTGCGGTGCAGCCAACAATCTCGTCGAGGCTTGCGCGATCGACGAAGCTAGCCAGGTACTGCGCCGCGCCTGGCGGGGTACGCAGAACAAGGAATCCGTATGAGTAGTCCACCATGACGGCGAGCTCGCTGATCTTCTGACGAAGCCGGTCGGCGGCACGAGAAGCGAAATCCGACGAATCGAACTCGCCCTCGATGACGTAGCGCGCCCCCGCCTTCGTCCGGATCTTCCGAACGCCGAGCTCATTCAAGTCGCGCGACAGAGTCGCCTGGGTGACCTCTATCCCGGCCTTTTGCAGTCGGGCAAGAAGCTGCGACTGGTTGGACATCTTTTCTTCCCGCACAAGGGACAAGATGTAGCCATGCCGCGCGTTCTTCGTGGCGTTCGACTTGCGTGGAGGAGTCACTTACATACGCTCCGGCGCCGTAACTCCAACCAGACGGAGAGCATTGGCCAGCACCTGCCGGGTGGCCTGGGTCAGGTCCAAGCGAGCGGAGTTGAGCGCGCTGGGGTCCTCGCCGGCGGCGGGCAGGATCGGGCAGGCAACGTAGAAGCGGTTAAACGCCCCAGCAAGCTCCTCCGCGTACCGCGTAACGTGGTGCGGCTCGCGCATCTCCGCCGCGGTCTTGACCACGCGCGGGAAGTCACCGAGCGTGCGAATAAGCTCGCCCTCGCGCTCCTCAACGAGCAGCGACAGGTCAGCGTTCTCGGCGCTCACCCCAGCCTCGTCGGCCTTACGCTGCAGCGCGCAGGTACGAGCGTGCGCGTACTGCACGTAGTACACGGGGCTTTCGGAAGACTGCGACTCCCACAGGGACAGGTCAATGTCCAACGAGGTGTTCACGGAGGAACGGACCAGGGAGTAGCGGGCTGCATCGTAGCCCACGGCCGCCACGAGGTCATCGAGAGTAATAACCGTGCCCGCACGCTTCGACATACGCACGGCCTGGCCATCACGCTTGAGATTCACCATCTGGCCGATGAGCACCTCGACCTGCTCGGCCTTGTAGCCCATGCCCTGGGCCGCGGCCTTCAAACGGTTGATATAACCGTGGTGGTCCGCACCCAGCATGTAGATGCACAGGTCGTGGCCACGCTCAATCTTGTCCCCGACGTACGCAATATCACCCGCGATGTACGCCGCGTTGCCGTCCGACTTGATGACGACGCGGTCCTTCTCATCACCGAACTGGGTGGTGCGCATCCACCACGCGCCGTCGTCGAAGTAGAGCGAACCGTTGCTCTTCAGCTTCTCGATGGCCTTGTCTACCGCACCCGACTCGAAAAGGGAGTTCTCGTGGAAGTAGACATCAAAATCGGTGCCAAATTCATGCAGCGATTTCTTGATGTGGTCGAACATCATCTCCACGCCACGGGAACGGAACTCCTCTAGGACCTCCGCGTCGGAGCCGTCGAGCGCCTGCGGGTTCTGCTCCATGACCGCCTGAGCGATCTCCTGGATGTAATCTCCGCCGTAGCCGTCCTCCGGCGTCGGCTCGCCCTTGGCCGCAGCAATGAGGGAGCGAGCGAAGCGGTTGATCTGTTCGCCGTGGTCGTTGAAGTAGTACTCGCGGGTCACCTTCGCGCCCGAGGCTTCCAATACGCGGCCGAGCGAATCGCCGACAGCCGCCCAGCGGGTGCCGCCGAGGTGGATCGGGCCGGTCGGGTTCGCGGAGACGAACTCGAGATTGACCCGCAGGCCGTCGTACATGTCGTTGTGGCCGAAGTCATCCCCCTGATCCAGCACGCTCTGCACGATGTTGCCCTGTGCAGACTTGGATACCGTGATGTTGATAAAGCCGGGGCCGGCGACGTCGACCTTTTCGATGCCGGAATCCGCCTGCAGCGCCTCCGCGATCCAGCCGGCCAGCTCGCGCGGGTTGGTGCCTGCCTTCTTCGCAAGCTGCATTGCGATGTTGGTGGCGTAGTCACCATGCTCAGCAAGACGGGGTCGCTCAACGGTGATCTCTTCTGGGATCAAAGAGGTGTCGAGATCATGTTCGTTGAATACCCGTTCCGTTACGTCGTGTACGGATTGCGAAATATCGGTAGGCGTCATGGTGGACGATTATAGTCCACCGAACATGCGGGTTTAACAGCGCGGGAGTTGCATTCGCCACGTATGGAATTCAGTGGAAAGCTAGCTGCCGTCCAAGTTCCGGAACCCGATCCCCAGCGGCAGCCCGACGGAATCAACTAGGTGCACTCCGCCGATGTCGGCGCCGACCAGAAGGCGCGCGTCGCCCTCGGCCGGCGGGTCGCCCAGATCACGGCCGCGCACCGCCAGGTATGCCGGCTCCACGCCGGCGGCCTTCAGCACCTCGCGGGCAACGCGCTCCACCTCCGCGGCACCTTCCTCCGCCACGTGCGCCCCGGCGGTTAGCGCCGCCGACAGCGCCGTGGCGCGCGGACGATCCACCTCCGGGATGCGCGGGTTCGCCGCGCTCACCGCGATGCCCTCGCCGCTGCGCACGGTGGGCACGCCCTGCAGGCGCACCGGCAAGTGCAGGTCACTGACCGCGTACTGGATCGCGATGAGCCGCTCGTAGCGGTTTTCGCCCCACACTGCGTCCGTCGGCTGCACCAGCCCTAAAAGCGCCACGGCGAAGGTGACATCCGCCGCGAGCGCCTCCGGCGATTCCAACCCGTGATTGGCAGGAGTGACCCGGGTTCGCGGGCCGTGTGGCCACAGTGCATCCTCGCTGACCGGGAATATGACGTCCGCACCTGCGTCCCGGACAGCCTGCGCCGCCGCGGAATCTTCCTCCGGCGCATCGCGCCAGGCCACGATGACCACCGCGCCGCGGATGCGCTTGGCCGCCCGCAGGCAGGCGAAATGCCCGGCGTGCACCTCGCCGGTAATAAGCGTCAGCGCCACCGGCACCGGGGCGGACTTCTTGCGGAAGGCGCGGGAAATCATCGCCACGCGCTGCGGATCATTAACCCACTGACCGGGAGTAAAACTCATCGCCTCGCCTTTCTCTTCGCCCACTGTGCCACGCCCGCATCGCCGGTGATTTGCGCGGCAATCTCCGCGACGGAGAGGAATGCGCGGGCAAACGCATCGTCAGTAATGTGCGCGAACGCGTCGCAGATCTCTTCTGCGTCCAGCTCGTTGTCACTCGGAACGGGACGGTCCTCGTGCTCGTTTGTACCCAGCGCCCCATCGAGCCGCTCCAGTGCCTCGGAGCCCACCAACTGCGTCAGCTTCGCATACACCTGGCTGGCCGCCACGCTCCCCCGGTCGTCTTCGGCGACCATCACCACCCGCGTCTGGGTCTCGTCTGCGAGCGCCGTCGCGATGGCCGCGCCCTCGTAATCCAGCGCCGTAGCTACCCATTGCCACGCGTGCACCGGCGCGAGCGCGACTACCTCCGCGCCGGCCACCTCCACCGGGTCTAAGGCCTGCACGCCGCGGCCGAGGCAGCTGTGCATGACGATGCCCGGCTTGGCCCGGTTCCCAGCTCTATCCGCGCTGACCGCTTCCAGCAGCTCGGCCAGCTGCGCGACCGCACCGTCCAGCTGCGACTCGTAGACCGCGAGCAGGACAGCATTAGCCCCCATGGCCTCATCTAGCTTGGAAACTCGGGTGACCTGGTGCCCGGCCGCGGCAAACGGCTCAGCCAGCGCCGTACCCGCGGTAGACGTCCCGTAGACGGCAAAGTGCAAACGCGGTGCCGGCATCTAGGACCTCCGATCGCGCTTGTTGGCCGCCAGAAGCTCCGCCACCGAGACCGAGCCGGTACGGCCCTCATCTTGGCGGCGGCGTCCACGGCGCACGTTGTCATCGCCGCCCTTGTCCCAGTTCACCGCCTGGAAAGAATCGGTGTTGAAAGTCCGATCATTCCAATCACCAGAGTCGGCGCCCTCATTGTGGCTGCCCTCTGGGTGGGGATCGCGGGAATTGCTGGCACGGGAACCAGCCACGGACTGTGCTGGCTCATTAGCCTGCGGGGTCGATGGCTTCTCCACTCCCACATCGTGCTTGGCGGGCGCAGCAACCTTCGATGCCGTGCCCGCATCAGTGGTTTTCTGTTCCGCGACGATATTGCGCAGCTGTTCGTTCGGATATCCGGCGACCGGCTCGGAACCTAGGCGGCCGGCGATCGCATCCGCCGACGGCGCGCCGAACGAGGATTGGGTGAAGTCGAAATTATCATCAGAATCGACTCCGCTCTCACCAGAATCGGACGTCGCTTGAGAGGCCGCATGCGCGCGGGCTTCGACTTCCATGATACGGCGAGCCTCGGCACGCAATGCAGCAGGTTCGTAGGTGAAATCACGGCCGGACAGCTCCTCAAGCTGCGCGCGTATTTGCGAAATCTCGGCACGAATTTCACGGAGCATTTCAACGTCCGAACGGGACAGCCCTGACGCATCTACTGCTCGATGGGAAGGACGTTGACTACCGCTTGACCGTGAATCCGAATCATTTTGTTCAGATTGGTCACGCGACGCCGCAGTCAAGCGCCTCAGCTCCGCCTGGTGTTGGCGCTCCCTTTCGGTCATACGACCGTACGAATCCTGAGCCTGCCGGCGATAACGAGCCACCAAAAACATCCCAAGAACTGCCGCCCAGAGGAGTACCAATAAGGCAACCTTCATCGCAACGGCGCTTCCCAAAAGCAACATCACTACACTAGCTATTACACCGAGCAGGATTAGTACAGCAATTCCCATTTGGCCGACGTCGCGGCCGTTTTCCTGCTCGTGAGCCGAGCGATTACGTTTTTCGCTTCCGGAAACGGCCGACCTCTTCCCACCACTTGATTGCGTTGCTTCATCGCTGTGAAGCGCTCCCCACGCGGAAGAGGACGCTTCAGATGGGCTGCCAGTGTCATGGAGGGTTCGTGGCGACGTCATGAAACACACTCTATCGCCTCGACGCCTAAAGGCCCAGACCTACCACGTGGGCAGACCTGGGCCTTAGTTTCAATGTCACTCAGGCACTGTCGTTACCTCTGGCGCACCGCCGTAGGCAACGAAGTTAGACAACGTTGAAACTACGCCTCGCTGAAGAGGTTCGGCAGAACGTCGGAAGAAAGCTCCGGGTCCGGGAGCAGATCGCTCGAGAGCTCATCCGGCAGAAGGTTTGCGGAAAGCTCCGGGGAGAGGCTGGAACCGAAGTCGCTGGAACCAAGTTCCGGAGCGATGTTCAACTGCGGAGCAATGCTGGAGCCGAGGTCTCCCGAACCAAGCTCCGGGGCAAGGCTGGAACCGAAGTCGCTGGAACCAAGTTCCGGAGAGACGTCAATCTGCGGGGAAACCTCGATGCTGGAACCGAGCTCGGGAAGCTCAGGGAAGTTGACGTTCACGTCCGGAACATCCGGAAGCTGAACGTTCCCGAGGTTGTTGATGAAGTCCGCGATCGGTGCGGGCAGGATGTCATTGAGCTGGGCAAAGATGTCCACTGGAACCTCCGTGGAATGTTGGCGACGAATTACCCGATAGCAGGGTAGCAGCTTTCCTTCGAACGAGCTACATATGCCTAATTTTATTCAAAAATAATTTTAAATTTTCGTCAACAGTTCTCTAGCAGCGCATCGGGCGGCGGAGCTTGACAGTGGCGCTCCAAAATAACCCCGGCTGCAGACATCGCCGCACCACCCAGTGCGCTGGACAGTACCCCGGCAGTATCCTGCGCGGCGGCGGTAAGCTCCCCGGCGTGTGGGAGTATGAAGAATGCCATTCCGACGTACGCTCCTCCGAGCGCCGCGCCCGTCCACGCAGATGCCTTGCCCACGAGCATGAACTGCGTAACGGTCATGGGGTTGAGCTGGGAGTTGTCCAGCCCGATGCCGGGGGCGTCGTCGCTGTGGAGCGCGCGGCGCACCTTCACCGTCAGCAGCGCGCACACGGCCGCAAGCCCCCACAGGGTCAACGAGACGGTGACGGGGATGGAGACCATGTCGCCGTAGAACCGGCGGACCAGAATCCAGGCCGCGGCGGCGAAGAAGGCCGCGGTACCGAAAAGGGCCGGGACGGACGTCTGCTTCATGGGGCGCTCCCGGTCGAGTCGGCGGCAAAATCGGCACGGCCAAGCAAGGTGTCCATATCGCCCAGGCTCCGCACCCCGGCGACCTCGTCGGCGCCCAGCTTGTCGATGTATTCCTGCACCCCGCGCCCATTCAACGTCGCGGCGGGGTCGGCCTCCAGCCACGGAATGAGCACGAAGGCGCGCTCGTGCGCGAAGGGGTGTGGGAGGGTGAGCTCCGGGTCGGTAGAGCGGATCTCGGAGCCGTGGGCATCGACAAGCTGCACGATGTCCACGTCCAGCGTCCGCGGGCCCCAGTGCCGCACGCGCCGGCGGTCGGCGGCTTCCTCGAGGCGCTGCCCGCGGCGCAGCAGGTCCTTAGGTGTGTGCTCAACGTCGACGATGAGCACTGCGTTGAGGAAGTCGCCCTGATCGGTCACTCCCCACGGCGGGGTGGCGTACACGCTGGAGGCGGCGACGATGTCGACGGCGAATTCGGTGTACACGGTGTGCAAAAGCCGCAGCCGATCCGCCATGTTGGAGCCGATGGAGAGTACCGCGCGCATGGTGACTACTCCCCCGCCTTCGTGGGAGCTTCGGCGCGTGCCCCGCTTTCGCGTGCGGTGGGTGCACCGCCGTGGCGTGGGGTCGGAGCGTCGGCTATCCGTGCGGTGGGTGCGTTAGCGCCCGCCGCACGTTTCCGGGAACGGCGGGCGACCACGGCGACATCGGCAAACGTGCGCGGGATGGGCGCGTGTGGTTTGTGCACGGTGACTTCGACGGCGTGAAGCAGGTCGTAGTCGGCCATGGCGCGCTCAGCGATGTCGGCCGCGACGGTCTCGATGAGCTGGCGCGGTTCGCCCTCCACGACGCCGGCGGCCATCTCGGCGAGCTCCGCGTAGTTGATGGTCTGGGTGAGATCGTCGCCCTGGGCGGCCGGAGCGAGCTCTGCCCAACAAGTGATGTCCACGGTGAAGGTCTGCCCGTGCTCGCGCTCGTGCGGCAGCACGCCGTGATAGCCGTAGCACTGTAGCCCGGTCAGTTCGATGCGGTCGGCCATGGCGCTAGCCCTCCTGCGGGCGGAAGTTGGCACCCTGGCGCCACCCGGCCGCCACGTCCACCGCGTCGCGGGAGACGTCCACCTCGTGGACGCGCACGCACCACGCCCCCAGGTGGGCGGACAGGGCGGTGACGGCGGCGGTAGCCGGGTCGGCCAGCTGCGGGCTGGCCTCCAGTCCGCGGTCGGCGCGCACCTGGGTGAGGAAGCGCTTGCGGGAGGCGCCGACCAGCACCGGGTACTCGCCGGCGATGAACGCCGGCAGGGCCTTGAGCAGCGCCCAGTTGTCCTGCGGGGTCTTGGCGAACCCGAGGCCCGGGTCCACCGTGATGTTCTCGCCGCGCACGCCGGCCTTTAACGCGTTATCAGCCAGGCGGTCGAGGGTCTCGTGGACGTCGCGGACCACGTCGCCGCCGTGATCGGCGCTGCCGGCGGCGTCGCCGAACTGGACGGTGCGCCAGTGCATCAGACAGACCGGCAGGTCGGTGTCGGCCATGACGCGGTACATGTCGGCATCGGCAAGCCCGCCGGACACGTCATTGATCAAGGCCGCGCCGGCCTCCGCCGCGGCCGCGGCAGTGCTCGCGCGCATGGTGTCCACGGAGGTCAAAATCCCCTCCTGGGAAAGCGCCTCGATGACGGGGGCAACGCGGCGGGCTTCGACGTCGGCATCGACACGTGTGGCGCCCGGGCGGGTGGATTCGCCGCCGACATCGATGATGTCCGCACCCTGGGCCACCAGGTCCTTGGCGTGGGCGATGGCATCATCAATGCCCAGCCACTTGCCGCCGTCGGAGAAGGAATCCTCGGTGACGTTGACGATGCCCATGACCGTCGTGCGGCCTGGGAAGGTCATGTCGCCTGCGACGGAATACGAACGGGCACTGCCTGCGCTGGTCATGGCTTCCTTCTCCTTTACTCGTGTGTTTTAACCCTTGATAAGGCTCATCACTTCCGCGCGGGAGGCGGCACTGTTTTGGAACCCGCCACGCACCGCGGAGGTCGTCGTGGTCGCGCCCGGCTTGCGGATGCCGCGCATGGCCATGCACAGGTGCTCACACTCGATGACGACGATGACCGCCTGCGGGTCGAGTTTATCCACTAACGCATCGGCGATCTGGGTGGTCAGCCGTTCCTGGACCTGGGGGCGCTTGGCGTAGAGATCCGCCAGCCGCGCCAGCTTGGACAGGCCCGTCACGTGCCCGTCGCGGCCCGGGATGTAGCCGATGTGCGCCTTGCCAAAGAAGGGCACCAAGTGGTGTTCGCAGGTGGAATAGATCGGGATGTCGCGCACGAGGACCAGCTCGCGGTGGCCCTCGGCGAAGGTGCGCTCCAGCACCACCGTGGGGTCCTCGTAGAGACCTGCGAACGTCTCGGCATAGGCCCGCGCCACGCGCGCCGGCGTGTCCTGCAGACCCTCACGGTCGGGGTCCTCGCCCACCGCGAAGAGCAATTCGCGCACGGCCGCCTCCGCCCGCTCCTGGTCGAACGGACGCTCGGCGGGAACGTTCTGGTTAGCCACGCGGCCCACCGCCCCAGCGCGGATCCTGGCCGCTGCCGTAGTTCTCCTCGCCCGGGTGGCGCGGGGTGTCCGGGCGGCGCGGCGCGTCAGGCTTGTGGTGCCGGCCCACCCGCGGGAGGATCTGGGTCTCTTCGGAGTTCGGACCGAACTCGCGCTGGCCCTGCTCTCGCTCCGACTGCTCCCGCTCGGCCTGCTCGCGCTCTGCTTGTTCGCGCTGCTGGCGGGCGCGGTCGGCCGTGGACTGTGCGGCGCGCTCGCGGTCTTCACGTTCGCGGGCAATGCGCTCGCGTTCGGCGCGGTTGCGCTCCTCGGCCTCGTGGGCCAGGCGGCGGGCACCGGAGCCGGCGACGTAAGTGTCGTCCTGCGGGGCCTGCTGCCGCGGAGCCTGCTGCTGCGGGGCCTGCTGCGCCGTTTCGCTGACCGGCACGGCATTAGCGGAGCCTGCTTGAGCGGAGCGTGCGTTGCCCCAGCCCTGCTGGCCGGTGGTCTCTCCGGCGGCAGGCCTGTCGCCAGCTCCCTCGGTGCGCGACTTGGTGGCCGGGGTGGCCTCGACCTGCTCGCCAACGACGTCGCCGGCGTGCTGGCCGAAGTTGAAGCCGATCTCTTCCTGGCTGCCCGGCTCCTTGCCGGCGAGGCGGCGTTCGCGGGCGGCGCGGGAGGCATCGAGAAGCGTCATGCGCTTCGGCGGCTCCTCGCCACGCTCGCGGGCGAGCTCCGCCGGGGTCTTGACCGGCTGGCGGCCGGCCTGCTGTGGGAAGCGCAGATCTTCGCCCGGGAAGACGTCGTCGGCCTCGCGCGGTTCGATGCCGTCGAAGGCGCGCTCCAGGTCGGGGCGGCGCAGCGTCTCCTTTTCCAGCAGCTGCTCGGCCACGCGGTCGAGGTAGTCGCGGTGCTCGGCCAGGATCTCGTAGGCCTTCTGGTGCGCGGAGTCGAGCAGGTACTGCAGCTGCTCGTCGATCTTCGCCGCAACCTTCTCGGAGTACTCGATGGAACCGCCGCCGCCCATGTGGGCGAACGGGTCGCCCTGCTCCTGGCCGAACTTCACGGTACCCAGCTCCGGGGAAAAGCCGTACTCAGTGAGCATGGCGCGCGCGATCTTGGTGGCATTTTCGATGTCGGAGGACGCGCCCGTGGTCGGGGTGCCAAAGACGAGTTCCTCGGCGGCACGCCCGCCCATGGCGAAGACGAGGCGCGCGAACATCTCGTCGCGGGTGTAGAGGCCCTTGTCGTCTTCCTGCGAAGTCATCGCGTGCCCGCCGGTGCGGCCACGGGCCAGGATGGTCACCTTGTACACGCGCTCAATATCCTTCAGCGCCCACGCGGCGAGCGTGTGGCCGCCCTCGTGGTAGGCGGTGACCTTCTTCTCGTGCTCGGAGATGATCTTGGACTGGCGGCGCGGGCCGCCCACCACGCGGTCGGTGGCCTCCTCGAGTGCGTCCGCGGTGATCACGTTGCCGCCGATGCGGGCGGTAAGAAGCGCGGCCTCGTTGAGCACGTTGGCCAAGTCCGCACCCGACATGCCGGCGGTGCGCTTGGCCAGCTGGGTGACATCCACGTCCGAGGCGAGCGGCTTGTTCTTCGCGTGCACGCGCAGGATGGCCTCGCGGCCGGCGAGATCCGGGTTGGTCACCGGGATCTGGCGGTCGAAGCGGCCCGGGCGCAGCAGCGCCGGGTCGAGGATGTCCGGGCGGTTGGTGGCGGCGATGAGGATGACGCCCTCGCGGTCGCCGAAGCCGTCCATTTCCACCAGCAGCTGGTTGAGTGTCTGCTCGCGCTCGTCGTGCCCGCCGCCGGTGCCGGAGCCGCGCTGGCGGCCCACCGCGTCGATCTCATCGACGAAGATGATGCACGGGCTGTTTTCCTTCGCCTGCTTGAACAGGTCGCGCACGCGGGACGCGCCCACGCCGACGAACATCTCCACGAAGTCGGAACCGGAGATGGAATAAAACGGCACGCCCGCCTCGCCGGCCACGGCGCGGGCCAGCAGCGTCTTGCCGGTACCCGGCGGGCCGTAGAGCAGCACGCCGCGCGGGATCTTCGCGCCGAGCTCGAAGTACCGGGTCGGATCCTCAAGGAAGTCCTTGATCTCCATGAGTTCGTCAACGGCTTCATCGGCACCCGCGACGTCGTCGAAGGTGTTGGTCGGCTCGTCCTTGGTGAGCTCCTTGGCTTTGTTGCCGCCGATGCCGAACAGTCCGCCGGCGCCCTGCTGCATGCGGGTGATGAAGAAGAAGAGCAGGGCGGCCATGGCCACCATCGGCAAGAGCAAGCCCGCCATCTGGACCAGGAAGTTGTCCTTGGTCACGTTGGTCTCGTAGGAGTCGACGCCGGAGTTTTTCACGGTGTCGAAGATCTCCGGCGAGGTGCGTGCCGGGTACTGGGTGTAGATCTCCTCGACGTCGTCGCGCTCCTCGATGGTCGACGGCTCGCGCAGTTTCAGCCGAAGCTGCTGCTCGCGATCGTCGATCTGGGCTTCCTCGACGTTGTTGTCATCGAGCTGCTGCAGCGCCACCGACGTGTCCACCCGCATGAAGTTGCGGGTGTCGTTGGTGAGGAAGGTGAAGGCGTAGAGCGCCACCAACACGAGGGCAGCGATCCCGCCGTAGCGGAGGATCTTCTGGTTTTTCATTAACGGTGGAGTTTAGTTGTTGCTGTAGACATCGGGGTGCAAGGTGCCCACGTAGGGCAGATCGCGGTAGCGCTCCGCGTAGTCCAGGCCGTAGCCGATGACGAACTCGTTGGGGATGTCGAAGCCGACGTCGAACATGTCGATATCTGCCTTGACCACCTCGGGCTTGCGCAGGAGGGTGATGACCTCCAGGGAGCGGGGGTTGCGGCTGCGCAGGTTCTTGATCAGCCAGGACAGCGTCAGGCCGGAATCGATGATGTCCTCGACGATGAGCACGTCGCGCCCGGCGATGTCGCGGTCCAAGTCCTTGAGGATGCGGACCACGCCCGACGAGGTGGTGGCGTTGCCGTAAGAGGAGACCGCCATGAACTCGAGCTCGGCCGGGATGGAGAGCTTGCGGGCAAAGTCGGTGAGGAAGAAGACCGCGCCCTTGAGCACGCAGATGAGGATGAGGTCCTGGTCGGAGTCCTTGTGTGCTGCAGAGACCTCGTCCGCGAGCTCCTGGATGCGGGCCTGCAGTGTCTCCTCGGGGATTAAGACTGCCTCCACGTCCTTGCCGTAGGGGTTGTCCGGAACGTTGAAGTCCTTGGTGTCGTACACGGCCGTCTGCCCTTTCTGCCCGCGTCAGGCTCGCATTGTCACGTGCTTAATAGTGACAGTCTGCCACCAACCCTGCGCACTTCCAACCTTGCGCCGCGGGGGCCGGCCGGGTGCGGTTTCACCCCAACTCCGCCTTGGCCGTGCCAGTCGGTGCATAGCTTGCCGATGTCCCTCAGCCCCGCCCGCGTCACCGCCACCCCGTGGGCGACCAGCCAGGCGGCGATAGTCCGGCGGCGCAGTGGCTCCGGGGCGGCCGCGAGTTCCGCGCAGTCGAGCTCGGCGCGCGCGCCCGCGGTCTCGGCGCCGGCAAGCCGCGCGAGTTCGGCGTCGTCGCGTGCGGCATCGCCCGCCGCCTGCGCGAGCGGCGCCACCGCGTCGCCACCGGCCAGTGCGCTCAGGCGCGGGATGATGTCGCGGCGCAGCGCGACTCGCCTAAACGCAGTGTCGGCGTTGTGCGGGTCGTCCCAGTACTCCATGTTCAGCTCTGTGCACGCGCCCACCGTGTCGGCGCGGCGCACGCTGAGCAACGGGCGGACTACCCGCGCACCCTCGATCACCGCGCGCGGCGCCATGCCGGCCACCTGTCCGCGCAGCAGCCCGAGAAGCAGCGTTTCCGCCTGGTCCTCGGCGGTGTGGGCGACGAGCACCTCTCGGCCATTGGCGGCGCGCGCGAGCGCTTGGTAGCGGGCCCGGCGCGCCGCGTCTTCCATGCCCTCGGTGCCAGTGACATGCACGGCCACCACCCGGGCGGTCGCACCCAGCGAGCGTGCCTGGGCTGCGGCACGCTCGGCCACCGCGCGCGAACCGTCCTGGAGCTGGTGGTCGACGCACACCGCCTCCACCTCCAGCCCCTCGGCCACGGCCGCGGCAAGCAGCGCCAGCGAGTCGGGGCCGCCCGACAAACCTACGACCACCGACCGGGACGCGTCGGCGCCGTACACGGCCTCGCGTACCCCGCGCCGGCAGGCCAGAAAGTGCGGGGAGCGCCTGGGCCAGAAGGGCGTGACCATCTACCTACTGCTCGCGCAGCGCGCTGGCCAGCTTGTCTTGCGCCTGCCGCGCGCTGAGGAGGTCGCCGTCGTTGACCAGGAAGGCGAACGCGTACTGCGCGCCGGACTGGCCGGGCACGGTGCCCACCAGGGCCGACACCCCGGTGAGCGTGCCGGTCTTGGCACGTACGTAGCCGCGCCCGCTGAGGTCTGCGTACCGGTCGCTCAAGGTGCCGTCGCCGCCGGCGACCGGCAGGTACCCGAGAAGCGGCCGCAGCTGGGCGTCCTCGGTGCCCTGGGCGATGACCTGCGCCAGCGTCTTCGCCGGGATCCGATTGTCGGTGGACAGGCCCGAGTTGTCCTTGATCTCCACGCCGTGGGTGTCGATGCCATGCTCCGCCAGCACCGCCAAAGTCGCCGCCGTGTCACCGGCGAAGCTGGGCTCTTCGCCGCGGCTGGCCGCCAGCTCGCGCGCGATGGCCTCGGCCATGACGTTGTCGGAGTGCTTCATCATTTTCTCGGCGCGCTCGCTCAACGGTGCGGACTGGGTGCTGGCCACTACGTCGGCATCGGCAGGCGCCACGCCGTACTCAGCTGTTTGCGCCCCCAGCTTGTCCGCCAGGGCCCGCGCCACGTCCTTGGCCGGGGTGTGGCTGCGGGGCACGTCGCCGCCCTCCGCGCCCTGGCGCCCGCCGTAGAGCATCGCCGGTTCCATAGGCGCGACAAAGCCCTCATCGATGTTTTCCGGATCCCAGCCGGGCGCCTGGGTATCACCCGCCCACGCGCTGGTGTCCACGTATACGCCGGCCACGTTGGGCACGGCCTTTTTCACCTGCTCGGCCAGCTCGTCTATCTGCGCGGAGGACATCCACACGTCACCGGCGGCCTTGATGACCACGTTGTCCGGGCTCTGCCCGCGCACCACCTCGGTGGTAATCCGCTCGTCTTCGGGAAGCTGCCACGTGGCGGCCGCGGTGGTGAGCACCTTCGTCGATGACGCCGGCGTCAGCGGGCGGTCGGTGTCTTTTTCCCAGACCACCTCGCCGCTGGCCGTATCGATGACCGCGCCGCCGAAGGTGGCCAGCGCGTCTTTGTCGAAGGCCTTGTCCAACGCCGCGGCGACGTCGCCGGCGGCGGGCGCCGGGGCGGGGTCCGGGTTCGGTGTCAGCATCTGCTCGGGCGTGTCCGCCACATACGCCGGCTCGTGGTGCAGATCCTTGTACTCGTTGTGCACCGCGACGCCGAAGGCCGCTGCCGATCCCACGACCGCCGCGGACGCAAGGGCCACTGCGCCCCACCACAGGTTCTTCGCTTTCATCGTCTTAACACCCTACAACTGACTCGCCTGTGCCTTGCTGTTACTTGCGCCCGCGCAGTTGGCGGCGGGCACCTGCGGCTAAAGTAGTGCGTGCACGCAAGCGTTTCTACTACCACGGGAGGTTTAGTAACCGTGAGCATCGAAGTCATCATTGAGATCCCCAAGGGTTCCCGCAACAAGTACGAGGTGGATCACGAGTCCGGCCGCGTCTTCCTCGACCGCTACCTGTTCACCCCGATGGCGTACCCGGCCGATTACGGCTTCATCGACAACACGCTTGCCGATGACGGCGATCCCCTCGACGCCCTCGTCATCACCCCGGAACCGGTCTTCCCGGGTGCGACCGTCATTGCCCGCCCGATCGGCGTGTTCAAGATGACCGACGAGGCCGGCGGCGACGACAAGCTGCTCTGCGTCATCGATGACGTCCGCTACGAGTCCTACCAAGACATCGATGACGTCGATGACTTTACCAAGAACGAGATCGAGCACTTCTTCGTCCACTACAAGGACCTTGAGCCAAACAAGGAAGTGCAGGGCTCTGGTTGGGGCAACCGCGAGGAGGCCGAGAAGATTCTGAAGGAGTCCTTGGAGAACTTTAAGGGCGACAACTCCCGCGAGAACCTCGAAGAGTCGAAGGAAGACAAGACCGTTAACTAACGGCTGGCCGTTAATTCCAACGGCCTTATTTAGTGTAAGGCGCCCGCCGCGGAGAACCACTCTCTCCGGCGGGCGCCTTTCGTGTTGTCCCCCGATCGGCCGTTCGCCGAAACCCAGCGCGCATCCACCTACCCCCGCGTGTTTCTGGCCATTTTGACCCCAGATCTGCGCGGATCGCGGCGAAAATGGCTTTTTCATGTACGGCGGCGGGCCTGCGTCACTTTCCCTGCCCTATCCCCGGCGCTAGAGTGTCTGTGTGCGAACTAGCTGGTATCTTTTCCTCCGCGATCTCAAGCGCCTGCTAAAAAACCGGCGGGTCTACGCCATCGTGTTGGGCGTCCTCATCACGCCGTCGTTGTATGCCTGGTTCAACATCAACGCCTTCTGGGACCCGTACTCCGCCACCGAAAACATCCGGGTGGCGGTGGTCAGCGAGGACACGGGCGCGCCCGCGCCCGCCGGCGCCGGCGGTTCCCCCGGCGAGACAATCAACATTGGCAAAACGCTCACGGACAAACTCGCCGACAACGACAAGATGGGCTGGGAATTCCCCGATGCGGACACGGCCCACGAGGGCCTGATGAAGGGCGACTACTTCGCCGAAATCCGGGTGCCCGCCGACTTCAGCGAGAAGCTCACCCACTTAGTCGACGGCGACTACGCCCACCCCACGCTCGACTATTACGTCAACGAGAAGGTCAACGGCATCGCCCCGTCAATTACCGATAAGGGCGCCAGCACCATCGGCACGACGATCACGGACACGTTCAAGCAGCAAGTCGCCGAAGCCACCGCGGAGCAGCTGCGCGATACCGGGATGGACGTGCGCGGCAAGGTGGATTCGGCCCGGGACAAAGCCTCCGGGAGCCTCGGCGAGGTCGCGGACAAGCTGGACGGTGCCAGCGCCACAGCCCAGGACTACCGCGGCCGGGTGGACGCGGCACGCCCGGCGCTCGCCAGTACCGCGGAGACCACCGACTCCATCGACGGTGTCCTGGCGGACCTCGAGGGCACCCTGGGCGAGGTCGACGAGCTCACCCACACCCTCCAGGGGACGGTCGCGGAGTTCTCCGGCGCGAGCTCCACCGCGCTCATCGAGTCCACCAACGCGCTCCAGACCGGCGCCGCGCGTGCCGATGCCTCACTGACCGACACCACCGACCAACTGCGCTCCACCCAGCGCCGGGCGCAAACGGCGGCTGACGATGTCGACGGCATCGTCACACAGGGCGAGGACACCGTCGCCCAGCTGGAAGGTCTGGCCGGCGCCGTGCCGCTGCCGCCGGACGCGCAGCGTGACGTCGACGAGGTGGTCGGCTCCCTGCGCGAGCGCACCGACGCCGCCCGCGCCGTCCTCGATGGGCTGCACGAGGTCGACCGCACCACCTCCCAGACCCTCGACTCGGTCGCCGGGCTCGGCGGGGAGCTGTCCGCCGCCGCCAACCAGGCCAGCGACTCCGCCCACGCCGCCAGCGACGGCATCGCCGCCAACGCCCCGGTGGTCAGCGCGAAGCTCGCCGATCTCTCCGGCAGCGTGTCCAAGGTGAAGTCGGCGGTGGAGAGCCAGCGCGCGCTGCTCGGGCAGACGAAGGATTTGTTCGCGGGCATCGACAAGCAACTGCAATCGACCGTGGCCATCCTCGACCAGGTCAGCGGAGACCTGCACAACTACGCCGGCTCCGCGCGCGACACCGAGGCGGACATCGCCGCGCTGCTGACCACCGGCGATAACGAGGTGCTCAACGACATCGTCGCACTGCAGCCGGATAACGTCGGCGATTACCTGTCCAGCCCAGTGACCATCACGCAGCACGCGGTGTACCCCACCGAGAACTACGGCAGCGCGATGGCCTCGCTGTTTACCAACCTCTCGCTGTGGATCGGCGCGTTCATGCTCACCATCATCTACCGCGTGGAGGCCGATAGCGCCGGCTTCCGGCGCGTGACCGTGGGCCAGGGCTACCTGGGGCGCTTCTTCCTCTTCGCGCTCATGGCCACCCTGCAAGCCGTCGTGGTGATGACCGGCAACCTCGCCTTCGGCGTCCAGCACGCCTCCGTGCCGGGGATGTACGCCACCGCGATTTTTAACTCGATGTGCTACACCGCCATCGTCTACGCCCTCGTCGCCGCCCTGGGCCACGTCGGCCGCGGCCTCGCCATCTTCCTGCTCATGGTGCAAATCCCCGGCGCCTCCGGCCTCTACCCCATCGAGCTCATGCCGGACTTTTTCCGCGCCGTCTATCCCGTGCTGCCCTTCCGGTTCGGCATCGACGCGATGCGCGAGACCGTCGTCGGCTTCTACGGCCACCACTACCTGCGCGACGTGTTCTCCCTCGCGCTGCTGGCCGCAGTGGTTTTCGCCGGCGGCTGGCTGTTCCGGCTGGCGCTGTCGCACTTCCACCTCATGTTCAACTCGCAGCTGGCGCGCTCGGAGCTCATCCGCAGCGAGAAGGTGGAGATCACCGGCTCGCCGTACCGCCTGTCGGACATCATGGCGGCCATCGGCGACCGCACCGAGTACCGCACGGAGGTGGACCGCCGCAGCCGGTTTATCCGGGACAACTACCGCGCGCTCATTACCGCCGGCATCTTTTTCGGCGTGCTCGGCATCCTGGTCATCACCGGGTTGGCCGCCTTCGCGCACACGGACAAGACGATCATGCTCGCGCTCGCCGTCGTCTGGCTGCTTGTCGTCATCGTCTTTTTGACGGTGGTGGAATACCTCAAGCAGTCGGCCATCGACGCCCGCGCGGTCAGCCGCCTTGACGATGCCGAGCTGCGCGACGCCATCGTCCACCGCCACGACTCCCAAGCCCCTGCATCGGAGGTGGAGTAAATGCGCACCGCGCTGTCCATTACCGCGCACGATCTGCGCCGGCTCTACACCAACGTCATGACCGGCATCGTCATGGTGGGCCTGGTGGTCCTGCCGTGCTTTTTTGCCTGGTTCAACGTCCTGGCCACGTGGAACCCGTTTGGGAACACGCAGCGCTTCCAGGTCGCGGTGGCGAACGCGGACGAGGGTTTTTCCAGCGACATGCTGCCGCTCAAGGTCAGCGCCGGCGACATGGCGCTGTCCCAGTTAGCGCGCAACCACGACATGGACTGGGTGATCACCGACGAGGACCAGGCCATCGAGGGCGCGAAGTCCGGCGAGTACTACGCCGCCATCGTCTTGCCCAAAACGCTGAGCAAGGACATGTTCACCTTCTACGCCGGCGATGCGCACCCGAGCGAGATCTCCGTCTACGTCAACGAGAAGAAGTCCCCGCTGTCGCCCATGCTGGTCTCTTCCGGCAGCGAGGGTGTGAACGAAAAGATCAACGAATCGTTCACCCATACCCTCTCCGAGGTGGCCTTCGGCGTGGTGGACACGGTGCACGGCGCGCTGAACGATGACGACACGCACGCCGCCCTCGATTCCCTGGAGACCCGCCTGCGCAGCGGCCGCGACGACCTGAACTCCGCGGCGGGCACCGCCGATGCCATCGCCGGGCTCGCGGACTCGACCGTGCCCGTGGTGGACAACGCGAACGGCATCGCGGGCTCGATGCGCGATTCTTTGGACTCGGTCGACGCCGCCGACTTCGACGGCCTCGGCGGGGGCATCGCGGGCAGCGCCGGCGCGATTGGTGGCGCGCTCGGTGCGGCCGGCGAGGGGCTTGGCCCCGTCAAGGATCAAGTGGACGAGATCCTGGCCAATGCCGGTGAGTCCCGGGAGGCGGCCGCGGCATCGCTTGACGATGTCGCCGCCCAAGTCAAGGTGTCCTCCGATCAGTACCGGGAGGTCCGCGATCGCCTGACCAACCAGCTCGGCCCCGCCCTGCCCCCGCAGGCCGGCCCGGCCATCGACGGCGCGCGGGCGGATCTCGATGACGCCATCGCCCGCCTCGACGGTCTGCACGACCGGTTAACCGACGCCGCGACGCGCCTGCGCTCCGGCCCGGCGAGCACGAGCGACGCGGACAAGCAGGAGATTCAGGCGTCCATCGCCACGGCCCGCGACGCCATCGCCGGGGTGCGCACCACCTTTGAGACCCAAGTGGTGCCCCAGGTGCAGCAGATCTCGGCCTCCCTGGACACCCTCAAGGGCGATGTGGCCGGTGCACGCGCGGACATCGATAAGACGATGTCCACCCTGGGGAACTCCCCGACTTCGCTGCGGGACACGCTCACCAACGCCGGCGGCGCGCTGCGCGGGCTTGCCGATGAGCTGCGCGGCACCGCCGGCAAGATGGACGAGGCCTTAGGCGCCGTCTACGACTCCAAGGAGACCGGCAACCTGGACAAGCTGGCTGAGGTCATCGCCGGCGACCCGGAGGAACTCGCCGATACGCTAGCCAAGCCGGTAGACATTGAGCGCCACGCCGTCTTTGAGCGCGCCAGCTTCGGCGCCGGCGTCGCGCCGCTCTACACCGTTCTCGCCCTGTGGGTCGGCGCGGTGCTGACGTGCGTGGCGGTGCGCACCGACAAGGATTCGGTCCGCCAGAGCGTGCGTGCCGATGCCGACGTCACCGCCATCCAGCGCTACTTCGGCCGCTACCTCACCTTCGCCCTCACGGGGCTTTTGCAATCCACGCTGCTCATCGGCGGGCTCATCGTCTACGTGGAGGTCAACCCCGCGCACCCGCTGCTGCTGTTCGTCGCCGGGTGGGTGGCCAGCCTGGTGTTCCAGCTGATGTGTTTCACCTTCGTGGACACCTTTGGCAACGCGGGCAAGGCCCTGGGCGTGCTGCTGCTCGTCCTGCAGGTCTCCGCCGCCGGCGGCGCCTACCCGCTGATGCTGCTGCCCGATTGGGTGAGTTCGGTGAGCCCCTGGCTGCCGGGCACCTACACCATCACCGCCATCCGCGCCGCGCTGTTCGGCACCTACGACGGCGACTTCACCAAGGCACTGGCGATGCTCAGCCTGTTCGTCCTCCCCACCCTCCTCATCGGCCTGGTCATCCGTCCGCTCATCGCCCGCCAGATCGCCGCCATCAACCAGGCGGTTGACGGTACTAAAGTAATGCAGTGAACGACAGTACTAAGTGATTCAAAAAAGCGCCTGTTGACAACTTATGCGAAGCCGCACACTCCGCCTAGCCACGGGAGGTTTCAGGGCTTTCCGCCGCGATATGATCCACCATTGCGTCAACCACCCACGGATAGTATGTAACGTGGGACACGTCACCCTGCATGAACGAAGGAAGATTCTCAACAAACTGGGGGAGATTCTCAGTCGCTTGAATCACCTCAGCTGACATCGGGCGCAGAGGATCAAATTTCCGCCCCGGTTCCGTAGCGTCCTTGGTTGTTGCATCCTTACTCAAAACATCACGATTGCAGATCCAATCTTCCGAATCACAAATATTCAGGACCTTATCCGCACCGGATCCGTACTTTCGGCGGCCAAGGATTCCGGTCGCACTCTGCGAGGCTCCACCAATGATTTTGGTGCCACCATTGTGCGGGTCTGAAAGCAAGGAAACGGGTTTTAGTCGCTTAGCTTGAATAGGCCCACGCCCGTCGAACACATCTTCCGCTATCCGGCCCGCGATATCAGCGCCCTCAGAGTAACCTGCAAGAGCAAAGTCGGAGTCGGGGCACTTCCGTGCTGCCTGCTTAAGGAACGACAAACCACCGTGATAGCCCTCTCTTTGAGAGCGCTCGTATGACTGCATGAACCATGGAGTTGCGTTGTAAGAAAGCGTCCGCGTCGCCACCCCCCGCTGCTCAAGCTTGGCCGTCACTTTCCGCGTCTGAAGTCCGTGCGGGATAGATTCCGGAATTGCCGCCAAAGAATTCAAAGCTCCCGGCACAACAAGCGCTACGACTGGAGTGCAGTCTGGAATATCGTGGAGGTCTCCCACGATAGCTCCCGAGACGCTCGCCGAAGCAGTTGGTGCCGCTAGGCCTAGCGCAGCCACCCCGGCCATCGAAAGTGCTAATAACTTCAGATTGCAACGGCTCATTTTAGAAGACACAGTAATTCTCCATGGCCTAACCTAGTTTCGCCAACTAAGTATAGCAGGATTACTGAACACGCATAGTACACCCGATGCCGTTGCGAACCTCCACCCCGACTATTCAAACAGACGTCCAGGACGCTTCGAAATAGACACCGCGTACCCCGCGGATTCAACAACCGAGCGTACGCGCACAAGGGGGGACATATAGCCGCCCCGATTTAAGCGGTCGAATGATCCGGCAACTGAGGCCTAATCACCTTACCCATGGCGTTCCTGGGGAAGTCATGGACGAAAAAGACGTCACGGGGCACATGTGCGTCAGAGAGTCCGGTTCGCAGGAGTTCTTTGACGACATCCTCGTTCAACTCGTCTTCACTAATCCCGTCCTCGCGGATTACGTAGCAACGCAAGGCCTGCCCGAATTTATCGTCACGGACACCATGAACGTGTACTTCCGAAACGCGCTCGTCACGAATGAGGACGTCTTCGAGCTCCGACGGAAAAATCTTCTCCGCGAACTGGGTAATAACCAGATCATCCGCGCGCCCAACGACATAAAGACGATCCCCCTTACGGTAGCCCTTATCGCCCATACGAATCAGACCGTTGTTGACCGTCGGCTTAATGTCTGGATCGGTATACCCGACAAACATATCGTAGCAACCGGCATAGACCTCGCCCATTTCACCATCGGGCACTGGGTTTCCGTCGTCATCGAGGATTTCGACCATCGCACCAGGGTATATTCTGCCGGTAAGCAAGGGGTCAGACGCCAACATACGCCCCGGGCTCATAGCAATGGCAGATGTTTCGGTTGACCCGTAACTATTAACCAGAACGGGCCCAAAGTACTTCGCCATACTTTCGACTTCGAACGGGGTTAAGGGACTACCAGAAGAAGTAATCCATTCTAACCCACTTACCCCAGCGGACTCTCGTTTATCGAGTTCTGAGATCATCGCACGAAGACGAGAAGCCGACGAGCACCAGCCGTTTACTTTATAGTCCTTAAGGACTTGGAGCGTTTGCTCAGACGAGTGTTTGCGCCGCGTAATGATTGTAGACCCAGTCACTAGAGTGACCATCATAATGCCCCATCCATAAAAGTGGAACAGTGTTCCCTGAACAAACACGTTCATTCCCCGTCGCCAAGGTACGGTTGCCAGCGCCGGGGCAATCCCCTGCGGGGAAAGCAACTGTCGACGGATGACACCTTTCGGCATACCCGTCGTCCCTGAGGTCATGACAACATGCTGGGACTTCGTGGGTTTCTCAGGAAGCCGATCCTCTCCCGTGTTTAGGACAGTGTTATCGATAATCTGCTTAAGGGTATCGGCTCGGTCAAGAGCTTTCTCGTCATCAACGAAACCGATGATGATGTCAAACTGTTCCTTTGTCTCCGGAAGCAAGCGATCATAAAATTCCTGATCCACGACAAAAGCATCGATATCATGAAACCCGAGCACCTTGTGAATCTGCTGTCCTGAGCTATTCGCATTGATCATGAAGATGTGGTAGCCCAGCATCTGTCGAGCACAAAGTGGAAATACGGCTGCGCGTCCGTTGAGTGCCATTACGGCAACATTGTCACCTTCATGCACCCCTCGTTCTTGCAGACCGTGGGCTAGGCGGTAAACACGATCAAAAAACTCTAGGTATGTGAGTTCACCTTCCTCATCAACAAAGCCAAGTTCATCCGGGTACTTTTTGGCGTTTATAGCGAGAGTCCCGGATTCAAGGCTTCCCCAGCGCCGACGAATTGCAACCTCTTCCCTTAGCGAAGACAGAGAAGACGGTTTTTCAAGAATCTTTGACTCGCGCATCGCGCGAAGAAAGAAGAAAAACTGCTTCATCACTTCAGCACGGCTAACGCCGTGCTCGGAGGATGGCTTAAGAGTATAGGTCGACATAAGTCCTCACTATTCGAATACGTCGGCAACGTATGAGAATTTCTCACGTTGCATTTTGTCAACGACAGTAGCTGCTTCGTTTTCCGATACGCCTCGGGTATCGGCCACTATCGACACGAAGGTTTGGCGAACTGCAGGAGCAAGGCGGCGTGCATCCCCGCATACCAAAACCTTCGCGCCCCGTTCGCATAGGCTTGCTACCTCATTTCGATCCTCCCAAAGACGGTGCTGAACGTAGCGAATACGACCGGTCTCGCCATCGACGGGGTGGCGCGAAAAAGCAGGCCGAACGTCCACAATATTTGCTTCTTCCAAAGTGCGAAGCTCATCCGAGTAAAGAAAATCAGATTTCTCACCATGGCATCCGTAGTAGAGAACAGCCTTAGGTTCAGATGGTTTCCTTGGAGCTTCGACTGGATTAGCCGCCAAGTCCTGAAGAAACGCTCGCAATGGAGCAATACCCGTACCCGCACCAATAAGTATCGCAGGGGCAGTAGGTTCTTTGTCCGGCTTGAAGGCAGGGTTACCGGCTACAACTCGGACCTGGATTTTACTACCAACCTCCAAGTTCGCGAGGTAGGTCGATGCTACTCCCGCAAAATTACCATAGCCCGACCAGGCAGGCTCATCAATTACTGAGAAGGTGATAGCCGGTGTGTTATTCCCGCGACTCGACGACGAAGAAATGGAGTACTTACGAGGTGAGAGGGGTTCCAAATTTTCCAGAAAATTAGTCAAATCTGGACGAATCGACGGGTACATCTCCAGTAAGTCCAGGAGACTAACGCGACGATCCAAAATCTCATTCTGGTACAGCGGGCCAGCAAGCTCCTGAATATCAGACTTTTCTGGAGGGCAGGGGCATTCTTCGGCGAGTTTAGAAATAAGCCGTTGCGTAGGAATGGTCGAAAGATTCACATAATCTGCAAATATTTCCCGGTATGTAACGGGCGTGTTTGACGGCAAGAAAGCATGATCCGATCTAACAATAACGCGATCATCACCTAACAAACCGAACGTTTTTAGTGCCCGTTCAACTAGATCCGGGTTGTTCCGAGGCAAAATTTCCAGATAGTCACCCGTTTCGAAAGTGACGCTACCCGGCAGTTTTACCTCCAGATGCATTTTGGTACGGATTGGGCCGTTGTCATCGTTGGTAGAGGACAGTACTGCCTTATCCGTGACTTGAGCGGCTACGTACTGCGCATCCGTAGCACCGGAGCCATATTTCGCTGCGTTGAGGAAATGGGACCGGTTTGTTGAACCCTCGAGAACTAACTTTTCACGCTCGTAATCGTGATGGTCGACATCGTAATTTTCAGCGACCGTATTCCACAGTTCTTCAGACCAGTCTTGGAACGCGCCCAGGTGGTCCCCTCTTACGTCCGCGGCGCCACGTTCGACTAAACGATATGCACCACATTCGTTAAGAAGTTCGTCCACCAGAGTCGGCACTCTCTGAAAAGTAGAGGCCCACTCACTATTGCCGCTGCCGAATACCGCGTAGTTCACGCCAGTCAAATCGGGATCATTGACTGAAAGCCATTCGAGGAATTGTGCAGCATTATCTGGTGGCAAGCCCTCATAGGAAGAGGTGACTATTAAGACCGGGTCACCACACTGCAGGTTGTCGACAGCTTCATCGAGGTCCATTACCTCGACGTCATATCCCTGACGGAAAGCAAAACGCTCAAGTTTTTTCGCAAAGGTGAGACACGTACCGGCGTTAGATCCGACAGCTATCTGGATAGTGTGCCCATTGGGCTGAACGTCCGAGAGAGGGAGGGATAAATCTTCTTTACGATCTTCATTCTCGCGACGAGCTCGCCTGCCGGTAAACTCATGTCCCGGCCGGTTATGAACCTTCACCAGAAGATCTTTGGGCTTGGAAGTCAACCCATCAATGACGTCGAGTTCGTACTCAGGATCAGCAAATTCAAAATCGAAGTGCTGAACCATTAACGCCAAGACCATAGTTGCTTCCTGCAGCGCAAACGCTCGGCCTAGGCATGATCGTTGACCGTTTCCGAATGGTTTCCACGCATGCTGTGGTATGTCTTTCGCGTTCTCAAAATCAAACCGTTCAGGCCGGAATTCTTCAGGAGAATCCCAGACGTCGGGATCACGGTGCACCCTCCCAAGCAGTACAAGCAACATGTCGTCGGGCTTGACCGTGACACCTTCATGTTTAGCGTCTTTACCGATGACCGTTTCTTCGTACGAACTAACCGCAAACGCTGGTGCGGTAGGGTAAAGCCTCAATCCCTCTCGCAACACTTGGTCGAGGTAACCGAGTTCTTTGAGATCCGAGTAATCAGGGAACCTACCGCCGAGAACGCGGTCGACAATTTCCCGGGCTTTCTTAAAGACCCGAGGGTTTTTAATAAGCTCGTACACGACGAAACTCAGCAAACCAGATGTTGTCTCGTGACCTGCAATCAGGAACGTAATCAGCTGATATCGGAGGTTCTCATCGGAAAGCTTAGCACCCGTTTTCGGATCCTTAGCTTCCAACATGACGTCTAGGACGTCTCGGTTTTCCGTGGTACGTGGGTTTTCCTTCCTTTCGGCGATGAGGGAATCAACCGTGTCCTTCATCGTCGTTATATCTCGGTCGTATCGACGCGTTCCTGGGACGTTTAGCTTGTTTAACACATCAGGCATGTGAGAACGCTTACCTGAATCTTTGAGCCCGTTCGCCATCGCGGCGACAAACGGGTGCAGCTTCTCGGAATAGAAGGAGTTAAAGCGGTAGCTGAAAGAACAGAGTGCAATTGTATCCAGCGTCAATCGCGTGCAATCTCCCGGTATATCGACAGGATCATCGCTGCGCGTACGAGCCCATTTGAACATAAGTTGCTCAGCAATATCCGTCATACCTTCATACATTTCCCGTAAGGCAGCCGGATTAAATGCCGGCATTAGGATACGGTGTGCCTGGCCCCATTCTGGTTCGTCGTAGTAGGACGTGAAGAGCCCGTTACCTGCAAACGTGCGGATAGCCTCAAGCGACGGATGAATTGCTTTGTGAAAGCGTTTCTGGTCACATAACTCGTGGGTGAGGCGGTGGGAGCCGATAATGTACAGAGGAGGTTGCCCCGGCAGATCATGTAGGAATATTTCCCCGTACTTGTCCCCTAGCTCGGTCTGGGACTTCACTAGATTGTTCGGGTTAACACTGTATGCAGTCCCGATCACTGGTAGAGATTTGGGACCGGGAACTTGGCTTCGATCCACCATAAAGTCTCCTAAGCAACTTTGATTTTACGCGCTGGGATTCAACCACCAAGCTCTAAGCCTGAAGGAATTTGGTTGGGTCTTTTAGAAGAAGTAATCCACTATGTGCTGCACGTCCGGATACACGTTCAAGGTTCGCCCGATGGGGTCATCGAGTTGCAAGGATCCCACTACTTCGATGGGGGCGGTGGTCAAAGGGTAGTTGGATACAATCTCCATTAGCCATGGAATATCCATCAAGACTCTCTCTTCCTAAGCGTTATAGGTTCTATGCGTTATAGGTGTCAGCCAGACGGTTCGCGTAGTATTCGTTACCCGCATCCGTCAGGTGGAACGTGAAGTTATGCGGAGAATCATCGAAGATCGAGGCGCTTAAACGATCCGGGTTCGTGCTGCACCCGTTATTATTGTTCGCCAGGTTAATTTCAGAAACCATGTCCAGGAACTCTACGCCGTGCTGTTCAGAGACTCGCCTCTGGGAATTCCGTAGTTCATCCTGATAGTAGGAAACGAACGGGAAGTACCAGCGGGAAACTACTCCGAACATGTTCGTAGGACAGGTGTGGTTAGCCCCGTCAGTTTGATCAGGTAGACCAGTCATTACGATCTTTGCATTCGGAGCAGCTTCTCTGATGCGGTCGATAGCCCGGCCGACCTCACGATCGTACCGACGGTTGCGCTCTTCTTGCCCCATTTCCGGACCGTTGCCTGGCTGGTAAAAGTCATTAATACCGATAGAAACCGTCACCAGCCTGGTTCGCCCGTCGAGATTCCCTTCATTGAGGGCTTGATCGACCTGGTCGTTTAGGGTGTTGTGAGGGATCGGATCGTTGTCTCCACTCGGGGTGAACGCCGTAGAGCCGCCGCAGGAGTAATCCGCAAGACGCAAACCGGTTTTTTCGGCTGTCCTCGATGGAAAATTACCTACTCCTTGAGCGCATCGACCGTCACGAATGGTGGGCCACTCGTAGTCTGGGACCTGTTTTTTAATACGGCTTGCAAGGATATCGATCTGCCCTGGATTAGCGGCCACCGAATCACCGAAGGAAACGTAGCTCTCCTCTACATTCTGGTTCGGTAGCTCTCCAGGCTGCAGGCGCGGCTGAGGTAGCTGGATGGGCACCCGTCCAGGAAGTTCGTTCAACTGTTGCGCTGCGTCGATAGGAGGGAGATCCGGAAATTGCACCGACCCGGCTGGCTGCTCCTGCGCATTAACCGGAGCTGTTAGCAGCCCCACCGTGATCATACTAACCGCCGTAGTTCCGGCGATACGCTTCTTCACTTCGTACCTCTCTCTTTAGTGCACCTGCATCTCGAACGCCGCAGACCTCGAGTCATTTCTGCGACCCCATTGAGACTATCAGCCCTGACCCACCAAATGTTACGCTTCGAATCACCGACGATACGAGCCTGAGGTATATTCCCACCCCCATTCTATTAGGAACCCTAGCTTCTCCGCCTGGCCAACCGTAGGCTACCCCAATAATATATTGACCCCATAGGTGGTCTATGGTCATAGACATGACAAATACGAACCTGAACGCCATCCCCACGGCTCTCCTGGAGTCCCCCTCGTTTCAACTCGAGCGAGTGCGGAGACGAACCCGTGAGAAGGTAGAAACAGCACTTGCCGCTAAGAAGACCACACTCCGGGAATATTGGGTTTTGACCTGTCTTGTCGATGCCGACGCGGCAAGCCAAGCGTTTCTGTCGGAAACCCTTGCCATAGACGCCTCGGACATGGTGCGTCTGATCGACTCGCTGGAAAGCAACGGATGGGCCAAACGACAACGCGATCCTAAGGACCGCCGACGGCAGATCGTCGCGTCTACAAAGAAAGGATATAAGGCACAGCGGGAGCTGTCGATCCTAGTTTGTGCGGCGGAAGATGAAGCCCTCGACGACTCCACGTCAAAGCAGTTGAAACACCTCCGCAAACTGGCAAAGGCGATCATTTCCGCCGATACTGAAGAGGGAGCCTCTTAATTGTGAACTCGCCCGTCAGTAGTGTAACTGTCCCATCTCAATTCCTTCTGGCCGGGTACGCTCCACGTCCACGCACCCTGTGGGACGTCGTGCAGACCACGGCGGAGCTGCACCCGGACGCCGCGGCCATCGATGACGGCGAGGTGCTCACCTACGCCGAGCTCATCGCGGACGTGCGCGCGTGGGCGAAGGAGCTGCACCGCCAGGGTGTCTCCCGCGGCGACCACATCGGCATCCGCATGTCGTCGGGCCAGCGGGAGCTGTACCTCGCCATCTTGTCCATCATGGCCGCCGGCGCCGCCTACGTACCGGTGGACGTGGACGACCCGGACGAGCGCGCGGACATGGTCTTCGGTGAGGCCGACATCAACGGCGTGTTCACCGACGATGGCTTCCATATGATCCGCAAAAGCGGCGGCGAGCAGGCCGAACCGCGTCCGGAAGATACCGCGTGGATCATCTTTACGTCCGGCTCGACCGGCAAACCGAAAGGCGTTGCGGTCAGCCACCGTTCCGCGGCCGCGTTTGTCGATGCCGAGGCGGCCCTTTTCCTCATCCACCACCCGGCAGGCCCGCTGGGCCCGGATGACCGGGTGCTCGCCGGGCTGTCCGTAGCCTTCGACGCCTCCTGCGAGGAGATGTGGCTTGCCTGGGGCCACGGCGCGTGCCTGGTCCCGGCGCCGCGGTCTCTGGTGCGCTCCGGCATGGATTTGGGTCCCTGGCTCATCCGTCGCGACATCACGGTGGTTTCCACCGTGCCCACGCTGGCCGGCCTGTGGCCCGCGGAGGCGCTGGACAATATCCGCCTGCTCATCGTCGGCGGCGAGGCCTGCTCCGAGGAGCTGGTGCGCCGCCTGGCCACCGATGACCGCGAGATGTGGAATACCTACGGCCCCACCGAAGCCACCGTGGTGGCCAGCGCCGAGAAGATGGAGGCTGGGAAACCGGTATCCATCGGCCTGCCGCTCAACGGCTGGGACCTTGCGGTTATCGATGAATCGGGCAACCCCGTCGGCATCGGCGAGCCGGGCGAGCTCGTCATCGGCGGCGTCGGTCTTGCGCGCTACCTCGATCCGGAAAAGGACGCGGAGAAGTACGCCCCGCTGGAGTCCCTGGGCTGGGAGCGCGCCTACCGCACCGGCGATCACGTGCGTTTGGAAGAAGACGGCCTGTACTTCGTCGGGCGCAAGGACGACCAGGTGAAAATCGGCGGCCGCCGCATCGAGCTCGGCGAGGTGAAAGCCAACGTTGCCGCCCTGCCGAACGTGTACAACTCCGCCGTGGCCGTGCAAAAGACCGGCGCCGGCGAGTCGGTACTGGTGGCCTACGTGTCGCTGGACCGCGCTGACGACGGCTTCGATCACGACGGCGCCCGCGAGCGCCTCGCCGACACCATGCCGGCAGCGCTGGTGCCGCGCATCCACGTCATGGACGAGCTGCCCATCCGCACCTCCGGCAAGGTGGACAAGAAGGCGCTGCCCTGGCCGCTGCCGACTGCCGATGCCGGCCTCGGTGCGGACGCCGGTGCCCTTACCCCGACGGAAGAGTGGCTCGCCGAGCTGTGGAGCGACGTGCTGGGCGTGTCCATCCCGGACGCCAACGTCGACTTTTTCTCCCTGGGCGGCACCTCGCTCGCGGCGGCCACGCTCATCGGCCGCATCCGCGAGCGCTACCCCACCGTGGCGGTGCGCGAACTCTACGATTACCCGCGCCTGGGCCAGTTGGCCCAGCACCTCGCGGGCGACGAGGAACCGCGCCGCGCCAGCTCCCGCGCCGGCGCGAAAAACGCTCAGTCCGGCAAGGCCGGCAAGTCTGGCAAGCCCGGAAAGTCGGGCAGCGCCGCCTCCGCGAGTGCGCCGCACGCCCGAGCCACGGCGCGGCCGAAGCGCCGCGTAAAACCGGTGAGCGTCGGCACGCGCGCGGCCCAGTTCGCCATCCAGCTGGTGGCCATGACGCTGTCCGGCGCCACCTGGCTGGCGTGGACCATGCTGGGCATCAACATGGCGGCCGCGGCCGGCGTGCCGTGGGCGCCGCACCAGCCGTGGTGGCTGGTCATCGCGTTCATCATCATCTTCGCCACGCCGCTGGGGCGCATCCCCATCGGCGGTTTCGGCGCCCGCGCGATCACCGCCGGTATCACACCCGGGGACTACCCGCGCGGCGGTGCGACGCACCTGCGCATTTGGGCGGCGGAACGCTGGACGGATGCCTCGGGCGCCCGGTCCATTTCGGGCGCGACCTGGGTGAACAACTACGCCCGCACGCTGGGCGTGCGCATGGGCAAGGGCGTCGATCTGCACTCCCTGCCGCCGGTGACGGGCCTGCTCAAGTTGGGCAAGCACGCCGCGGTGGAACCCGAGGTCGATCTCAGCGGCTACTGGCTGGACGGCGACGTCCTCCATGTCGGCGCGATCGAGATTGGCAAGAACTCGCGCATTGGCGCGCGGTCGACGCTGTTGCCGGGGGCGAACATCGGCAGTGATGCCCACGTCGAGTCCGGCTCCACCGTCACGGGTGCAAAGAAGGTGAAGTCGGGCCGACGCTGGTCCGGATCGCCGGCGAAGAAGGTGGGGCGCTCCAAGCACCGCTTCCCCGACGCGCACCCGGCGCGCCGCCCGTGGTGGGTGCCCTTCTACGGGCTGACCTCGCTCGCGTTCGCGCTGCTGCCGGTCGCGGCACTCGCGGTGGGCGCGGCGCTCACCGTCTTCCTAGTGGAGCGCACCGGCGGCAACGCGTTCGCCGGCGCCCTCGCCTTCGCGCCGCTGGGTGCGCTTATGGCCTTTGCCACCTACACCGCGCTGACGTGGCTCGGCGTGCGCGTGTTTTCGCTGGGCTTAAAGCCGGGGGTCAACCCGGTGCGGTCGGCGGCGGGCTGGCGCCTGTGGGCCGTGTTCCGCTTGATGGACGATGCCCGCACCCAACTCTTCCCCATGTACGCCGGGCTTATCACCCCGGTGTGGCTGCGCGCGCTCGGCGCGAAGGTGGGCCGCGACGTGGAGGCCTCCACCGCGGTCATGGTGCCGAAGTTCACCGACATCAAGGACGGCTCGTTCCTTGCCGATGACGCCATGGTCGGCGGTTACGAACTCGGCGGCGGCTGGGTCCGCTCCGGCAAGGCCCGGGTGGACAAGCGCTCCTTCCTCGGCAACTCGGGCGTGCTCACCCCGGGGCGCAAGCTGTCGAAGAACTCGCTGGTGGCCGTCCTGTCGTCCACGCCGAAGAAGAACAAGCCGGAGTCCAACTGGTGGGGCGCTCCCCCGGAGCGCATGCGCCGCGTGGCCTCCGACTCGGTGCGCGGCGGCGACGCTGCTTCCGCCGCCGCATCCGCGGCCGAGGCGCGCACCTACCAGCCCGGCGCGGGACTCAAGGTCGCCCGCGGTGTCATCGAGACGCTCCGGCTCTTCGCCCCCATCGCCTCCGGCATTGTCTTCGCCTTCGTCATCGCCACGCTGGTCTACCTCACCGCCGCGCTCGGCCCGTGGCTGGCCTGGGCGCTGTCCGGGCTCGTGTTGATGGCCGCCGGTGCGATCGCCGTGGGCGTCACCGTGGTGGCCAAGTGGGTGTGCGTGGGCAAACACCGCCGCGGCGAGCACCCGCTGTGGTCGCCGTTCGTGTGGCTCAACGAGCTGCAGGACACCTTCGTCGAGTGCGTGGCCGCGCCGTGGTTCTTCAACCACAACGCCGGCACCGGCGCGATGAACACGGCCCTGCGCCTGCTCGGCGCGCGCATCGGCCGCGGTGCGTGGGTGGACAGCTACTGGCTGCCGGAGACGGATCTCTGCCACATCGGCCGCGGCGCCACCGTGGGCCCGGGCACGGTTGTGCAAACGCACCTGTTCCAGGACCGCGTGATGAGCCTGGACGCAGTCACGCTTGGCGATGGCGCCACCCTCGCCGCCCATTCCGTCGCCCTGCCGGCGGCCCGCATTGCGGAGTCCACCACCATCGAGCCCGGCTCGCTGGTCATGCGCGGCGACCAAGTCCCAGCGCACTCCGTGTGGCAGGGCAACCCCATCGAGCCGCGCGGTTTCACCGGGTAATCCACGCGGCGCATTCGCCGCCGCGCTCGGTGCCGCTGGCTCATTCTCGCTGGCTCACTCCGCGGGCACGCTCCCCTCGTCTTCCCGACCAGGGGAGCCTTTTTGTGCAACTAAAGTTGGATGCCCGAAGCAAGAAACAATCAAGAAAAAATTTCCCCAGCTAGTGACAGGTTTTCATCTCCCATCACGGCCGAACTGGCCCGTTGTGTACCGAACGAATCAATAAAAAGAAGCGACCTAAGCGCCATCCGAGGCCACGACTGTTCGCACGCCTGCCGTTAGCCATGAACCCCGGGCCGAGCCCCTGGTCACCAGATCCCCTGGGACCAAGCCTCCACTGCAAATTCGGTGCAGACTAGCGCCGCAAAAGGGCACCAAATCTCGCCTCAGACTGCACCGAACTTGCACAGCCCTACATGAACACGCTCAGCAAGCACCCTGCCAGTAAGCTCGTGCCGCACGCCAGGAGCAACAATCAGTCAGCAAAACGCTTGAACCAAGCGGGGCCTGCCAAGCCCCCTTAGGCCGGCTACTTCGCCGGGACCGTGGAATCTCCGGGAAACACCTTCGGCCCCAGCCACCTCATGACGTAGACCAGCCCCACCAGCACAGGGATCTCGATGAGCGGGCCCACCGTGCCGGCCAACGCCTGAGCGGATGCCGCGCCAAAGGTGCCGATGGAGACCGCGATGGCCAACTCGAAGTTGTTGCCGGCGGCGGTAAACGCCACCGCCGCCGACTGCGCGTAGTTCATGCCGGTCGCCTTAGCCACGCCGAGCCCCACCGCGAACATGCACACGAAGTAGGCCAGCAGCGGCACCGCCAGCCGCGCTACGGTGCCTGGCTGCGCGATAATGTGGTCACCCTGCAGCGAAAACAGCAGGACGATAGTAAACAAAAGTCCAATCAGGGCCAGCGGCGAAATCCGAGGCAAGAACGCCTCCTCGTACCACGCGCGCCCCTTGGTCCGCTCCCCCACCACGCGGGAGACGAAGCCGAGTACCAGCGGGATACCCAAGAAGACTAGGACCGACGACACGATCCCCCAGAAGGAGAAGTCAGCCGAAGCAGTCTCGAGGCCCAGCCACGACGGCAACACCTTAAGGTAGAACCACCCGAACACACCGAACATGACCACCTGGAACAGCGAGTTCAAAGCCACGAGTACGACGGTTGCTTCCCGGTCGCCGCAGGACAAATCGGACCAGACCAGCACCATCGCGATGCAACGGGCAAGCCCGACGATGATGAGCCCAGTGCGCAGCGCCGGCTCATCCGGCAGGAATATCCAGGCGAGCGCAAACATGAATGCGGGGCCAACGGCCCAGTTCAGCACGATTGATACGATCATCAGACGGGTATCGGCCGTCACTTCCCGCGTCTTGTCGTAGCGCACCTTCGCCAGCGGCGGGTACATCATGATCAGGAGCCCCAGCGCGATGGGCAGGGAAATGCTGCCTACTTCCAGTGCTGCGAGTCCGTCCCGCAGGCCTGGAACTAGCTTACCGATGCCCAGCCCCACCGCCATCGCCAGCAAAATCCAAACCGGCAGAAACCGGTCTAAAAAAGACATGCGCGGTTTGTTCTGCTGCCCCGCCGTGTCAGACGCCCCTTGCGCGGCCACGCGGTCCCTCCTTATATCGACGTTCATCAATATAAAACCTAGAGAGGGCGACACGAAGGCGTCAATATAATGGCCCGCATGGCACTACCCGAGAACCCGCACACCGAAGCCCGTGACTGCTGCACCCTGGGTTCTGGCCCCTCACTGCTACAGAGGCCGAAAGCTACGCCAGATTGTTTAAGGTTCTCGCGGATCCGACCCGCCTACGCATCCTGTCCCGCCTCACAGAGAAGGGATGCGCACCCATGACCGTCAACGACCTGACTGTCATGTCTGGCTTGACCCAGCCGACGGTTTCGCACCACCTCAAGCTTCTTTCAGACGTGGGACTTGTGAAAAAGGTGCGTGCGGGGCGCGCCATCACCCATCAGATCTGCCCAGAGCCGTTCGCCCAACTGCGCACCGGACTCCAAATGGGGTAGCCAGCACCCGAAGTCACTCACCAGGCGTCGTTCTACGAAGCACTACCTCCGCACCCTGCGCGAATGCCCCGATAGCATTTAATAATAGACCACCCTTTGCAGCCAACACGGCGTAAAGGAAGTTTACATACTGCACCCCGTATGGAAATATAAGGAGACGCGCTGCCGTTGGACTCTAACGAACCAATAGGCGGCACTCACTCAAGGGAGAGGAGATGAAAACCGTGCAGGCAACAACACTCCCAGACAATGCCAAAGACTGCGGACAATTCGTTCGCTTCGAAGATTCCGCTGGCAAGTTCATTTTCGTAAGCCACGAAGATCTAACTGAAGAAAATCTTGAGCTGTACTCGAACCCGACGGCCCTCGGCGTATTTAACGCTAGTCGCCAGGAATTCCTTGACGGCCAAGCTGTAGACATCGAGTACTTTTAACGCCCGTGTCTAACTTCATAGTCAAGATAACCCCCTCGGCGAATAAGGACGCCAGCAAGGCATTAAAGAAAAACCCGGCAAAGAAACATAAAGTCAATAAGGCAATTGGACGCATGAAAACTCATGGTCCTAATTACCCATCTTTCCGCACGCACAAAATGCAAAGTAGCGATGAACCCCCTACTTTCATTTCGTACATCGAAAATCACACCCCATCAGCATGGCGCATATACTGGTCCTACTGGGGTGAAGAAATTCATATAACTTACATCGGCCCGCACGAGTAAAAGCCTACGAGGCGCCTAGGAAGTAACTACAATTCGCTTCCTAGAGACCCTTGGGGAAGGCGGTTAATTACCGCGCGAAGTCGTGGAACTTCATCATCTTGTGCTTCTTGAAGTCCCACGCCTCCACGCGCACGCGGTCGTCATACACCTTCACGCGCAGACCGGTCGAGTGGTCTGCGGGCTCGGTGACGATCTCTTCGTCGTGGTCGCCGTCGGGCATGAACTCGTTGAGCACCGCGCCGGTGTTCACCACGGGGAAGCCGCGCTTGCCGGCCTCGCCGGTGCCGTCGTAGCGGCGCACGCCCCACCAGTTGTTCTGCTTGAGCGAGGAATGCGAGTGGCTGGTGAACGCGACGATGTTGTTGTACTTGTTCAGCACGTTCGATACCGCCTCGAGGTCCTCGAAGTCGTTCTGGTACCAGGCGGAGTACGACATAGACACGGTCTGCGGCAAAAGCGGGTGGGTAAACACCAGCGCCGGGGTGCCCTTGGCGTCCCAGTACGCCAGGCGGGAGTCCAACCAGTCGAGCTGCTCCTGGGAGATGCGCTGGAACGGTTCCTTGCCGCCGCGGTCGATGTCCGAGTAGTACTCCGTGTTGACCGAAATCAGCGGCACACCGTCGACCACCTCTTCCTTCCACGGCTTGTCCTGCCCGGAGTTCTCCAGGAAGCGGCGCATGTAGGTCTCGGAGCCTTCGTCGCCGTACATCTCGTGGTTGCCGATGGTCCACAGTTCCTTCCCGGAATCGTGTGGGGTGTCCTTGTGCGCCTGCATGAACGCGTCCCACTGCTCCTTCGAGCCGTTGTCCACGAGGTCGCCGTTGAGCACCAGCGCACCGGCCTTGTCCGGCATCGCGTTGAGCTGTTTGACCGCGTCGCGGTAGTCGTCGTTGTCGTCCTGGGTGTCGGACAGGACATCGATAATCGCCTGCGGCTTCCCACTGACCTCCCCGAGCGGCTCAGCCACGGAGACATTGTCCACCGCCCACCAGTAGTCATTGTTGCCGCCGCGGTAATCGAAGTGAATCTGCATCGACGTCGCCCCGGCGGGCACCTCCACGTCGAAGGCCTCGTGGGCGCTGAACTGGTCGGCGTCGAAGACCTTGAGTTCCTGCTTCTCGCTGCCGTCGAAGCTGACGCTCACCACGGCGTCCTGGCCTTTATCGCCCTGGCGGTAGTGGTGGTCGAACTCCACCGAGACCTTGTCGCGGCCGGCCACGCCCACCTCCGGGGAGACCAGCGAGGCGTCCATGTGGTCCTTGTCGTTGAGACGCTGCTGCTCGGAGTCGATGATGGCCAGCTGGTCGTGCGCCTGCGTGAAGTAGTGCCGCTTGTCAGTGCCCGCGGCCCAGGTCCAGTCCCGGATGGTGGACAGTGCCCAGCCGTTCCACCGGGCCTCGCCGGAGTGGACGCCTTCGCTTGACGATGTCCATCCTTCCGGCACCCGATGCGTAAACTTCGCCGGGTTGTCCACCCCGTCGAAGTCCTCCGACCAGAGCACCTCGCGGTGGTGCGACGCCGGGGCCGCATCCGGACCGGGCGCGGGCGTTCCGTTCGAGTCTGAGCCGCGATCACCGAACGGGTTCGACGACAAGTTGGACGACAACGACGAGGACGCCGCCGACTGCGCGTGAGCTACGGGCACGACAGAGCCGAAGGAACCGAGCGCAACAGAAAGCGCGCCGACCCCCGCAACGGCGGGCAGGACGGCACGGGAAAAGAAGTGAGTAACAGGGAATTGAATACGCATGGGGATAAATGTCCCACACGCAGGGTACGGGGCCGTGAACTATGAATGAAATTTATCCCAACAGACCTCGCACCGGAAGCGCAGGAGCGCCTTAAAGAAACTTTTCCGCGTCCTTTGGTTAGATTCGAGCCACTGCGTGTCACCCATTGAAAAGCGGTAAGAACTTCGTGAACGGGCGGGCTATACCGCCCGTTCGTCTGAGCTCAAGGGATCGTCTCCCTATTGCAGTGGTCGACCGTACTTGTCCTGCTTGAACGGACCGTTACCGGTGAACGCCATGACGACATCTGCAACCCACCAGACGAAATCAATCAGCAAGAAAATGATACCGATAAACGGAACGAAGCAGAGTACGGTCACCGCGATACGGCCGATTCCCATCATTGGGTTGTCATTGTAGAAGTGGTGAATACCAAGTCCGCCCAAGAAGAGCGCGAGCAAGCCCGCGACCAGCTTGGTCTTATCCGATACTGCACCCGGGTAGCCCTGGTGAGGCGCCACCGGATAGCCCTGGTTTTGCGATGCCGGCGGGTATCCCTGCTGCCCACCTGCGGCCGGCTGCCCCTGCTGGAAACCCTGGCCCGGGTTCTGGCCGTAAGTTTGCTGACCCGACTGACCGAACTGCCCCGGCCCCGACGGGCCGTTCTGCGGGCCATGCTGCAGACCCTGGCCATACGTCTGCCCTGCGTTGAAATCCTGCCCCTGGCCCTGCCCGTACTGGCGCTCCTCGCGGTCCTTCGGGAACGGCGCATGCGTGGGCTGCCAGCCCTGCTGGGAGTAGCCGTGCTGGGCGGAATCGCCCTGCGCCGAGAAGCTCTGCGCAGAGTATCCCTGAGCCGCGGAGCCCTGCCCCTCCGCGTGCTGTGACGCGGACGAACCTGCATCCCCACCGGTGAATTCGTCACGCGAAACGCGGTGCGAGCCCGCCATGGGGGAAGCAGATTCGGAGCCCGGACTGCCGAAGTTGGTCTCGGAGCTCAGGAAGTCTGAGTTGTCGCGGTGCTTCCCGCTACCTAGGGAATCGCCGGCGTTGGAGTTGGTGCTGTCGTCGTTACGGAATGGGTTTTCTGGAGTGGACTGCTCATCGGAATTCGCCATAGCCGTTACAGTATCTAACTCACCGATTAAACGGCCGTTTGACAGCTAAAGTTCACTTCCTGTTAAGCAACAGGCAATTCCGGCGCCTAACGGCACAAATAAACGAGGCCCCACCCCAACGCTTCACCGCGCTTCAAGGGTGAGGCCTACGGAGGCGACTTTTAGCTAGTCGCCGATCTGGTCGCGCCCACGCTTGACGATGTTCGGGTCCGGCTCCCCGACCACCTCATGGTCCTTGTTCGTGTACTCGAACTTGGACAGCACGTAGCGCATGGCGTTGATGCGGCCACGCTTCTTGTCGTTGGACTTGATGGTGATCCAGGGCGACTCGTCGGTGTCGGTGTAGCGGAACTGCTCTTCCTTGGCGCGGGTGTAGTCGTCCCACTTGTCCAGCGACGCCAGGTCCATCGGGGACAGCTTCCACTGGCGCACCGGGTCGATCTGGCGGATGGCGAAGCGGGTGCGCTGCTCCTTGCGGGTCACGGAGAACCACAGCTTGGTCAGCGAAATACCGGAGCCCAGGATCATGTTCTCCAGCATCGGGACCTCGCGGAGGAACTCCGCGTGCTGGGTCTCGGTGCAAAAGCCCATGACGCGCTCGACACCGGAGCGGTTGTACCAGGAGCGGTCAAAGAAGACGATCTCGCCGCCGGATGGAAAGTGCTCGATGTAGCGCTGGAAGTACCAGGAGGTGGACTCACGCGGCGAAGGCTTTTCCAGCGCCACGGTGCGAGCACCGCGGGGGTTGAGGTGTTCGTTGAAGCGCTTGATGGTGCCGCCCTTGCCCGCGGCGTCACGGCCTTCGAAGATGATGATGTGGCGCTGGCCGGTTTCCTTGGTCCAGTTCTGCCACTTCAGCAGCTCAATCTGCAGGGCGCGCTTGACCTGCTCGTACTCGTCGCGGGACATGCGCTCGTCGTACGGGTAGTTCTCGCGCCAGGTTTGCACCTCGTTGCCGTCAGGGCCGAGGAGCGTGGGATCATCCTCATCCGTTTCATCGACGACGTAGCCGTCGGTTTCAGTGAGGTCAATTTCCGGCAGGTCGTCGTCTTTGAGGTCAGCCATGAGCACCAGCTTAACGATGTTTCACTCACCATAGGGCCACAATCTCCACCTCCGGGGACACTCTTTACTCAGTGTTCACTCGGAGGGACGCGGCCCTCGCCCGTGGGCCGCGCGGTACGGGCTTAGCTGTTGGCGATGACGTCAGCGATGTGGGCGTGGCCGCGGGAGTTCGCGTGGAACGGGAGGTTGAATGCCGGGCCGGTAGTGTCGATGACGCCAGCGAACTCACGGGACTCGTCCGGCCCGCACATCCCGTTGAACTCAGTGGACGGCTTCATGTCAATGAACTCGGTGCCGGTGCGCTCGGCGAGGCCACGCTGCATGTCCTGGGCGATGTTTTCGAAGTCGGTGACCATCGGCAGGTGGATAGGCGGAGCCGGCACGAGCTTGTCATCCACGACGTGGAGTGGGCACACGTTGCCGTCCTTGGAGATGGTCGGGTAGCCGACCATCTGGATGCGGGCGTTCGGCGCGGCAGCCTTGTTCTGCTCGACAACCGGAGCTGCCTCATCGATGTAGTGCTGGATGCGCTGGCCACCATCGCCGAACTTCTCGCTGTACGAGTCGTTAAACCCGACGGTGATAATGACGCGTTCGGTGCTTGCGTTCAGCGCGCCGTCCTCAATCGCCTTGGCAGCGTGGTCCTTGAACAGCTTGTTCCTCTCGCTGGACACGGTCAGTCCGGTGCAGGAGTAGTCGTCTACCGGAAGGCCCAAGCGCTGCCCTGCCTGCTTGGCGTAGTTATTCGGGCTAGTCGGGCAACCGACTGGAGATGCCTTGGTAGCTTCTGTCTCCTGGCCGACCCAGTACGGGGCCCAGTCCCCTACCCAGGGATCGGCAGTGATCGAATCGCCAATAGCGACAAGGTTGCCCTGGCCTTCCTCGGCTAGAGCGTGCGGGGCAGAAACAAGGCCTGCAGCCATAGCAGTTGCTACGGCGATGCGGCGGGCGCGCTTGAACATGATTCCGTCTACTCCTAGGTCTCCAGTTGTAAAAGTTTTAGATATGCCAAAGCCCCGACCCTGAAGGCCGGGGCAGAGGACTTTAGGAGTTCGTCTTATGCGAACATGCCGAGCAGCTTGGAAGCGCCCTCAGCGATGGAGACGATCGGCTTAACGACGGAGTACAGGTCGGTGAAGCCGTTGGTGAAGAGGTTCTCGATGGTGGAGAAGCCGAAGTCCAGGTCGGAGGACAAGACGTAATCAAGGTTCGATTTCTCACGCCGCCGCGGCAGAGTCTCCACGGCCGGATGCGTCAAAAGTATTTCTCACTCGAAAAAAGCCTCTACCAGCAAGTTAATCCGCTGTTTGCGTGACGCGGCAACATTTAACCCGTAGTTACGTAACGCTCGTCGGCCCGCTCTCGATGTTGCACAACCGCTGAAAACTTTCTTGAAAATTTCGTCGAACCCCGTCTCAGGCACCCAGCCTTTACCCTATTCCGGGGGTACCGGGGCATCTCCAGAGTGACCCATGCGACCCGTGAGACAAACGAAACCGCGTTCACACTTACTCGCTTGTGACCAGAAAAGCGCACTTAAAGGTAGAAATTTTCCGCTGCGCGAACGTAGGGCGCGACGCTGATTCACGTCGAGACGGCGAGAGCGGGCATCGACACGCGCTGCAGCCCTTAGAAACGCCAAAAGACCCTGCCCTCCCAGACGGGAAAGACAGGGCCTCTGCGAGCGTCTCAGCGGCTCTCAGCGGGGCTGAGAGCGTCGCTGGGCTCTGGGTTAGGACGAAGGCTTTCTTAGAAGCCCATGCCGCCCATGGCATCGGCATCCGGCATGCCAGCGTTGGACTGCGGCTCCGGCTTGTCCGCCACGACTGCCTCGGTGGTGAGGAACAGGGCGGCGATGGAGGCCGCGTTCTGCAGGGCGGAGCGGGTGACCTTCACCGGGTCGTTGATGCCGGCCTCCATGAGGTCGACGTACTCACCGGTAGCCGCGTTCAGGCCCTGGCCGGCCGGCAGGGAGGCGACCTTGTCGGCCACAACGCCCGGCTCGAAGCCGGCGTTGTACGCAATCTGCTTCAGCGGTGCCGACAGCGCCTCACGGACGATCTTCACGCCGGTGGCCTGATCACCGGTCAGATCGGTCAGCGAATCCAGCGCCTGCGCCGCCTGCAGGAGGGCGACGCCGCCGCCGGCGACAATGCCCTCGTCCACGGCAGCCTTGGCGTTGCGCACGGCATCCTCAATGCGGTGCTTGCGCTCCTTGAGCTCGACCTCGGTAGCGGCACCGACCTTGAGCACAGCCACGCCGCCGGACAACTTGGCCAGGCGCTCCTGCAGCTTCTCGCGGTCGTAATCGGAATCGGAGTTCTCGATCTCCGCGCGCAGCTGCTTGATGCGGCCGTCGATCTGCTCCTGGGAGCCAGCGCCCTGCACGATGGTGGTCTCGTCCTTGTTGACGACGACCTTGCGGGCCTGGCCGAGGTGCTCGAGGCCGGCGGTCTCCAGCTTGAGGCCGACCTCCTCGGCGATGACCTGGCCGCCGGTGAGGATGGCCATGTCCTGCAGGGTGGCCTTGCGGCGATCACCGAAGCCCGGGGCCTTCACGGCGACGGACTTGAAGGTGCCGCGCAGCTTGTTGACCACGAGGGTGGACAGGGCCTCGCCCTCGACGTCCTCGGCGATAATCAGCAGCGGCTTGCCGGACTGCATGACCTGCTCGAGCAGCGGGACCAAGTCCTTGACGTTGGAGATCTTGGAGGAGACCAGCAGGATGTACGGATCCTCCAGGACCGCCTCCTGGCGCTCCATGTCGGTGGCGAAGTAGCCGGAGATGTAGCCCTTGTCGAAACGCATGCCCTCGGTGACCTCGAGATCCACGCCGAAGGTGTTGGACTCCTCGACGGTAATGACGGAGTCCTTAGCCACGGAGCCGTTGCCCACGGCGTACATGGCCTCTGCGATCTTCTCACCGATAGCCGGGTCCGCGGCGGAGATGCCAGCGGTGGTGGCGATCTGCTCCTGCGTTTCTACTTCCTTCGCGGAATCCAGCAGGGAGTCAACCACCTTCTTGGTCGCTGCCTCGATGCCGCGCTTGATGCCCATCGGGTTGGAACCAGCCGCGACGTTGCGAAGACCCTCGCGGACGAGCGCCTGGGCCAGAACGGTAGCGGTGGTGGTGCCGTCGCCGGCGACATCGTCAGTCTTCTTCGCGACTTCCTTGACCAGCTCGGCGCCAATCTTTTCGTAGGCGTCCTCGAGCTCAATCTCCTTCGCGATGGAGACACCGTCATTGGTGATGGTCGGCGCGCCCCAGGACTTTTCCAGGACGACGTTGCGGCCCTTCGGGCCGAGGGTGACCTTGACGGCATCGGCAAGAGTGTTCAGTCCACGCTCGAGGCCGCGACGGGCCTCCTCGTTGAAGGCGATCTGCTTTGCCATAGTGTGTAGTGCTCCTTGAATTCGCTTTTCAACCACACTCGTGTCTGCGTCATACATGGTCGCCCGCGACGGCAGAGCTGGTGAGTGCTAACCAGCCTCAACCACGTATGCCAGGTTTTCTGGCACTCTTTATCGGTGAGTGCTAGGGCTATTCTGGCACTCGCGCGCAGTGTGTGCAAGACCACCCGAGCCACGGCGCGTCGCAGGTTGGTAGCGGGACTGGGCTGGTTGCCAGCGGGGTTGAGTGCGTGCGGACTGCACCAGATACTTCAGCCACGGCGCCGCGATGAGCAGCAGACTCCACCAAATCCAGGTCGAGCGCGCCAGCGCGTTGCCGGAGTGGATCTGGTCCCAGATGTCGAACGGCAGATCCAGCATCACGCTGAGGAACGGCCACATAACCACAAGTGCCGCGATGGGGAGCGCGAGCCCGAGGGCGAAGTGGCATGCGGGGTGGGATGGCTGGATTGTGTGTGATTGCTGGGTGCGGCGCAGCACGTCCGCTACCCCACCGACGGCCAGCGGGACGACCCACAGCCAGTAGTGGTGCCACGAAAACGGCGAGACCAGGCTCATCCCGATCCCCGTGATGGCCATCGCGGCCGTAACGTTGTGCGCTGTGAGAAGCCGCGAGGCGCTGGCGAAGGTCAGCACCGCGACCGTCACCGCGAGCGCTGCCCACAACACCCCGCTGTCGACGCCGACCTCGCGTTGCAGCCACAGACGCAGGCTCTGTGAGGTCGGGTTATCAATGCCGCCGAAGCGCTCCACGTCGAACAGGGTCTTCCACCACGCGCGGAAGCCACCCGGGACGGCGATATCCCCCAGCGCCACCGTGGTGAGGAAGGTGCCGCCTGCGACGGCCGCCGCGCGGTAGCGGCGCTGTAAGAGGAAGAGGAATCCGAAAAACGCGGGAAACAACTTGATCCCCGCGGCAAGGCCCACGCCGACACCAGCCCACCAGGGGTCGTCTGGGTGGTGACGATTGGACGGGCGCGACCGTTCGTCGCCGGGCCGAGGGTTTTTGTCGTTGTACGCAGCAAGGACCGGGGCCGCGAGGAAGTCCACGGCGATAAGCGCGGTGACGAACATATTGATCTGTCCCCAGAAGAACCCAGCGCGCACCGGCTCAAAGGCGAAGGCGGCCAGCGTGACGGCGCAGATGGCCGGCACGGAGCCGAGCGTGAGAGGGATGTGCCGCTCGCGCAGCACCGCGGCGATGAGCCCGCCGAGCGCGAGAAGCGCGAACAGCTGCCACAGCTCCGCGGCCGCGATGAGCGGCAGCCGGGAGACGAGCCCGAACAGCCACGCCACCAAGGGCGGATAGGTAAACGGCAGGTCCCAGCGCTGCCCGTTGTTCTCGGTGACGAAGTTATGGGCGTACACATCGCAGCCGGCCGTGCGCACGCATTCGCCGGCCCGGTAATAGACCTGGAAGTCCATGGGGATGCCGAACAGGTGGTACGTATCCGCGGTGCGGGCGGCCGGGTCCGCCTCGTTTTCTAGCTGCACTGCCGAATCGACTGCCGGTTCCATCGCCCAGTCGCTGGTGTTTTTCGCCAGGACAACCAGCGCGATGACGCAGACCGTCAGCAGAGCGCCGGCGCGCGCGTACGGGGAGATGCGGTGTGGTGGGCGGTTCTGCGGCGGGTGGTTCTGCGGAGTGTGGCTCCGGTTCTTGGTGCGCGATGGGGCGGCGTGACGGCCCACGGTGAACGTCCTTCCGAGGGGGGGGCGGTGCGGGGCTTGGGGCAAAAGAGGCAGTGTGTGCCTGGTTGTTGTCCACGGTAAACCGCAGCGCACGGGAAATAGCGTTCCACGCGCCGGTAAGTCATGCCCAACCGCGAAAGACGGGGTGGGCGAGGATGCAGCGCCGTAGAATATGGCGGCATGACTGATATTGCGCAACACGTACGAGGCGACCGAGACCGTATCTTCTCCCAGTTGAAGAAGCTGGTTTCCTTCAACTCCGTCCACGGCGACCCGGAGCTCAAAGACCAGACACAGGGCGCGTCCGAGTGGGTCAAAGACGCCCTGACGGAGGCAGGCTTTGCGGTCGAAGCCATCGAGACCACCGACGGTTCGGTGGCACTGGTGAGTGAGAAGACGGCGGAGTCGGCGGCGCCGACGGTGCTGTTGTACTCGCACTACGACGTCGTGCCGGCCGGTGACCACGCCGAGTGGGACTCCGATCCGTTCACGCTCACCGAGCGCACGGCCGCGGACGGCTCCACCCGTTGGTTTGGGCGTGGGGCGGCCGACTGCAAGGGCAACCTGGCCATGCACCTCGCGGCGCTGCGGGCGCTCGAGGCCAATGGCGGCGCTGGCGTGAACCTCAAGGTGCTGGTGGAAGGCTCCGAGGAAAAGGGCGGCGAGGGCCTCTCCCAGCTCATCGCTGACCGTCCCGAGCTGTTCGCGGCCGACGCGATCCTCATCGCGGACGCCGGTAACGCGGCCGTGGGCCAGCCGACCCTGGTGACCTCCCTGCGCGGCGGCGCGCAGATCACCGTGACGGTGGATACGCTGCGCGCGCCGGTGCACTCCGGGCAGTTCGGCGGCGCCGCCCCAGACGCGGTCAAGGCGCTCATGCGCGCCATCGACTCACTGACCGACGAGACCGGCCGCACCCAGATCGACGGCATCGACTGTGCCGCTCAGTGGGACGGCCAGGGCTACCCGGCCGAGCAGTTCAAGGCCGATGCGCAGATGCTCGACGGCACGGAGATCATGGGCGGCGAGGAAGGCGCAGGCCAGGTCGCCGACATGGTGTGGGCGCGCCCGGCGCTGACCGTCACTGGTTTTACCTCCACGCCGGTGGACCAGGCGGTCAACGCGGTGCCGCACACCGCGCAGGCCAACCTGAACCTGCGCGTGCCGGCCACCATGGACTCGCAGGAAGTGGCCGACGCGGTGGCCGAGCACTTGAAGAACCACGTTCCGTGGGGCGCGCACATCGACGTCGACGTGTGGGACGTCAACCGCGGCTTTTCCACCAACCCGTCTGCCGCCGCCCTGGCCACCCTGGGCGAGTGCCTGGCCGAGGCCTACGGCTCCGACGCCTCCTCGATGGGCATGGGCGGATCCATTCCGCTGACCGTCGAGCTGCAGGAGGCGCACCCAGACGCGGAAATCGTGCTGTTCGGCGTCGAGGAGCCGAAGTGCACCATTCACTCCGCCAACGAGTCGGTCGATCCCACCGAGGTGGAAAACATCGCCATCGCGGAGGCACTGTTCCTTCAGCGCTACGGCAAGTAGTACGGGGTCTGCTAGTACGGAGTCTGCGTGCGGTGCCGCGTGGGAGCGGTGCGGTGTGGGCGCGGTGCGGTGTGGGCGCGGTTGTGGAATTTTCCTTTCGCTCGACTCCACCCATCGGTAGGATGGGGACACGAGCCGGCCGCGCCGTATCCCAAGACGCCGCCGCAACGCTGCGCCCACAGTGTGTACGCGAGTAAGTAGACGAGTGTGTACGTAGGCGCAGGTGATCCTCTGTTTCCTCAGTGACAACCTCATCTGTTTGTGAACTTCCCGCTGGGTGGAGAACACGCGTTGTGCGTTCAGTGGCTGGTATTCACCGGTGTCTTCGGTGTGCCGAGTCGCGGCCCATCTCGCCGACGAGTCCGAAACCTTGAAGTAGGGAGCGCACCTCCATCGTGCTGGTTTTACTCAGTGCCCTTTTCGTGGCCGCAGCCATCGCCCCGGTTCTCATCCGGGGCATCGGGCGCGCCGCCTTCGGATTGCTGGCGCTCGTCCCGCTAGTCGGCTGCGGGTGGGTCCTCCACCTGTTCGCCGCCGGGACCTTTGAACATGGCGGGGCCGTCACCCGCCACATCGAATGGATGCCCGCCGCGCACCTGTCCATCGACTTCCGGTTGGATGCGCTAGGTGGCCTTTTCAGTCTGATTGTGCTGGGCGTGGGCTTTCTGGTCCTGCTGTATTGCTGGGGCTACTTCGACACCGCGCCGCGGCGCCTGGAAATGTTCGGCGCCCAGATGACGTTGTTTGCCACCGTCATGTTCGGGCTGGTCTCCGCGGACTCGTTCCTGCTGATGTACGTGTTCTGGGAGATCACCTCCCTGCTGTCGTTCCTTCTGGTGAGCTACTACGGCGAGCGGGCATCGTCACGCAGGTCCGCCATGCAGGCACTCATGGTGACGGCCCTGGGTGGCCTGACCATGCTGGTCGGGCTGGTGCTCATGGGACTGAGCACCGGGGCGTGGTCCTTTAGCGAGCTGACGGACAAGCCGCACCTGGCGGACACGCCAGGACTAGTCGTGGCGGCGGTGCTGGTGCTCGTCGGCGCGCTGACCAAGTCGGCGCTGGCGCCGGCGCACTTCTGGCTGCCCGGCGCGATGGCCGCGCCGACGCCGGTGTCGGCGTACCTGCACTCCGCGGCGATGGTGAAGGCGGGCATCTACCTGGTCTCGCGCCTGGCGCCGCAGCTGCACGAGATCCCGTCGTGGCACCTGGCGCTTTTGCCCATCGCCATTTTCACCATGCTTCTGGGCGGCTGGATGTCGCTGAAGCAGAAGGATTTGAAGCTGATTTTGGCCTACGGCACCGTCTCCCAGCTGGGGTTCATCATGTCCGTGGTGGCCATCGGCTCCCGGGAGGCGATGCTGGCGGGGCTGGCGCTGACGTTTGCGCACTCGTTCTTCAAGGCGGCGCTGTTTATGATCACCGGCGCCATCGACCACACCGCCGGCACCCGCGACATCACGCAGCTGTCCGGGCTGGGGCGCAGGCAGCCGGTGCTCTACGCCATCGCGATCATCTCCGCCGCGTCCATGGCCGGCGTGCCGCCGCTTTTGGGATTTGTGACCAAGGAGACCGTCTTGGAGGCGGTCATGCACGAAGACCTGCTGGTGGGCATGCCGCGCGCGATGCTCCTGGTGGGCATGGTCGCCGGGTCGATCCTCACCATGGCGTACGCGCTGCGCTTTTTGTGGGGCGCGTTTGCCACCAAGGACCCGGACCACCCCACCGGCGGCGGGGTATCGGAGGCCGTGGACCAGATGCACGAGATCGGCCCCATGCTGTGGCTGCCGCCGACGGTGCTCACCGCGCTGACGGTGGTGCTGGGAGTGTTCCCGCAGCCGCTGTCGGCAATTATCAATCAAGACTTGGACGCGCGCTTTGGGCCGGCTGCGGAGTCGACGGAGTTGGCGCTGTGGCACGGGCTGACGCCGACGCTGGGGATTTCCGCCGGCATCATAGTGCTCGGCGCGGTGATGCACTGGCAGCGCTCCGTGGTGGCCCGCGCGCAGTTCGACTACCCGGCGCTGGGCTCGGCGGACGATGCCTACGACACCGTGCTCGCCACCGCGCGGAAGATCTCGCTGCACCTGACCGCGTCCACGCAGCGCGGCTCCCTGACGCTGAACCTGGTCACGATCTTCTGCACGCTCATCGTCGTGCCGCTGACCGCGGCCATTGTGGGCGAGCTGGATGACGTGCGCATGATCGTGGCGGAAAACCCGTGGCAGATCCTCGCCGCGGTCATCATCATCGCCGCCGCGGTCACCGCGACGGTGCTGGACAACCGCCTGTCCGCCGTCATCGTGGTCGGCATTTCCGGATACGCCTTAAGCTTCCTGTTCATCCTGCACGGCGCGCCCGACCTGGCGCTGACCCAGCTGCTCAGCGAAACGCTCATCATGGTGCTGTTCATGCTGGTGCTGCGCAAGATGCCGGCCAGCACCCCGCAGACCCACGACCCGGAGCGCACCCGCAAGCGCGCATGGCTTTCGGTCACCGTGGGCGTGGTCGTGCCGCTGATCGGGCTGTTTGCCATGAACGCGCGGAACGCACACCCGATCAGCGAGTACATGCCGGAGCTGGCGAAGAGTATCGGGCACGGCGACAACACCGTCAACGTGCTGCTGGTGGACTTGCGTGGCTGGGACACCATGGGCGAGATGACCGTGCTGGCCATCGCCGCGACCGGCGTGGCCTCCCTTATCTTCCGCACCCAGTCCTTCAACCGCGAGTCCCGCCGCCCGACCCTGCGCGTGACCGGCCGTCGGTGGCTCGCGGCGGAGCCGGAGACCGAGCAGCAGGCGAACCGCTCGCTGATGATCGAGGTGTCCACCCGCCTGCTGTTCCCGTCGATGATCGCGCTGTCGGTCTACTTCTTCTTCGCCGGGCACAACGCCCCGGGCGGCGGGTTCGCCGGCGGGCTGGTGGCCGCGCTCGCGTTCACGCTGCGCTACCTGGCGGGCGGGCGCCACGAGCTGGACGAGGCCCTGCCTATCGATGCCGGGCGCATCCTCGGCTTGGGCATCCTGTTGAGCTTGACCGCGGTCATCGTGCCGATGTTCTTCGGCCGCCCGCCGCTGTCCTCCGAGGTGGCGGAGTTCTCCGTCCCGCTGATCGGCGAGGTGCACGTCCCGTCCGCGCTCGTGTTCGACCTGGGCGTGTACATGGTGGTCGTCGGTCTCATCGTCGCCGTAATGGGCGCGCTCGGTGCGAAGCTCGACCAGGAAGAGGACATCCGCAAGCAGCGCGCCCGCGACCGCGCCCGATCCCTGGCCCGGCGGCGCAAGCGCCACATTGGAAACAACGTGGTCAACCCGTCCTCGCCCGCCACCGAAACCGACCCTGCGGCGCCGGACCAGAAGCGGCTGCAGCTCACCGCGGTGGGCGCGGCGCGCAAGGACTCGGTGGTCGGCGCGGACGGCAAGGTCTTAGGGCGCGCCGACCCGGATTCCGGTGGCACGGTCTCCCACCCGCGCGGCTCCGACACCGAACCGGGCACCCCGCGCGGCGACCAAGAAGAAACCGAGATTCAGCAGCACCCGAACACCGACTCGACCGGAAAGGAAACGTAAGAGGGAAGCTATGGAAGCGAACTTATTCCTCCTGCTCGCCACCGGCGTGTTCATCGCGGCGGGCGTGTACCTGCTGCTGGACCGGTCGATGACCAAGATGATGCTGGGCATTTTGCTCATCGGCAACGGCGCCAACCTGCTCATGCTGCAGGCCGGCGGCACCGCCGGCTCGCCGCCGATTGCCGGGCGGGAGACCGCCCAGTACGGCGACAAGATCGCCGATCCGCTCGTGCAGGCGATGATGCTCACCGCGATCGTGATCTCGATGGCGATGACGGCGTTCATCCTCACGCTCGCCTACCGCCAGTACCGCTACCGCTCCGCCGACCTCATTGAGGACGACTCGGAGGACACCGCGATTACCGCGATGGCCTCGCGCCCGACCAGCTCGGCCTCCGGGCCGGGCTCAGACGCCTCCGACGACCCGACCACCGGGCGGGCGACGAAGAAGGGCGACGACTTCGGACCGAAGTCCTTCGAGCAGCCCGTCAAGGGGGCGAAGGATGACTGATACCCCCGCGTGGGTCGACGCGCTGACCCCGTACGTCGGCTACCTCCTCCCGCTGCCGGTCATCCTGCCGATGCTGGCCGCGGCCATCTGCTTCGTCTTCGGCAAACGCACCACCACCCAGCGCCAGGTGGCGTTCTTCACCCTGCTGGTGACCATCGTGGTCAACGGCCTGTTGCTCATCATCGCGGACGTCGACGGCATCCAGACACTGCAGATCGGCGGCTGGGACGCGCCAGTGGGCATCACCCTGGTGTCCGACCGCCTGGCCGCGCTGATGCTCACCACCTCGTCCATCATCCTGTTCGCGGTGGTCTGGTACGCCATCTCCCAGGGCATCCACGACGACAGCAACGAAGACCCCGTCGCGGTCTTTTTGCCGTCCTACATGCTTTTGACCATGGGCGTGAACCTGTCGTTTTTAGCCGGCGACCTGTTCAACCTCTACGTCGGCTTCGAGATCTTCTTGTCGGCGTCCTACGTTTTGCTCACCCTGGGCGCGACGCCGTCGCGCGTGCGGGCCGGCGTCGGCTACGTTATGGTGTCGATGGCCTCGTCCATGATCTTCGTCATCGGCTTGGCGCTGGTCTACGCCGCGGTGGGCACGGTGAACATGGCGCAGATCGGCCAGCGCATCGAGGACGTGCCCGGCGGCGTGAGCACCGCGATTTTCGCCGTGCTGCTCGTCGCGTTCGGCATCAAGGCGGCCGTGGTGCCTCTCGATGCCTGGCTGCCCGATTCCTACCCCACCGCCCCCTCGCTGGTCACCGCGGTGTTCGCCGGCCTTTTGACCAAGGTGGGCGTCTACGCCATCATCCGCATGCGCTCGGTGGTCTTTACCAGCGGCAGCCTGGACACCCTGCTCATGTGGGTGGGCCTGGCCACGATGATCGTCGGCATCATGGGCGCGATGGCCCAGCCCGACATCAAACGACTTTTGTCGTTCACCCTGGTTAGCCACATCGGCTACATGATCTTCGGCCTGGCGCTGGCCAGCCCGAAGGGGCTATCCGGCGCGATCTTCTACGCCATCCACCACATTCTGGTGCAGACCGCGCTCTTCCTCGTCGTCGGGCTCATCGAACGGCAGACCGGCACCGCCTCGCTGCGCAAGCTCGGCTCGCTGCTATACACCGCGCCTATCATCGCGGTGCTCTACTTCATCCCGGCGCTCAACCTGGGCGGCATCCCGCCGTTCTCCGGCTTTTTGGGCAAGGTGCTCCTTTTGCAGGCCGCCGCGGAGAAGGGCACGTGGCTCGCCTGGGTGCTCGCCGGCGGCGCGGTGCTCACCTCGCTTCTCACCCTCTACGTCATGATGCTCGTGTGGGCGAAAGGTTTCCTGCGCGACCGCGCCGACGCCCCCGACGCCGCCCTGGTGGAAACCGGCGACGTGTCCAACGAAGACAACGAGGGCAAGGGTCTGGCCACCCGCGTGCGTGGCGATGCCGGCCGGCTCACCTACGGCATGGTCGCCTCCACGGCGATGCTGGTCGTGGTCTCCACCAGCCTGACGTTTGTGGCCGGGCCGATGTCCGGGATCACCGGGCGGGCCGCGGAGACGGTGCAGGACAAAAGCGTCTACCGCTACGCAGTGCTGGGCGATAGGGCCGATAACCCCACCCGCCACCTCGACCAGGACGAACGCTACCAAGGCTCGCCCGACTCACTGACCAGCCGAGAGGAGGCCGACCGATGAGGAGGAAGTTTTCCGGCTTTTCCGGCCTGCGCCACCGCTTCCGCCCCACGTTCGTGGTGTGGATTACCGTGATGTGGCTGATGCTCATGGGCGAGCTCAGCCTGGCCAACCTGCTCGGCGGGCTCGTCGTCGCCGTCGCGGTCGTGCTGCTGTTGCCACTGCCGGCGATGCCGGTGGGCACGCTCGACATCTCCTGGGGCAAGCTGGCGAAGTTCTTCTTCGACTGGTTTGTGAACCTCATCCGCGGATCCATCCGCGTCGGCTGGCTCGCGCTGCGCCCGGCCGCCCCGCCGAAACACGCGATCGTGGAAGTGCCCATGCGCGTCAACTCCGAGCTGGTGCTCACCCTCGCGGTGATGCTCTACAACCTGCAGCCGGGTGGGGCGGTGACGGATATCGACATCGCCAATCGCATGCTCACCGTCCACCTGCTCGACGCGGACACTCCGGCCGACCTCGACCGGGAGATCACCTCGCTCAAGGACATGGAGCGCCGGCTCATCGCCATCTTTGAAAGGAGTCCCGCCTAAATGGACGCGACACTCTACAACGGCATCCTCTTGGTCATCGCCGCCCTGTTCGCGCTGTCGTTCCTCATTGTGTTGTGGCGCATCGTCGTGGGCCCGAACTCCATGGACCGCCTTTTGGGCATGGACGGTTTCGTGGCCATGTTCCAGTGCGGCTGCGCCATCTACATCGCGTGGTCACTCAACACCTCGATTGTGAACGCCATGATGGTCATCGCGCTGCTGGGCTTTATCTCCACGGTGGCCGCCACCCGCTTCCGCAGGAGGGATAGCCAATGAATTTCCAGCTCATCACGGACATCGTTTCGCTGGTCCTGCTCGCGATGGGCGGCGTGTTGGTCTTTGCCACCGCCATCGGACTGGTGCGGTTCAAAGACACCATGTCGCGCGTGCACCCGGTGACCAAGCCGCAGACCCTCGGGCTGGTCATGACCATCCTGGGCGCGTTCATCCGGGTGGTGGGCGCGGAATCCTCCGGCGTCTCGGAGCGTAGTGACCTGGGAATGCTGTTGTTGCTGGTACTGTTTGCCATGATGACCAGCCCCGTCACCGCCCAGCGCATGTCCCGTATCGCCCGGCGTGAGGGGTTGTACGGTAAAGACGAAAATATGACACGCAACGACCGGCCGGCGGGCAAGAAGGTGCGCCGCAAGTAGGGGCTTCCTGCTTGCTCGACGCGCTGTGTGCAGCACCGCCTGCTCGCCGGCCGCCCGTGTGCCCAACCCGCACGGTGGAAGTGAAAGACCTGCATGGAAACGAGAGACCCAGACCCGATGTCGCACTCCGACGCGCCTGCCACGCCCGACACTGGGGCTTCTACGGATTTCCCTGACACCGCGGCTTTTCCCGCCACTACGGCTACTCCCGCCACTGCGGCGTCCCCGGCCACCGTGGCGCCTTCCACGCCCGACGTCGACGCGGAGCCCGCGGCGCCGCGCCGCTCGTACGGGCTTCCCACCGTCTTCGTCTTGTTGGCGGCGTTTACCGCGTTCGCGGTCTACCGCATCATGTCCGCGCCCGACGACCACGCGCTCAAGTGGCGCGTGCCGCTGGATTTGGCCATCTACCGCCTGGGCGGCGAGAAGGTCGCCGAAGGCCTGCCGCTTTACGATGGCCCCCTCCTCGTCAACCTCCCCTTCACCTACCCGCCGATCTCCGGGCTTATCTTCTCCTGGATGGACGCGCTGAGTGACAACGTGCTCATCGGCCTGTGGCAGATCGGCGGCATGGTGGCGCTGGCCTGGATCGTCGCCATGATTTTCCGCGAGCGCGGCATGGGAGTAAGCGTCTGGACCATCCTGGCCGCCGTCGTCTTTTCCACCGCCACCGTGGCCACGGAGCCCATCCACGGCACCCTGTTTTTCGGCCAGATCAACATCTTCTTGATGCTGTTAGTCTCCTTCGACTTCCTGCCGCGGAAGTTCCGCCTGCCGGGCATCGGCACCGGCTTGGCCGCGGGCTTGAAGCTCACGCCGGCGTACCTCGGTCTCGTGTTCTTGTTCCAGAAGCGCTGGTGGGCCGCGGCCGGCTCAGTGCTCACCTTCGCGGTGACCGTGGTGGTGGGCATGCTGTTCGTCCGCGACGGCGGCGAGTTCTGGCGCAGCGCCATCTTCGATTCCTCGCGCATCGGCGAGCACTCCAACCTGGGCGCGCAGTCGCTGCGCTCCATCCTCTACCGCTACGCCGGCATCGACGGCGGCCCGGTGTGGCTGTTGTGCGTCGCCGGCACCTTCGCGGTGACCTGCGCGGCCGTCTTCGTCGCGGTGCGCCGCGGCAACCGCAGCGTGGCCATGGCGCTGACCGGTGTGAGCGCTTGTTTGGTCTCGCCGTTTTCCTGGTACCACCACTGGGTGTGGATCATCCCGCTGGCGGCCTGCGTATTCGCCGCGGTTAACCGCGCGCTCGGCCCGCGCTTCGACCGCGCCATGGGAATCTTCGGCGCGCAGCTGGCCGGCCTGCTCTCGCTAGCGGCCGCGATGTTCGTGCTCATCCCGTTCGTCAACGTGCGCGTGTGGGATCTCATGTCCTACCGCGGCACCACGCACATCGACTTCGCGCAGCCGTGGATCCAGTGCCTGTTTACCCTGACCGGCCTGGCATTCATCGTGCTCTACGCGCTGTCCGGCTTGTTCGGCCTGGGCGGTGGGAAGGGCCACGGGAAAGCTCACAGCGATGCTCGCGGAGACGACCCCGCGGCCGCGGCCACAGACGCCGCCGGGTTCTAGCCTCCCTCCCCCGCGGGGCCGGCTCGTGCAATTGGTTGACCCACTAGGCGCGACATTGGCGCCCAAACTCCTTGCTCGTGGGTCATCCGGTTGCACTCGGGCGCGCGGCCCTTATGCCCAGGGCGTGCCGTCCTCCAGCTCCTGGCAGGCCAGGTCGACGGCCGGCTTCCAGTCAGCGGTGCGCTCGAATAGCTCGCGCTGGCGCTGGTAGCCGGCGCCGCGGGCAACGATTTCGCGGACTATCTCCAGCTCCGCCCGGCACCCGAGCTCCGCGGCCAGCGGGCCGAGCTCGGTCACCAGATCGGTGAGCTCGTCGCGCACCTCGCGCTCGTCGGTATCGCGCGAGGTAATCACCAGCGCGTCGAGCCCGTAGCGCGCACCGCGCCACTTGTTCTCAGCCACGTGCCACGGCTGCAGAGTGGGCAGCTTCTCGCCGGCATCGATCATGCGGTCGAAGTGCACGACCAGGCAGTGCGTGAGCGCGACGATGGCGGCGAGCTCGCGGAGGTTGGAGGTGGCATCGGAAATGCGCACCTCGATGGTGCCCCACTTGGACGCCGGGCGGACATCGAAATGCATGGAGCCCGTGTGGCTGATGACCCCGGAGATCGCCTGGTCGCGCATGTAGGACTGCCATTCTTCCCAGTTGGCGAACTGGTAGGGCAGCCCGGCGGTGGGCAGTTGCTGGTAGAGCATCGTGCGGTTGGACGCGTACCCGGTGTCAATGCCGTCCCACCCCGGCGAGCACGCCGAAAGCGCCAGGAGGTGCGGGAACTTGGTCATCACCGCATTGATTATCGGCCACACGCGGTCTTCGTGGCTGATGCCCACGTGCACGTGCGTGCCCCACAGCAGCATCTGCTGGCCCCAGTACTGGGTTCGGTTGATGATTTCGGAGTACGTCTGCTTCGGCGAGACGGGATTTTCCCGGAAGTCCGAAAACGGGTGCCCGCCGGACGCCCAGGGCCGAAGCCCCATGTCGTGGGCAACATGCTTGACGATGTCCAACGAACCCCGCAAATCCGCCATCGCCTCCGGGACGGTCTCGCACACCCCGGTGACTAGCTCCACCGTGTTCTGGAGGAACTCCTTTTCCAGGTGGGTATCCGGGGCTAGTTCTTTCGCCGTGTCGATGAGTTCTGCGGCGCGGGGAACCAGGTCGCGGGTGACGGGGTCAACCAGCGCGACCTCCCATTCCACGCCGAGCGTAGGGCGTGGGGAGCGGGCGAACTTCTCTGCGGGAATATCCACCCGGATCATGCTACGTGGCGGGTGCGAACGCGCAGCATATTTGCGCGATTTCGGGCGATATAAATTCACCACCGCGCAGGCGAGCCCGCCTTCACGGCCCTATGCAAATTCGGTGCAGACTAAGAGGGATTTTGGCGCCCAAATGTAGCGCTAGTCGGCACCGAATTTGCACCGGACCGAATGTGCACCGGCCGCTTGCTAAGCCGCCGGGCGTTACGCGTTCGGGTCGACCAGCACCACGGTCAGGGAGCGGTCCTTGGTCGCATCCTTCGGCAGCGAGTCGATATTCGGGCGGGCCACGCCGTGCATCTCACTGGCGAGCTTGCGCGCCTCTTCCTCAGCGGCGGAGTCGCCCTCCGGGAAGAAGACGGTGGTCTCCGGGAGGATCTCGTCGGAGAAGTTGCCCACCTCGCCTAAGTCGTAGCCCTTCTTCTTGATGTCGCCGGAGATGTCCTTGGCCAGGTTGGACACCGTGGAGTTGTTCAGCACGTTCACGCGCTTCGGCGCGGCATCCGCACCGCCCTGACCGTTCGCGCCGTTCGCGCCCTCGCCCGGCGCTGGGGCGGGCGCCGCTGCGCCGCGGTCGCTGTCGCTGTTGCCGTTGTCGCCGGCCTTGTCGCGGTCGGCGGCATCGCCAGGCTTGTCGGCGGACTTATCGGCAGACTTATCGGCGCCGGTGTTCTTGTCGGTATCACCGTGGGCATCGCCACGCGCGTCCGGGTTGCCCTCCGGCCCGCCCGTGGCGGCGCCCTTGTCGGCCGAGTCGGTCGCGGCGGTATCGCGCGAGTCAGCGGAAGAGTCCTTGTCCCCCGACTGCGTCAGGGCGTAGAGCCCCCACAGGCCGAGCAGGACCGCCACGGCGATAAGCACCATGGCCACGCCGCGGACGGGGAAACCGCTGGCCTCTTCGGCGCGGGCGTGCGAGGTCGGGGTCCGGCCCGACGTGCGGGCGGGGCTGGTGGCCTGGCCCGCGTGGCCCGCCTCGGTGGCGTAAACGTCGCCGGCGCCGTCAGCCGACTCGAAGCGATCATCAAACTCGTCGTACGCGTCGTTCTCAGGATTCACATTAGTCACACGCGCAACTTTAGCGATCAATTACTGTCCGCTGTGCGCGCGGCGCGCCGAATGTCATCGCGATGTTCGCGCACCCGGCGCAGCCGCTTGACCAGCGTCGGATACGCCTCCCACGCCGCGGGCAGCTCCAGCAGCTGGTTGAGCCGCTGGTGAAAGCGCACCGGGGACATGTCGAAGTTGGCGCGGATCGCCTCCTCGCGCGCGCCGGCGGTGCGCGGGGCGCGGGCGGCGAAGTCAAGAATCTGCGTATCGAGGTCGGTCAGTCCCATCCCGTCAGATCCGGTTGTCTCAGGCATGCCTAGACTGTAAGCCATGTCTATTCGCCCCATCGTGATCCACGGCGATCCGGTCCTGCACAACCCGACCCAGCCCGTCGACGAAGACCTCCAGTCCCCGGAGTTCCAGCAGCTCATCGAGGACATGTACGAGACCATGGAGGCCGCCAACGGCGTGGGCCTGGCCGCCAACCAGATCGGCGTGAACAAGCGCGTGTTCGTCTACCACTGCCCCGACACCGACGGGCCGGACGGCACCGAGAAGGAAGCCGGCGAGATGCGCCGCGGCTGCGTCATCAACCCGGCCCTGGAGACCTCCGAGATCCCGGAGACGATGCCGCGTGACGATGGCTCCGATGACGAAGGCTGCCTGTCCGTACCAGGTGAGAGCTTCCCCACCGGCCGCGCCGATTGGGCGCGGGTGACCGGCACGAACGAAAAGGGCGAGGACGTCTCCATCGAGGGCTACGGCTTCTTCGCGCGTTGCCTGCAGCACGAGACCGGCCACCTGGACGGCTACGTCTACACCGACGTGCTCACCGGCCGCTACAAGCGCGAGGCCAAGAAGACCATTAAGAAAAACGGCTGGACCGAGCCGGGACTGACCTGGATGCCGGGCGAGGACGACGACCCGTTCGGCCACGACGAGGCGTAAACGACGCGCTATGGCCAGGTTCTTCCGCTCCGACGACATAGCCGTCGGCGACCGCGTGGTAGCCCGCCGCCAGTACGGCGACGCGGATACCCCGTACAAGAACGCGGCCCGCGGCGCGGTGCACTCCGACGTCATCGGGCACGTGCTCCGGGTCGATCCCCTGGTCATCCGCCCGCAACAGGTCGGCGGCTACCCCTCCGACCTGCCCGCGGTGGAAATCCCCGCCGCGCAGCTCTACGTGGTCAAGAAGCTCTCGCCGCGCACCGTGCGCAACTCGGACATCCGCCGCGCGGAGTTCTACCTCGCCGGCGTGGACCCGGAAACCCGCGAAGCCAGTGGCGGCGTTGCCGGTGCCACCACATGGACGGGCGACAACCAGTGGTTCATGCGCGCCGGCCACCCGGCGGTGCCGCTAGGGACCGCGGCGGCGTTCCAGCCGGCGCCGCTGGCGGAGATCGAAGCCTTCTACCGCCGCCTCGGCGAGGCGGTGCGGGTGGCGGTGCCGGAGCGCATCGGCAAGCCCGCCGAGCGCCTGCTTACCGATCCGGGCTGGGACGCGGGCGACGAGGACATCGTCATGCACCGCGGCCACGCGCAGGACGCGGCAGGCGCGCCTTACGTGGTGATCGCGGCGGCCGATAAAGAGGCTGCGGCGGCGCTCGAGCAGGACGGGTACCTGGAGCTGTACCGGCGGCGGATTGCGACAAAGGCGCACGGGTAACGTATTGGCCATGCGCATCGCCTCCTGGAACGTCAACTCTGTGCGCACGCGCGCCTCGCGTGCGGTGGACCTTTTACAGCGCCACGACATCGACGTGCTGTGCCTGCAAGAAACCAAGGTCAAAGACGACAAATTCCCCACCGAACCTTTCGCTGAGGCTGGCTACCACGTCGTCGCGCACGGGCTGAACCAGTGGAACGGCGTCGCGATTATCACCCGGGACGAACCCACCGAAGTCTTCCGGGACTTCCCACACCAGCCCGGCTTTGCCAAAGACCCCGACAAGGATCAGCGCGTGGAGGCGCGCGCGGTTGGCGCAGTGGTGCGCGGGGTAGAATTCTGGTCGCTGTACGTGCCCAACGGCCGCGAAATCACCGACCGGCACTACACCTACAAGCTGCAGTTCCTCTACTCGCTGGCGCGCTACGCCGAGTCGAAAGCGAAGCGGAAACTGCTGCTCACCGGCGACTTCAACATCGCGCCGGAAGACGAGGACGTGTGGGACCTTGCCGTCTTCCGCGGCAAGACGCACGTGACCGAACCGGAACGCGCCGCCTTCCAGATGCTGGAGGAGGCAGGCCTCGAGGAGGTCACCCGGCGGTACACCTTGTACGAGCGCTACACCTACTTCGACTACAAGTCGCTGCGCTTTGCCAAAAACGAGGGCATGCGCATCGACTTCCAGCTCGCCAGCGCGCCGCTGGCCGAGACCGTGACCGGCGCCCAGGTGGACCTGGACGAGCGCGCCGGGGAGAAAACCTCCGACCACGCGCCGCTCATCGCGGACTTCGCGGTCGCCGACTTCGATTCGGTGCGCTAGCGCCGGGGATTTAAGCTTTTCCCAGATGAATATCGACATTGATCTCTCCGCGTGGCAGATCGCGCTGATGGCGCTCGACTACGCCATCAAGATCTTCGCGGTCGGCTACGTGCCGGAGGGCCGCCGCCCGTCCAGCTCCACCGCGTGGCTGCTGGCTATTTTGCTCATCCCGTTCGTCGGGCTGCCGCTGTTTTTGCTCATGGGCTCGCCGTACATCAACCGGCGGCGACACCAGGTGCAGATCGAGGCCAACGAGACCTTCGACGACGTGCAGGCCGCCCTGCCCAACTACCCCGGGCCGAAACTGCCGCCGGAGATCGAATCGGTCATCCACCTCAACCGCGAGCTGACGGGTTTTCCCACGGTCCGCGGCGTCAACCACGGCATCCACGCCGACTACGACGAGACCATCCGGGCCATCGCGCGCGCCATCGACCGCGCCGAAAACTACGTCTACGTGGAGATCTACATCCAGTCGTGGGATGAGACCTCCGACGTGTTCTACCAGGCGCTCGCCCGCGCCCGCGAGCGCGGCGTGGAGGTCAAGCTGCTGCTCGACCAGATCGGCAGCTTCAAGTACAAGGGGTATTCCTCCTTTGGCAAAAAGCTCACCGCCATCGGCGTGGACTGGCGGCTCATGCTGCCCATCCAGCTGCACAAGGCGCGCTTCCGCCGCCCGGATCTGCGCAACCACCGCAAGATCATCGTCATCGATGGCAAGCGCGGGTTCATGGGCTCGCAGAACATCATCAAGCGCTACTACGACACCAAGGACCGCGCCTGGATCGATTACATGGTGGAGATGACCGGCGACATCGTCACGTCCATGCAGTACATCTTCGCCGTGGACTGGTACTTGGAGTCCGACGAGCAGCTACCCATCGAGCCCGCCGTGGAACACACCGACCCCGATACGCCCGGCACCAACCTGGTGCAGATGCTGCCCAGCGGCCCCGGCTACACCACCGAGCCGGTGCTACGCATGTTCAGCTCCCTGGTCCACCACGCGAAAAAGCGCCTGGTGCTGGTCTCGCCGTATTTCATCCCGGACGAAACCCTCATGGAAGCGGTCACCACCGCCGCCTACCGCGGCGTGGACGTGGAGGTCTACGTCTCCCGCGACGTGGAAAAGTTCATGGTCAAACACGCCCAGTCGTCGTACTACCAGGCGCTCTTGGAAGCCGGTGTGCGCATCGTCCAGTTCCCCGCGCCGTACGTGCTGCATTCCAAGTTCATGCTGGCGGACCCAGAGCTTGACGATGAACACCCGCTGGCCATCTTCGGCTCCGCCAACATGGACATGCGCTCATTCGGCCTGAACTACGAGTCGACGATCCTGGTCTCCCAGGGCGACCTCATCGCCGGGTTCAATCAACTCGCGGCGAACTACCGCGCCGTCTCCCACGAGCTCACGCTCGAAGAGTGGAACGAGCGCAGCCTCCTGCGCCGCTACGTGGACAACGTCATGCGGCTGACGTCCTCGCTGCAGTAGCGGCTACCGGGGGAATGCGTAACCGTGGCCCGCTGGGGGGGCGGTTACGCATCCCGGGACTGCAGCATGACCAAGCCGAGGATCCACAAGACAGCGGCCCAGGCGACAAAGACCCAGCCGTTGGCGGCCACGCTGTCCCACGGCGCAGACTCGGGCACCTGCTCGCCGATCCAGTTGTTGAAAGCGGTAAACGGCAGGAAGTTCACGATCTTGTCGCCGATCTTCGGGATGGCGGTGGCAAAGCCGTCGATGCCCAGGTAGAAGATGAGGGTCAGCGCCACCGCGCCGGCGGTCTGGCGCAGAAGCAGGCTCAGCCCCTGGGCGAACAGGGCGATAAGCACCGCGGCCAGCGGGTAGATCCACAGGTAGCGCTTGCCGTGCGCGTCGTCGAAGGGGTGGAACTCGCTGGTTAATCCCTCCGGGCCGAACACCTTCATGATCCCGTAGGCGAGCACGATGCCAATAAACGTCAGGGCCGCCGCCAGCGCCGCGCCGAGCGCGAGCTTCATCAGCGCGACCTGCCAGCGCCGCGGGTTGGCCAGGTAGGTCTGTGACTGCAGGCGGTAGCGGTACTCGGTGGTCACCATCATGATCGACTGGATGGCCAGGATGGGAAGACCCAGCATCCTCAGCACGATGACCGCGTTATCCGGGTTGAAAAACATCCGCCCCAGCTCGTTGTCTTCCGTGAAGTGCGCCTGGATGAACGCCCACCCGCACGTGAGCACGAGGAAGAGGCCGGTGGTCCACCAGGACGATTTGGTCGTGGTGAGTTTGGTCCATTCGGACCGCAGGATATTGAGCATTTATTTCGCCCCACCTTCCATGTGCTGCGCCTGGTACTGCACGTCGTCGCCGGTCATCTCCATGAACGCGTCCTCCAAAGAGGCGCGCTTGAGGGTCAGTTCGTTCAGAGGCACGCCGCTGGAGTACGCCAGCTTGCCGATGAAATCCGTCTCCCGCCCCGGAACCACCAAGGTGGTCCGGTCCTCTTCGTCGCGGCCGTAAGTGAAGTCCACGCCTTCATCGGCAAGCGCGGCGCCGAATTCCTGGGAGTAGTCGGTGCGCACGATGACCGAGGACTGCGAGTGCTGTTTGACGAACTCGTAGGTGGACATGTCCGCCACCAGGCGGCCGCGGCCGATGACCACGAGGCGGTCGGCGGTCATGGCCATCTCCGCGAGCAGGTGGGAGGAGATAAGCACGCTGCGGCCCTCGGCGGCGAGCGCGCGCACCAGGGAGCGCACCCAGCGGATACCCTCCGGGTCGAGGCCGTTGACGGGCTCATCGAGAATCAGCACGCCCGGATCGCCCAGCAGGGCGGCGGCCAAGCCGAGGCGCTGGCCCATGCCGAGCGAGTAGCCGCCGGCCTTCTTATGGGCGACATCGCTCAAGCCCACCAGCTCTAAGACCTCGTCCACGCGTGAGGCGGGGATGCCGTTCGCGTGCGCGAGCCACTTGAGGTGATTGCGCGCCGACCGGTTGGGGTGCACCGCCTTCGCGTCGAGCAACGCGCCGACCTCGCGGAGGGGCTCTTTAAACTCCGAGTAGTGCTGACCGTTGATGCGCGCGGTGCCGGCGGTGGGTTTGTCCAGACCCAGAATCATGCGCATGGTGGTCGACTTGCCCGCGCCATTGGGGCCCAAGAAGCCCGTGACCGCCCCCGGTTGCACCGAGAAGGTCAGGTCATCGACGGCGCGGACCGACCCGTATTGCTTGGTCAATCCCTCAACTTCGATCATGGGCACTAGCTTGCCATACGCATTACTCCAGCACGCGGTGAAGAATCTCGCGCAGCCGCGGCAGGGCCACCCGGAAGGGCGGGATGAGCGGGAGATCCTCCACTTCGTCCAGCGGCACCCAGCGCAGCTCGAAGGACTCCTCATTGGCGGTGGTCTCCAGCTCGCGGCCGTCACGGGTGCGGGCGATGACGGTGGTGTACGCCCACCCCTCGCCCGCCTCGGGGCGGTCGGGCTGCGGGTAAGGCCCCGCGGTCACCTCGGAGTGCAGGATCTCGATGTCGGCCGGATCGATGCCGCACTCCTCAACGGTCTCGCGCACCGCGGCCTCCTCCGGGGATTCGTGGCCGTCGCGCGCTCCTCCCGGCACACCCCAGGTATCGCCGTTGTTGGTCCAGCTTGCCCGGTGTTGGAGGAGGACGGAGGGAGTGGTAGACGAGCCGTCGCCTTCCGCGAGGATGAACAGCCCGGCGGCGCCGAACAGTCCCCAGACGGGCACGCCGCCTGGCCCCACAGACCAGCCGTTGCCGCTGCCCGGGCCAAAATTTTTATCTCCTGCACCAGTCATGACTCTCCATAGTAAGGGGTGGCGAGTCCTGCGGGAACGGATATATGGTTAGGGAATGACCGGCCCCGGCCCTACCCCGAGCGCACCCCAAGACACCTGGTTGGATCGCGCTCCCGCGGCCGCCACCCCACCGGATCAGTCCACCGCCAGCCCGGTCTTCCGGCAGGTTTCGCACGCCGCCGCGACGACGCTCACCGGGCCACTGCAGGTGCTGCGCCGCACGTTGTCGTTTCTGGGCACCAGCCCCGGCAAGCTGTTCACCGTCACCGTGATCCTCACCCTGGCGATCACCGCGGCGGGCATCTCGATGTCGAATTCCTCGGCCTCCCGGCAGGAAAACCTCAATGAGCTGTTGTCCACCACCGAGCCGATGAGCAATGCGGCGCACCAGCTTTATACCTCCCTGTCGGAGGCGGACGCGTATGCCACGACCGGGTTCGTGCAGGCCGGCGTGCAGTCGGAGTCGATGCGGCGCGCTTACGACGAGGCAATCGATAACGCCGCCGTCGCCGCCACCGAGTCGGTCCTGGGCACCTCCCCGGAGGATCAGCGCATCCGCGACCTGGTGGGGCTCATCCAGCGCGAGCTGCCCACCTACACCGGCATGGTGGAGGCCACCCGCGCGAACCACCGCGCCGGCAATGCGGTCTCCGAGGCGTATATGTCGAATGCCTCCGCCCTCATGCGCGACGATCTGCTGCCCGCCGCCGACGAGCTGTTCCGGCTGACCAGCATGCGCGTGTCCGAGCAGCAAAAGCAGCTGACGTCCCCACAGTGGGTGCCGCTGTCCGGGCTCATCGCCGCGGTCATCTTCCTCATCCTCGCCCAGTGGTGGCTGTGGCGGCTAACCCGCCGGCGTTTCAACCGCGGGTTCCTCACCGCGACCGGGCTTATCACCCTGGCGATCGTCTGGGTCGTCTTTTCCAACCTGGCCACGTGGTCGGCCGGCTCGCAGGGTTTCGCGGAGGCCTCCCGCCCGTGGGACATGCTCACCTCCTCGCGCATTGAGGCCCAGCGCGCCTACTCCGCCGAAACGCTCTCGCTGGTCCAGCGCTACTCGCTGGAGGATCTCTCCGATTCCTTCCACAACACCAGCGACGACATCGCGGCCGCCCTCGACGAATTCGACACCTCCAAGGCCATCGGCGGCGACACCGCCGCCGAAGAGGCCGACTCCGCCAACCTGGTGGACAAAGCCCGGCGCGATCTTTCCGGCTGGCAGTCCTCCCACGAGCGGTTCACCACCGCCTTAAGCGACGGCGACTATGACGAGGCCGTGCGCCAGGCCACCGCAGCGACTCCGCAGCCGGGGGAACAGGCGACATCGGCAAGCGCGTTCCGCGGCGTGGACAGCTCGCTCGACAGCCTCATTAAACAATCGCGGGCCTCCATGCGGGCCTACATCCAGGAGGGCCTGTCCGCCATGACGATGGTGGCTAGCGCTGTCTTCATCCTCACCGTGCTCGCCATTTTCTCCATCTGGCTGGGCATCCGCCCGCGACTGCAGGAGTACCTGTGATGCCTACTCGTTTCCGGCCCCTCGCGGCCGTCGTTACCGCGGCCACGCTTACGGCCACCCTTGCCGGCTGCGCGTCCCCGCTGCCGCACAAGGCCGCCCCGGAGGCGACCGACCGCATCAATGACCTGCGCCGCAACCACAGTGAGCTGCCCGCCGGCGCCGAACTCGAGGCCGCCGGCACCCAGGAGGGCCACGTCCCCGACGTCGACGGTGCGGAACCTTCCTGGCGTCCCAGCGTCGAAAACGACGCTGGGACGAAAAACGACGCTGGGACAGAAAACGAGGCCGACCGGAACACTCCGGAAGGGCGGGTGCCGGACATCGTCAAGCGCGGGCGCCTCATCGTCGGGGTGGACCCCTCGCTGAACCTGCTGTCGTTCCGGGAGGGCGCCACGGGTGAGCTGCGCGGGTTTGAGATTGACCTGGCGCGCGAAATCGCCCGCGACATCTTCGGCGACCCGGACAAGGTGGATTTCAAGTTCCTCAACACCTCCGGGCCGGAGGACGCGATCGACAGCGGCCAGGTGGATCTGCTGCTGCGCAACACCTCTATCACCCCTGAGCGGCAGGAGGACATGGCCTTTTCCATCCCCTACCTGCGTGCGGATATCCGGCTGCTTACCAACGTGGATTCGCCGATTACCGCCGCGCGGGAGACCGCCGGAAGGACGGTGTGTGCCTCGCGCGATTCCACTCCGGTGGACCAGGCGCGTAAAGACACCCCGATGGCCAATATCCTTATCACCCGCTCCTGGAGCGACTGCCTCATGGCCATCCAGGAAGGCCAGGCCGATGCCGTCATCACGGACGACACAATCTTGTCCGGCATGGTGGCCCAGGACCCGTACACCCACATCGTGGGCGAGGCGCTCAACACCAGTTACTACGGCGCTGTCATCCCGAAGCCCACGCGGGCCCACGACACCCGGGGCCTTATTCGGCAGGTGAACTCAACCATCGAGCGCGTGCGTGACGATGACACCTTGCACCACCTCCACGACAAGTGGTTCGGCCCGTACCTGGACTATCAGCCGCTGCCCGCCCCGCAGTACTATCCGGCGGATAAGGAGCCGGCGCTGGCACGCGACTCGCAGCGCACCCGCGATGCAGTGATCAAGGAGGCAGACCGTGGCTGACACGCATGACTCCCCGGACTCTCACGACTCCGGGGTGGAGCAGGCGACCGAGGCGGTGGCCTTCGATCCCTTCGCGGATGATGAAGACGACTCCGCGGCCACCTCCGCGGTGCCGTTCGACCCGTTCGCGGACGACGAGGACGACGATTTCCCGGAGGAAGACCCGGACAACATCGCGGCTCTGATCAAGGACCTGGGCCAGCTGCGGGACAAGAACGCGGGCAAGGCAGATCAGCGGGCGCACGTGGAGGGCTCGTCGGAGCGTTCCCGGCGCGAGGCGCTGAGCACCTTCCGCGAGCGGCGCCGCACCCGGCGCACCACCCGCCCGGTGGCCGACGGGATGGTGGACCTGCCGTTTATCACCCCGACCGACCCGTCGGACGCGCTCATCGACCCGGAGAAGAAGGCCGGGAAGAAGCGCTTGGGCAAACCCACTACCCCGCCACCGCAGCTCTCCCCCGGGGACATGGTTGCCGGGCAGTACGAAATCTTAGGCGTTATCGCCCACGGCGGCATGGGCTGGATTTACCTGGCCAACGACCATTTCGTCTCCGGGCGCGTGGTGGTGCTCAAAGGTATGCAGGCCCAAAAGTCGGCGGAGGAAACGGCCGCGGCGAAGGCCGAGCGGGAGTTTCTGGCCGACATTACGCACCCCGGCATCGTCAAGATCTTCAACTTCATCGATGACCCCCGCGCCCCCGGCGGTTTCATGGTCATGGAGTACGTTGGCGGGCCGTCGCTGCGGGGGCGGCGCGACGCGCAGGCCGTGCACCTGCTGCCCATCGACATCGCGATCGCCTACATCCTCGAGGTGCTGCCCGCGCTGAGCTACCTCCACGCGCGCGGGGTGGTCTACAACGACCTGAAACCGGACAACATCATCGTCACCGAGGACCAGGTGAAGCTCATCGACCTCGGCGCGGTCACCGGCGTGGGCGCCTACGGTTATATCTACGGCACCAAGGGGTTCCAGGCGCCCGAGGTGGCTACGCAGGGCCCGTCGGTGGCCAGCGACATCTACACCGTCGGCCGCACGCTCGCCGCCCTGACGTTGCACATGCCCAGCGAGGACGGCGTGCTGTTGCCGGGGCTGCCCAGCCCCAGCGAGGTGCCGGCGCTGCGGAAGTACATGAGTTTTTACCGCCTGCTGCGGCGGGCCACGCACCCGGATCCGGACAAGCGGTTTAAAGACTTGGGCGAGATGCGCACGCAGCTCTACGGCGTGCTCCGGGAGGTCATCGCCCTGCGTGACGGGGTGCAGCACCCGTTCCAGCACTCGCTGTTTTCGCCGCAGCGCACCACGTTTGGCACCAAGCACCTGGTGTTTCGCACCGACCAGCTTATCGATGGCATCGAGCGCACCGTCCGCATCACCGCGCCCGAGGTGGTCTCCGCGCTGCCCGCTCCCCTGGTGGACCGCTCGGACATCGGCGCTCCGCTGCTCAAGGGCGCGTCCTACACCGAGCCGCAGGAGGCGCTGGAAACGCTCCACCAGGCGATGCGCACCGACGAGTACACCGAGTCGGCCGAAATCCCGCTCGGCGTGGTGCGCGCACTGTTGGACCTGGGCTTTACCGACCAGGCCCGCGACTGGCTCGACTCACTGCGCGCCAAGCTAGGCACCGACTGGCGTTTCCAGTGGTACTCGGGCGTGACCGAGCTGCTTTTGGACAAGTACGCCGCGGCGCAGGAGCACTTCGCGCACGTGCTGGACATCCTGCCGGGCGAGCCGGCTCCCAAGCTGGCCATCGCGGCCGTCAACGAACTGCTTTTGCAGCAGCTGGGCTACTCGGAGTCCGCGCTGCTGACCGATCGCGTGGCCCGCGCCGCGTCCGGGCTGGACGGCTCGCTGGCGGATCTCACCGACGAGGACATGGACCGCCTGGGCGAGAGCATGTGGGATCTCATTACCGCCGACCCGATGCTGCTGCGGTTTAACGTCATGCGCCTCTACGGGTCGGTGTGGGCGACGAACGCGACGACGGTGTCCTCCGCGTTCGGGCTGGCGCGTGCGCTGCGCACCGAACACCAAGTAGAGCTCGCCGTGGCCACCCTGGACCGGGTGCCCAACGCGTCGCGCCACCAGCGCATGGCGCGGCTGACCACCGTCCTGCAGCTGGTCTCCGGCACGCTGACCGAATCACGCATCCGCCGCGCCGCGCGCCGGCTGGAGGAAATCCCCACCAACGAGCCGCGGCTTTTACAGATCCGCGTCGCGGTCATCTCCGCGGGCCTGAACTTCCTGCGCGATGCGCAGCTGAGCGCCGGGGCGAGCCCGAACGACCTCTTCGAGCACCCGTTTACCCAGCGCGGCTTGCGGTACGGACTATCGGACACCCTGCGGGCGCTGGCCCGCCAGGCGCCCTTTAGCCGGCACCGCTACGACCTGGTGGATCTGGCGAACTCGGTCCGCCCGATCACCACTTTCTAGCGGCTAGAACAGCCCTGCCTCGCGCGCTTCGTCGGCGATGTGCGCGGCCTTCTGGGCAATCGCCAGCTCCTCGTTGGTGGGCACCACGAAGACCTTGATGTCGGAATCGGCGGCGGAGATTTCGCGCGGGTCGCGGTTGGGCGACTCGTTGCGCTCGTCGTCGATCTTGATGCCGTACATGTCCAGGTTGTACAGCGCGTCCTGGCGGACCTCGGAGTCGTTTTCGCCCACGCCGGCGGTGTAGGTGATGGCATCGACACGCCCCAGCGCAATCATGTAGGAGCCGATGAAGCGCCGCAGCTGGTGGATGTAGATGTTGTACGCCAGCCAGGCGTCGGCGTCTTCCTCCTCGATCATCTGGCGCAGCTGCCGGAAGTCATTGACGCCGGAGATGCCCTTCACACCGGACTGGCGGTTGAGCAGCTTGTCGATCTCGTCGATGCTCATGCCCGCCTGGCGCACCAGGTGGAAGATGATGCCCGGGTCGATGTCACCGGAGCGGGTGCCCATGGCCAGGCCGGCCAGCGGGGTCAGCCCCATCGAGGTGTCGATCGGGTGGCCGCCGCGGATCGCCGCGGCCGACGCGCCGTTGCCCAGGTGCAACGTGATCTGGTTGACCTCCATCGGGTCCTTGTCCAGCAGCTTCGGCACCTGCTGCGAGACGAACTCGTGGGAGGTGCCGTGGAAGCCGTAACGGCGCACGTCGTACTTGGAGGCCACCTCGTTGTTGATGGCGTACAGCGCGGCCGCCGGCGGCATGCCGTTGAAGAAGGCGGTATCGAAGACGGCCACGTGCGGGATGTCCGGCAGGATCTGCTGGGCGACGCGGATGCCATCCAGGTTCGCCGGGTTGTGCAGCGGTGCGAGCGGGATGAGGTCCTCGATCATGGAGATGATCTGGTCGTTGAGCAGCTGCGGCTCGGAGAACAGGCGGCCGCCGTGGACGACACGGTGACCCACCGCGACGAGCTCCACGTCGGTCGGGCCGACGCCGCGTTCACTCATGATCTCCAGCGAGCGCTTGAGACCAAAGGTGTGGTCCGGGATCTCCAGTTCCTCGCGGGTCTTTTCGCCGTTGACCTTGACGTTGATGGCGCCGCCCGGCTCGCCGATCTGCTCGACCAGGCCGGAGACCAGCGGATCATCCGTCGCCGAGTTTTCTGGGTTGACCAGCTGGAATTTGATGGAAGACGAACCGGAGTTGAGAACGAGTACGTAAGCCATGGTGGGTTAGGCCTCCCCTGCCTGAATAGCGGTGATGGCGACGGTGTTGACGATGTCGTCGACGGTGGCGCCGCGGGACAGATCGTTGACCGGCTTGTTCAGGCCCTGCAGGATCGGGCCGATGGCGAGCGCGCCGCCGGTGCGCTGGGCGATCTTGTAGCCCGCGTTGCCGGCCTCCAAGTCGGGGAAGATGAAGACGTTGGCCTGGCCGGCGACCGGGGAATCCGGCGCCTTCTTCTGGGCCACGCCGGCGTCACACGCGGCGTCGAACTGCAGCGGGCCGTCGACCTTGAGGTCGGCGTTCTTCTCGCGGGCGAACTTCACGGCCTCCACGGCGCGGTCAACATCCGGGCCGGAGCCGGAGGTGCCGGTGGAGTAGGACAACATCGCCACGCGCGGGTCGAGGCCGAACTGGGACGCGGTCTTCGCGGAGACCACCGCAATCTCGCCGAGCTGCTCCGCGGTCGGGTTCGGGTTGACCGCGCAGTCGCCGAAGGCCCACACGCGCCCGCGCATGACCATGAGGAAGATGGAGGAAACCACCGAGGCGTCCGGCGAGGTCTTGATGATCTGGAAAGACGGCTTAATGGTGTGCGCGGTGGTGTGCGCGGCGCCGGACACCATGCCATCGGCAAGCCCCTTGTGCACCATCATGGTGGCGAAGTAGGAGATGTCCCGCATGGTCTCGCGGGCCTGCTCGAGGGTGATGCCCTTCTTCTTGCGCAACTCCGCGAAGTCGGCGGCGAATTCCTCGGCCAGCTCGGATGTCTCGTGGTCGATGAGGTCGGCGGCGGAGATGTCCACGCCGAGCTTTTCCGCGCGCGCCTTTATCTCCTCCGGCTTGCCCAGGATGGTCAGGCGGGCCACGCCGCGCTCGAGCAGGCGGCCGGAGGCCTCCACGATGCGGTCGTCCTCACCCTCCGGCAGGACGATGTGCGCATTTGTCTTCTTGGCCTGGTCCACCAGCTGCTTCTCAAAGACAGGGGCGGTGACCACCTGGGTGGCGCCGGCGCCCTCGATGACGTCGGCGATCTTCTCGGAGGTGCTCAACTCGTCCGCGCTGACCACGCCCGCGACGGTCGCGCCCAGCTCGTGGGCGTGGCGCTCAACCAGCTCGGTGGCGCGGCCTTCCTCGGCGGCGACGAGCACGAGCGGGATGCCCAGGGCCGCGGCGACCTCGGCATCGAAGTGGTTGTCCCCGGAGCCCTCCAGAAGCACCGGCCCCTCGGCCTCGAGGTCGGCGTTGATGATGCCGGCGACATCGGCAGGCAAGTCGCTCAGGCGGCGCGGGGTCACGCCGAGCTGGCTGGCCAGACCGGTGAGGTCAACGTCGGCGAAGCCTTGGGCGACGGGACTTAGAACAGCAGAACGCGAATCAGACATTTCGACCTTTCTTGCGCGGCTAGCGCGTCCGATTTCTTGGTCAATGTGGCCTGCGACCATTCTCCTGTAAACCGCTGGCCACTCGCTATAAACAGCCGTAGCTATTCTACCCAATAGGGTCATTCCACCAACGTGGTTTGGTTAAATCACACGAACTTTAGGACTCCGCCGAAAGGCCAGTACAATTGGCGCCTGTTAAGAAATAGTCGTCTCCTAAGGAATTACAGCATGAGCACCCCTTTGCGCGTGGCAGTTGTAGGCTCCGGCCCGGCCGGAATCTATGCCTCTGACCTGTTGTTGAAGTCCGACGTCGACGTCGAAGTCGACATCCTGGAGAAGATGCCGACCCCGTTTGGGCTCATCCGCTACGGCGTGGCCCCGGATCACCCCCGCATTAAGGGGATCGTGCGGTCGCTGCACAACGTGATGAACAAGGACGGCATCCGCTTCCTGGGCAACATCGAGGTCGGCCGGGACATCACCGTGGAGGAACTGCGCGACTATTACGACGCGATTATCTTCGCCACCGGCGCCACCGCCGACCGCGCCCTCGGCGTGCCGGGCGAGGACCTCAAGGGCAACTACGGCGCCGGCGAGTTCGTCGGCTTTTACGACGGCAACCCGAACTTCGAGCGCGACTGGGATCTGTCCGCCGAGTCCGTCGCGGTCGTCGGCGTGGGCAACGTCTCCCTCGACGTCTCCCGCATCTTGGCCAAGACTGCCGATGAGCTACTGGTCACCGAGATCCCGAACAACGTCTACGAGGCGCTGAAGAAGAACCGGGCCAAGGAGGTCCACGTCTTCGGCCGTCGCGGCCCGGCGCAGGCTAAGTACACCCCGAAGGAGCTCAAGGAGCTCGACGAATCCCCGACCATCGAGGTCGTCGTCGACCCGGAGGACATCGACTACGACGAGGCGAGTGAAAGCGCCCGCCGCGAGGCCAAGTCCACCGACCTGGTTTGCCAGACCCTTGAGTCCTACGCCATGCGCGAGCCGCAGGACGCGCCGCACAAGATCTTCATCCACTTCTTCCAGCAGCCGGTGGAGATCCTGGGCGAGGACGACCACGTCACCGCCATCAAGACCGAGCGCACCGAGCTCGACGGCACCGGCAACGTGACCGGCACCGGCGAGTACACCGAGTGGCCGGTCGGCGCCGTGTACCGCGCCGTGGGCTACCGCCCGCAGGACGTGGACGGCGTCCCGTTCGATTCCAAGCGTTCCGTCATCCCGAACGACGGCGGGCACGTGCTTGCCGATGTCGACGGCGCCAAACTCCCCGGCCTCTACACCACCGGCTGGATCAAGCGTGGCCCGGTCGGGCTCATCGGCAACACCAAGTCGGACGCGAAGGACACCACGACGATGCTCCTCGCCGACTGGAAGGCCGGCGAGCTGGACGAGGCCGCGCAGCGCGACCCGGAGGCCATCGTCAAGCTGCTCGAGGACCGCGGTATCTCCGTGACCACCTGGGAGGGCTGGGGCCGCCTCGACGCCGCGGAGCGCGCCGCCGGCGAAGAGGTCGGCCGCGAGCGCATCAAGATTGTCGAGTGGGACGAGATGGTCAAGCACGCCGGCCCGCAGGCAGGCGAATAAATCCCCGCGAGGCGGAAGCCGGGAGGCTTACGCCTCGCCTTCACGATCGACGGTGACCACATCGCCGTCGATCTTTTCAATGTGGAATTCACGGGCGCCGGACTCGGCATCTTCTTCCGGGGTCGGAATCTTGTCGATCGTGATCTTCCGCGCGGCCAGCGCCGCCCGGTCGCGAGCCTCGTTGACCGACTCGGCGGTGGACATCACCAGCCCCATGCGGCGCCCCGGGTAGGCATCCGGCTTGCCGAAGAGGCGGACGTCCGTCTCCGACAGCGACATGGCGTGGCCGACGCCGGCATAGGAGACATCGGCAAGCTCTTGCTCCGCGGTGAGCACCACGGACGCGCCCGGGCTGGTCATGGTCACGTCGATGGGATAGCCCAGCATCGCGCGGGCGTGCAGGTCGAACTCGGAGTAGCGCTGGGTGTGCTCGGTGAGCATCGCCGTGTCCGACGGGCGCGGGCTCACTGAGGAGAAGTAGACGTCGTCGCCGGCGACGAACAGCTCGACGCCGTAGACGCCGCGCCCGCCCAGCGCGTTGGAGATGCGCGCAGCGACCGACCGCGCGTTTTCCAGCGCGCCCTCGGTCATCTCCATCGGCTGCCAGGACTCCACCAGATTGCCGCTCTCGTGGCGGTGGCCGATGGGCTGCGGGAACCACGTGGCCAGGTTCCCCGTCGCCGGGTCGATGGAGCGCACCGCGAGCAGCGTGACCTCGTAGTCAAAGTCGACGACACGTTCGGCGATGACCTGCTGGTCCTCCGTGCCCACGCGGTGCACGCGCTCCCACGCCTCCGCGATGTCCTCGGCATCCTGGACCAGCATGTGGCCTTTGCCCGAGGTGGCCACATCCGGCTTGACGATGCACGGAAGCCCCAGCTCGTCCACCGCCTGCCGCAGCTCGTCCGCGGAGTTGGCGAAGCGGAAAGCGGTGGTGGGAAGGCCCAGCTCGTTGCACGCCAAGTCACGGATGGTCTCGCGGTCCTGGGTGAGGCGGCACGCCTTCGCGGACGGCACCACCGCGATGTCGGTGTTTTCCTCGATGCGCTCCAGCGCGTCCACCGCGACGGTCTCCACCTCGGGCACGACGAAGTCCGGGCGGTTCTGCTGGCACAGCTCGTAGACGGCCGCGGCGTCGCGGATATCGGCCACGTAGTGGAAGTGCGCGACCTGGCACGCCGGAGCGCTCTCGTAGCGGTCGACGGCGTGGACCTCGAGGCCCAGCTTCTGGAAGGCGAGCGCCAGCCCGCGGCCGAGCTCCCCGCCGCCGAGCAGCAGCACGCGGGTCGCGTTCGGCGTCAGCGGCGTGCCGATGTGATTCTTGTACTCCATCAGAAAAGTCGTTCCTCCGTGCCAACCGTAGAGCGGTCTGAAACCGTTGCACGATTATCCCATAGTGTTGCCACCTCTTTGCCAAGCGAACCGCCCTCGGTGCGCGGTCACTGTGGTTTTGCCCCGCGCCACCACCTACAGGCTTCGCCGGCGCCGCGGCACATCACAGAAGACTGGCAATTCCTGTTTTATAACGCAGGACTTTTGTTGAAGATTTAGCTTTTGTCAGGAACATAAATCCAGCCGCACACACGAAAAGCCCGAGCAAATAGCCCGGGCTTTTGCGAGAACCGGAAAGAGGTTCTATTCCCTACTCTGGCGAGTCCCTAGGAGCTCGGAAAGAATCTTACGCGAGAGCGGAGACGATCTTGGCGATCGGCTCGAGGATGTCACCGAAGTTGGAGGACAGGTCGCCGATCTTATCGAAGTCAAGGTCGGAGGACAGGTCGCCCAGGGAATCGGTGTCGAGGTTGGAGGACAGGGAGTCCAGGTCCAGGTCGGTGGACTGGGAATCGGTTGCCTTGGAGGTGTCAGCCATGGGAATTCTTCCTTTCGAGTTGATTCTGGAGAAACAAACCCCCTCAGAAGGGGATGACCAGAAAGCTAGCAATGGCTCACCGAAGCGGGCAACACCTTTTGCGAAATTCATCCGGCCAGAAAGGTTAACAAGAAGTGAACTAGGTTAACTGAGGGTTGGGTAAGCTAAGTTGCGAACCCCGTCTCGGGAGTACCTCATGACACCCGGTGCCACCCGTCACAATCGCGACATATCGCCTGTACGACCGTCGATTGAAGAGACATACCCCACCCCAATCGGCGGACATCGCGACGCCCCTCCCCCATATGAGACTGTGATACGTCAACGATGTTTACTTTGTGTGGGATTTTTTGGATCTCCGCCACCCCCATTCGCTACCCCCGCCGGGGTTGCGATCGGCGAGTGCAAGCAACCGTCCCACTGAGAGCAGTTGTGGGCGCCAAACCCCGCCACTGTGGGTCATCGAGTTGCACGCTCGCCTCACCGGCATCGTGAAGCAGGGCAGCACATGAAAAAAGGGCCCACACCGCACGCGCGGTCTGGGCCCTTTGAAGAGCTCTGTCTTAGTTGGAGAACTTGGACAGCGCCTCAACCAGCTTGGCGGCCGAGGAGAGGACGTTGGCGAAGGTGGAGGACAGTTTCGCCATACCGTCGATGTTGAGGGCCTCGACCCAGTCGTTTGCCTGATCGATGAGGTCGGAAGACAGGTTCATGAGAAGCACCTTTCAAAAGAATCAAAGGAACATGTGTGATTACCTGTTTTTCAAGGTAACCACGGGCGCCACGAGGGTCAATATGACGTGTGTCACTTACGCGTCGAGTACGTCGTGCCGCACGATGGTCTGGTCGCGACCTGGGCCGACGCCGATGTAGGAGATGCGGCACCCAGACAGCTCCTCCAACCGCTCGACGTAGTCCTGTGCCTTTTGCGGCAGGTCCTCGAACGAGCGGCACTCGGTGATGTCCTCGTCCCACGCGGGCATCGTCTCGTAGATGGGCTCGGCGTGGTGGAACTCGGACTGGGTGAGCGGCATCTCGTCGTAGCGCGTGCCGTCAACGTCGTAGGCCACGCAGATGGGGATCTCGCCGATGCCGGTGAGCACGTCCAGCTTGGTCAGGAAGTAGTCGGTAAAACCGTTGACGCGGGTGGCGTACCGGGCGATGACCGCGTCGTACCAACCGCAGCGGCGCTTGCGGCCAGTGTTCACGCCGATCTCCCCGCCGGTAGTCTGAAGGTACTCGCCCCACTTGTCGTGCAGCTCCGTGGGGAACGGGCCGGCGCCCACGCGGGTGGTGTACGCCTTGATGATGCCCAACGCCGCCGTAATCCGCGTCGGCCCGATGCCGGAGCCGGTGCAGGCGCCGCCGGTGGTCGGGTTGGACGAGGTCACGAACGGGTAGGTGCCGTGGTCCACGTCGAGCATCGTCGCCTGCCCGCCCTCCATGAGGACGTGCTTGCCCGCGTCCAGGGCGCGGTTGAGCTCGAGCTCGGCATCGATAACCATCGGCTCCAGGCGGTCGCGGTAGCTCAGGAAGTGCTCCACGACCTGCTCCGGGTCGATGGCCTTGCGGTTGTACATCTTGACCAGCATCTGGTTCTTCACGTCCAGCGCCGACTCGATCTTCTGCCGCAGGATCGATTCGTCGAAGACGTCCTGCACGCGCAGGCCCACGCGCGCGACCTTGTCGGAGTACGTCGGGCCGATTCCGCGCCCGGTGGTGCCAATCGCCCGCTTGCCCAAGAAGCGCTCCTGCACCCGGTCGAGCGTCTGGTGGTACGGCGCGACGAGGTGGGCGTTGGCGGAGATGCGCAGGCGCTCCGCATTCGCGCCGCGGGCGGTCAGTCCGTCAACCTCGTTAAACAGCGCCTCCAAGTTGATCACCACGCCGTTACCCAGCACCGGGGTGGCGTTCTCGGAGAGGATGCCGGCGGGCAAAAGCTTCAGCTCGTACTTCTCGCCGCCGACGACCACAGTGTGGCCGGCATTGTTACCGCCGTTGGGCTTGACCACGTAGTCGACGCGGCCGCCCAGAATATCGGTGGCCTTGCCCTTGCCCTCGTCGCCCCACTGGGCGCCGACAATAACGATCGCTGCCATGCTGGCTTAGTCACTTCCCACAGCTCATAGAGTGCAAATACGACCTTACTCTACCCGCTCGGGCCCCGCGCGGTGCGATGTAGCATCAGCAGCATGCGAATTATCTTCGTGCGCTGTGGCACCCACCCGCTGCCCGCTCTGCCCGCCGCGGTCACGGTGGTGGAGGCGTCCGCGGTACCGACCCGGCAGGAGCTGCAGCCGCTTATCGATGCCGCACGTGACATCCTCCCGGACGATCCCACGCCGTCGCTGGCGGACATCGCCAAGCAGCCGGACGTCAGCCACCTCGGCGCCCCGGGCCCGGCTCCGCAGCCGGTGCCGGAGCCGCTGCGCATCATCGTCGCGGGTGACGATGCCGCCCTCTCCGCCGTCCTCACCCGCCTCATGCGTGCCGATGTCCTCTGGGCCGAAGTCGCCTACTTGCCTGCCGATACCACCTCCCCCGCCGCCCGCAGCTGGGGCATCGACTTGGACAACGCGCTGCCGGTAGCGCTCGAGGGGTCGGTGCGGCCGGTGCCGCTTATCCGCAGCGACAAGGGCACGGCGGTAGCCGGCGCGGCCACCATCACCGAGTGGGACGACACGGACATCACCGGCGAAATCATCGTGGACAGCCACACGCTCGTGCGCCACTCCGGCACCGGGAACAAGTCCCGCGCGGGCGTCTTCGGCGCGCGCCTCGTGCCGATGCTCGACGCCCCCGGCGTCGCCGCCGTCGCGCTGACGAGCTCCGCCGCCCCCGAGCGCGGTAGGCGCGGGTTCGGGGTCGGGTTGTTCTCCCGCTTCCGCCAACCCCTCGAGGCCGGGCGCGTCGACCCCGACACCCTGGCCACCGGCCGCGCGGTGCAGGCTGGCGGCCCGAACCTCAAGGTGACCATCGATGGCGTGGAGGCGAAACGGCCGGTCAAGCGCGTCGTCTTCTACCGGCACCTCCGCGACCTGCAGGCCGTACGGCCCTAACCCGCCCGCTCCCCTGCGCGCCACTCTCCACCTGCCCGGCTCGACCGCCGCTCGCCCTGGCCAGATCGGCCGGGACTGGGCCGACAATCGCGCCGTGCAAATTCGGTGCACCCTAGGCAGGTTTTCGGGCACCAAAGTTGGCCCTAAGGTGCACCGAGTTTGCATCGCGGTCGCGCTAGGCCTCTGCGGATGCAACTAACTGTCCCACTGAGGCCGGATTTGGTGTCCAAATTCCGTCTCAGTGGGTCAACGAGTTGCACGCGGGGTCACATAAGGCAGCTGCGGGGCAGGGCAGGCGAGGTTACCGCGAAGATTCGGAGTCAGCGGATGAGTCGGCCGAGGCGGGAGAGGCGTCAGCGTCGGAGTCGGGGCCAGCGTCGGAGTCGGGGGCGTCGCCGGTTGGCCACACGTCCGACCACACCTCCGGCGGGAACGCCGGGGTCTTCGAAGTCGGGATGAGCATGGCGGACGCGGACTCGCGGGACATGCCGCAAATCATGAGCAGGTCCACGATGATGGCGCGGATCTGCGACAGGATCGCGTAGTCGCATAGCACGGGCGCATCGCCCAGCGCGTCCATCCCGGCGCGAGCACCGAGGTAGCGCAGGCGCTGGACCGCCGCGGGTATCTCTTTCGCCTCGGAAATCGGCGTCTTGCGCTTGTACACCTGAGCTAGGTCGAGCGTGATTTCGGCCAGCTCGTCGATTTGGTCGAGCATCTCGTCGGTGATGTCATCGTCGTCCTCGATGAGCACCAGCGCCCGGCGCGACAGCACGCGCGAGCCGCGCACCAGGTGGTCGACGGGTTCCAAGGTGCGCTCCAGCGAGCGTACCTGGCGGCGCGAGCCCCACATCAGGGGCGAGACGTCGGTGGTCTCGCGGCCGGACTTCGCCGCGGTCATCAGCCGGTTGAGCGGGTTGTCCACTGCGTTGACCGCATCGCGGGCAGCGGCGATGAGTTCGCCGTCGCGCTCCTCCAACGCCTTCTTCGTATCCGACAGCCCACTGGAGACGATAGACAGCACGTTGGAAATCTCGTTGCGCCCCTCGCGCAGCGGCGAGGCGGGGATGATGGCCATCGTCAAGATGCCGATGCCGGAACCTAGCAGCGCGTCGATGGCACGCGCGCCGCCGCCCACCTCCGAGCCGGGCGGGAGGATCGTGGCGATGAGGATCGAGCCGATGACGATCTGATTGATGATGAGCGGCGACTTAGACAGAAACGACCCGATGATGAGCGCCAGGCCGATGATGATGGTCATCTGAATGGGCCCGGTACCGATGAGCTGCACCAGAGTATCGCCCACCGCCACGCTAAACGTGACGCCGATGGACATCTCCAGCGCGCGGGAGAGCCGGTTGCCGCCCGAAAGGCCCATGATGATGACCGCGGAAATCGGCGCGAAGAACGGCTGCGGGTGCCCCACCACCCGGTGCGCGACCCAGAACGCGATACCGGCGGCGATGGTCGCCTGCAGGATATACACCAAGCGGTGGCGCACCCGCTGCGCGCGGGCGATGAGCGAGCGGTCGATGACTTGCAGCCGCTCGCGGGTCGAAAGCCCCCTCTGCGAAGGTGAAGTCGTTCTACTACTCATACAGGAGATAGTAGAGAAGAAGCCGGCCGCTTAGAACTTGTCGGCGGACGCGGCTTCCCAGTCGGCGCGCCAGGACTCCGGGGCATCGTCAAGCAGCTGCCCCGGCTGGAGCCACTCGTAGATTTCGGCGTAGTTCTTCGACTCGGTCGGCGAAACGTTGCGCCGCAGCATGGTCGGGTTGAGGTCCTTCGGGTCGGACACCCCGAGCGAGGCCATGACGCGGGTGGCCTGCTCAACGCCGATCTTGTGGTAGTTGTACACCTTCTTGGACTTGTCCTCGACCACCACGGAGCGGTTGCGGCGCGGGTCCTGGGTGGCCACGCCGGACGGGCAGTGGCCGGTGTTGCACTGCTGGGCCATGATGCAGCCGGTGGCCATCATCATGCCGCGGGCACTGTTGGTGAAATCGGCGCCCTGGATGAGCCGCGTGACGATGTCCGCCCCACCGACAACCTTGCCGGACGCACCGACCTTGATCTCGTCGCGCAGGCCGGTGCCCACGAGCGCGTTGTGCACGGTCATCAGGCCGTGGGTGAGAGTCATGCCCACGCGGTCCTCGTAGTCGATGGGCGCGGCGCCCGTGCCGCCCTCGGAGCCGTCGACGACGATGAAGTCCGGCGCGGTCCCCACTTCCCGGATCGCCTTGCAGATGGACAGCACCTCGCGGCGGTTGCCCACGCACAGCTTGAAGCCGGCCGGCTTGCCACCGGAGAGCTCGCGCATCTTGGCGATGAACTCGATGAGCTCCACCGGGGTGGAAAAGACGCGGTGCCCGGCCGGGCTGATGCAGTCCTTGCTCATGGGCACGCCGCGAATCTCGGAGATTTCCTTGGTGATCTTGCTGGCCGGCAGCACGCCGCCCAGCCCGGGCTTGGCGCCCTGGCTGAGCTTCAGCTCGGTCATCTTGATCTGGTCCATCGCGGACTTCTCCTTGAACTGGACCGGATCGAAGTCGCCGTCCTCGGTGCGCGCGGCGAAGTAGCCGGTGCCCAGCTCCCAGATGAGATCGCCGTTGCTCTCAGTGTGGTACGGCGAGACGCCGCCCTCGCCGGTGTCCTGCGCGAAGTTGCCCATCTCCGCGCCCTTGTTCATGGAGCGCACCGCGTTCTTCGATAGCGAGCCGAAGCTCATCGCGGAGATGTTCATCAGCGACATCGAGTACGGCTGGGTGCAGTCCTTGCCGCCGATCTCCACGCGCGGCGGCTCGCCCGGCTCGTCGACCGGGGTGATGGAGTGCACGAGGTATTCGTGGCCCTCCTCGTGCACGTCCTGCACGGTGCCGAAAGCACCGTCCGCGACTTCGCCGCGGGCGCGGGCGTAGATGCCGTCGCGCTGGTCGCGGCTGAACGGGCGGCCGTCCCAGTTCCGCTCGATGAAGTACTGGCGCAGCTCCGGGCCGATGTCTGACAGCAGGTAGCGCATGTGCCCCAGCACGGGGTAGTTGCGCAGCACGGCGTACTTGGTCTGCGTGAGGTCGTACGCGGCCAGGCCACCGAGCGCGGCGGCGGTGCCACCCAGGGCGGCCTTGAGGTACTTCGACGGCTTATCAGACACTGGCAAATCTCCTATTAGCTGGGACTAAATAAGGTCTTCATGCGCGAAGGCCCCACCAGTTGTACCGATGAGGCCTTCTTGAGTAAGGGCTTCTAAATCCTAGAGGGTATCTGCCCGCACACCCGGGTGGCTACTTCGAGGTGGTCTTGCCCACGGAGTGCAGGTCCTCGCACGCCTCGATGACGCGCTCGGACATGGACTGCTCGGCCTTCTTGAGGTAGGAGCGCGGGTCGTAGACCTTCTTGTTGCCCACCTCGCCGTCGATCTTGAACACGCCATCGTAGTTGGCGAACATGTGGCGGGCGACCGGGTTGGTGAACGCGTACTGGGTGTCGGTGTCCACGTTCATCTTGATCACGCCGTGGCGCAGCGCCTCCTCGATCTTTTCCTTCTCGGAGCCGGAGCCGCCGTGGAAGACGAAGTCGAAGGCCTTCTCGTCGGCGCCCAGGCCGAGCTTCTTGCGCGCGACTTCCTGGCCCTCGCCCAGGACCTCCGGGCGCAGCTTCACGTTGCCCGGCTTGTACACGCCGTGGACGTTGCCGAAGGTCGCGGCCAGCAGGTAGCGACCCTTTTCGCCGGTGCCCAAAGCGTCGATGGTCTTTTCAAAGTCCTCCGGGGTGGTGTAGAGGTTCGCGCCGGCCTTGGCCTGGACGCCGTCCTCCTCGCCGCCGACGACGCCGATTTCGACCTCGAGGATGATGTTGGCCTTGCGGGCCTTTTCCAAAAGCTCCTGGGCGATCTCGAGGTTCTCGTCGATCGGGATGGCCGAGCCGTCCCACATGTGGGACTGGAACAGCGGGAGCTTGCCGTTATCCACGCGCTCCTGGGACAGGGCAATGAGCGGGCGGACGAAGTCGTCCAGAACTTCCTTCTGGCAGTGGTCGGTGTGCAGCGCGATGTTCACGTCGTAGTGCTGCGCCACCTCATGCGCGAAGGCGGCCAGCGCGCGGGCGCCGGCAACCTTGTTCTTCACGCCCAGGCCGGAGCCGAACTGCGCGCCGCCCGTGGAGAACTGGATGATGCCATCGGACTCGGCCTCCGCGAAGCCCTTGATGGCCGCGTTGATGGTCTCCGACGAGGTGCAGTTGATAGCCGGGAACGCGAAGCCGTCCTTCTTCGCGGTATCCAGCATCTGGTTGTAGACCTCTGGCGTTGCAATAGGCATGAATCCATCCTTCGTCAGGTTTCCGGGTAAAGTGCCGTACCCCAGTATGCCTATGTGAATTACGCAGCGCTGACAAACACGGTGTGATGCTCGGCAGGTTCTTTTCCTACCCCTGCTTTTTCAGTTTCTGCTTCTTCTGGTGCAGGCTCACCCGCGCGGCCGCTTCCATGAGCGTCCACCCGGACAGTTGCACCGACAGGTCGCGCTCGGCGATGCGGATAACGCCCATGCGCTCGCCCAGGGTGGACGCGCCCATGCCGAAGTTGTGCGGCAGGCGGGCATCGGCAGTCCAGTCCGTGGCAAAGATGGGCAGGCCGTCGACCTCGAGGCGGTGCTCCCACACCGAGTTCGCGGAATTGAGCACCAGCCGCGCCGCGAGCTTCTTCGTCGCCCGGTTCGCCGGCGAATCGCCCGGCAGGCGCACCGCGATGTCCGCGAGGTAGCGCACGAGGATGCCCTTGAACATGCCGCCGTCGCCATCGCCAGTATCGGCATCGATGACCCCGCCCGGCGTGGCCAGGTGCGTCGCCACGGCCTGGACTAGCCCGCGCAGGCGGGTGAGGTAGCGCATGGTGGCATCGGCACGCTCAGCGGCCTGCACCGAGTCGATGCGGTCCCACTCGTCGAAGCCGGCCTCCTTGCGCCGCGCGAGGGTGAGCTCCAGGCAGGCGCCTAAGACCACGCCCTGGCAGTACGGGTGGATGGCGCGCACGATTTCCGGGCCGTCCATGCGCATGCGCACGCCGTCCATGACCAGGCCGTCATCGTTGATGAGGTGGTCGTAAATCCAGTCGACGATGTGGGCGGCCTCGTCCACCTTGCCCATCCGCGCCATGAGGATCGCCGCCGGCCCGTTGGAGGGCACGTTGAAGAAGTTCTCCCCCTCACGCCACGGCAAGATGCCGTCGAATTCCTCGCTGGCTTTGCAGATGTTGTCCTGCAGGACCGTGAGGTTCCGCGGGCGGGACATCTTCTCCAGCTTGGCCACGCGCTGCAGCGACAGCGTCAGCCACGCCTTGTCGTCGTAGTACTTGTTGGTGGTCACGTGCCGCAGGTTGCGCATGCGGATGCCGCGGAGGGTGTCCGTGATGCGCCGGCGGCGCAGGCGAGTGCTGTTGCGCAGCGTGGCGTCCACCAGGCAGTCGAGGTAGTGCGCCTGCCACCAGTAGTGCCAGTGGAAAAAGACTTTTTCCTTCGTGGTCGGCGGCCAGCTGACTACGGCCAGGTTGGTGCGGGGAAGCCCCCACACCCGCGACGAGTGCCGTTCACTGATCGCCGTTTCCGCGAGCTCCGCGCGGTGTGCCCATTTCTCATCCACTGTGGCCTGCTCCTGCCTCCCTCACGGTTGTCCGCTCCATCGTAAACGCAACCGCTACCACGCCGTGGAAAGATCGGCGTGCTGCCTTATCCAGGCGTGCATGGCGATGCCCGCGGCCACCCCCGCATTGATGGAACGCGTCGATCCGAACTGCGCGATAGAGCAGGTCATCACCGCCGCGTCCTGCGCATCCTGGGTCACGCCGGGGCCTTCCTGCCCGAAGAGCAGCAGGCACCGCTCGGGCAGCTCGGCCGTCTCCAGCGGCACACACCCGGGGGTGTTGTCGATGGCCACGATGGGCAGCTCGCGCGCTTTCGCCCACTCCACCAGCGCGGCCACGTCCGTGTGGTGTTCTAGGTGCTGGTAGCGGTCGGTGACCATCGCGCCGCGCCGGTTCCACCGCCGGCGCCCGACGATGTGCACCGTATCCACCGCGAACGCATTCGCCGTGCGCACCACCGTGCCGATGTTGGCGTCGTTTTCGAAGTTCTCGATGGCGATGTGCAGCGGGTGCCGGCGCTTATCGATGTCCCGCACAATCGCCGGCCGCGACCAGTACCGGTAGGCGTCCACCACGTTGCGGCGGTCGCCCTCGGCCAAAAGTTCCGGGTCGTAGTTCGCGTCGTCCGGCAACGGCTCGCCCGGGTGCTCCTCTGCCCACGGGCCGACGCCGTGCCGGCCCTCGTTCCACTCGGTGGGGCCTTTCTGCGGCGCGGTCTCTTGGTCGCCGGGGTTCCCGTTAGTCGAGCCCAAGGTCAGAAAGCCCCAGGATAGAGCGGTACTCCAGGCCCTCGGCCGCGATGGCGTCTGCCGATCCGGTCGCGCGGTCTACCACGGTGGCCACGCCCACGACCTCGGCGCCGGCTTCGCGCAGCGCGCTGACCGCGGTGAGCGGCGAGTTACCAGTAGTCGTGGTGTCCTCCACGACGAGTACCTTTTTGCCTTCCACGTCCGGGCCCTCGATGCGGCGCTGCATGCCGTGCTTCTTCTGCTCCTTGCGAACCACAAAGGAATCGATGTCGCGGCCCTCGGCGTGCATGATGGCGGTGCCCACCGGGTCCGCGCCCAGGGTCAGGCCGCCTGCGGCAGCGTAGTCCCAGTCGGCGGTGAGCTCGCGCAAGAGCGTGCCGATGAGCCGAGACGCCTCATGGTGCAGCGTCGCCCGGCGGAGATCGACGTAGTAATCCGCCTCCTTGCCGGAGGACAGCGTCACCTTGCCGTGCACGACGGCGAGCTCCTTGACCAGCTCAGCGAGGCGCTCCTTCTTGTCCTGGCTGACGCGCACGTCATTGGCGCGCTCGTCGCTCACGCGCTCCTGGTTCTCGGCCATTTCCCGTGCTCCTTCACGTTTTTCGGATTGACGGCATGTGTAAATGTCAGGCCTCATGCTAGCGCGCGAGCGAGGTTGTCCGTTAGCTGTTCTTCGGCGCGCGGCCTAACTGGCGGTCCAGGCGGGCGCGCTCGGCAGCGAGCTGCGGGTCGACCTCCAGGCTGCGCGGCAGGTGCGGCGACGGGGTCTCCTCCCCGTCGGCAATGGCACCCACCTCGTCGACACCGAGCGGGCGCTTTTCCACTGCGCCGAGCGCCTCCCCGCGCTTGCGCGATGGGAGTGTCAGCGGGGTGTCCGGGCGCTGCGCTGGCGGGTGGGCGAACTCATCGACCGGCCCGTCGCCCACCACGCTGAGCTGCGCCCCGGCCGGCTCGGGCTCGGGGATGTCACGGCTGGGGTCGTTGTCCGCCACGCGCAGCGGCAGCGGTTCGCGGGGTGGGAGGACGCGGGCGGCATCGGCAAGCAAGGCCAGCGGAACCAGCATCGCGTCCCACACGTCCTGGCGGGCGTCCTTGCGGGTTTGGGCCAGCACCCAATCGTTTTCCATCCACGCCGCGACCACGCCGTCCGGCATGGCAGAAAGCGCGGTGTCGACCCGCTCGTCGAGCATGCGCTCCGTCGCACCCGTGTCTGTGGCCAGCACGTCGAAATCACCGATCGTGGCCACCTCAAAAAGGTCCTCGGACTGCGGAGCGGCGTCCGCGTGCGCGATGCCGCGGCGGCGCATATCTACCACTACCGCGGCGAGCGCGCCGGTGCGCATGGCCATGACGTTGACCCCGCCGATGTCCATGAGCAAGGTCTCGTGCCCGTAGGCCTCCCCCACTGCGATGTCGCGCGGAGCAGCCCCCGTGGCCGCTGCACCGCGGGACCACTCGTCGACCAAGTAGCTGTCGGTCTTGCGGAAGTCCCAGCCATGGCGCTCCGCCCACGCCTTGCGCTCGCGGCGGATACCGAACGTGAAGTGGGATTTCAGTTTCGGCGCCGACTCGACATCAGACGCCGGTTCAGCCTCATACTCCGCTTCGGATTCCAGCTCGTTCGCGTCCGCAACCGACTCATCCGCTGGCTCAACATCTTCCGGCTCCGCATCCGCCGGTTCTGAATCCACCGTCTCGTATTCGGGCTCAGGGGACTCCGGTTCAGGCGCGACCGGGATGTCCTCGGTGAGCTCGTCTGCAAACGGATCGCTGAATTCTTCCTCGCGCGAGTCGCCCGGCGCGTCGGCAGCAGTGCCCGCGGGGTCGGCGGTGCTCTCCCCCGCCTGTTGGGGGTTGCGGCGCTGGTCTTGCACGTTGGCGAAGTACCACAAAAGGCCCCCGGCGACGGCGAAGAGAACAGCGAGAAGAATCAGTACGGTAGCCATTACCGCAATAGTCTAGAGCACACCCCAGACACGCTCCCCGAGTTAGTCCAGCGTGAGGCGATCGCCGCGCTCGACGGGGTTCTTCGGGTCGCCGCACCACTGGGACCAGCCGCCGACGAAGTGGCGCGCACCGGGCAGACCGGCCCACTCCATCACCGCCAGCGCCAGCGCCGAGTGGTTGCCGGAGCCGGAGTAGACAATCGCGCCCTTCACGTTGGACTCATCAATCCCGGCGTTGGCGAAGACCTCGCGGATCTCCTCCTTGGACTTCCACGTGCGGTCGGCGTTGTGCAGGTGACGCTCGGCCACGTTCACCGCGCCCGGCACGTGCCCGGCCTTCAGGTCGAGGTTCTCACGGCGGCCCGCGAAGCGGTTGGGCTCGCGCGTATCGATGAGCGGCCCATCGAACTCCTTGACCTCATCCAAGGTGGCCACCATGTCCGGATTCGGGGACACGGTGGCATCCGACTCAACCGAAATGTTGCCCGGGCCGGTCAGGGTGGGAAGGCCCTGGCGGCGCCAGTTGGCCATGCCGCCGTCGAGCATCGCGACATTGTCGATGCCCGCCCAGCGCAACATCCACCACGTGCGGCCCGCGAAAAGGCCGCGTCCTTCGTCATAGACGACGACGCGGCGTCCCTCGCGCATGCCCCAGGTGTGGAACCAGGACTGCAGCTTGTCCGGATCGGGCAGCGGGTTGCGCCCGTTCTTGGACCCCGGCAGCCCTGCGAGCGCCCCGGCGGCGTCGCAGAACTGGGCCGTCGGGATGTGCAGGGAGCGGAACTGATTTTGGCCGTCATTCTCCCCGGCACCCCAGTGGGTGGCCAGGACGGTGACCTTGTCACCACGGTGAATGGCGTCGTGCAGTTCTGCCGGAGAAACCAAGATGCTCATGGCATCTCAGTTTATAGCGCCGCTGCGCTACTCGCTGGCGGGCGAATCGTCATCTTCCCCGCCGTTGAGCGCCAGCCCCTCGCCGTCGGCGTCAACGGTGACCGTAACGGTGTCACCGTCGTAAATGTCACCGGCCAAGAGCTGCTTGGCCAGCTTGTCGCCGATGGCCTGCTGAATGAGGCGGCGCAACGGGCGGGCGCCGTAGTCCCGGTCGTAGCCGCGCTCCGCCAGCCAGTCCTTGGCCGCGTCGTCGACATTGAGAATCAGACGACGGGCGGCCAGGCGGTCGGACAGGCTGCCGAGCTGGATGTCCACGATGCCGCGCAGCAGCTCGGAGGACAGCGGCTCGAACATGACGACATCGTCAAGCCGGTTAATGAACTCCGGCTTGAAGGCCTTCTTGACCGCCTCCATGGTTTCTTCCTTGGTACCGCCGGCGCCCAGGTTGGACGTCAGGATGATGACGGTGTTGCGGAAATCGACCGTGCGGCCCTGGCCATCGGTCAGCCGGCCCTCATCGAGAACCTGCAGCAGAACGTCGAAGACGTCCGGGTGAGCCTTCTCGACCTCATCGAAAAGCACGAGCGTGTACGGGCGGCGCCGCACGGCCTCGGTGAGCTGGCCGCCGGCCTCGTGGCCGACGTATCCCGGAGGGGCACCGACCAGGCGGGAGACGGAGTACTTCTCGCCGTACTCGGACATGTCGATGCGGACCATCGCCTGCTCGTCGTCGAACAGGAAGTCCGCCAGCGCCTTGGCCAGCTCGGTCTTGCCCACGCCGGTCGGACCCAGGAAGAGGAAGGAACCGGTCGGCCGGTTCGGATCGGCCACGCCCGCGCGCGAGCGACGCACCGCATCGGAGACCGCGGTGGCCGCCTCCTTCTGGCCCACAACGCGGCGGCCCAGGACGCTTTCCATGTTGAGCAGCTTCTGGGTCTCGCCCTCGAGCATCTTGCCCGCCGGGATGCCAGTCCACGCGGAGACCACGTCCGCGATGGTGTCCGGCGAGACCTCCTCGGTGAGCATCGTCTCCTGGCCAGCGTGATCCGCGGCCTTGGCCTCCGCGTCCTTCAGCTGGCCCTCCAGATCCGGGATGCGGCCGTAGCGCAGCTCGGAGGCCTTCTCATAGTCGCCGTCGCGCTCGGCGATTTCCGCCTCGTTGCGCAGGCGCTCCAGTTCCTCCTTCACGCCCTGGACGTCATCGATGGCCTTCTTCTCGTTGACCCAGCGGGCTTTGAGCTCGCCGAGTTTTTCGCGTTCATCGGCAAGCTCCTGCTGCAGCTTGGTCAAACGTTCCTTGCTGGCGGCGTCGGACTCCTTCTTCAGCGCCAGCTCCTCGATCTCCATGCGGCGGACGATGCGCTCGAGCTCGTCGATCTCCTGCGGCGAGGAATCGATCTCCATGCGCAGGCGCGAGCCCGCCTCATCGACCAGGTCAATGGCCTTGTCCGGCAGGAAGCGGTTGGTGATGTAGCGGTGCGACAGCTCCGCCGCCGACACCAACGCCGAATCCTGGATGCGCACGCCGTGGTGCACCTCGTAGCGCTCTTTCAGGCCGCGCAGGATGCCGATGGTGTCCTCCACCGTCGGCTCGTCCACGTAGACCTGCTGGAAACGGCGCTCGAGAGCCGCATCCTTTTCGATGTTCTCCCGGTACTCATCCAAGGTCGTCGCACCGACCAGGCGCAGCTCGCCGCGCGCGAGCATCGGCTTGATCATGTTGCCGGCGTCCATGGAGCCGTCGCCGGTGGAGCCGGCGCCGACCAGGGTGTGCAGCTCGTCGATGAAGGTGACGATCTGACCGTCGGAGGCCTTAATCTCATCGAGCACCGCCTTGAGGCGCTCCTCGAATTCGCCGCGGTACTTCGCGCCGGCGAGCATCGCGCCGAGATCGAGTGAGATGAGCTTCTTGCCCTTCAGCGACTCCGGGACGTCACCGGCGATGATGCGGCGGGCGAGACCCTCAACGATGGAGGTCTTACCCACGCCCGGCTCGCCGATAAGGACCGGATTGTTCTTTGTGCGGCGGCTAAGGACCTGCACGACGCGACGAATCTCCTGGTCGCGACCGATAACGGGGTCGATCTTGCCCTCGCGCGCCCGGGCGGTGAGATCGGTGGAGTACTTCTCCAGCGCCTGGAACTGATCTTCCGGGTTCTCGCTGGTGACCTTGGCTGCGCCGCGGACGGACGGGAAGGCGCCCTTGATGGCGTCGTAGGTCGCACCGCGTGACTTCAGGATGTCCGCCGCATCCGTCTTCGAGTTAGAAATGGCGGCGAGGAGGACCTCGGTGGACACGTATTCATCACCAAGCTCGCCGGCGAGCTCCTGCGCCTGGGTAAGCACGTTAAGGCCATCCCGGTTGAAGTTGGGGTTGGCCATGTTGGCGCCCTCGGCCTTCGGGTAAGAAGCGACCAGGTCGCGGGTCTCCTTCAGCACCTGCTGCGGATCGACGCCCGTGGCCTTGAGCACCGGGGCGGCGATGCCGTCCTGCTGGTCCAAAATCGCCGCGAGCAGGTGCGCCGGGCGGATGTCCGGGTTACCGTTCGACGACGCAGTCTGCAGGGCGTCCTGCAGCGCTTGCTGCGTCTTCGTGGTCGGGTTGAATGCCATGTAAGTGTTCTCCTCTAAGTTCGCGTCTCGGTTATGGGGTTTGGTTCCGTGCGTTTTCTGTTCGTCCGGGCCCACTGTAGAAGCTTCACCCCGTACAACGCCGCCAGGGTTGAGTCCATTCCACTAAACGCGAAATTTTTTGAGTCTACGGCGCTCAACTTTGCGGATTCGCTTGTTTTCTCCTTTTGCCTCCACCCCAGCGCGAGATTTGCTCCATTTTCGGCCGGATCCGGCGGGTTTTGGGCCGAAAATTCCCCATATCTCGCGCAGCTGACTATTCGGTGGACTGCCGGAGCAGCGGCAGCTACCGCCGGCGGGCGAGGAAATCCGCCGCGATGACCTCCGGCTCCGCCTTCTCGGCGCCGACATTCCGGACGTTCATCTCCTTCAAGTCGTCGGTAGTCAGCTCCGCGTTGAAGCGATCGAGCGCCTCCACCGCCCCGTCCGGCAGGGAGCCGGCGCGGTAAATCGGCGTGAGGTTCTGGGAGATGATGAGGTTCTTCGGGTCGTCGAGGGTGACTAGATCCGCCTCGGAACCGGAGCGGTCGAAGACCGGGGAGGTGGTGTACACATCGGCGATGTCGACCTCGCCCTCCACCAGGGAAGAGATGGTTAGCGGGCCGCCGCCATCGGAAATCGGCTTCAGGTCCACCGACCCCAGCCCGTAGGCCTGCGCCAACCCCTCCGGGCCCAAGGGACGCTCGGTGATTTCCGGGTTGCCGGCCATGGTGACATCGCCTAGCTTCTGCAGGTCTGCCAGTGACGTCACACCCTTGTCCTCCGCCACCTTGCGAGTAATCCGGAACGCATCCTTCGACTCCGCCGGCGATGCCGCCCCCGCGGCCAAGTCGTCTGGAAGCGCGGCCTCCAATGAGCGGTAGACATCGTCGCTCGAGGGCTGGTCCGGCACGTCGGCGTCGAAGTACTGCGCCAGGTTGCCGGTGTACTCCGGCACGACGTCGACCTCCCCGGCCTGCAGCGCCCCGAGGTACACCTCGCGCGCGCCGATCTGGGAGCTCATTTCGACGTTAAAGCCGGCATCGCGAAGCACCCGCGCCCACAGCTGGCCAATGATCTCCGATTCGGGGAAGTTCGCCGTACCCACGACGATGGTGTCCGGATCGAACGCGCCCGGCGCGGCGGTGGGGTCGGCGTTGGCGCAGCCGGACAGCGTCACCGCGGCCACGACGGCGCAGACGGGCTTGAGGCGAGACATCTAGAAACTTCCTTTCGGACGAACGGCCTTTTGCACCGCGGCGAGCGCGACGTCGAGGACCAACGCGAGCGTGGCGATGACCAGCGCGCCCGCCAGCATCTGCGGGTAGTCGCGGACGGCGAGGCCATCGATAAGAAAGCGGCCGAGGCCGGACAGGCCGATGTAGGCCACGACGGTCACGGTCGCTACCACCTGCACCACCGCGGAACGCACGCCGCCGACGATGGCCGGGGCAGCGAGGGGCAGCTCCACGAACCGGGCGACCTGCCGCGGCGAATACCCCACCGCTCGGGCTCCGTCGACCACCTCACGTGGAACGGACTGAATGCCGGACACGGTCGCGGCAAGCATCGGCGGGATGGCAAGAAGCGCCAGCACGATGGTCGCCGGCACGATGGGCAGGCGCACACCGAGGGACATGGCCAGGGTCAGCCAGGTCAAAAGACCGAGCGAGGGCAGCGCGCGCAGGGCGCCGAGCACCGCGACCACCCCGCCGCGGCGGGCGGTATGCCCCAGCCACACCCCGAGCGGCAGCGCGATGACAGCGGCAATTCCCACCGCGAGCGCGGTGTATCCCATATGCGCCAGCAGCTTTCCCAGCACCTCGTTGCCGGGATCGAAAATGAATCGGATCGCGTCCACGACGAAGTTCATGCGCGCCTCCTCGTCCACGGCAGGGCCACGTACCCGGCTGCACGCAAAACCAGGTCCACGAAAAGGGCCATGAGCAAGGTGGCCACCAGCCCGGTGACGATTTCAGTGGGGAAGCTGCGCTGGAAGCCTTCGGTAAAAAGCGTGCCCAGGGATCGCACGCCGATGAGTGCGCCGACGGAGGTCAGCGAGATTGTCGATGCCGCCACCACCCGCAGCCCCGACAGAATCATCGGCGCGGCCAGTGGGAGGTCGACCGCCCAGAAACGGTGCCGCGCGGTATAGCCCACGGCGGTGGCCGCCTCCCGCGTGGAGGTGGGAACGGTGTCGAAGGCATCGGCAGTCGAGCGCACCTGCAGTGCGATGCCGTACAGACTGAGCGCCACCACGACGTTGACCGGCGAGAGCACCGAGGTCCCCAGCACCAGCGGCAGCGCGACGAACAGCGCGAGCGACGGCACCACGTACAACAGGCTGGCGGCGCCGACGAGGACATCACGCACGCGTGCGTGGCGATGCGCCACCCACCCCACCGGCAACGCCACCAGGAAGGCGACGGCGATGGGCGGCAAGGCGATCTGCACGTGGGTGAGTGCTAAGTCTGCGATCTTCGGCCAGTTGGTGGCTATCCACTGCCAGTTCACTCGGCGACCTCACTCTGCAGGGCGCCGACGACGCGGCCGCGCTCATCCACGACGATGTCGCCGCCGTCTCGCACGCGCAGGCGGCGGCCGCCCACCAGGCCCGCCACCTCGTCCGATGCCGGGCGCGCGACGATGTCTTCCGCGGTCCCCGACTGCAGGATGCGCGCGCCGCGGGAGAGCACGAGGATCTCATCGCCAAGCGCGAACGCCTCATCCACGTCATGGGTCACGAGGACCACCGTTTTACCCAGCTCCTGCTGGAGGCGGAGCACCTCGTCCTGCAGGTCGCGGCGCACGATGGGATCGACGGCGCCGAACGGCTCGTCGAGGAGGATGATGTTCGGATCCGCAACGAGGCCCCGGGCGACGCCCACGCGCTGGACCTGACCGCCGGAGAGCTCCGCCGGGTAGCGGTGGAACAGGCTGCTATCCAGGTGGACGGTCTCGAGCCAGCGGGCTGCGGTCTCGCGTGCGTCCGACTTGCCCGCGCCGGCCAGCTGCGCGACCGCGGCGACGTTGTCCAGCACGATGCGGTGCGGCATAAGACCGGCGTTTTGCATCACGTAGCCGATGCTCCGCCGCAACGCTACGGGGTCGAGGGTGGCGGTATCGGTGCCACGGATAAGCACCCTCCCTTTGTCCGGCTCAACCATGCGGTTGACAAGGCGCAGAAGGGTCGTTTTGCCGCAGCCGGACGGCCCCAAAAGGACGGTGATTTTCCCGGCGGGCATGGTGTGCGAGAAACCCGCGACGGCGGCAGTCCCCACACTCCCGCGCTGACCGGGGTAGGTGACGGAGACGTTGTCGAATTCAATCATCTCCCACAGCCTACCCAGCGGTATGCCCATGATGGATGCTCGTTGTGAACGGAATACGCCTTAAGCGGTTAGCCCGTCTTTGGCTGGTACGTGTTCCCGGCGACATCGCTAATGCCCGGCGAGAAGATCTTGCCGCGCGCCGGCAGCCACCCGCCGAACTTGGCCAAGAGGTACACGCCAACCGCGATGGCGAGGGAGATCCAGCCCAGGCCGGCGGTAAATCCGTAGGTCACAGCCAGCGGCGCGACGACGGTCATGCCGATTTCGAAGGGGCCGAAGCCGACATAGGCCATGCCGTACTCGTTGAGGGTGCCAGACTCCAGCTTCGGGTCGACGATCTTCAAGATGGCGATGCCGGTGGCCACGGTCGCGGTGGCCCAGCCCCAGCCGAAGATGCCGCGCTCGATCCAGCGGGCCCCGAAGAACTCCGCCGGGAACCACAGCAGGAAGAAGGTGCAGAAAATGGTACCCAGAACGAAGAGGACGAGCAGTGCCTGCCAGTAGGAGGCGACCGCCGCGGGCACAATGGCCGCCACGCCGAAGGCGATGAGGTAGTCGGTTGCCGCCCCCGACACGGACGAGACAGTGTCTTTGTCCAAGTAGTCCTCCGCGCCGATGACGTGCATGAGCGCGCGCAGCACTAGCCCCAGGGCAAGTGACAGGGCGAACAGCGGGACGGAGATTTCGGGGAAGGCTGAGCTAATGGCCTTGTTGATGAGGTAGGCCGCACCGACGGTCACAAGGATGAACCCGAAGTGCAGGGTGAGCGGCTCAATTGAAGAGGGATTGGTCGTCGCCTTGCCCACAGACGGGCGTTCCTCAACGTTGCGGATGTAACCGCGCCGCAGATCCTCCGGCAGTTCCTTCGGCACGTGCGAGACCTTCTTCCGGCGAATGCCCCAGTTGCCCGCGATGACACCGCCGACGATGGCGGCAAGCGTACCGACCGTCGCCGAGGTGAAGCCGATGGAGGACGCCCCGTCGCCGCCGATTTCTTCCAGCGAGCTACCCACGGCCGCGGCGGTTCCGAAGCCGCCGGTGAAACCGACCGGCAGCATCATGCCGAACCAGTTCGGGGTGTTGAACAGGGGCATGAACAGGAAGATGCCGAGCAGGGTGAAAAGCCCCCACTGCGAGGTGAACATCGTCGTGGAATACGCCCACATGTTGCGGGCGCCGCGGCGGACGGACCCGCCGAGCTGCATCGAGTAGGCCATCGACGCGAACACGATGGCGATGAGCACCGTGGTGTAGTCACCCAGGGAAGCGGAAAACGGAATGAGGCCGAGAACGTTCGGTCCCAGCAGCAAGCCGAGCAGGCCGGCGGTCACGGGCGCGGGCAGCAGCAAGTCCTGGAAGATGAACTTCACCTGGTAGCGCAGGACGTTGCCGATCACCATCAGCAACGAGATCCAGCCGATGTCCATCAACAAGTCGAAGACCGAGAAATCTTCCATCAATCACCTTTCGCCACACTCATAGTTGGGTACGGAAAAATTGAGAGTCTCGTGGGAAACCCTACCCCCTAAGGGGTGTGCTAACGCACAAATGGGCCACCGTGCGCGTACCTTCGGCCGGTCAACGAGGGTGTCGTGCCGTGTGCGGGCTATGCGTGCCGATGCCCTACATTGGAACCCATGTCCAGTCCCGCTCCCCGCTTTGGTGATACCCCGCGCGATCTGCACGATCTGGGCGCCTTCCTCCGCACGCACAGCGCGGAGTTCCGCGACGCCGTCCACCGCGACTTCTTCGTCCGCGAGTTGCAAGCGCGCCCGCTGTTTCCGCTGGCGGCGAACGCGGCGCACGTGGATCTCGCGGCGGCGCTCGCGTGGGTTTTCGAGCGCGCGATGAGCTACGGCAGCCTGCCGCACGAGGTGGCGGAGCGACTGAGCAACTTGGGCCGCGATCATCGCCGCCACGGCTTTCCGGCGAGCGCCTACGACGACTTCGCTGCCGCGCTCGTTGTGGGGCTCCGGTCGTTCGATCTGGATCCCGGGCTGCTGCTCACCGCCGAGCGCACCGTCCGCCAAGTGTGCGCGACCATGGCGGAGGCCGCCCGTAACGCCGATCTCGCGGGCACCCCGCCGGCGCACTCCGCGGAGGTCGTGGACGTGGCCCGCCCCAACCGACAGACCGCCGTGGTGCACCTGACCGCCTCACTTCCCATCGGCTACCAGCCCGGCCAGTCGATCCCGGTGACCACCCCGCACACCCCGGGCGAGTGGCGGTTGCTCACGCCCGCGGCCCCCAGCGATCCGACGGGGCAACTGACCTTCCACCTGGACGAGGCCGGGTTCGTCTCCCGCATGATGAGCCACTCCCGCCCCGGCGACAGGTGGATCATGGGCGCCCCGCGCGGTGAGTTCGTGCGCTTTCCCGCCGTCCGGTTGGTCTTTTTGTGTTTCGGCACCGGCTGGGCGGCCGTCAAGCCCTACCTCATCTCCCTGCTGGACGCGGTCATGCAGGCCAAGCAGAGCGGTACGGGCGACGACCCTCATTTTTCTGTGTCTGTCTACCACCTCGCCAAAAGCCCTGGCGCACACTACGACACGCACTTCCAGCGCAACCTCGCCGCGGTCGCGCCGTGGATCCGCATCCACCACTACGTGGAGGAGACGAAGGACGAGGTGCTGCTCAGCCCGCAGCCGGGCGCCCCAGTGATCTTCTACCCCACCAGCTGCCTCGCCTCCAGCGCCCTGGCCGGCGAACTACTGGGCTCCAACTTCGTGCTCGTGGGCCCCGAACACCACGTGGCGGCGGCCCGTGCCCGGCTTCTCGATGCCCAGATCTCCCCCGCCAGCATCGAAGCCCACCCGTGGAGTCGGGGCGGTCGCTGGCCGGAGGTTTAAACCAGCGGATTAAGGACGACGCTGGGCGCAGCCGCTTCTGAAACGGTTGTCTGTGCTGGTTTGTAACGAAACGAATACGTGTTCGAGGTGGGGGTTGACTTCGGTTCTGGAACCGTTATGGTGGGTGGTGTGTAGAACACGTTAGCGAATACTTTTCGGGGGAGGGGCCCAATGGGTCCGTATTACACGGTGTCCACACCAGGAAACGACATAGCCACAACCGCGACACAACTACGCCAGTTCGAATACCAGCTGCACTGTGAGTGTTTGCCGGATCCAGACGATGATTTCGATCTGGCCTGCACCCGCCTGGCCGGGTTAACGGGAAAGTCACCAACCCGGGTGGCCAATATCTTCATGGCACTGTTCCGCCTGGATGAGCTACCCGGCCTACGGGAGGTGCACGAGCGGTTGTTCCACCTGGATTTCTCCCGACTGATTGTCATCGACCAGGTGTTGTGCAAACTCGGCACTCCAGATGAGGAAGCACTAGCGCGTATCGATGCCGCCCTAGTCAAGTACCTCACCCCAACCCGGGCGGGCCAAGTGTTGCCGTCGGTGCGCAACTTACGTCGCAAACTCAACGCCTTAGTCGCTGCCGAAGATCCAGAACTTGCCGACGCAGTAAGCACAGAGGCAGAACAGGCCGCTGAGAAACGTCGGAAGCGTAAAGGCCGGTATGACTGGTCGAGTCTTCCCGGCGGGGTGGGGTGTATCAGTGTTGAATACGACACGGAGACTGCCGCCCAGATCAATGGGGTGATCCGCCGGGTTGCCGACGAGTACGGGGTCAGCGCTTCGGAAGCGTTCGCGATGTTGGTGCTGACTGATATCAACCGGGATGTGGATGTGACACTGAATGTCTTTCAGGCGGCTGATCTTTTACATGCGCCGGTGTTTGTCGAAGGTACTGGCTGGACCGACGCCGAAACAGGTGTCGAGCTTGCCGGGAAAGCATCCCGGCGTCGGGACATGAATGCCGCCGCCTGGATGGAAAGCACAAACTACGTCACGCCGGACAGGTTGAAGGCGTATCTCAACGGCAGGGACGGTACCTGCCGGTATCCGGGGTGTTGCCTGTCGGCGTATCGGTGTCAGAAGGATCATTGTGTGGATTTTGCGGACGGTGGGCCGACGGCGGCGTGGAATCTGGTGAATCTGTGCCAGCATCACCACAACATCAAAACCGACAAACGCGCCCGCTACATCCTCGACCCAGCCACAGGGGATGTGGTGTGGCTATTTACCGACGGCACCTGGCAGACCACCACCGCCACTGGCCCGCTAGCACCAGAGACCTGCAACTGGCTGCAAACCGTCGACCAAGCCATTGCCACCCGCCGGGCCAACGCCCGCGAACGCGCCCTCAACACCAACCCAGAACCCGACACCCCCGACACCGACACGAACGCCGAACCCGACTACGAAGAGGAACCGCCGTACTAGTTACGCACCGCCACCACAAACGGACCGACCTGCTCAACAGACCACTCGGAACCATCGAACACCATCGGATTGAAGAAGATGGCCCGATACCGGACATTCGGCTGGTTGGGGTAAATGTCCTCCGCGAGGTGCAGCTTGAAGCCGTCCTTGGCCGGCTTATCCTTGTCACCACGGAACGCACCGGGCCCGCCCCTCTTACTCGGGTCACGGGCATCCCCGGGGTTATTGCTGTGCCCTACACCTGATCGAGGATGGGCAGCGCCTTCCGCGCCTTGCGCACCTCTTCCGGATCCACCTCGCCGTAAAGGATTTCCTCGTCGTAGCCCGCCTCGGCGGTGCGCACTCCATGCGGGTCTACGAGGACGGAATGGCCTACGCCGGTGGGGCCCGAATCGTTGCCAGCCTCTGCTTCCCCGCCGGGCTTGGCCTGATCGGCGCCCAGGATGTAGCACGTCGTGTCGATGGCGCGGGCGGTGTTCAAAAGCCGCCACTGATCGGTCTTGCCCGGCCCGTCGTGCCAGCTGGTGGGCACGACGATAAGCTCCGCGCCATCTTTCGCCATCTGCTGGAAGAAGGCGGGGAACCGAATGTCGAAGCAGTTGGCTACGCCGACGGTGACGCCGGCGACATCGAAAAGCACCTGCTTTTCGCCGGGCTTCACGGTGTCGGACTCGCGGAAGTTGAACGCGTCGTAGGTGTGGACCTTGTCGTAGAACTTGTGCACGTCGCGGCCGGTAATAAGCGAGGAGTTGTACACGCGGTTGAGCGTCTTGCCGTCGCGTTCTACCTGGTCGGCCGGGCGGAACATGCCCGCGACGACTACGACGCCGAGTTCGGAGGCGACATCGTGAAGCGCGGTGGCGAACTTCCCGTCGAGGCCCTCGGCTTGCTCGTCGAGGCGGCCGGTCTCAAAGGCCTGGGAGGACGCCTCCGGCAAGACGATGAGCTGAGCGCTGTTGCCCGCGGCCTCGCGGATGCGCGCGCATGCTAGCTCAATGTTGTCGGAAACTCTACCGGTAGCGATAAATTGCACAGCTGCGACCTTCATAGCGCCCCAGAATAGAAGCGTTTGCCGCAGTTATCCACAGGCTGGCGCGCGTTAAGGTGCGCTCGCGGGCGCGGTGGTCAAGGCTTAATAGCCATGAACTACCTGCAGATTTCTGATTCCGCCCGCCACTTCTTCGCCGATTATCTTTTGCGCCAGCACCACGCCTTCGCCCCGCCGGGCAGCGCGTTGCCGATTACTCAATGCCCGCACACGGCCGCCGCCTTGGGGAAGGTCACCGCCCACGTGGGCCGCCAGGTGGCCTCCCGGGACGAGGCGATAGACTCCCAGCTTGCCGATGTCTCCCGCTTCCTCGACGCCACCGACCGCGTCGACGACGCCGCGGCGACGGCCTACCGGGGAGGGTTGTAAGGTGCGCGCGTCCGAGACGTTGTTCGCGGCGGCGGCCGATTCCCGGCGCGAGTCCGCGAGGATGACCGAGTACGCGCTGCGTTTACAGGGCGCGTGGTCCGAGGTGCAGGACACCGACTTCGCCGGCGCGGGGCCTGTCGCGGCGCTGCGGAGGCTGGAGGAGCTGTCCCGCTGGTTCGGCGCCCCGGCGACAGCGCTGGATCACACCGCCGACCTGCTAGAAGCCTTCGCCACCGCGCAGCGGCGGCTGGAGAAGGTGCGCGAGGCGTTGGTCGCGCTCGCCGATTTCGCACAGGACGCCGGACTCTTCCGCGGCGAGTTGGATGGCCTGCTCGCAGCCATCGATGGGCTGGGAGTGGCGATGGATTTCGCCTGCGCCCGCGGGCTCGAGGCCGTGTGCACGCCGGAGTACGTACCAGCCGCGGTGCCGTTTGCGGATCGCGGCGACTTTTCCGTGGATGCCATCCACGAACTCGAGTTGCTCTCTGCTCCGCCGGCGGTGGCCCGCCTGGCGGCGGACAACCCGGATGTGCGGGTGTTAGAGACCCCGGGCGGCGGGGTGGTCGCCGCGGTGGGCGACATCGAGTCGGCGGAGGCCATCACCACATTCGTCGCTGGGGTGCACTCCTCCGATCCGGGCAGCTGGCAGGGGCAGGTTGATTCCACCCGGACGGTGGCGCGGGCGATGGGCCCGGGGACCGCCGGGGTGGTGTGGCTGGGCTACCGCGCCCCAGACAGTGTGGCGCGCGGGATACAAAAAGAGCCAGCCCGGGCCGGTGGGCGCGACTTGGCGCGCTTCCAGCGCGGGCTGGCTGAGCGTTACCCCACGGCGCAGCTGACGGTGGTGGGGCACTCGTACGGGACGGTGGTCGCCTCCCGGGCCGCCCAGGAGGGCCTGCGTGCCGATGACCTCGTGCTGCTCGGCAGCCCCGGCACCGGCGCCCGGCATGTCAGCGAGTTCCACCTGCAGGCGCGCGAGGGCGTGGAGCCGCGGGTATTCGCGGCGACCGCGCAGGGCGACCCGATCACCCTGACTACCGGGCCTGCCGCCGGCGTACACGGCCGAGATCCGGCGTCGCCGATGTTCGGAGCGCGGCCCTGGCCGTCCAACAACCTAGGCGATCACGGCAGCTACTTCCGCGACGAGCGCTTCCTGGATGGCTTCGCCCAAGTGCGGCGAGGGAGCCCCGGGGCGGGCAGTGACTAGCTCGCTCCCCTACCCCGCCCGCGGCGCGGCTTCCACATGACCACAGACGACGAACGCGGGACGTGCACGAGCTCGCCGCCGGAGCTGCGCCGCCGCGACTGGCTGGCCAGTTCGCTGCGCAGCCGGGCGTTTTCTGCCGCCAGCTCATCGCGTTCTTGGACGAGCTGGTCACGCTCGGCGGTCAGCTCGATGATGGACTTAATGCCGGCGAGGTTGACCCCGTCATCCTGCGAGAGCGACTGGATGCGGCGGAGCGTTTCGATGTCGCGCTCCGAGTACCGCCGCCCGCCGCCGCGGGTGCGTGCCGGGGTAACCAGACCAAGCCGGTCATAGGTGCGCAGGGTCTGCGCGTGCATCCCGGACATCTCCGCGGCCACGGAGATGACGTAGACCTCTTCGTTACTCATGGCTATCGCCGCCTTTAGCGTGCTGTGTTTCCGGCCCAGTCGGCGCGCGGGTCAAAGCCCGCGTCCTTCTCGGCCTGCGAATACTGGCGCAGGGCGCTGGCCGCCGCGGCATCGAGATCCCGCGGCACGGACACCTGCACCGTCACCAGCAGGTCACCGGCCTTGCCGCCGCGCTTGGGGATGCCCCGGTTGCGCACCCGCAGCGTCCGCCCGTCCGGGGTGCCCGCCGGGATTTTGAGCCGGACGGGCGAGTCCAGGGTCGGCACTGCGATGGTGTCGCCCAACGCCAGCTCGGCGAAGGACACCGGGACGGTGACCAGCAGGTCGTCGCCCTTGCGGTCGAAGACGTCGTCGGACTTCACCGAGACCTTCACAAACAGGTCGCCCGCCGGGGTGCCGTGCGGGCCCGCTTCGCCCTGGCCAGCGAGACGGACCTTCTGGCCATCGATGACGCCCGCCGGGATGCGCACGGTGATCGACCGCTTGCGGTGCACGGTTCCCGAGCCGTTGCAAGTCGCGCACGGATCCGGGACGGTGTGCCCGGTCCCGTCGCACTCGCTGCACGGGGTGGAAAAGCCGAACGCGCCGCGGTTTTCCGAGACGTAGCCGGTGCCGTGGCACTTCCCGCACGTCTGCGTCTTCCCGGTTTTCGAGCCCGACCCGTGACAGGTGGTGCACGGGGCGTTGCCGGACAGCTCCACCGGGATGGTGGTGCCCTTGGCAGCTTCGCGGAAGTCGAGGGTGATGTCGGTTTCTACATCTGCCCCCCGCGACGGTCGCGCCGAACGCGTAGCGCCACTGCCGCGATCGAAGAAGCTACCGAAAATATCCCCAAAGCCACCGTTGCCGCCTTCTGCGCCCGTTGACTGGGCTCCGAAGAGGTCCGAGAGGTCGAACTCGTCCGTCGAGCGAAACCCGCCGGGAAACCCGGCGCCTCCTCTCCGGCCGAAGCCTCCGCCGCTGCGGAGCATGGCCTTAAGTTGGTCGTATTCCTTGCGAGATTCCTCGTTGGAGAGGACGTCGTAGGCCTCAGCGACCTTCTTGAAGCGGTCCGCCGCTTGCGGATCGTCAGGGTGGGTATCGGGGTGGTTTTCGCGGGCGAGCTTGCGGTACGCGCGCTTGATCTCGCCGGCATCCGCGGACGAGGAGACCCCCAGATCCGCGTAATAGTCTTTGTCTGCCCATTCGGGTTTAGCGCTCACTGGGCATCTCCTCCTTTCGTGATTGAAAAATGGCGCCGAGGGGTGCAAACTCTCGGCGCCAAAGTGGTGATTTACTCGCTGTCTTGCGGGTCATCGATGATGACCAGCGCGTTGCGCACCAGCTTTTTGCCCACGCGGTAGCCGCGTCGCAGAACGGTGCCAACCACCTTGTCGTCGCCGGACGACAGATCCTGCACGGCCTCGTGGACCTCCGGGTCGAACTCCTCGCCTTCCTCGCCGAACGGGGTGAGGTTCTGGCTGTCGAGAACGCCCTGCAACTTGTCCGAGATGGCCTTGAGCGGACCATCGTCCAAGTCGCCGTGCTTGCGGGCTAGCTCCAGGTCATCGAGAACCGGCAGGAACTGCGAGAGTACCTGGCCCTTGGCATTGTCGATGACCGTCTGGCGGTCCCGCTCCGTGCGACGCCGGTAGTTGGTGTACTCGGCGTTCAGGCGCTGGAGATCCTCGGTGCGCTCGGCCAGCTGAGCCTCCAAGTCGGAAGCGGAGCTACCGACTGCTGCCCCGTCCTCTACTGCCTGATCCGCGGTAGCGTCCTCGGCAGCAGCAGCTGCATCCTGCTCGGTGTCCACGGCATCGGCAAGCTTGGCCTCTGCCTCCGGATCCGCAGCCGCTACACCAGGTTCGGCGTCGGCATCCGGATCGGCATCGGCTTCTGCCTCAGCTTCCGCCTCGGCGAACTCAGCACGGTCTGCCGAGGTGACCTCATCGTCCGTGTTTTCAGGGGCGCCGGGATTGTCCGACATTCCCGGCATTCCGTTGGACTGAGTCATTTACTTGTCTCCGTCCTTGTTCTCTTCGTCGTCGACAACCTCGGCGTCCACAACGTTCGGGTCCTCGGACTCGGAGCCGGCCTGGCCAGCACCAGCGTTCTCGCCGCCCTGCTCCTGAGCCTGCGCCTCGTAGATCTGCTTGCCCATCTCCTGCGCCTCGGTGGACAGCTTCTCCACGGCGGACTTAATGGCGTCGATGTCGTCGCCCTTGAGGGCCTCGTCGACGGCGTCAGCAGCCTCGGTCACCTTGGTCTTGGTGTCCTCGGAGACCTTGTCCTCGTTCTCGTCGAGGAACTTGCGGGTCTGGTAGGAGGTGTTCTCCGCGCTGTTGCGGGTCTCCTGCTCCTCGCGACGCTTCTTGTCCTCTTCCTCGTGGGCCTCGGCGTCCTTCACCATGCGGTCGATCTCTTCCTGGGAGAGGCCGGAGCCTTCCTGGATCTTGATGGTGTTTTCCTTGCCGGTGCCCTTGTCCTTAGCGGACACGGAGACGATGCCGTTGGCGTCGATGTCGAAGGTGACCTCGATCTGCGGGACGCCACGCGGCGCCGGAGCGATGCCGCCGAGCTCGAAGGAGCCGAGCAGCTTGTTGGCGGACGCCATCTCGCGCTCACCCTGGAAGACCTGGATCTGGACCGACGGCTGGTTGTCTTCCGCCGTGGTGAAGGTCTCGGTCTTCTTGGTCGGGATGGTGGTGTTGCGCTCGATGAGCTTGGTCATCACACCGCCCTTGGTCTCGATACCGAGGGACAGCGGGGTGACATCGAGAAGCAGCACGTCCTTGACATCGCCACGCAGCACGCCGGCCTGCAGGGCAGCACCGACGGCGACGACCTCGTCCGGGTTGACGCCCTTGTTCGGCTTCTTACCGGTCAGCTCCTCGACCAGGTCGGAGACAGCTGGCATACGGGTGGAACCGCCGACCAAGACCACGTGGTCGATGTCGGAGACGGACAGCTCCGCATCCTTGAGCACCTGGTTGAACGGCTTCTTGGTGCGGTCCAGCAGGTCGGAGGTGATCTTCTGGAACTCGGTGCGGGACAGGGTCTCGTCCATGAACAGCGGGTTCTTGTCGGAGTCGACCGTGATGTACGGCAGGTTGATGTTGGCCTGCTGCGCCGAGGACAGCTCGATCTTGGCCTTCTCCGCTGCCTCCTGCAGGCGCGGCATAGCCATCTTGTCCTTGGTCAGGTCGATGCCGTGCTGGCTCTTGAACTTGTCCACGAGCCACTCGACGATGCGGTTATCCCAGTCATCGCCACCCAGCTCGTTGTCGCCGGCCGTGGCGTTGACCTCGACGACGCCGTCGCCGATCTCCAGCAGGGAGACGTCGAAGGTGCCGCCACCCAGGTCGAAGACCAGGATGGTCTGCTCTTCCTCGCCCTTTTCCAGGCCGTATGCCAGGGCTGCGGCGGTCGGCTCGTTGACGATACGCAGGACGTTCAGGCCTGCGATCTGGCCGGCCTCCTTGGTGGCCTGACGCTGGGCGTCCTCGAAGTAAGCCGGGACGGTAATGACGGCGTCGGTGACGTCCTCGCCGAGGTATGCCTCCGCGTCGCGCTTCAGCTTCTGCAGCGTACGTGCGGAGATCTCCTGCGGGGTGTACTTCTTGTCGTCGATCTCGACCGTCCAGTCAGTGCCCATGTGGCGCTTGACGGAGCGGATGGTGCGGTCGACGTTGGAGACGGCCTGGTTCTTCGCGGCCTGGCCGACGAGAACCTCGCCGTTCTTGGAGAACGCGACGACGGACGGGGTAGTGCGTGCACCCTCCGAGTTCGCGATGACCTGTGCCTCGCCGCCCTCGAGGACGGAGACGACAGAGTTGGTAGTACCGAGGTCAATACCTACTGCGCGACCCATAGTGTGTGAGCTCCTTCTACGTTGAGTTCGTTGTAACTTCTACCGAGTGAGGTTGACTGTTTGCGACTCAACTTCACGCGGTCACGGAAGACACTGTAACAAAAGATTTCTCGCGTGTGCCGCGTTCTTGAGTGCGCGTCACTCAACCCATACAACGCGACATTTTCAAAACTTGTTCCCGGTTCGCTCAACTTTTTTGTTTGCGCTGGTGATGGCATCCTGCCGAAGTGCCCCCTGCAACTCGTTGACCCAGAAAGAGCCAATTTGAGCGCCAAACACCGCCACTGTGGGTCAACGAGTTGCACGCGCCGCTGAACAAAGCGAGCCACCCCCGCCAAGAACACAGCCGAAAAATCAGCCGGAAAAATTTGCCGTTCCCGCTGCGAATACTCGGCCTACACCCCTATACTGACTGGAAATTTTACGATATACATAACAAGTGAAATGTGACTTGAGCCGCGTCACACCGGTGCCCGCTCGCGGGTGCGTGCCCCTCACAACGAGCGGTCCACCAGGGATGATGCGGCTTAAGGCATGCCCCGGGGTTTCTTCCCTCCACGCGTTTCCGAAAGCTCAGCAAAGCGGATGGGGAAACGCGAGTACATGGAGGAAGAGCCCAGACATGACCCGGTTCATGACATGAAAGGACGGATCCCCTTTTGGCGTTTTCTAGCGATCGGCCACCCGTCGTGCGTTGACGTTGAGCGTTGACCTCGCACTCCATCGCAATCCCTTTCCCTCCCCGAATCCCCTTTGACCACCTACGCACGAAAGCAGAGGTTCGACATGACGAACGATCCGTACACCCCGCTGGCTGATTCCGACCAGGCAGACGCGGTTGTCGATGACGCAGTCCAGCTCGCCCGCACCTGGCTGTCCGCGACGGAAGACGAAGACGATCAGGCCACCGAGCAGCTCGCTGACCTGCTGCGCTCGGATCAGGGCATCAAGTTCACGATGGACTTCGTGGATCGCGTCATGCGCCCGGAGGACGACAAGACCGCGGCCGACGCCCTCAACACCATTAACCAGGAGTTCGACCCGGCCTTCCTCGGCCGCGTCAACGCGCTGATGATCGGCGCGGGCGCCTTCTTCGGCCCCATCCTGCCGAATCTGGTCATGCCGCTCGCCCGCATGCGCATGCGCCAGATGGTCGGCCACCTCGTCCTCGACGCCGAGTCCGACGCGCTCAACACCACGCTGGACAAGGCCAAGGAATCGGGCGAGCAGCTCAACCTGAACCTCCTCGGCGAGATGGTCCTCGGTGAGGAAGAGGCGCAGCGCCGCAGCAAGAACATCCTCAACCTCATCCGCAATCCGCGCGTGACGTACGTGTCCGTGAAGGCATCGTCAGTCGTTGCGCAGCTTAACCAGTGGGACATCGACGGTTCCGTCGACCGACTGAAGGATCGCCTGCGCCCGCTGTACGAAGAGGCCGTCAAGCGCAGCCCGAACGTGTTCATCAACATGGACATGGAGGAATACCACGACCTCCACCTGACCATCCGCCTGTTCAAGGAGCTCATCAGCGAGCCGGACTTCAAGAACCTGGAGACCGGCATCGTGCTGCAGGCCTACCTGCCGGATACCTTCGAGGCCATCCAGGACCTTGCACAGTTTGCCAAGGAGCGCGTGGCCGACGGCGGCGCCCCGATCAAGATCCGCCTGGTCAAGGGCGCGAACCTCTCCATGGAGCACGTCCAGGGCGAGGTCCACAACTGGCCGGTCGCCCCATACGTCACCAAGGCGGAGGTCGACGCCAACTACTACCGCCTGCTCGACTACGTGGTCCGCGAGGAGTTCGCGGGCTGCCTGCGCATCGGCGTGGCCACCCACAACCTCTACACCGCCGCCTTCGCCTACCACCTGGGCGTCAAGCGCGGCGTGCTGGACATGCTCGACTCCGAGATGCTGCAGGGCATGTCCCCGGCCCAGCAGGCCGCGGTGCGCGACTTCTTCTCCGGCCGCCAGATCCTCTACACCCCGGTGGTCCACATGGAGGACTTCGACGTCGCCGTGAGCTACCTGGTGCGCCGCCTTGAGGAGAACTCCGCCTCCCAGAACTTCCTGTACGCCCTGTTCGCCCCGGAAGAAGAGGGCAACAATGGCCGCACCCCGCTGGAGGATCAGGAGGCGTTCTTCCGCAACGCCGTGGACACCCGCTGGGACACTTTCGCCGGCGCGCGCCGCGACCAGAACCGCAAGGAAGAGATCGGTTCCGGCCGCCAGGCGGAGCAGACCGGCCGCTTCAACAACGAGCCGGACACCGACCCGGCGCTGCAGCCCAACCGCGAGTGGGCGCTCGAGGCGCTGGCCAACAACCCGGGCGAGTCCACCGTCGAAGAGGTCTCGGACGTCTCCACCATCGACGCCGCGGTGGCCAAGGCCAAGGAGCTGTCCCGCGACTGGTCCGCTAAGACCGGCGCGGAGCGCGCGGACGTGCTGGAAAAGATCGGCGACAAGCTGGCCGATCACCGCAATGACCTCATCTCCGTCGCCGCCTGGGAGGCCAACAAGACGGTCACCCAGACCGACCCGGAGGTCTCCGAGGCCATCGACTTCTGCGCGTACTACGGCTACTGCGCCCGCCAGATCGACAAGTCCCGCTCGGAGTTCACCCCGAACCAGGTCACCGTGGTGGTCCCGCCGTGGAACTTCCCCATCGCCATCCCGACCGGCGGCATGATGGCCGCGCTGGCGGCGGGTTCCGCCGTCATCATCAAGCCGGCCCCGCAGGTCGTCCACTGTGCGGAGTTCGTGGTCAAGTTCATCCACGAGGCCCTCGACGAGCTCGGCCTGGACCGCGATCTGGTCCAGCTGGTCTACACCGACGAGGGCGACGCCGGTAAGGCGCTCATCTCCCACGACGAGGTCGACGCGGTCATCCTCACCGGCGCGTCCGATACGGGCAAGCTTTTCCGCTCCTGGGATCCGGAGATGAACCTCATGGCGGAGACCTCGGGCAAGAACTCGCTCATCATCACCCCGTCCGCCGACCCGGATCTGGCCATCAATGACCTCTACCAGTCCGCGTTCGGCCACTCCGGCCAGAAATGTTCCGCGTCCTCGCTCGTCATCTTCGTCGGCAGCGCCGGCGAGTCCGAGCGTCTGCGCAACCAGCTTCTCGATGCCGTGCGCACCCTCAAGGTCGGCTACGGCAAGGACATCGAGACCACCATGAACGGCCTGTGCGAGCCGCCGAGTGACAAGCTCAAGCGCGGCCTGACCCAGCTCGAGCCGGGTGAGAAGTGGCTGCTGGAGCCGGAGCAGCTTGACGATGAAGGCCTGCTGTGGACCCCGGGCGTACGCGACGACGTGCAGCCGGGCTCCTGGTACCACCTCAACGAGTGCTTCGGTCCGGTGCTGGGCATCATGCACGCGAAGGACCTGGACGAGGCCATCAAGTGGCAGAACTCCACCGGCTTCGGTCTGACCGGCGGCATCCACTCCCTGGACGACGACGAGATCGCTTACTGGATGGAGCGCGTCGAGGTGGGCAACGCGTATGTCAACCGCGGCATTACCGGCGCCATCGTCCAGCGTCAGCCGTTCGGCGGCTGGAAGAAGTCGGTCATGGGCCCGGGCGCGAAGGCGGGCGGCCCGAACTACGTCGCGCAGATGGGCACCTGGGCGGATGGCCGGTTGGAGCCACAGGACGTGGACATCAACGCCTACATCGCCAAGCACCTGCGTCAGATCACCGACCGCGCGCACTCCTCCATGTCCGAAGAGGACATCGAGTGGCTGTGGCGCGCCGCGGAACTGGACCAGCTGGCCTGGCAGGACGAGTTCGGCCGCATGCACGACCGCACCGGCCTGGTCTCGGAGGCGAACATCTTCCGCTACACGCCGTTCCTCGGCGGCCTGCGCGTGCGCGTGGGTAAGAACTACCACCTGCGCGACGTGATGCGCCAGATCCTCGCAGCCCTGCGCGCCGGCGTGGACATCCACTTCAGCGCCGCGTCCCAGGAAGCACACGAGCTGGAGGGCATGGGCATCGAGGTGCGCGACATCTCGGACGAGGATTTCGCCCGCGAGATCGCCCAGACCCCGTCCACCCGCGTGCGTACGCTTGGCGATGTCGCCCCGCAGCTGCGCAAGGCAGCCGTGAAGTCCAACTCCGTTGTGCTGGACCACCCGGTCATGGCGGACGGCCGCCGCGAGATGCTGCCGTTCCTGCTCGAGCAGGCGGTCTCCGTCACGATGCACCGCTTCGGCATCATCCGCGAGACCGGCCGGATCGAGCGCCGGAAGTAAAGGAAAGTCCCTGCCCACGTTGTGGCATAGTGGGCAGGGATGACTACACAAAACCGATCGCAGGAGGCACCGGATCAGAAGTCGGTGCCTCTGTCCCAAAGGCTGAAAGAGGATGAGGCGGCCGAGAAGTCGCGCGACAGTGACGTGGGCAAGCGCCTCGTCTCCCACGACGACGCCGGCGTCGGCCGCGAGGCCGCCCGCGGCGAGCCCACCGCGAATGACCGCAAGACGCGCGTCATCGCAAACGACTTCAAGGACGGCGCCAAGTGGTCCGGCGTCTTCATTTTGCTGGTCGCCGGCATCGCCTTGGCGCTCTACCTGCTCAAGTTCATCTGGGTAGGCCTACTGCCGGTCATCCTGGCGCTCCTGGTCGCCTCGGTGCTCTACCCCGTCGCCGCGTTCCTGCGCCGCTACAAATTCCCGCGCGCGCTGGCCGCGCTGACGACCATCCTGGGCGCCTTCCTCATCGCGGCGGGCCTGTTTTCCGCCATGGCGCCGGTGGTGCGCAGCCAGGGCTCTGACCTGCTCCAGCAGGCGGAAGACGGCATCCGCCAGCTGCCGTCCATGATGGAGGACCTCCCGTTCGAGGTGGACACCTCCCAGCTGCAGCAGGTGATTAACGATGGCCTCGATTTCTTGAAGGGCCAGTCCTCGCGGATCGCGTCCGGCGTAATGACTGGTGTTTCCTTCGCCACGTCGTTCTTCACCGCGCTGTTTGTCATGCTCGTGGTCACCTTCTTCTTCCTGAAGGACGGCGACCGCTTCCTGCCGTGGATGCGCAAGTACACCGGCAGCGCCATCGGCTGGCACGGCACCGAGCTGTTCAACCGCATCTGGAAGTCCCTGTCGGGCTTCATCCAGGCCCAGGCCATCGTGTCCTTCGTCGACGCGGTGTTCATCGGCCTCGGCCTGTGGGCCCTGCAGGTGCCGCTGGCCCTCGTCATCGCCGTGGTGACCTTCTTCGCCGGCTTCATCCCGATTATCGGTGCCGTCTCCGCCGGCGCCCTGGCCGTCATCATCGCGCTGGTGACCAACGGCCTGACCAACGCGCTGCTCGCGCTGCTGCTCATCATCCTGGTCCAGCAGCTGGAGGGCAACGTGCTCTCGCCGATGCTGCAGTCCAAGGCGATGGGCCTGCACGCAGCCATCATTCTGCTGTCCGTGACCGTGGGCTCCGCGCTGGCGGGCATCGTTGGCGCGTTCCTCGCCGTCCCGGTTGCCGCCACCATCGCGGTGGTGCTGCGCTACCACGCCGAGATGATGTCGCTGCGCTCCGGTGAGATTGGCCCGGCCGACATCGAGATTCAGACCGCCGGCGACATCCACGATGAGTCTTCGCCGCGCAACAAGGTGCACCAGCTCTACGAGGAGCTGGAAGGCGTGGGCTATTAAGGCTCTCGCCCTACTGCGCGAGGACCGTGTCGATGGCCTCGCGCAGCTGCACGGCCGCGCGCTTGAGCTGCGGCGCCCAGTTGCCGTGTGAATCCTCGTTCGCGTTGTCGCTGACCTGCTTGAGCAGGGTGACGGGCACGCCCATCTCGCCGCACACCGCGGCAAGCGCGTAGCCTTCCATGTCCACCAGGGCGGCGTCGCGCGCGAGGCGTTCGCGGGTGGCGGTATCACTGACGAACATGTCGCCGGTGGCTAGCCCGGCGGTGGGGAGCACGCCCGTGGTCTGCATCTGGATCACGCGCGGAAGCAGGTGCTTGTCGATGCCGCTGATGTTGTCCAGGTAGAAATCGTGCTGGAAGACGCGGTCGATCTCGTAGACGCCCGCCATCCCGTCGCGCACGGCACCGGCGGTGCCGACGTTGATTACGCGCGAGGGCAGGCAGCCGCGCTCGCGGGCGGCGGTGAGCTCGGCGGTCAGCCGCATCGTGGCGGTGATGGTGCCGATGCCGGTGAGAAGGAGCGGCACGCCGTCGGGAAGGCGCTCGGCCTCCCCGTCCACGGCGGCGACGAACAGGGGCTGGTCAGCGATGCATTCCATGGTCTACGACTGTAGCCGCGCCTACTGGAGCCGGTGGCCGACGAAACCGGCGGCCAGGGTGTTGCCGCTCGACTGGTCGATGAGCAGGAAGCTGCCCACCGCGCCGCGGGCGGCGTAATCCTCGACCGGCAGCTCGGTGGCGGTCTGGATCGTGACGTGCGAGACGTCGTTCATTTCCACCGCATCCGGATGCTCGGTTGGGGCCTCGCCGGCCGGGTCAAGGGTGCGCTCAATGGCGGACACGCGCGCCTTGACCAACGCGGACCCGTAGCGCAGCTTGTACATCTGGCCGGCGCGCACGTCCTTGTCGGTCAGGCCAACGAGCGTGGCGGAAAACTCGCGGACGGCCTCCGGGCGATCCGCGCCGGTGATGAGGTCGCCGCGGGCGAGATCGATGTCATCGGCAAGCAGCAGCGTCACCGAGTCGCCGGTGGTGGCGCGCTCGGCGGAGGCGGGACGCGCGGCTTCGTCACCCGGCACGTCGATGCCGGTCACGGTAGTGGTCCGCCCGCCCGGGGCAGAGACCTCGTCGCCGACGGCGATGGTGCCCGCCTTGATGCGGCCGGCGTAGCCGCGGTAGTCGGTGGAATGCTCGCGGATGACGTGCTGGACGGGGAAGCGGAAGTCGAGATCCTCGGCGCGGCCGCCAGTCACCGGGGTGAACTCGAGCACGCCCAGGACCGTCGGGCCGTCGTACCACGGCATGTTCTCCGACTTCTCTGCGACGTTGTCGCCGCGCAGCGCGGAGATCGGGATGACGGTCGTATCCGTGATGCCGAGCCGGTCGGTGATCTCCGCGATCTTCTTCTCAATGTCGCGGAAGACCTGCTCGTCGTAGTCCACCAGGTCGACCTTGTTCACCGCGAGGACCACGTGGCGCACGCCCAACAGTGCGGCGGCGTTCAAGTGGCGGTAGGTCTGCTCGACGATGCCGTGGCGGGCATCGAGAAGCAGCACGACCAGCTGGGAGGTGGACATGCCGGTCACGGTGTTGCGGGTGTACTGCACGTGGCCGGGGGTATCGGCCAGGATGAAGGACCGCTTGTCGGTGGCGAAGTAGCGGTAGGCCACGTCGATGGTGATGCCCTGCTCGCGCTCGGCACGCAGGCCATCGACAAGCAGGGAAAAATCCATGCCGTCGAAGCCGCGGTCGGCGGAGGAGCGCTCGACGGACTCGAGCTGATCCACCAGCACCGACTTGGTGTCGTGGAGGAGGCGGCCGACGAAGGTGGACTTGCCGTCGTCGACGGAACCGGCCGTGCACAGGCGCAGGGTTTCCCGGGTTTCAAACATTAGAAGTAGCCCTCCTTCTTGCGGTCCTCCATGGCGGACTCGGACAGCTTGTCATCGGCACGCGTGGCGCCGCGTTCGGACAGGGTGGATGCGGAGATTTCCTTCAGCACCTCCGCGGGGGTGGCGGCGGTAGATTCCACGGCGCCGGTGCAGCTCATGTCGCCGACGGTGCGGTAGCGCACGGTCTTGGTCTGCAGCTCCTCGCCGTCCTGCGGGCCGCCCCACTCGCCCGGCGCGAGCCACATGCCGTTGCGGTTGAACAGCTCGCGCTCATGGGAGTAGTAGATAGGCGGCAGCTCGAGGTCGCGGGCGCCGATGTATTCCCAGATGTCGGTCTCGGTCCAGTTGGAGATGGGGAACACGCGGATGTTTTCGCCGGCCATCTTGCCACCGTTGTAGAGGTCCCACAGCTCGGGGCGCTGGCGGCGCGGATCCCAGCCGCCGAAGGAGTCGCGCACGGAGAAGATGCGCTCCTTGGCACGGGCGCGTTCCTCGTCGCGGCGGGCGCCGCCGAGCACCGCGTCATAGCCGCGCTCGTTGATGGTCTCCACCAGCGGGACGGACTGCAGCGGGTTGCGGGTGCCGTCGGGGCGCTCCTGGAGGTCGCCGCGGTCGATCCAGTCCTGGACCTTGGCCACGTGCAGGCGGGCGCCGGTCTTTTCCACGAGCTGGTCGCGGAACTCGATGACCTCCGGGAAGTTGTGCCCGGTGTCCACGTGGAGGAGTTCGAAGGGGACGGTCGCCGGGGCGAAGGCGCGGCGGGCCAGTTCGAAGACCACCACGGAGTCCTTGCCACCGGAAAACAGCAGCCCGACCTTGTCGAACTGCCCGGCGACCTCGCGCAGGATGTGGATGGATTCGGCCTCTAGGTCATGAAGGTGTGGGGAAAGTGAAGTCATTAGTCGTGCAACCCGCATTCTGCTTTTCCGTCTGCGAATACTCGTCCTGCCCGCGCGTCCTCGTCGTCGCCGACGGGGAAGGTCAGCGGGGCGTCACCGATGGAGCGGTAGCCCTGCCGGGTGAGGGGGTGGATGACCAAGTCGTGGTCAGTGATGAAGCGCTCGGTGTCGTCCAAGTCCCACGTGATGATGGGCGAGATCTTCAGCCGCCCGGTGCGGTCGAGGGAGAGCGCCGGCGCCTGGGCGCGGTGCTCGGAGTCGGCGCGACGCAGGCCGGTTATCCAGCCGGCGTAGTCATCCATCGCCATGTTGAGCGGCTCCACCTTGCGCATGCGGTTGTGCGCGGCCACGTCGCGGGCGTACAGGCGCGGCCCGTATAGCGCGTCCTGTTCCTCGACGCTCAGCAGCGGCCGCACCCGCTTTAAGGTCAGATCCGGGTAGCGCTGTTCCACCTTGTCGGCGGTCTCGAGCGTTTCCGGGAAGTGGTAGCCGGTATCTAAGAAGATGAGGTCACCGTCGATGCCCGCCTGCTGGGCCAGTTCGGCCAGCACGGTGTTTTCCATCGACATCGTCACAGCGAGGCGGCCCGGGGCGTTCTCGGCGGCCCACTGCATGATGTCGGCCGCGGGGGCATCGTAAAGCTCGTCGGCCCACTTTTCCACGAGCTCTTTATTGCGCCGCGCGGTCTCTTCCTCCAGCGGCCGGGTGTCGCGCGTGCCCTCGGGGCTGATGCTGGGATCGCGGACGTCTTTGCCGCCTCCCAGCAGATCCACGCTGTGGGTCATGGTCACACTCTCCTTCGTTGAACTCATCTCACTCTAGGTAACCGGCGGGTGTGCCGCAGCGACCTAGGGATATTCATTCGCCCATGGCGGACAGCTCAGACTACATTAACAGACCAATCAGTCTACGAGCGGGGATTAAATTCTCCCCTGGTTTCGCCCGGATTAGAGACCGAGCGGTCTATTGGTTACGGTATATGCCGTGCTTGACGATGCCAGCGTCTAGGCCGTGTCCGAGCCCTGGTTTAAGGTGAAAAGCACTGGAGTTTGTTGAAGGCAAGTCAAAAGTGTGTGAAAGGTGTGGGCTTCGGGCATGACCGCTACCACCATCGCCTTAGGCGTCATCGGGTTCGTGCTGTCGCTTCTGGCCTGGGCGATGTTCGCCCGCGGGGCGTGGCGCTTGGTGAATTTCGTGCGCCAAGGCCAGCCGCTACCGAAAGGTTCGCGCACCAACCAGCCGGGCCGCCGCCTGTGGCGGGTGGTAGAAGAGACCTTCGGGCACACCCATTTCCGCGGGCGCCCACTGGTCAACATCGCGCACTGGCTGGTGATGGTGGGCTTCCTTTTCGGATCCGTCGTGTGGTTCGAGGCCTACATTCAAACGTTCAACCCGGCCGGCGGCTGGCCGTGGGTATCTGACACGTGGGTCTACCACCTGGCGGAGGAGATCCTCGCGGTGGGCACCGTCGTCGGCATCGGCTACCTCATCGCGGTGCGGCAGCTGTCCCGCCCCAAAAAGCGCTCGAGCCGGTTTTATAACTCCAACCAGCGCTCCGCGTATGCGATTGAGGCCATCGTCTTCGTCGAAGGCCTCGGCATGCTGCTGGTCAAGGCGGCGAAGATCGCCACCTTCGGGCACGCGCGGTGGACGGATCCGGTCTCTGCGGGCATCGCCACGCTGCTGCCCGCCTCCCCGGTGCTGGTTTCCATCTTCGCGCTGGTGAAGCTGCTGACCGGCATGGTCTTTCTGGTCTTGGTGGGCCGCCACCTGGGCTGGGGTGTCGCCTGGCACCGCTTTGCCGCGCCGTTCAACATTTTCTTCCAGCGCAACGCGGACGGGAAGAAGGCACTTGGCGCGCTCAACCCGATGACCTCGGGCGCAAAGAAGGTTGACCTGGGCAACGTCGAAGACGACGACACCTTGGGAGTCGGCCAGCTGAAAGACGCGTCGTGGAAGATGCTGCTGGATTCGTCGGTGTGCACGGAGTGCGGCCGCTGCCAGGATCTCTGCCCGGCATGGAACACGCAGAAACCGCTGAGCCCGAAAAAGCTCATGCTGGACATCAAAAAGGGCGCGGTCGCAGCCACCGACGCGGACGCCTTGCGTGCCGATGACTCGCATGCCGGGGTCGACGTGTTGTCCATGGCGCGGAGCATGACGGACGTCATCTCAGATGACGTTTTGTGGTCGTGCACCAACTGCGGCGCGTGTGTGGACCAGTGCCCGGTGGACATCGAGCACATCGACCACGTTGCGGACCTGCGCCGCTTCCGCGTGCTCGCGGACTCCGAGTTCCCCTCGGAGCTGACCGGCCTGTTTAAAAACATTGAGACCAAGGGCAACCCGTGGGGCCGCAACTCCAGCGAGCGCCGCACCTGGATCGACGAGGCGCGTGCCGATGGCATCGAGGTGCCCATCATCGGCGAAGATGACACGGATTTCTCCGATCTCGAGTACCTGCTGTGGGTCGGCTGCGCCGGCGCCTACGACGACGCGGGGCGCGCGACGACCCGCGCGACCGTGGATCTGCTGCACACCGCCGGCGTGAAGTTCGGCGTGCTCGCCACCGGGGAGACCTGTACGGGCGATCCGGCCCGCCGCGCCGGCAACGAATTTTTGTTCCAGATGATGGCGCAGCAAAACGTGGAGACCCTCAACGAAACCTTCACCGGCGTGCCCAAGGGGCAGCGGAAGATCATCACCACGTGCCCGCACTGCTTTAACACGCTACGCAACGAGTACCCGGACTTTGACGGGCATTTCGACGTCTTCCACCACACCCAGCTACTCAACCGCCTGGTACGCGAAAAGTTGCTCCGACCGGTCCCCCGCACCGAGCACAACCGCAAGCCGATCACCTACCACGACCCGTGCTTCTTGGGCCGGCACAACCGCGTCTACGACCCGCCGCGGGAGCTGCTGGAGGCGACCGGCGTGCAGCTTAAAGAGATGGACAAGACGCGCGAAGAGGCATTTTGCTGTGGCGCGGGCGGCGCGCGGATGTTCATAGAAGAAAAGCTCGGCCGCCGCATCAACGAGTTTCGCACCGAGCAGGCGCTGGAGACCGGCGCGGAAGAGATCGCTACCGGCTGCCCATACTGCAATGTCATGCTCACCGGCGGCGTGAAGGCGCTGGCCGGCAAAGACCAGGCAGAGAAGACGGAAAAGCCCGCCCAGGTCAACGACGTAGCAGTCATGCTCCGCAACTCCATCGCCCCCGACGGCGAGCTGCCCGCCCCGCGCGCGAAGGCGTTCTTGGGCACCCCGAAGCGCATTTCGACGGTGAGCACGGGCTCGCCCTCTGACGCAGCAGCGGGCGAGGCCGATGCCGATAAGACGCCGGCTCCCAAGGCACCAGCTGCGAAGGCAACCACCGCGGCACCTAAGGCTCCATCGGCACCCAAGGCACCTGGTGCTGCTGCGCCATCCACTCCGCAAGCCCCTGCGGCTCCGTCGACCCCAACCGCTCCGTCGGCTCCGTCGGCGCCCAAGGCGCCTAGTGCCCCCAGCGCCCCAGCAGCGCCGAGCGCTCCCAAGGCTCCAGGCGCTCCCAAGGCTCCGGCCACACCGCCCGCACCTGGCGCTCCGAAACCCCCTGGCACTTCGGAGGGCTCCCAGGCACCGAAAGCGCCAAGCGTGCCAAGCAGTCCAAGCGCACCGAGCGCTCCCTCGGCCCCCAACGCGCCTAAGGCACCGTCGGCTCAGGCTCCTGCCGCCCCCAGTGCCCCAAAGGCTCCCAGCGCGCCGGCAGCACCGGGCGCTCCAAAAGTGTCCGGCGCGCCCAAGGCGCCGAGTGCGCCCTCGGCACCATCCGCCCCGGCGGCCCCCTCGACTCCAAAGGCCTCTGTTCCGCAGGCTCCGAGCGCTCCTGCTGCGCCCAAGCCCGCTGCACCCGAGGCGCCATCTGCCCCAGCAGCACCGACCGCCCCTGGGGCGCCAAAGCCCCCGAGCACACCGAGCACTCCCGCAGCACCACCTGCAGCACCCAAAGCGCCTTCCGCACCTAAGGCACCGTCGGCGCCGGCTGCCCCAACCGCTCCGTCAGCACCTGGAGCGCCTAAGCCACCAAGTGCTCCGGCGGCGCCAAGCGATCCCGCTGTTCCGAGCGCGCCTGCAGCACCCGATGCAAAGAAGGGCTCAACCGTGCCGACTCCGCCTGCCGCGCCTAAGGCACCGCAGGATGGGCGAGCTTCGAAGCCTCAGGCGCCCAAGGCACCGGGGGTTCCTCAGCCACCAAAGACCCCAACTGACCGAGCAACTCCGGCGGCTCCAAAACCGCCGCAAACACCGGGCAGTGCTAAGTCGTCTGGAATCCCGACCCCGCCGAAATCGGCGCCGCGCTCGGGTGGGGACGCGCCGCAGCCGCCGAAGAGTGATTAATAAGGCCCCGCACGATTGAGCGCGCACAGATACCATCGCCGGTAGGCCTCGACCGTGGGGCAACGCACTCAACTCGAAAGGTCTGCACACCGTGCGCTCTACTACTCGTTCTTCTCGCATCGCCCGCTACTTCGCGGCCACCGTGCCGGCCGCGCTCATTCTCGCTGGATGCTCCGCTAACCCTGGGCCGACGAGCGTGACCGACGCGGGCATTCCGGACAATGTCGAGTCGGCCATCGCTGGCCGCGGTGAGAAGGACATGCGCGACGGTGCGCAACGCGCCGACGAGGAGTGGCACGGCACGAAGGGTCGCCACGACCGCGACGACGAGCCGAGCGATGACCACGCCGCGGAAGCTGCGGGCGCTGGCGCGGGAGCAGGCGCCGCCTCGACGGAGGCCACCGCGGACCGCATGACCGAAACATTCGACCTGCAGGCACACCGCGGCGGCCGCGGCGAGAACACCGAAGAGTCCCGCGAGGCTTTCCAGCACGCACTCGATATGGGAGTCACGACCCTGGAATTCGACATCGTGCTGTCCAAGGACGGTGTGCCGGTGGTCTGGCACGACCCGGACATTAAGGCGGAAAAGTGCGCGGACACCGAGCCGGTGGCCAAGGACGACCCGCAGTTCCCGTATGTGGGCAAGGCCGTCCACGACCTCACCTTCGAACAACTGCAGACGCTCAACTGCAACAAGGCACTAGCCGACTTCCCTGACGCCCAGCACACCGAAGACAACCGCTTGCTCCAGCTTGGTGAGGTTCTCGACATGGCGAAAGACCACGACGTGCGCTTCAACATCGAGACCAAAATCGAAGCCGACGACCCCGCGAAGTCCGCCACCCCGCAGGAATTCGTCGACACCATCGTCCCGGAGCTACAGGAACGCGATCTGGTCGAGCGAACCACCATCCAATCCTTCGACTGGAGCTCCCTCCCGCTGGTGAAGAAGGCGGAGCCGAAGCTGGATACCGTCATGCTGTGGAGCGCCGACACCTGGACGTCCGGTTCTCCGTGGACCGGGAAGGTGGACTACGACGACGTGGACGGCGACATCGCCAAGGCGGCGGAAAAACTCGACGCGGACATGCTCTCCCCCGAGTACTCCCTGGTGGACGCCGAGATGGTTAACGGTGCCCACGAGCACAACCTGCCGGTTATGCCGTGGACGGCCAACGAACCGGATGACATGAACCGGCTCATCGACACCGGCGTGGACGGCGTGATCACCGACTTCCCCACGGCCCTGCGCGACATCTTGAACGAGCGCGGTATCGACTACTCCGCCTAGTGAGCCGCGCGCCACGCCTTCGCTAGCTCATCCGCGTCGGCCGCGCGCACCGGAATGTTCGGACCACTGCCGGGGCCACTGCGGTAATACTCGGCGACCTGGCGGTTATGCGCCCGGGCGAGCTCCCGCGCCTGTTCTTCCGTATCGCAGCGCGCCGCGCGGGCAGGCAGCTTTTCTAGCTCACGGCGCAGTTTAAGTGCCGGCGGCAACAGGGACTCACCGGATAGCCCCTCGCGGGCCACGTAGTCCTTGATCCACCATCCATGATCCCGCGGGGTTTCGTCACGCAGCGGTTTCCCGGCGCCAGGGAGGTTGTCAAAATCCCCGCGCTCTGCGGCCAGGCGGATTTGGCGGTCCACGAAGGATTCAAAACGCATGCCACTCGGTTTCCGGCCCGGCGGCAGACCTTGCTGCTCTTCCCCGGTGCCACCATCATTTCCGGACGCATCGCTCATGCCGTCCTAGAGTAATGTCCACCACTTTGCGTGTGCTTTCCCCGTGTCCACCCCAGAAGATAAAATCCCTAGGCGTGAACACCTACCAATCGGACTCCCGCCCGTACGACGATGCGCTGCGCCTGTCCGACCAGGACCGCAGTGACGCCATCGCGGCACTGGGCCATGCGATGGGCGAAGGCCGCATCGACATGGGCGAGTTCGACGAGCGCTGCCAGGCGGTCGCGGACGCGCGCACCCGCAGCGACCTCACACCGCTGTTCGCAGACATCCCAGGCCCTGACGCGCCCCATACTGCGCACGGCGGGGCGCTGGAAAAGCACTACTCCACCAGCGAGATTGAGGCGGCACGCGCCAGCGGCCGCAAGCAGCGGCTGGGCACGGCCCTCTTGGTCTCTTTGGCGGGCATTGTCGGCGCGCCCATCTCCTTTGTCGCGGGCCTCGACGCGGTGGGGTCCGGCACCACTATCGCCGGGCTCGCGGGCAGCGCCGTCCTCACGTTCCTCATCCCGGCTATTTGGATTCTCCTCTACGTGATGAAGGTGGGCCCGGAGTCGTGGAACACGCCGTCGCCAAAACAACTGGAGCGCGAGCGCCTGCGCGAACTGGAGGCCAGCCAGGCGCGTGAGCGCGCCGAACGCCGCGCGATCGAGTCGCGCCAGTGGGCCGAGCGCCGCCAACAGGCCAGCGACTTGACCGGCGATGCCCTCAAATTTGCCCGCCGGAAGCTCGATGGGTGGAGCGGTGATAATTCGTAGTGGCACAATTGTGTGCCATGACTTCTTCCAAGCGCCGTCAGTTCGACCAATCCGACAAGCTCAAAAACGTCGCCTACGACATCCGCGGTGAGCTCTCCGCCGAAGCGGAGCGGATGGAGCAAGACGGCCACAACATTCTGAAACTCAACACCGGCAACCCCGCTGCTTTCGGCTTCGACGCGCCGGACGTCATCATGCGCGACATGATCTCCGCGCTGCCGCACTCCCAGGGCTACTCCACGTCGAAGGGCATTGTTTCGGCGCGGCGGGCCATCGTCACGCGCTACGAGCTCGAGGACTTCCCGCGCTTCGACATCGACGATGTCTACCTGGGCAACGGCGTCTCCGAGCTCATCTCCATGGTGACGCAAGCCCTGCTCAACGACGGCGACGAGATCCTCATCCCCTCCCCCGACTACCCGCTGTGGACGGCGGCGACCTCGCTCGCGGGCGGCACCCCGGTGCACTACATCTGCGACGAGGAAGACGAGTGGAACCCGTCCATCGAGGACATCAAGTCCAAGGTAACGGACAAGACCAAGGCCATCGTCGTTATCAACCCGAACAACCCGACCGGCGCGGTCTACTCCCGGGAAACGCTGCAAGCCATCGTGGACATTGCCCGCGAGCACGACCTGCTGCTGCTTGCCGATGAAATCTACGACCGCATCCTCTACGACGACGCGAAACACATCTCGCTGGCCTCCCTCGCGCCGGATCTGCTCACCATCACCTTCAATGGCCTGTCCAAGGCCTACCGCGTCGCCGGCTACCGCTCCGGCTGGATGGTCATCACCGGCCCGAAGCACCACGCGGAAGGCTTCTTGGAGGGCATTGAACTGCTCGCCGGCACGCGCCTGTGCCCCAACGTGCCGGCCCAGCACGCCATCCAGGTCGCACTCGGCGGCAACCAGTCCATCTACGAGCTCACCGCGGAAGGCGGGCGCCTGCGCCGCCAGCGCGACATCGCCTACCAGCGCCTGAGCGAGATCCCGGGCGTGGACGTGGTCAAGCCGCGCGGCGCGTTGTACTGCTTCCCGCGTTTGGATCCGAACGTCTACGAGATCCACGATGACACCCAGCTGATGCTGGACATCCTGCGCAAGGAGAAGATCCTCATGGTCCAGGGAACCGGGTTCAACTTCCCCACCCCGGACCACTTCCGCGTGGTCACTCTGCCGTGGGCGTCCCAGCTGGAAAACGCCATAGAGCGGCTGGGTAACTTCCTGGCCAGCTACCGGCAGTAGACGCTTTCAACCGCGAAAGGAGAATCAATGTCCCTTCCTTCTCTTCTGGGCAATCTGGACGGCTCCGGTTACGGCGGATACAAGAAGCTGCACGGCTCCCACCAGTTGGGCGATTACCGCCTCATCGTGGACAAGGTGCAGTCCGATCCGTTTGCGCCGCCGTCGCTCATCCAGGTCATCACCGATAACCCGGTGCCGGAAGAGTGGGAGGGGGTCGCGGCCGCGGACTTCCTCACTCGCCGGCTGCACCGCGCGCTGGGCCAGGGCTTGTTTATCGATGCCCCGGGCCAGCAGGTCCTCCAGCGCGCCACCGTCGTGTTCCAGGGCGACGAGCTGGCGCTGCGCATGGAGGCGCAGCTACCCGCCCGCGGCCGCCGCATCCTGGGGCGTGCCGCCCGCCGCCTGTTGTGCGACGACCTGCCGGCGGCCATCGACGAGGCGCTCGACTTCGACGACGCGGACCTGCGCGACGCGGTGGAGCTCTACCGCGACCAGGAGGCCCTGCGCGCGCAGCTGCCCGAGCGCGGGCTGGTCGGCTTCCTCGCCGACGGCGCGATTTTGCCGCGCCGCTCCGGCGACTCGGAGCTGCCCGCCGCGGGCGCTGTGCCATTCCAGTCGCCAGACTCGCTGCGCGAGGACTTCACCCTGCCGTCGGGCCGCACGGTCACCGGCATGGGCGTGCCGCAGGGTGTGACGCTCATCGTCGGCGGCGGCTACCACGGCAAGTCGACGCTGCTCAAGGCGTTGGAGCGCGGCGTGTACAACCACGTCGCGGGCGACGGCCGCGAGTTCGCCATCACCGTTTCCGATGCCGCGTCCCTGCGCGCCGAGGACGGCCGCGCGGTCACGGGCGTGGATATCTCGCAGTTCATCAACAACCTGCCGCAGGGCACCGACACCCACGACTTCTCCACGCCGAACGCATCCGGGTCCACCTCGCAGTCCGCGGGCCTCATCGAGGCGCTGGAGGCGGACGCGTCCACCCTGCTCATCGACGAGGACACCTCCGCGACCAACTTCATGATCCGCGACGCCCGCATGCGCCGGCTCGTGCCCACCGACAAGGAACCCATCACGCCGCTGGTCGATCGGGTGCGTGCGCTTGCCGATGCCGGCGTGAGCACCGTCCTCGTCGCCGGCGGCTCCGGCGCGTTTATCGACGTCGCGGACACGGTCATCCAGCTCGCGGAGTACCACCCCTACAACGTCACGGAGCGGGCAAAGGCGCTGGCGGAGGACATCGACAAGCAACCTGCGTTCCCGATGCCCACGCCGCGCACCCTGCCGGCAGACGCCATCAACCTGGGCAAAGGCAAGGGCAAGCGCGGGCCGAAACCGCCGCAGGCGAAGGGCCTGGGCATCATCCGCGTGGGTAAGCAGACCCTGGACATCCAGGCGCTGACCCAGCTGGTCGATCCGTCGCAGACGCGGACCATCGCGGCGTTTATGAACTTCCTGCGCACCCGCAGCGATTCCGCGCCGCTGGCCGCGCTTGCCGATGATTTCCTCGCCCGCATCGCCGACGGCGGCCTCGATGCCGTCTCCGGGCACCGCGGGCACCCCGGCCGGCTGGCCCTGCCGCGCAAGCAGGAGCTGCTCGGGGCGGTCAACCGCTACCGCGGGATGTAGGCGACGAAGTAGTGGGCACGTTGCGATTATTGGCGTTTTCCGTTCTTTTGCCCTAGAAAGAATAGGATAACTTAACGCCGTTCTAGAAAGTTATATCGCTCATGCGCCGTCTTTTCCGCCACACCCGCCTGCGCCACCTCGCAGGAGCCATCGCCGCTGCCGCCTTCGCGGTAAGCGCGGGCACCACCCCGGTCCCCGCCTCCGCAGCGCCTGCGGGCAACATCGTCACGCTCGGCGATTCGTACACGGCCAACCCGGACCAGATCCAAAACACGCTGAAGCTCCGCGGCGGGCTCAGCACGGAGCTGATGGACCACGACTACCCGAGCAAGGGCGGCTGCTTGCAGGCGCCGGATAACTGGCCGCGCCAGCTCGCGCAGAAGACCGGCCGGGACGTTGCCGATTGGTCCTGCAACGCGATGTCCTCGGGGTCCCTTCTGGGGCGCATCGATCAGGCAATTGCCGCCGGCGATCTCCACGAAGGCACCGCGACCGTGGCGGTAGCCGTGGGCGCCATCGACTTCAACGGATTGAGCGCTGATGGTGGCGTCAACGCCCTCCAGCCGGAGAAGGTCCGGGCGAACTACCTGGCCAACATCGACGCGGCGAACGCGAAGATCAAGTCCGTGGCCCCGAACGCGCAGGTCCTCATGGTGGGCATGCTCGCCGCGACGGATCCGGCGTTCCCGAACAACTTCTGCTGGCTCAACGTCATCCCGAACGCGCCGATTGGCTTCCCCGTGCCGATCATCCAGGACTTGGAAAACCGCAACCGCGCCAACCAGCAGGAGGCGGCCAACCGCATCGGCGGCACTTTCGTGGACATCAAGTCCGGCTCGCAGGCGCACAACAGCTGCGCGCCGGATGCGCAGCGCTGGGTTGCCGGCGGCGTGGATACCACGACGCCGAACTACCACATGACGGTTCACCCGTCCCGCGCTGGTTCGTCCTTCATCGCCGACCAGGTGTCCGCGCACCTCTAACGAGTCGGCCGCACCTCATTCGCACTACTATTGAAAATAGTTCACAATAGTGCGTATGGGACGACACCATGCCACGAAACCCGCCGCGCGCCCGGCCACGCACTCCCACGCGCACTCGCACGATGCGGTGCCGGACGGCGGGATGACCCAGCCGCGTCTGACTCTCCTCATCGCCCTGGCGTTTGTCGCGGTCGTCACCGCCATCGGGCTGGTCGCCCTCTGGCCGCACGCCTCCACGGAGGACGCCACCTCCGACGAGTTCGCCCAGACGTATTCGCTCAACCAGCCCCGCGTCAACGGCGAGGTCACCGCGGTGGAGCAGTGCCAGGCCCAGCCCGCGTCACCGCAGCCGGAATCACCACAGCCGGAAGAGCCCCACGAGTGCCGCACAGCCACCGTCGCCATCACCTCCGGCGACGCAGAAGGTGAGACCACCACGCTCACGCACTACGGCGTGCCCGGCGAGCCGCAGCTCAACGAGGGCGACAAGATCGTGCTGTCCGTCGTCCACGACGAGGCCGGCACCGCATCCTACGCGTTCGCGGACTACCAGCGCGGCACGTCCCTTCTCCTCTGGGGCGTCATCGTGGCGGCGGCCATCGTCGCCTTCGCCGCCTGGCACGGCTTGCGCTCCCTCATCGCCCTTGCGCTGTCTTTGGGCGTCGTATTTTTCTTCCTGCTCCCCGGGCTCGCTGCGGGCAGCCACCCAGTGGCACTCGCGCTCACGGCCTGCAGCGCCATCATCCTGCTCAGCGTGCCGATTGTGCACGGGTTGAACTGGAAGTCGGCCTCCGCGCTGGGCGGCAATATGGTCGCGCTCGCGGTGGCAGCGGTTCTCGCGCGCGTGGCTATTGGCTCCACCCACCTGCAAGGCATGAGCTCGGAGGACAACCTCCACCTCGCGCTGTACATGCCCGGTGTATCCATCGTCGGGGTGCTGCTGTGTGGCTTCATCGTGGGCACGCTGGGCGGGCTAAACGATGTCACCATCGGCCAAGCCTCCACCGTCACCGAGCTGTCTCAGTCCAACCCAGATGCCGGGCCATTACAGCTGTTTGCGTCCGCGATGAAGGTGGGCCGTGACCACATTTCCTCGGTGGTCTACACCATCGTGCTCACCTACGCCGGCGCGATGCTCCCCCTGCTGATGATGATGCAGGCATCGCACCAGCACGCCGGCTCCCTGTTGGGCAGCGACCTCATGGCCACGGAGCTTTTGCGCTCCGGCGTCGGCGCGCTGGCTCTCGCCCTGGCAGTACCGCTCACCACGCTCATCGCGGCGTGGACCGTGCCGACACGCTCACGAGAAGATCTTTGGCAAGGTAACAAATAAAGCATAAATCGTAGCCGCAGAAGGTAGGACAAGGTCCCTTACCATGAGCGAGAATGGGTCTGCTGGATAGAACACGCCAGCAGGCTCATTTTCTTATGCGCGGCCGGTCCCGTAAAACTGCTCCAACCGAACTAGTGCCGCTCAACCACTCTTGGAGTTGCGGATCAATCGTTCCTACCAACGCGAATGCATCGGCAATTATGTCCTTAATTATGTCCTTCACGTCGATGTTCAAAAGGCGTGAGGGAACGCCTTGCTCAATGCTTCTTCCCAAAGCCTCAAGCGGTTCGTGTGGGAAAGTACGTCATCATGCGTTATCGACAAACCGTACCGAGGGTGACCTGATCCACGTTGTTTTGCAGCCTTCTTTGCAAGGGCAAGTGCGTCTTTGCGCTTCCTCGCTGTTAATGAGTTCAACGGCGTGGAGAGCCGCTTTTCTATTCCCGCCTACTGCATCCAAATAGGGTTGAAAACGGGCCCTCCCCAGCGAATCAATGATCTTTTCTCTATCCATGGCTGGGGAAAGTCAACTTTACTGGCTTTGGTTACACCGCTCGGCCGAGCGCCTGCAGGTTCCAGCCGGCGGCGCGCCACTCATCGACGTCCAAGACGTTGCGGCCATCGATGAAGTTCTTCGCGGCGACGCGCTTGCCCGCCTCCTGGGGGTCGAGCTCCTTGAACTGCTTCCACTCGGTGGCCAGGATGACGAGTTCACTGCCGTTGAGCGCGGCATCGAGATCCGCCGCGTAGTCCAGCGTCGGGAAGACCTTCTTGGCGTTGTCCATGCCCTGCGGGTCGTAGACGGTGACTGCTGCACCAGCGAGGGAGAGCTGGCCCGCCACCGCGAGCGCCGGCGAGTCGCGCACATCGTCGGAGTTGGGCTTGAAGGCGCAGCCCAGCACCGTCACGCGGTGTCCCAGGAGCATCCCGCCAAGCATCTCTTTCGCCAGCGCGACCACGCGGTCGCGGCGGCGCATGTTGATGGCGTCGACCTCGCGGAGGAACGTCAGCGCCTGGTCGGCGCCGAGCTCTCCCGCACGCGCCATGAATGCGCGGATGTCCTTGGGCAGGCAACCACCGCCGAAGCCCAGACCGGCGCCTAAGAACTTGCGGCCGATGCGCTCGTCGTGGCCGATGGCATCGGCAAGCGCAAGCACGTCGCCCCCTGCAACCTCACACAGCTCGGAGACGGCGTTGATGAAAGAAATCTTGGTGGCCAAAAAGGAGTTGGCCGCCACCTTCACCAGCTCCGCGGTGGCGAGATTGGTGACGATGAACGGGGTGTCACTGGCCAGCGGGCGCGCGTAAATCTCGCGGGCGATCTCCTCCGCGGTGCTCTCGCCGTCCCGCACGCCGAGGACGATGCGGTCCGGAGTGATGGTGTCCTTGACGGCGTAGCCCTCGCGCAGAAACTCGGGGTTCCAGGCGATCTCTACCGAGGCTCCCTCCGGGGCGAGGGAGTCGGCCAGTTCCTGCAGGTCCGCCGCGGTGCCAACCGGGACGGTCGACTTGCCCAGGATGACGTGATGGCCCGAAAGGTGCGGCACAAGCGACTCGATGACCGCGCGCACGTAGGTGAGATCCGCCGCGTAGGAACCGTGCTGCTGCGGGGTGCCCACGCCGAGGAAGTGGACGTGGGCGAACTCGGCTGCCTGCGCGTAGTCGGTGGTAAACGCGAGGCGGCCGGAGTCGATGTTGCGCTCGAGGACCTCCGGCAGGCCCGGCTCGAAGAAGGGGACCTTGCCGGCGCTTAACGATGCAATCTTGGCCTCATCCACGTCTACGCCCAGCACGTCGTGGCCCAGTTCCGCCATGCATGCCGCGTGCGTCGCACCGAGGTACCCGGTGCCAATCACAGTCATTTTCATAAGGCGCTAGCCTACCCAGCCAAGGTAAACGCGTAGTGACTTTTGCGCGACAGGCAGTTGACGGTCGCGTACACGGCGGCTGCCGGGAAGCGCTTAGCGGAAGTTGAGGTAGGACTTCGACGGGGTCGGCCCGCGCTGACCCTGGTACTTCGACCCCAGCGATCCGGTGCCGTACGGCGCCTCCGCCGGGGAGCTCAGCTGGAACAGGCACAGCTGGCCGACCTTCATGCCCGGCCACAGGGTAATCGGCAGGTTCGCCATGTTCGACAGCTCGAGCGTGATGTGGCCGCTGAAACCGGGGTCAATGAAACCCGCGGTGGAATGGGTCAGCAGCCCCAACCGGCCGAGGGACGACTTACCTTCCAACCGGCCCGCGAGGTGTGGTGGCAGGCTGAAGCGCTCCGCGGTGGACGCGAGCACGAATTCACCCGGGTGGAGGACGAACCCGTCGCCGTCCTCAACCTCTTTCAGGCTGGTAAGCTCGGCCATCTCCTGTTTCGGATCGATGTGCGTGTACCGCGAGTTGTTAAAGACCCGGAAATACTTGTCCAGGCACACGTCCACGCTGGACGGCTGGACGAGGTCGGCCTGGAACGGCTCGATACTTAAGTCTCCGGAGTCTACGGCGGCACGGATGTCACGATCGGAAAGAAGCACGGAGCTTATCCTACCTGCCGTACCTCACCGACACCGCGTGCCGTCGGCCCCCGATTTTTTCCAATCCGCCCCGCCGAGTGCTAAGCTACGGAAAGCGCGAAAGCGCAAGTGCCGACGTAGTTTAATGGTAGAACCGCAGCTTCCCAAGCTGCTGGCGCGGGTTCGATTCCCGTCGTCGGCTCCATGTCCTGTGTCGCGTCATAGTTGACAAAACTGTCGCGACATCGTTGACAGATGGGCGTCCGCCGAGTTTTTGTTCTCGGTGGGCGCCTTTTGGGGTTAAGGGTCAAAATGTGTGTCTGGCTCGGCGTGTCGCGGGGGTTAGATTTGGCCTTTTTGAATGCCGATTGAGTGGGTGTAGTCGGTGTCGATAGCGTTGTCGTAGAGGGCTGGGCGTCCTGTTTCGTGGTCGGCTTGGTTCTCGGTTTGGGTCAGGGTGGATACTTTGGCGAGTTGGCCCTGGCCCCAGTCGGACTGCCTGGCGATTCGTACTGGATCGTCAGGCAGTTCCGTTTTTAAGTAGAGCCACCAATCCAGCATGCGGCGTTGTCGTTCGCCTGATCTGCCGCGGTGGGTTCTGGCGAGCAGTTTGAGCTGGGCGTTGATGCCGCCTTCTAAGCTGTTGGTGGTGGATTTGATCCGCTCGGGCGCAAGGACTCCTGCTGGCGGGTTGAGGTAGACAAACAGCATCTCGGACCGCCAAAGATGGTTGAGGCTGTTGTAGGCCTTGCGCACGTTGTGGTGGGTCCACACGCGGGTCCATGCACCTGTTTTGGGGTCTTTGATCATGGTTTTCTCGTTCATCCATTCCCGGTAGATCGTTGAAAACTCGTGCAGTTGCACACCCCACGCGGCGGCTTCATCCAGTGTGGTGATCCGGGTCAGTTTCAGCGCAAGTCGGTAGATGGTGCGCCCGGCATCGGTGCGTGGGTTGGTGGTGGTGTAGCGGCGGACCACGCGTTGGGCGTGGACGAGGCAGCGTTGAATTTTCGTAGTCGGCCAGCACTTTTTGATTGCGCTGTATGCGCCTTGGCCGCCGTCGATGACGGCGATGAGTGGGGCTTCGATGCGTTCAAGCAGCAGTTGGTAGTCGCGGGTGGTTTCGTGTTTGCACCAGTGCCAGGCGATCACGTGGTCGATGGTCGCCGCGACGATCAGGCAGCCACCGGCGGTGTAGGTGCCATCGAGAAATACCTGGTCGTAGATCCGCTTGTGGTGGCCGGCGGTGGGGTCAGGCACATCAACGAGCCAGCACCACTTGAAGCGCCGCTTCATGGTGGCGCGGCTAACACCGTTTCGTTTGGCTAGGTCGTCGAGTGATATTGCGGTGGTGCAATGCTCGATGAACTGGGTGAACACTGCCGCGTTGGTGATGTCGTTTCGACGTTTGACGCTGGAGGCGCCGCATTGTTTGCAGCGCCATCTGGTGGTGCCTTTGCTGGTGGTGCCGTTGCGTTTCATTTCACCGCCGCAGTGGCAGCGTGGTTGGTTCTTCGACATTGCGACACCACACCACGCCGCGCATAGCACATCACGGCTGCCACACCGAGGATTTCCCGTCGGGGGCTAGATATATGCTTCCGGAGCATATACTTTCCGGAAACCTACAGGTCAATCCGTGAAAATCCGCGATTCCGGACACACTTTTTGACCCTTAACCCGTTAGTTGAGTGGGGGTTCGCCGTGTTTCCAGATTGGGGCTTGGTAGTTGCGGCTGGTGTCGATGTAGTGCTCGGTGATGATGGCGCCGGTGTCTTTGAGTGATGTGGTGATGTGGCGGTCTTTGATGATCATCAGGACGTGGTGGCCGGTGTATTTTCGGCCCATTCCTAGGTGGTAAAGCCTGCCTGCGTAGCGGATGGTGCAGCGGCCGGCTTTGTCGACTTTGTCGTTGCGTGTGCGCCATTCTTCGGTGGGGTTGTCGTCGGGGCTGGCTTTCGTGGATGCGTTGTAGACCTCGTATGGGGTGCGTCTGCCGAGGGCTCGGTGTGGGCGGTTGGTGTTGTAGTAGGCGGCGAATCGGTCGAGTTGTTGTTGTAGTTCGTCGATGGTGTTGACGGTGGGTTGGCGCGATAGCCACCGTTTGAGTGTTTGGTGGAATCGTTCGATTTTTCCTTGGGTTTGTGGGTGTCCTGGCCTGCCGTTTTTCTGTTGGATCCGGTGGTTGCGGATGAGTTTTTCGAAGGCGTTACGGCCGCCTTTTGCCCCGGCGTTGCGGGCGGTAAACACCAGCCCGTTGTCGGTGAGGGTGGATTGTGGTGGGCCGAAGTCGCTGATGAGGTGTGATAGTTCGTCGGCGACGGCAGGCCCAGAAAAGGACCGGCTGGCTGTAATGGACAGCAGCAGTCGGGAGTGGTCGTCGATGAAGTCGAGGATTTCGACGCGTCTTCCGCCGGTGAGATATGCGTGTGTGATGTCTGCTTGCCAGCATTCATTGGGGCGGGATGCTTCGAAGCGGATAAATGAGGTTCTCGGCCGCTTTTTTGGTTCTGGCTGCACGAGGCCGTGGTCGCGGAGGATGCGCACGATCGTCGAGGTAGATGGGGCATACATACCTTGTTGTTCCAGGTGGAACTGGATGGTTTCTGCCCCGGAATCCAGCCCGGAGTGGTCGAGTTGTTTGCGCATGTTGATGATGGTTTTCTTGAGCTTTTTGGATACTGCGCGTGGGTTGGAGTGCGGTGCTTTCGACTTCGGCTTTACCGCTTGTGGGCCGCCAGTGTCGTAGCGGCGGAGTAAGGCGTAGACCCACTGGCGGGACACGTTGAAACGCGTAGCGACTCGGGCGACTGGTTGGTGTTGCTCACGGACAGCTTTGATGATCGCGAGATTGCGGTTCGGACTATTCATGCTGTCAACGATGACGCGACACACCTGTCAACTGTCATCGTGCCTTCGCCCCGGCTGGGGATGTAAAGGATGTCCCGACACACCTGTCAACTGTCAGTGACGTTTCCCCAGAACAGATTTGTAAACTATGTCATGACTTCAGACACCGTCGTCGGCTCCATTTGTCCTGTGTCGCGACATCGTTGACAAAAGGGCGCCCGCCGAAAGCTACTGCTGCTTTCAGCGGGCGCTCTTCGTATTTCTAAACAGCGTGCCCCAACTGTGCACCGCACGCCTGCTAATCGATGGGCTCCGCAACCGTGATGATGTTCTCCGCGTAGCCGAGCTGACCGCCGACGAATTCGCCGCCGCACGTGATGAGCACGAACTTCGCTGCGTAGCCGTCACCCCTTAGGAACACTTCACAATCGGCTGTGGGTCATACACCGTCGTGGTGGTCTGCCGGTCGAGCTCGTTGCCCTTCAGGTCGCGGATGATGCGGGTGTCCGAGGTGGTAAAGCCCGGGTTGCCGTTGGACGGGCTGCACTCGTCGCCCGGTACCTTCATCTCGGTGGGTTGGGTCTGCGCCCAGCGGCCGTTGTTCACCGACTCGACGTCCACAGTCTTCACACCCTTCAGGCGCACCGTGATGTCGTTGTCGGTGTAGCTGGTCTCAATACGCACCGGGTACTTCGAGGTGTTCTTGAACGCTAGGTCGATGGCGCCCTCGTAGACGGTGGCCTCCCGGCCGGCCGGGTAGCGGTTGATGTAGTAGCTGTGCGGCGTGTGCGCCACATCGCCCATGCCCGCAAAGTACTCCGCGTTGTAGAGGGTCGTGGCGAACTGCGAGATGCCGCCACCGACGGCCTCACCGGCGTGGCCGTCGATGATGATGCCCGACTTCACGTAGCCCTGGGCCTCCCCGCGGGGGCCGGTGTAGCCGTTGAGGGAGAACGTATCGCCCGGCGCGACGATGGCGCCATTCACCTTGTCGGCCACCAACTGGATGTTGCGGCCCGAGTCCTTGGAAAATCCGCTGGTGGTGAACTCACCCAGGGTGTCGTCGAAGCTGGCGCGCTCGGCGTCTTCCGTGGTGAAGGTCGCCGGATCGTCCGTGTACGCGGCGTCCCATTCGCGGCCCTTCGATCCGGTCACGCGGTCCGGGAAGCCGTCCATGGTATTCTCCCAGTCCAGGGACACGCCGTCGGAGTGCGGGATGACGCGCTTCTTCCCGCCGGAAAAGTCAATGTCCGCGTTGCGCTTCGGCTTCTCCGTCGACGAGAGGGTCTCCGCGAAGATGCCCTGCGCGGCCTCGGCGTCGACGTCGAGGGCCAGCGAGTGCTTCTCCGGGTCCTCGCGGATACTGACGATGTCCGCGATGTGCTCCGGGGAAATCTCCGCCGTCACGTCGTCGCGGCCCTTGAGCTTCAGTGGGCCGTCGAGGGCGCGTTTGAGGTCGCCATCGGCAAGCTCGTCCACCGCTTTGTTGCCGATGGCCGGCTTCTGCTCCTCGGCCGCTACCTCGACGCCGTCTGGGTCGAGCCAGTCCTCGCGGACCTTGGTGTTCAGCTCGGCATCGTCAATGCTCTGCCCGATGACCTCCGGGGTCTTCTTGATCTCCGCACCGTCCAGCTCGAGGGTGGCGTTCTTCGGCTCCACCGTCAGCTCGTCGTGGAGGCGTTCCAGCTGCGGGCCGAGTGCGTCCTCGTCCACCTGCGTGTCGATGGACCGTTCCTCCATCGGCCGGAAGAAGCTGTAGACGCGCGCGATGGGGTTGAGCGAGGCGTCATCGATGGAATCGACCGCGGCCTGGTAGTCCATGCTGAGCCCCGCCTCCGCGGGGATGAACTCGGCGTGCTGGTCGCCGGCCTTGACCGTGACTGGGTTGTCCTCCACCCCGCCGAGCTCTTTTTTGAGCTTCTGCACCGCGGCGTGGCGCTCCATGTTGGAAATGTCCACGCCGCCGACGGAGACGGACCGCGGCACCTTGCCCTGGTTGGAGACCACGTCGATGGCGTACGCGACGCCCGCGATGACGAAAAGGCCCACCAGAATGCCGAGGGTGATAGCCCAGCCCCGCGCGCCACGGGACTTTTGCCCGCCGTCAGCGTGGTCAGCGTGCGCGGAGTGGCCGATTCGTTGGTTATTCACAGCAAAGACAGTATCCGTTCCACCACGGTTAGCACTAGTCGCTGGGCGCTTAGTGTTTCACGTTAAACCTGAATCCTGCCGTCGCGGGCGGCCTGCTCTGCTGTATCGAGGACCTCGTTGATATCGGCCTCCGCCGACCACAGCACCACGTCGGCGCCGGCGGCAAGGCCGGCGGTGGCGGCATCGGCAGGCGCGAAGCGGTCCGTGATCGCCTGCATGCCGGTGAGATCGTCGGTGTAGACCGTCCCGCCGAACCCGAACTGATCGCGCAAAAGGCCGTAGGCGTCCGGGTTGAGGCTCGACGGGGTCTCGCCGTCGCCGAGGCCCGGCACGACCATGTGCCCGACCATCACGCCCGGCGCCGTGGCGGGATCGTCGCTCTGGGATTCCGGCAGCGCCCGCGTGTACGGCACCAGGTCGTGGCCTTGCATGTCGTCGAGCGGCGGGGTGACCGCGTCGCCCTGGTGCGTGTCCCCCGAGGCGCGGCCGTGGCCCGGGAAGTGCTTGAACACTGGGCGTACGCCGGAGGACTGCAGCCCGCGGGCGAACGCGGCGCCGAGCTCGCCGGCCTGCTGCGGGTCGGAGGAAAACGAGCGATCGCCGACCACCTCGAGGTCGCCACCGTCCACGTCGAGCACCGGTGCGAAGTCGACGTTGATGCCGTGATCGCGCAGGGTCGCGCCGATCTGCGCGCCCTGGGCCTGCGCACCCTCCGGGCCGCCGGCTGCCATGTCCCGCGCGGACGGGTACGAGCCCAGGATGTCGTCGAAGCGCTGCACGCGGCCGCCCTCGAAGTCGATGGCCACCTCGAAGGGCCGGTCGAACTCGGCGCGCAGCGCGTTGATATCGCGGCCCGGCTCGGTGAGAAGCCCCGGATCTGCCCAGCTGGTGAGGAAGATGCCGCCCACGCCTGCTTCCAGCTTGGCGCGCGCATCCTCGTAGCTGACCACGCCCGGCATGAGCTTGGCCGCGATCTGCTCGCGGGGGTTTTGCTCGGGAGCGTCGGTGGGTGCCTCGGTGGTCGATGGGGCATCGTCAAGCGGAGCGTCCGAGTGCGCGCAGCCTGCCCCGGTTGCGCTGGCGGCGAGGCCGACCGCTACCACGGCGGCGGTAAGACGACGCGGAATCTGCCGAGGTGTAAAAGACATGGTGTCTAGTGTGCCCTATCTCCTTTCCCCGCTACAGTGGTGGGCCATGAGCGAAGGCCCGAAGATTCTGCTCGCTTTCGACGGCACCGACCAGGCCAGCCACGCGATCGAGTACGCCGCGCGCTACCTGCGCGCCGGCATCGTGGAACTCCTCACCGCCTGGGAGCCGTCCGCGCGCCAGGCGGCGCGTTCTGTCACCCGCGTCGGCGTGCAGCCGGTGGGCGGCTCGGAGGATCCCGCCGCCGATCCGGCCTACGAGGAGGCCCAGCGCGTGTGCAACGCCGGCGTCCAGCACGCCGAGTCGCTGGGGCTTTCCGCCCGCGCCCACCTGGTGGAATCCGCCACCACCATCCCGGAGGCCATCGTGGATGCGGCCGAGGAGCTGGACGTCGACGTCATCGTCACCGGCACCCGCGCCATCGGCGGGATGCGCTCGCTGTGGAATACCTCCACTGCCGAGCACCTCGTGCGCCACGCCGGCCGGCCCGTGTTCATCGTTCCGCCGGAAGACGAATAGGTGTTGCATAACCGCTCCCCGCGGTGGTGCTGCTAGCATCACCGCCATGGCTGTCCAAAGCGATTCCTTAAACAAGCGCACCCTCGGTCCCGCCGTGGGCAGCGCCGTCGTGGGCATCACCTTAGGCATCATCACGGTGGTCGGAATCGCGCAGTTCTCCGGCTCCGACGCCGCGCCTGCCGATGGCGCCGTCCCCGCCGACAACGCCGTCCTCGGCGGCCCGGAATACGGCAGCCGCGGCTAACTTCTCCCCACGCGCATGCGCCTAAAGGCCACCCTGGTCGGCTGGCTCGCAGTCGTCCTCACCGTCTGGCTGCCGTTTTCGGCGCCGTGGGGCGAGGTCGCCGCGGACACCAAACACGATCTCACCGCCGACCCGGCCGGCTTTCTGGCCGGCGCGCTGCACGCCTACACCGACACCTTCACCCTCGGCCAGCTGCAGAATCAGGCCTACGGCTACCTCTTCCCCCAGGGCCCGTTCTTCCTCCTCACTAATTTTCTGCCCGACTGGGTGGCGCAACGCCTGTGGTGGACACTGGTGCTCTCTGTCGGCTACTTCGGCATGGTCGCCCTCCTGCGTCGCGTCACCCCGGCGAGCGGGGCGTGGCTCGCGCTCGGCGGCATCGCCTACGCGCTCAGCCCCCGCGCGCTGACCACCCTCACCGCCATCTCCTCAGAGACCTGGCCGGTCATGCTGGCGCCGTGGGTCATAGTTCCTTTGCTGGGTTCCGGGGCCCGGATCACTTGGCGCAACCTCGCCGCCGCCGTCGTGCCCGTCGCGCTGATGGGCGCGGTCAACGCCACCGCCACGCTCGCCGCGTGCGTGCCGGCCGCGCTGGTGCTGGTGTGGCGGCGGCCGGTCTGGCAGGGGCTGAAATGCCTGGCCATCTGGTTTATCGGCTGCGCGGCGGTGAGCCTGTGGTGGCTCGGCCCGCTGGTGCTGCTGGGCCGCTACGCGCCGCCGTTTACGGAATTTATCGAGTCCTCTTTCGTCACCACCCGCTGGCTCAACCTCGCGGAGGTGCTGCGCGGGACCACGAGCTGGACGCCCTTCGTGGAAACCGAGCGCGTCGCCGGCACCGCGCTGGCCACCGAGCCGGTGTTCGTGCTGCTGACGATGGCGGTCGCGGCGGCGGGGCTGGCGGGCATCGCCACGCGGCGCGTGCCCGAGGTCTGGTCGGCGATGCTGGTGGTGGGCGTCGTCATTCTCAGCCTCCACGCCGGCTGGTACCTCGCCGCGCTTGACGGCCCGCTGGCGCCGTTCCGCAACGTGCACAAATTCGATCCGCTGGTGCGTCTGCCGCTGGTCATCGGCATGGTCACGCTGGGCAGCCGCTTAGGGCTCCCGCGCGACTGGCTACGCCCGCGCCCCCGCCAGGCCGCGGGCATGATCCTCGCCATCGTCGTCGCACTGTCCGCCGCCCCGGCGTTCAACGGACAACTACTCCCCCGCGGCACGTACGAGAAAGTGCCGGGCTACTGGCAGGAGGCGGCTGACTTCGTCAACGACAACGCCGCCGGCACCCGCACGCTCATCTACCCGCCCGCCTCCTTCGCGCGCCAGGAGTGGGGCTGGACCCGCGACGAGCCCGCCCAGGCGCTTCTCGATGTCCCCTGGGCCGTCCGCGACTCCATTCCCCTCATCCCGCCGGAGGCGATCCGCGGTATGGACGGGGTGACCGCCGTCTTGGAGCACGACCCGAAGGCCGGGGCGCGCGCGTTGCGGCGCCTGGGCATCGGCGCGGTCCTCCTGCGCCACGACCTCGACGACCACGTCGCGGCCGCCGACGACATCGACGCCGCGGATCTGCCCGGCACCGTCCACCACTTTGGCGAGATCGACGTGGTGCTGCTTGACGATTCCCCCTCCATCACCATCGGCCCCGCCGACCCCGTGCGCGTCGCCGGCGGCGGGGAGTCGCTCGCCCTCCTAGACGCGCTGGACGGCGCCCAGCCGCGGGAGCTGGTGGACCGTGACGCGGACATCGTCACGGACACGCCCATGCTCGTCGACCGCAACTACGGCACGCTCCACGGCCCAGTCTCCGCGCCGGTCGCACCCACGGAAAAGACGCGCGTGCACAACCGGCTGCGCGACTACCCGTCCGCCGGGCCGCGCACCGCGGTGGAGGAACGCGGTGGGTCCGTTGGGGCATCGTCAAGCGCGGCGGACGTTGACTCCTTCGCCGGTGCCGACCCGGCCCACTCCGTGACCGCGGCAACGGACGGCGACCCAGACACCGCGTGGGAGCCGGCGCCCGGCGACAAGCACCCGTGGCTGGAACTGCGTGGGGACTTCACCGCGCCGAAACTCACGGTGCGCGCGACTGCCGATGCCACCGTCACCGTCCGCTCCCGCGATGCCTCCGTCGACGTCGAGCTGGCCGAAGGCGAGGAGAAGACGGTCTCCGTGCCCGGCGGGGATACCGACGCGGTGCGCGTGGAGCTGGACGGCGACAAGCGCGTCGGGCTCGCCGAGGTCGGCGTGGTGGGCCACCCCATCGAGCGGGTGGTGACGGTGCCCGACACCTCCCCGGGGGTCAAGCAGTTCGCCTTCCAGCGCCTTTTCGTCGATACCGGCAACCTGGTGCGCGAGTTCACCGCGCCCCGAGAGATGCGGGTGGTCGCGCGCACGGCCGGGGAGGTGTCGCTGGATGGCGCCCCGCTTGCCGATGGCGACGTCATCGACCTCTCCCCCGGCGCCCACCGCGTGGACGGCTCTGCCGAGTGGGTGACTCTGACCGAGGAGGGATGGTTGCCGGAGCCTGGATACGTGGACAGTGACGGCAGCGTCGAACCGGCCGACACCGACCGACTTCTCACCACCGGCCGGGCGTTCAACCCGGGGCTGGAGGGCTTTTTAGACGGCGAGAGGTTGGAGCCGCGGGCCATCGACGCCGCGACCCAGGCGTTCGTCGTCCCTGCAGGTCAGGGCGGTGAGTTCACCATGTCGTTCACCGCCGACGGCGCGTACCGCGGCTGGCTTTTCGGCGGTGGGGTGCTGGCGGGCATCGTCACGCTCGCGTGCGCGGTCCTGGGGCGCTGGGGCTCTGCGGATCGACGGCGTGTCTGGCCGTCTCGTGGTTTCACCGCCTGCGCGTTGGTTCTTTTGGCGCTGGCCTCGCCCGTCGCAGCAATTGCGGGCGTAGGCGGGCTCATCGCCCGGCGCTGGGTGACGCCGGTCGTACTCTCGCCGGTGCTGTGCGGCATCGCCGGTGCCATGCTGGCGCGGGCGCCGTGGCCGTCGGCGGGCTACGCGGGCGACTCGTGGGCCATCGCGGCGCTGTGCGGGGCGGCGCTGGTTGTCGCCGTCGCCCCACTTCCCCCGCGCGGCCATCGCTAACACCGGACACTGCCTGAATTTGGATCGTAAGGCGTGGATCTGCGGACCGCACAGGCCCTTAGGATCCCAAAACAGGCACGCGTCTAAGTGCGTGCCCTGCAGTAGATTCAAGACCAAGATATTCTTAGCCGCCGTGGGGGTTTACAACGGGGGACTGTCCGCTGACCAGATTCGTCGACGCGTTCGTGACGGCCGAATGACAAAGCTCTGCGGCGGAGTGTACTGCTGGGGAGAACCTAATGGGGATACCGTTCGGCTATCCCTCAAAGCACACCGCCCGAATCTTCTCCTCACCGGTGATACGGCTGTGCAGGTCATATTTGGGTCGCCGATCACTCTGCCTGTCCATGTCGCGGTGCCACTGCCACGCCAATTAACCGGCACAAAATATGTCTCTGCTCATCGAATCTCTTCATCTTCACACTGGCACCTAAACGGCGCGCACTACCCGCCCATCCCAGATCTGCTCACCCATTGTGAGACCGACTCTCTAGCCATTCGCTTTCTTGACTGGTGGTTTTCAGGCAGAAATGGACAAGAGAAGTTGGAAAGATCGTGCGCTGGGCGGCGTCTTAGTGCGAAGGCTCAAAATTTCATCTCCGCCGCAGCGATAGGCGCCGATAGTGCACCCGAACGAGCACTGGTGAAGCGGCTGCGCGGTGAGGGATTTGCCGTGCACAGCAATGTCAAGATCGGAGACTACTTTTGGGACATTGTCCTCCCCAAACACCGAATCGCGATCGAAGTAGATGGTTTTGAAGTCCACCAAGGAAGAGCGGAAAACCACCACACCTTCGCTCGTGACCGGTGGAAGAGTAATGACGCTACGGCCCGCGGGTACCTCGTCTTTAGGTACCCGGCGATGTGCGTGAAAAACGTGCCCGAGCACATCACGGATCAGATCCGCTCAGTTGCACGCGGCTGTAAACCCAGCAAAGCGACGATCGATGAAAACGTTCGCGGCCACCAGGGTGTGTGGAAATGGCACCCCATGTTTAAGCAGTCTGACGAGTGGTTCACTCCGTTTTCTTAACCGTGCCTCGGCCGGTTAGAACGATTGGGGGATAGCGGTCGCGTGTCGCCCATTTTTGGATCGTAAGGGTTCAAAACCTCGCATGACGGGGTGCCTAATTACCAGAAACAGGCAATGGGTGATTCCACGCGGAGGAAGTTAGACGGAGGCGGGACGGCGGAGGCGGCGGACGGCGCGGCGCGCGGGTTCCTCGACAAGCACGTAGCTCGCGGCAGCGAGCGGGATGGTCAGAGTCAAAGTCGCCAGCAGAATGACGAAGAAGTCGACGTGGTTGCCCGAAAAGACTGGGATGTCCAGCAGCGGGAAGCACAACCCCAGCACCGCGACGTGCCAGAGAAAAATGCCGTACGACCAGCGGCCGAGCGCCTGCATCACGGGCGATTCCAAAAAGCGCGCCTGGGGCGCCAGCGCGTACGGCACCACCACGCAGAACGCGAAAGCCCCGCCGACGGCCACGCGCCGGGCGAACTCACCCGCCGACGGGTGAATAAGCCCCTGCGGCCCAAACCACTCGCGACTGCCCAGCCACATGAAGAACGCGGCGAGCACCAGCCACAGCCAGCGGTGGTGAAAGAGGGAGCGCAGGCGCGGCACGCGGCCTTCGAACTCGGCGGCGAGCATGCCCACCGCGAACCACAGGAAGTAGGCGGGCGGCCAGATCTGGCTGTTGACGCCAGACGAGTCCTCCTCAAACGCCCGCACAAAAGGCAGCCACGCCCACCCGAGCGACACAAGCCCCGCACCCGCGATGAGCACCACCCGCGGCCAAAACCGAAACCTGCCCAGCACAAGGACCAGAAGCGGCAAACAGATATAGAAGGCGATCTCCGCGCACAGCGACCACAGGTGGGTCAGCCCCGGCGCCAGGCCATCGACAACAAACACCTGCGTGGACGTGAGATTCGCTAGGACCTGCGTCCAGGTCATGGAGCGGGCATCGGGAAACAGCAAAATCACCGCCACCACGCACACCCAGTACGCAGGCAGGATGCGCCCGGCGCGACTCAAATAGTAGCCACCGGCAGTGTGCCACCCGCGCCGGCGCCACAGCACAAAGGCACTCAACGCGAAGAAGACGGCGACGAAGTAGTCGAAGCGCTCGGCAAACGACCAGCCGGTGCGGGTCTGGAAGGACACGTGGGTGACCACGACACCCATCGCGGCTAACGCCCGCAGGCCGTCGAGGGCGGGGAGGTGCTGCGGTAAGGTGTCTGCCATATCCTTCCCCCTCCTGCAACTCCTGCAAGCTCGCGCGTGACTGGACATACTACTGTAAATGGCTCGTTTTCTTCCCTCCGACCGCACCGTCCGGTGGCTCATTATCGCCGCCGCCATCGTGGGACTGCTCGGCGCACTCGTCCCGCCGATCTTTGAAAACCGCGCCCGGCCGCTGTCCACGAAGGAAGACTTCACGGTCGCCACCGACCCGACCGACGTGACCGTTGCGGAGGACAAAGATGGGCGGCCGTGGCGGGAGAACATCGCCAAGCAGCACTTCGAGAGCACCCGGCACACGCGCACGGCGAAAACGGACGTCGATTCCGTCGCCAAGGTGCAGTCGGAAACGCGCACGGAGCTGGACCACCGCGAGTTCGCCAGCCTGGAATCCGAGACGAACCTCAACCGCGAGTCGGTCTACCCGCAGGCGGGCCCCACGTCCTCGGAGACGCTGCGCACCCCGTGGGGCACCACCGAGCACGCGGCCTTCGAGCGCGAGGGCATGCAGTATTTCTTCCCCTCGGAGACCGAGCAGCGCAGCTACCCGTACTACGACTCGGTGGCGCAGACCTCGGAGCCGGCGGACTTCACCGGCACCGAGCGCCTCAACGGGGTGCCCACCTACATGTTCCGCCAGACCATCGAGGCGCACCCGCTCAACGAGACGCTGAATAAGCCCCTGCACGTCTCCGGCCCGGCGAAGGATTTCTACTCCGCGACCGAGCGCGAACGCTACGACTACCCCGCCGATACGACGGTGGCCCTCGAGCCGTATTACACGGTCGCCCGCACCTTCTGGGTCGAGCCGACCACGGGCCTCATCGTGAACATGGATGAGGACATCGACGTGGTCCTGGCCACCGATCGGCAGCAGGTGGCGGGCTTCGACGACGCCGCGCTTGCCGATGCCCGCTCCAACCGCCCCGTCTTTTCCGCCCACCTGACCTGGTCGGAGGACTCACGCACCGCGGCGCTGGACCGAGTGGCGAGGACGGTGAACTTTGTGAAGACCCTGGCGGTCATCGGCTGGCTGGGCAAAACTGCGGCCGTCGTGCTGCTGGCCAGCGCGGCCTGGGTGTACTACCGCCGGTCTGATAGATGAGAAAGCGCTACCTCCTTTTAGGCGCCCTGCTCGTCGCCGCGGTGACGTGGCCGTTCTTTTTACCCGGCGAGTTCGTCTGGCGCGACATGGTGATCCTGGACGCGCCGGGCTGGACCGCGGCGAACTTCGGCGGCGGGGACTTGCCGGCCCGCAATTCGCCGCAAGATGGGCTGCTGGCCATCGCGGGACTGGTGGGCCTCGGAGGCGTTCTTGCCCGAGCCCTGATTGTTGGCGCCGCCAGCGCCGCCGCGTGGGCGGGCTACCGGTTCGGCCACACGCCCGTGGGCACCTGCGCGGCGATGGTCCTCGCCGTCATCAACCCCTTCGTGGTCGAGCGGCTCCTGCAAGGCCAGTGGTCGCTGGCGGTGGCGGCGTGGCTGCTGCCGGCCATTGCGGTGGCGGACAAGCATCGCACCGCCTGGCTCTGCATGTGCGGTGCGGCGATTACCCCGACCGGTGGGCTTTTCGCCCTGGCCACGGGCACGCTCACAGTCAGGGGAAGGCGAGTGGCTACTTTCGGCATCGGCACGCTGCTCTGCCTGCCGTGGCTCGTTCCCGGCCTGCTCCACCCGGGCGCAAGCATGCACGCCGCGGCGTCGGCCACCGCGTTCGCGCCGCGGGCGGAGGCGTTCACGGGCACGCTCGGCACGCTCGCCGGCTTGGGCGGTATCTGGAACGCGGCGGCGGTCCCTGCCTCGCGGGCGGCCGGCTTCGCACTTTTCGGCTTCCTGTTGGCACCGCTCGTCGTCGCGGGCACGACGCGCCTGCCGCGACGCACCCTCGCGGCGCTGGGCGCGCTTGCGGCGATCGGTGTGGTCGTCCCCCTCGTCGCGTGGCTCGCCCCGGAGCTCATCGCGCAACTCCTCCGCGCGGTCCCCGGCGCGGGCCTTATCCGCGATAGCCACAAGCTGGTGGCGCTGGCCATCCCGTTGTACGTGGCGGCGCTCGGCACGCTGCGGGGACAGACCGCCTGGGCCGGTCTCGTCACCGCCGCCCTGCTCGTCCCCGACGCGCCCTGGGCGCTGCAGGCGCTTACCCCCAGCAAAAAGCCAGTCATCAACGAGGCGCTAGTCCGAGAGCTGGCCGGGAAAGACGTCTACTTCGCGGACCGCGGCCCGCTCGTGCGTATCGATGACACCGTCTCCGTCGATCCCTACTCCAAGGCGGTGGGCGCGGTGGAGTCGGGCGAGCTCGTCGTCGATGGCGAGCGCGTCGACGACCCGGCCCCGCGGTGGTTAGCCGCCCACGCCGCCTGGGGGCGCGGAGACCTGAAAGCGTTAGAGGATCTCGGCATCGGCGCGGTGGTGGAAAACGATCAGGTCGTCGCGCAGACCGATGCCCCGCCGACGCCGGTGCCCTGGGCACTCACCGCCGGGTGGCTGCTTATCCCCGCGGGTCTTGTAGCTCGCGCAGCAGCTCTTCGAAGCGCCGGCCGGTCTTCTGCCACGAGTAGTGGGACGCGAGATCGCGCGCCGCGGAACCGAGGGCGCGGCGGCGGGCGGGGTCACAGATAAGCTCCTGCACCGCGGCGTGGAACCCGGGCTCGTTATCTGCCAATAGCCCGGTTTCGCCGTCGATGACCGAGTCGCGCAGGCCGAAGGAATACCCGACGGTGGGCACACCGTGCTGGGCGGCCTCCATGACGGCAAGGCCCCAGCCTTCTTTGCGCGAGGGCATCAAGTGGGCATCGGCACGCGCCAGCAGGGCGTGCTTGTACACCTCGCTGACCTGGCCGTGGAAGGCCACCCGGTCGGCCACCCCGCGGCGGGTCGCGTACTCGCGCAGCTGGCTTTCCCACCAGCCGGTGCCCACGACGTCGAGGACAGCCTCGGGCAGCCGCGCGACGGTGTCCATGGCGTGCTCGATCTGCTTGTGCGGCACCAGGCGCGACAGGGTCAGCAGGTGAACGTCTGCCTCCCGGTCCAGGCGCGGGACGTGGTCCGGGACGGGATCGAGGCCATTTTCGATGATCTCGACACCCCGAATGCCCAGCCCGTGCAGGTCCTCCCGCGAAGCTTCCGACACCGTCACGTACGGCGCGCCGCGGTACACACGGGGCGCGACCTGCGACTCTAGGAACCAGCCAAGCCTGCCGATGACCGGCCCCGCCACCGGCCACTGCTCCCGGTGGCAGTGATGCGTTAGTAGCACCGTCGGCCGCCCGGCGATGAGGCGGGCGAAGAAGGGGATGCCGTTTTGGGTGTCCACCACCGCGTCGATGCCGCGCAGGGAACCTAGCCCCAACCTCCCTGCAAGGATGGCGAGCCACGCGCGCGGGTACACGCCGTACTTCCCGCCGCCGCGGGAATACGCCACGCCTTCGCGGACGTCGCAGCGGGCGGCGTTCATGTGCTTCGCGGTGCGGAAGACCACCTCGTGGCCTTGGGCGGCGAGGTACTCGCCAACCCGCTCAAGGTAGCGCTCGGAGCCGCCGCCCTGCGGGTGCGTGGAATCGCGCCAGCACAATAGGAGAATTTTCATCGCGAGGTATTAGCCTAGCGTGGCATGGACTCTACCCGGACGTTCGCCACCCTCCGCCGCTCCTGGAAGCTGCTGCGTTCCTTCCGCTTTGAGCAGACCCGGCCGGATGTTTTCTACGGCGGACTGGCCGAGGACACTGCGGGGTTGGTCAACGCGCTTGCCACCGACCTCGACGTCACCCTCCCCGGCTCCCGCGTCCTCGACGTCGGCGGCGGCCCGGGCTATTTCGCCGACGCGTTCGCCCGCCGCGGTGCCGACTACTTCGGTGTCGAGCCCGACGCCGGCGAGATGTCGGCGGCCGGCATCCAGCTTGCGCGCGCCGTGCGTGGCGATGGCACCCGTCTCCCCTTCGCCGACGCCACCTTCAACATCACGTATTCCTCCAACGTGGCCGAGCACATCCCCAACTGGGAGGCCATGGGTGACGAAATGCTTCGGGTGACGCGGCCGGGTGGTCTCGTCATCCTCAGTTACACCGTGTGGCTCGGGCCGTTCGGCGGCCACGAGACCGGCCTGTGGCAGCACTATGTGGGCGGCGAATTCGCCAGGGACCGCTACTCACGCCGCCACGGGCATCCGCCGAAGAACGTGTTCGGGCAGTCGCTTTTCGATGTCTCCTGCACCGCCGGCCTCCGCTGGGCCCGCCGACAGAAGAACGCGCACCTCACAGCCGCCTTCCCGCGCTACCACCCCAGCTGGGCATGGTGGCTGGTGAAGGTGCCGGGCGTTCGCGAGTTCGCCGTGTCCAACCTCGTGGTCGTGCTGAAAAAACAACCTAAGCCCAGAAAATAACAAGGTCATTGCCAGCGACTATGCCGCCATTCGGATAATGTCTGCGCTATGAACAACTATTCCCCTCACTCGCCCGATCCCCAGTGGGCAAACGCGCAGTACTCACAACAGCAGTACTCACAACAGCAGTACGAACCCCAGGAACCCGCGCCCCAGCCGTCTGGCAAGTCGCCCTGGCCGATCATCATCGCGGTGATCCTCGGCCTCATCCTCCTTGCCGGTCTTGGCTGGCTCGCCTACACCTTGATGGGAAGCGACGACAAAGACAACGACGCCAAGTCGGCCGCAGTCACGTCGACCGCAGAGAAGTCGGAATCGGAGAAGCCGAAAACCGACGAGAACAAAAAAGACAAAAACAGCAAAGAAGACGAAGCCGCCTCCGATCGCTGCTCTGCCGACTTCTTAGCCAAAGACGGCTGGGAGCGGTACACCAGCGTCATGGAGTGCGACGGCGAGTGGCTCTATGCCGGCGTTCCCCAGACCGACGACACGGTAGTGCTTCGTTGGGATAGCAACTCTTGGGCGAGGTACCCATGGGACGGTAAGGCCCCGCAGTCTGGATACGACTGCTTCGACCCCGCCAAGCTGGATGCCGACGGAATGCCTGACGCCATCCGCGAGAACGTCACCAAGTGCAGCTCGACAAAGGACGAAGACACGAAAAAGGACGCTGAAACCTGCGGGGCATCGGCAAGCGAGGCAGTCAGCCGCTGGGCACCGGGATTGGACTTCGGCGTCCCGGGCGTGGTCCCGTCCCTCGAATACGCGGGCACCGGTGAGTACGACCCCTGCGCCGCGTTGAGCTACATTGTCGTGCCTGTCGAGGGCGCAACCGGTTCGTCCCCGGTTCACATCATGCTGTTCCACCACGGCGACTACCTCGGTACTGCCACAGCGAAGGGGTACAAGACCAGCAACATCTCCACTGTGTCCGACGACACCATCAGCGCCACCTACAAGTACCCGCTGCCCGGTGAATCGGGACCCGCATCGTCTGGGGAAGCCTTCGCTACCTTCACCTGGGATGAAGGCGCCCAGAAGGTCCAAATGTCCGGTGATGTCCCGCCGACATAGGCGGCTGACCCCGGGGAATCCGGCTCGTACCGACCACGGCATCTTGCAAATTTCTACGCCGGCCTGCGATAACCACTACATCCATATTCTGGATTCGGTGCTTGTCCCGCCTGGCCAGGCCCCTTCAGAAGCCGCGGGGTCTGCGCTCAATGCCAAACCCGAGCGCGGCAATGCGCGCTCGCTGAACTCTGCTGGTGACTTCAGCGACCCGTGCTGGGAAGACCGAGCCTTCCTATCAGTACCCAGTCGACCCGCCCGAATGCCTCAAAATGCTGCCGGCCCCAGCGATTCCGCCACCGCAGACTGGTTCGCCGTCGTCCCTTGTGGACCGTGGACTTTATAAGTACATCGGCTCGTGATGGGTGGTTAGAACGGCGGCTCCTCTTCATAGTCGCGGTCGGGTTCGGTGTCGGGGTGGGTGTTGGAGTTAGTTGGTTCGGTGTCGGGGGTGTCGGGTTCTGGGTTGGTGTTGAGGGCGCGTTCGCGGGCGTTGGCCCGGCGGGTGGCAATGGCTTGGTCGACGGTTTGCAGCCAGTTGCAGGTCTCTGGTGCTAGCGGGCCAGCGGCGGTGGTGGTCTGCCAGGTGCCGTCGGTAAATAGCCACACCACATCCCCTGTGGCTGGGTCGAGGATGTAGCGGGCGCGTTTGTCGGTTTTGATGTTGTGGTGATGCTGGCACAGATTCACCAGATTCCACGCTGCCGTCGGCCCACCGTCCGCAAAATCCACACAATGATCCTTCTGACACCGATACGCCGGCAGGCAACACCCCGGATACCGGCAGGTACCATCCCTGCCATTGAGATACGCCTTCAACCTGTCCGGGGTGGAGTAGTTTGTGCTTTCCATCCAGGCGGCCGCATTCATGTCTTTACGCCGGGATGCTTTCCCGGCAAGCTCGGCACCTGTTTCGGCGTCGGTCCAGCCAGTACCTTCGACAAACACCGGCGCATGCGCAAGATCCGCCGCCTGAAACACATTCAGTGTCACATCCACATCCCGGTTGATATCAGTCAGCACCAACATCGCGAACGCTTCCGAAGCGCTGACCCCGTACTCGTCGGCAACCCGGCGGATCACCCCATTGATCTGGGCGGCAGTCTCCGTGTCGTATTCAACACTGATACACCCCACCCCGCCGGGAAGACTCGACCAGTCATACCGGCCTTTACGCTTCCGACGTTTCTCAGCTTCCTTTTCTGCCTCTGTGCTTACCGCGTCGGCAAGTTCTGGGTCTTCGGCAGCGACTAAGGCGTTGAGTTTGCGGCGTAAGTTGCGCACCGACGGCAGTACTTGGCCCGCCCGGGTGGGGGTCAAATACTTGACTAGGGCGGCATCGATACGCGCTAGTGCTTCCTCATCTGGAGTGCCGAGTTTGCACAACACCTGGTCGATAACGATCAGGCGGGAGAAATCCAGGTGGAACAACCGCTCATGCACCTCCCGCAGGCCGGGTAGCTCATCCAGGCGGAACAGTGCCATGAAGATATTGGCCACCCGGGTTGGTGATTTTCCCGTCAACCCGGCCAGGCGGGTGCAGGCCAGATCGAAATCATCGTCTGGATCCGGCAAACACTCACAGTGCAGTTGGTATTCGAACTGGCGTAGTTGTGTCGCGGTTGTGGCTATGTCGTTTCCTGGTGTGGACACCGTGTAATACGGACCCATTGGGCCCCTCCCCCGAAAAGTATTCGCTAACGTGTTCTACACACCACCCACCATAGCGGGCCGGAAACCGAAGTCAACCCCCACCTCGAACACGTATTCGTTTCGTTACACACCGCCGTCACGCAATCCGCAAAACACGAAAAGACCCCAGCCACACACACCATGTGCGCAGCTGGGGCCTTAAAGCCCAAAGAGTGAGAAGCTACTTATCCGCTTCCTCGACGCGCGACTTCAGCGCGTTGAACTGGTCGTGGACCTCCTGCGGCACGCGGGAGCCAAGGAACGCGAGGTACTCGGCGTTGTCCTCCATGTCGGCTGCCCACTCGGACGGCTCAACGTGCAGGGCCTGGCGAACGTCCTCAATGTCGATGTCGAGGCCGGACAGATCCATGTCCTCGGCGCGAGCGGTGTTGCCCACGACGGTTTTCTCGGCGTCGACCTTGCCCTCGATGCGCTCGGTGATCCACTTGAGCACACGGGAGTTCTCACCGAAGCCCGGCCACAGCATCTTGCCGTCATCGTCCTTGCGGAACCAGTTGACCAGGAAGATGGACGGCATGCGGTCGCCGCCCTTTTCGCCCATGTCGATCCAGTGCTGCAGGTAATCGCCGGCGTTGTAGCCCATGAACGGGAGCATGGCCATCGGGTCGTGGCGCAGGGCGCCGACCTTGGCCTCGGCCGAAGCGGCGGTCTGTCCGGAGGCGAGCAGGGCGCCGATGAGGGTGCCGTGGTTCCAGTCGAAGGCCTGGGTCACCAGCGGCACGGTGGACGGGCGGCGCCCGCCGAACAGGATGGCGTCAATCTTCACGCCCTTCCAGTCATCGAACTCCGGCGCGGCGGACGGGCACTGCGAGATCGGCACGCAGTAGCGCGAATTCGGATGCGCCGCCTTTGTGGAGGAATCCGGGGTCCAGTCCTCACCCTGCCAATCGATGAGGTGGTCCGGCTTCTCGCCGTCCATGCCCTCCCACCAGACGTCGCCATCGTCAGTCAGCGCGACGTTGGTGAACAGGGTATTGCCCGGCTCCATGGACTTCATGGCATTCGGGTTGGACGCGTAGTTCGTGCCCGGCGCGACGCCGAAGAAGCCGTTCTCCGGGTTGACGGCGTAGAGGCCGTCTTCACGCAGGTGCAGCCAGGCGATGTCGTCGCCGACGACCTCGGCGGTCCAGCCCTCGAGCGTCGGGGTGATCATCGCGAGGTTGGTCTTGCCGCACGCGGACGGGAAGGCGCCGGTGACGTGGTAGGTCTTGCCCTCCGGGGAGGTCAGCTTGAGGATGAGCATGTGCTCAGCCATCCAGCCCTCCTCCTGGGCCATGACCGAGGCGATGCGCAGCGCGTAGCACTTCTTGGCCAGGATGGCGTTTCCGCCGTAACCGGAGCCGTAGGACCAGATCTCCTTGGTGTCCGGGAAGTGCGTGATGTACTTCGTGTCGTTGCAGGGCCAGGCGACGTCCTGCTCGCCATCGGCAAGCGGAGCGCCGACGGAATGGATGGCGTGGACGAAGTCGCCGTTGGTGCCGATCTTCTCCAGCGCCTGCGCGCCCATGCGGGTCATGATGCGCATGGACAGCACGACGTACGCCGAGTCGGTGAGCTGCACGCCGAGCTTCGGCTCCGGATCATTAATCGGGCCCATGCAGAACGGCACGACGAACATGGTGCGCCCGTGCATCGCGCCGCGGAACGCATCGGTCATCTCCTCGCGCATGGCCTGCGGCGGCGCCCAGTTGTTGGTCGGGCCGGCGTCCTCTTCGTTCTCCGAGCAAATAAAGGTGCGCGACTCCACGCGGGCGACGTCGGCCGGGTTGGAACGCGCGAGGAAGGAGTTCGGGCGCTTTTCCTCGTTGAGCTTGATGAGGGTGCCCTTTTCCACCAGTTCAGCGGCGAGGCGATCCGCTTCCTCCTGGGAGCCGTCGACGAAAACCACCTGGTCGGGTTCGAGTAGGTCGACCGCTTCGTTGATCCACGAAATCAGCTTGTCGTTGTCAGTCGGCAGTTCGCCAACGAGACCCTTAATCGGGGTGGTCATTATAAATCTCCTAGTCAAGAGCCGGTCCGCTAAAAGAAACACGGGCAGCGATGACACACCACTGCCCTCAGTGCCCGCACTGGCAGGCGATTGCACCCCTAGAGTATCGCCTCGGGGGCCGTTTCATAGTATTTTCCTCCCGCTTTGGCCATGCGAGGCACCCGCCGGGGCGGAAAACCACATGCGCACCAGCCATATTTCGCACTAAAGAGGTATATGTCTCCCCCAAACAGGGGTATGGGCGCGGCTAATTGCCTCTCCACGGCGTACAGGGAACAATAGTGCGGGATGAATAGCGCTGATAGTTCCCATAATTCCGGCGGCCGCCCGCCCCAGACCGACTTCCGCGAGGTCTTCGGCAACGAGCTCGACTACCCGCGGCTGGGCAACGTGACCTTCCGCCGCGGCACCCTCACCGACAACCAGGAGGCCTTGTTCAACGAGCATTGGCCGCGCCTGGGCATGCAGCTTGCCGATGCCCCCGTGGACATCGACACGTGGTTCGGCCGCTCCGGCCACCCCACCATCGTGGAGATCGGATCGGGCACCGGCACCTCCACCGCCGCGATGGCTCCGCTCGAGGCGGACACGAACATCATCGCCGTGGAGTTGTACAAGCCGGGGCTGGCCAAGCTGCTCGGCCAGGTGGTGCGCGAGGACATCGACAACATCCGCATGATCCGCGGCGACGGCGTCGAGGTCATCTACCGCATGTTCCCGCCCGAGTCGCTCGACGGCATCCGCGTGTTTTTCCCCGACCCCTGGCCCAAGGCGCGCCACCACAAACGCCGCATCATCCAGTCCGGCACGCTCAACCTGTTTGCCAGCCGCCTGAAGAAGGGCGGGGTCCTGCACGTGGCCACCGACCACGCCGACTACGCCGAGTGGATCACTGAGCTTGTCGATGCCGAGCCTTCCCTGCGTTTCCACCCCTGGCCGTGGCCGGAGTGCCCGCAGCTGACGGACCGCCAGGTCATCACCAAGTTCGAGGGCAAGGGCCTGGACAAAGAACACACCATCACCGAGTACCTGTGGGAGAAGATCTAAATGGCCGGCACCTACCTGCTCATCTGGGACGCCCCGAACATGGACATGGGGCTCGGCGCGATCCTGGGCGGCCGCCCGACCGCCGTGTACCGCCCGCGTTTCGATGCCATCGGCCGCTGGCTGGTCTACGAGGCGCGCTCGTTCGGCGCCGAGCCGGAAGCGACCGTGTTCACCAACGTCGCCCCAGGCGGCGCAGACGTCATCCGCCCCTGGGTGGAAGCGATCCGCAACGTCGGCTTCGCGGTGTTTGCCAAGCCGAAGTTGAGCGACGACTCCGACGTCGATCCGGACATGATCGACCACATCAACCTGCGCCGCGAGGATCTCGCCGGCGTGGCCATCGCGTCCGCCGACGGGCAGAACTTCCACGACCTCATCGACGAACTGGTCGACGACGGCATCCCCGTCACCGTCCTCGGCTTCCATGAGCACGCCTCCTGGGCCGTCGGCGCAGACCACATCGACTTCGTCGACCTGGAGGACATTCCCGGCACGTTCCGCGAGCCGCTGCCGCGCGTGAGCCTCGACGACCTGCCCGATGAGGGCGCGTGGTTGCAGCCGTTCCGTTCGATTTCCGCGCTCGTCGACGACTAGTCAAAGGAGGCGACGGCCATGTTCTTTAAGTGGGGACGCTTTTCCTATCGGCACCGGCGGGTCATCCCGATCGTGATCGTGCTCGCCATCCTGGCGCTCTTCGGCGTCTTCGGCACGCAGCTCGAAGACCGCATGAGCCAGGAGGGCTGGGATGACCCACACGCGGCATCGACAAGCGCGGCGCGGATCGAGGAAGACACGTTCGGCCGCGACAACAACGGCGACGTCATCGTCTTGTTCAGCGACCCGGACGAGCACTTCGACGCTGCGAAGCAGTACCTGGCGCAGCTCAAGAGTGAGCACCCGGACGAGATCGACCACGTCACCAGCTACTTCGACACCCGGAACCCGAACATGGTGAACAAGGACCATTCCACCGCGTTCGCCGCCATCGGACTGAAGGGCGACGGGGAGCAAACGCTCAAAGACTTCCGCGCGGTGGAAGACGACCTGAAGTCCGCCGACGTACCGGTCCAGATCGCCGGCGCCACCGCCGTGGCCGACGCGCTCGACGAGGGCATGGCCAACGACATCTCGCGCGCGGAGAAGGCCGCCCTGCCTCTGGTGGGGCTGCTCCTGCTCATCGTTTTCGGATCCGTGGTCGCCGCGTTCATGCCGCTTATCGTCGGCGGGCTGTCCATCCTCGGCTCGCTGGGTATCCTCTCCGTGCTTGCCGGTTTCCTGCAGGTCAACGTGTTCGCGCAGGCGGTAGTCACTCTGCTCGGCCTGGGGCTGGCCATCGACTACGGCTTGTTCATGGTCTCGCGTTTCCGCGAGGAGCTGGACAAGGGCAAATCCACCGAGGACGCCGTGGCCACCACGACCGCCACGGCCGGGCAGACCGTGGTGTTTTCCGCCGGCATGGTCGCCGTCGCCCTCTCCGGGCTATTCCTGTTCCCGCAGGCGTTTTTGAAATCCGTCGCCTACGGATCCATCTCCGCGGTCGGTTTGGCCGCGCTGCTGTCGGTGACGGTGCTGCCGTCGCTGTTCGGGCTGCTGGGCCGGGGCATCGATAAGTGGTCGCTGCGCCGCACCTCGCGGAAGGGCCGCCGGCTCGAGGAGACCTGGTGGTTCAAGATCCCGGCGCGGGCGATGCGGCACGCCAAACTCATCACTTTTGGCGTGTGCGGCTTACTGATTGCGCTGACCATTCCACTGGTGAGCGTCTCCTTCGGCGGCATCAACGAGGGCTACCTCCCGCCCAACCACGAGACGCGGCAGGCCCAGGACGAGTTCAACGAGACGTTCCCGGCCTTCCGCACCGAGCCGGTCAAGCTCCTCGTGGAGGGCGCGGACAATCAGCAGCTTGCCGATGTCTACTTGGACGTCCGCGACATCGAGGGCCTGACCGAACCCATGCGGCCGGCAACGCCCACCGAAAACGGCACGACGGTGCTCTCGGCGGGCATTCAGGACCGCGCCGACTACGCGCGCATCGTCCACGAGCTCGAGGACATCGAGGCGCCGGAGGGCGTGAACCTCTACGTGGGCGGGACGCCCGCAATGGAGGTCGAATCCCTCGACGCGCTCTTCCACCGCCTGCCGTGGATGTTCGCCTACATCATCGTGGCGACGTTCCTGCTCATGGCGCTCGTGTTCGGGTCCGTTGTGCTGCCGGCAAAGGCGATCGTGATGACGATGCTCTCGCTGGGCACCACCCTGGGCATCCTCACCGCGATGTTCGTCGGCGGCGTGGGCGCCGGCCTATTGAACTTCACGCCGGGCCCGCTGATGAGCCCGATCCTCGTGCTCATCGTGGCCATCATCTACGGCCTGTCCACCGACTACGAGGTCTTCTTGGTCTCGCGCATGGTGGAGGCCCGCAAGCAGGGCGCGGACACCGACGAGGCCATCGCCGCGGGCACCGCGCACACCGGCGGGATTATCACCGCCGCGGCGCTCATCATGATCGTGGTCGCCGGCGCGTTCGGCTTCTCCGACATCGTGATGATGAAGTACATCGCCTTCGGCATGATCTTCGCCCTGCTTATCGATGCCACCGTCGTGCGCATGCTGCTCGTCCCCGCCGTGATGCACCTGCTGCGTGCCGATAACTGGTGGGCGCCGCGGTTCGTGCAGCGGGCCTCGGAGGCGCTCAGTGGGCGCGCGCAGGAAACCTATGCGGCAGACGAGGCGGGCGTCGTGGAGCCCGGTTCCAGCCGCAGCGGCCGGTCGAGCACGGAAGATGCTTCCCTGGTCCCCTTCAACGACCTCATGCACCGCCTCAAGGACGAGCATTAGCCATGCGAAAGATCCTGCACAATCGCTGGTTCCAGTGGGAAATGACGCTGGCCATCCTCGTCGTTTTGGGTTTCGTCTTCCGCGACGAGCTGGACTTTTTGACCGAGGGGTTCCGGCGGCTGCGCCACACCAGCCCGCTGCCGGTGGGCGTGGTGATCCTCGCCTCGCTGACCTCGTTGGCGGCGATGGCCGAAGTGATGCGGTTGTTGCTCGGCGCTGGCGACGTGCGGGTCTCACCGAAGGAAACGACCGCCATCACGCTGGCGTCGAACGCGTTGTCCACGACTCTTCCGGCCGGGCCGGCGTTTTCCGCGGTGCTGACGTTCCACGTGCAGCGCCAATGGGGCGCGCCGACGGTGCTGTGCGGCTGGTTTTTAGTTCTGTCGTCGGCACTATCCACGATGTGGATGGTGCTCATTGGACTGGCCGCGGTGCTCTTCCTCAACGCGGACATGTCCATGTGGTCCTTGCTGCTTTCGCTGACGGTCACGCTCAGTGTGGCCTGGGCGGTGTTCTGGGTGACCAGCCACCCGCGCACCATCGAGCGCGTCGTGGCGCGCCAGAAGTGGCTGGGGGATAAGCGCGACGGGCTCATCGCGCACGTGCGCAACCTCCGCGAGGTGCACTTGAGCCGGCCGGCTTTCATTTCCGCGGCAGCGTATTCGCTCCTCCACCGTGTGGCCGACATGGCGGCGCTGTGGGCATGTGTGTGGGCGGTGACTGGCGAGATCCCGTGGCTAAGCGCCAGCGACGATCACACCACGCTCGCCGGCGTGGCGCTCGCGTTCATCACCGCCAAGCTGGCCGGCTCCGCCCAGGTCACGCCGGCGGGCTTGGGCACGGTGGAGGCGGCGATCATCGCCACGCTCGTGGCCTGCGGCATGACCGCGGTGGACGCGACTAGCGCCGCGTTTGTGTACCGGCTCATCTCGTTCGCGCTCATGACGCTCAACGGCTGGGTGGTCTACTTCTGGCACTACGCCCGGAAGGGGATGACCTTCTCCACTCTCAACCTCAAACGAAAGGACACTGGTTCCGTATGACTGACACGCGTTCTCCCCTGACCCCGCTTGTAGACCTCGTGGCGCTGCTGCTGTTTTCCGTTGCTGCTCGCATGGCGCACGGCGGGGTGACCCTCCCAGCGGTCCTCCACACGTTTTGGCCGTGGGCGTTGGCGGCCCTTGTCGGCTGGGGCATCGTGCTGGGGACCGGGATCCGCAACCGCTGGAAGGAAGGCGCGACGATCTGGGTGACCACCATCCTCGGCGGCATGCTCATCTGGGCGGTAGTGAACTCGAAGTTCCCGCACTGGAGCTTCCTCATCGTCGCGACGGTGATGTCGGCGCTCTTCCTGTTCGGGTGGCGCGCCATCGCGGCGCTAGTGCGCCGTCGCTAGGTTTTAGAAGGTCGGCAGCTGCGGGCCGATGCCCTGCTGGAGCTGCTGGATCAGGACGTAGATGTAGTTAGCGATGTCGCCGAAGAGGTCAATGACGGTGCTCACGATATTCTCCTTGTGCTTCAGTTAGGTCGAGGTTCCACCTGCTTATCGCCGGAACCCCGCCTGAATGTTACACGGAAGTTACATCGGAGCGATGGGGTGCTTCTTCGGCAGATCCGAGGTGTTCTTCCCCTCCAGCTGGCGCAGCGCCTGGCGGAGGGCGAGGCGGGACTCGCCCGGGCGGATCATCGCGTCGAGGTACCCGCGCTCGGCCGCAACGTACGGCGAGGTCATGGTCTCGTCGTAGAAGTCCATGAACATCTTCTTCTGCATCTCGCGGGCCTCCGGGGTGGGCGCGGCGTCCAGCTGCCGGCCGGCGATCATCACCGCGGCAGCGGCCGAGCCCATGACGGCGATCTGCGCCGACGGCCACGCCAAGTTGATGTCGCCCGACAGGTTCTTCGACCCCATGACCGCGTAGGCGCCGCCGTAAGCCTTGCGCACGATGAGCGAGATCTTCGGCACGGTCGCCTCCACCACGGAAAACGCGAACTTCGCGCCACGGTGAATAAGGCCCACCTTCTCCTGCTCCACGCCGGGGAGGTAACCCGGGGTGTCCACCACGAAGATGAGCGGGATGTTGTAGGCGTCGCAGATGCGGATGAACCGCGCGCCCTTATCCGCGGCGTCGGCGTCGATGCAGCCGGCTAGGTGCAGTGGGTTGTTGGCCACGAACCCCACGGCCTTGCCATCGATACGCCCGAATGCGGTGATCATGTTGGGCGCAAAGTTTTCCTGCAGCTCGATGAGCTCGTCGTCATCGCCCAACTGGGTCAGCAGGTCCAGCATGTCGTAGCCGGCGTTCGTGTCGTCCGGCATGAACTCGTCGAGGTCGGCGTCGTCGGCGACGTCGGCGTCGGAGGGGGCATCGGCAAGCGGGGCGGGGTCGAAACAGGTCAGCGGCAGATGGTCGAGGAGATCGCGGACGACATCGAAGGCGTCGTCCTCGCTGGCCACGACGGCGGAGACGTTGCCGTTGAGCTCCTGCTGGCGCGCGCTGCCCAGCTCCGCGGAGGTAACCTCCTCGCCCGTGACCTCCTTGATCACGTTCGGGCCGGTGACGTACATCTCGGCCTCTTCGTCGACCGCGATGACGAAGTCCGTGGTCACCGGCGCGTACACGGCGCCGCCGGCGGACTTGCCCATCATGATGGAGATCTGCGGGCTGCGCCCCGACAGCGGCATCTGGCGGCGGGCGATCTCGGAATACATCGCCAGCGACGTCACCGCGTCTTGGATGCGGGCGCCGCCCGAGTCCTGGATGCCGATCACCGGGCAGCCGATCTTGATGGCCATGTCCATCACGCCGGTGACCTTCTTGCCGAAGGTCACGCCCACCGAGCCGCCGTAGACGGTCTTGTCGTGCGCGTAGATGCACACCGGGCGGCCGTTGATGCGGCCGTAGCCGGTCACCACGCCGTCGGAGTAAATGGCATCCGGATCGCCCGGGGTTTTGCCCAGCGCGCCAGTCTCCACGAAAGAGCCCTCGTCGAGCAGCGCATCGATGCGCTGGCGCGGGGTGGAGCGGCCGGCATCGTCACGCTTCTTGCGCGCGCGTTCGCTGCCCGGATCCCGGGCCTTGTCCAAGCGGGCCCGGAGATCAGCTAGCTTGTCCGCCGTTGTTGCCACGAATCTTCTCCTCGATCCACTCGTTTACCCACTTGCCCACGATGCCAATCGCCGGCTCATCCGGCACGGCCAGGTGATCGCCGGGGACCTGCACGATCTTGAGATCGTCCACGATAGCGGACCAACCACCATCGGGATCAATGTGCGCGTAGCGCGGCTCCAGCTCAAGCGCGCCGTCGTGCATCCGCTCCGAGCGGAACAGCAGCACGGGGATGTCCATGCCCCGCCAGCGTTCGAAGTCCAGCTGGCCCAGGATGTGGTTATCCACAAACGAGGCGCGCTGGTGCTCCAGGATGCCCGCGGACAGGCCGTGCTCGGAGGCGTCCGTGGTGGCCAGGAAGTTCTGCAGCATCTCGATGAGCGCTTCTTCGCCGGCCGTTTCCAAAAGCTCGTAGGGCACTGGGAAGTCAAGGCCGTACGTCTTTTCGGCGAACGCGGCGTAGCGCTCCCAGCGCGCCTTCGTCTCCTCCATGGTGTCCGGCGCAGGCTCGGAGGGCTGCGTGGTGTCGAGCAACGCGATGAACGCCACCTCGGCTTCGGTGTCCTGCAGCAGGCGGGCGACCTCGTAAGCCAGCGCGCCGCCGAAGGACCAGCCGCCGAGGACGACCTTGCGGCCGCGGGCGTAGTCCTTGATGTCGTCGACGTACGCCGCGGCGCGCTCTTCCAGGGAGCCTTCGAGGCGCTCCACGCCGTAGACCGCCACGTCCTTGGGCAGGCGGCGGGCCAGCGGCTGGTAGACCACGCTCGTACCGCCGGCCGGGTGGAACATGAAGACGGCGGGGCCGTCCGCCTCCCGGAGCACGCGGATGTTGCCCTCCACGGCGGTCTCCAGCCCTTCGCGCACGAGGTTGGCCAGCGGCTCGAGGGTGCGCGCCTCGCGCACCTGCGCCGCGGTGACCTCGATGCCGGCGCGTTCGGTCAGGCGCTCCGCGATCTGCGCGGCGACCTCGTCGCTAATTTCCGGCAGCGCGCTCGTCACACCAGCCGCCGCGGCGCCGGTGAACGTCGCCCACGTGCCAAAGACCATGCGCTCGGAGGCGTCGCGCGGGGCGACGCCGACGCCCTGCGGACTATCGGTCGACTCTACGGTGTTTAGCTCCGCGTCCGGCTCCTCCAGGTTCGGCGCGGTGCCGTTTTCGGTCACCCCGGCGGTGTGAGTCAGACCCGGTTCGGGCTCGCCGGTCTCCTTCGCCTCCACGGCGTGCTGGACCATCGTGATGACATCGGCAAGCGACGCGTCGCGCAACGCCTGCACGTCCAGCGGCGGGATCTGGAAGTCGTTTTCCACGCGGTTCTTGATCCGCATGCCCATGAGGGAATCCAGGCCGAGATCGATAAGCGGCAGCTCGCGCGGGAGGTCGGAGACGTCGTAGCCCATGGACTCGGAGACGATCATCGCCAGGCGCTCCTCCACCGACTCCTTTTCCGGATCCCAGCGGAAGGTGTCCGCGGAATCGGGCTCCGACTCGGAGTTGGCTACGGGTTTCAGCTCGCTCGCGGTGGTCAGCGGGGCGGCGGGTGCCACGTCAGGTTGTCCCTGCGCGGCCGGGGCGAAGCCCTCGGCGATAACGCGCATGTCCTCGGCCACCGAGTACACCGTCAGGTGCAGCCCGCCCAGCGAGGTGGTGACGGTCGTGGTGACCTCGCCCTGCTTCGGCAGGGGCGCGTGCTCCTTGGCCACCGCCACCTGCGCCGCACTGTCGATGGCCGCAGCCGCCGACTCGAGCAGCGCGTGCGCGGACGGCGCCTGGTCCGCCGTGGTGGAAAAGGCGTGCGTGCCGTTCGGCAGAGTGACCTTCGCGCCCGGCAGGCCGGTGTGACCGGAGGCCGGGCGGGCCTCAGTCCACAGGCGCTGGCGGTTGAACGTCACGCCCGGGGCGGACAGCATGTTCCCGCGGCCGAAGACGCGGGAGAAGTCCACCGGCTGGCCGGCAACGTAGAGCTTGGCCAGCAGATCCATGAGCGACTCGGTGGGATCCACCTTGCGCTTTAACGCGTAGAGCAGCTGCGCGTCGGCCTTGCCCACCGCGAAGGCGGTGCTCATCATGCCCATGAGCGCCACCGGGTTCGGAGCGATCTCCACCAGGGTGGTGTGGCCATGTGCAAACGCCTGCTCGGTCGCGTCCTGGAAGTACACCGAGCCGCGGGTCATGCGCAGCCAGTAGTCGGTGTCGTGGACGGTCTCGCCCGGCTCGAAGATGCGGGCCTGCTCCACCGTGCTGTACAGGCGCGTGTGCAGCGGCCGCGGGGTGATGCCCGCAATCTCGGCGGCCAGCTCGCCCTGCAGCGGGTCGACCGCGCTGGTGTGGCCGGCGCCCTTGACGTTGAGCGCGCGGGCAAACTTGCCCTCGCCCTCGAGGCGCTCAACCAGGTCCAGCACCTGCTGGCGCGGGCCGCCCACAGTGGTCATGCCCGGCGCGGTGTAGACGGCCGGCTCGATATCGCCGTCGAGTGCTTCCACCTCGGCCGCGGCGAGTTCGACGACGGCCATCGCGCCCTGCTGCTCCTCGGGCAGCATGGTCTCGCCCTCGCCCATGAGGCGGGCGCGGTGCGTGGCAATGACCAGCGCATCCTCAGCGCCGATACCACCAGCAGCGTAGGCGGCGGCGATTTCACCCATGGACATGCCCTGAACCGCGGCCGGGCGCACGCCGAAGTGGGCGAGCAGATCGGTGAGCGCGATTTGGATGGCGGTAATCGCCACCTGGGCGGTCTCGGTGTCGTAGGTCTGGGAATCGTCGTGGACGATGTCGAGGACAGACCAGCCGGCCTCGAACTTGACCGTCTCGTCCAGCTCTTCCAGACGACGGGCGAAAAACGGCGAGACCTCCACCAGGTCCTTGGCCATCTTGCGGTGCTGCGAGCCGAAGCCGGAGTACACGAAGACGGGGCCGGCAGTCGACGGCGCATCGGCTGCGGCGATGCCGACGGAGGTCTTACCCTCGGCCACCTGGCGCAGGCGCTTGACGGCGTCGGCGGCGTTCGTCGCGGTCACCACCGCGCGGGTGCGGCCGTGGTTGCGGCGGGCAAGCGAGCGGGCGAGGTCGACCAGCTGGACATCGTCAAGCTCCTGCTTGTCGATGAAATCCGCCAGGTCCTCCGCCGCCTTGCGCCGGCGCGACGGCAGCAGGCCGGAGACGGGCAGCGCCACGGGGGCGCCATCGCCCACGGCGAGCTCGGGGTCCGTTGCCGTATCGTCCGCACGGTAGTCCGTCACCACGATGTGCGCGTTGGTGCCGCCGAAGCCGAAGCCGGAGATGCCCGCGACCTTGCGGCCGGAGTACTCGGGCCACTCGCGCGGATCCTCGATGACCTCGAGGTGCTCGGCGTCGAAGTCGATGTAGCGGTTGGGCGCGGCGAAGTTCACCGACGGCGGCAGGGTGTCGTGCGCGATCGCCTCAAGCACCTTGATGAGCGCGACCGCGCCGGCGGCGGACTCAGAGTGGCCAATGTTGGACTTGGCGGAGCCGAGCAGGGTCGGGTTCTCCGCGGCGCGGCCCGCGCCGAGCACCTCGCCCAGGGCGGAGACCTCGATGGGATCGCCCAGGATGGTGCCGGTGCCATGGGCCTCGACGTAGTCCACCTCGCGCGGGTCGATGCCGGCGTCCGCGTACGCGCGGCGCAGCACGTCGACCTGTGCCTCCGGGTTCGGGGCGGTCAGGCCGTTGGAGTGGCCGTCGGAGTTGATGGCCGTGCCCTTGATCACGGCGCGGATGTCGTCGCCGTCGGCCACCGCGTCGGAAAGGCGCTTGAGCACGACGAGGCCGGCGGCATCGGCACGCACGAAGCCGTCCGCGTCGTCCGAGAACGCGTGGATGGCCCCGGTCGGGCTGATGACGCCGAGTTCGCCGAAGGCGGTAGAGACAAACGGCGACGCCATGATGTTCACGCCGCCGGCCAGCGCCACGTCCGCCTCGCCGCTGCGCAGGCCGCGCACAGCCTGGTGGACCGCCACGAGCGACGAGGAGCATGCGGTATCTACCTGCACCGACGGGCCGCGGAAGTCGAAGGCGTAGGACACGCGGTTGGCCACCACGGCCGACGACGTGCCGGTCAGGGCATACGGGTGCGCGGCGGCCGGATCGGCGCTAATGAGCATGCCGTAATCGTTGTTGGACGAGCCGAGGTACACGCCCGTGGACGTGCCGCGCAGCTCGTTGGCCGGCAGGTGGGCATCCTCCAGCGCCTGCCAGGCCAGTTCCAGCACGATGCGCTGCTGCGGGTCCATGTTCTGCGCCTCGAGCGGGGACAGGCCGAAAAACTCGGCGTCGAAGCCGGCGATGTCGTCGAGGTAGCCCCCCGCGAGGTTCTGTTCGGCCATCTTCTGCGTCATGACCGGGTCGCCGGCGTACTCGCTCCAGCGGCCCTCCGGCGGCTCGCCCGTGGCGGTCTCGCCTGCCACGAGCATGTCCCAGAATGCGCTGGCCGAATCCGCGCCCGGGAACCGGCCGGCGAAACCGACGACCGCGATGTCCTCGTGGGTATCGGTCCGCCGCGGCTGGTAGTCGCGGCGGTCGCGCTGGGGTTCCTGCGCGCCCGCCCCGGCGAGGTGTTCCGCCAGCTTGGCGATGGTCGGGTACTCGTACGCCACCGTCGCATCCAGACGGGTGCCCAGGAGGTTTTCCAGCTCGCCGGACAACACCACGGCGTCACGGGAAGAGAGCCCGAAGCTTTCCAACGGGGCCTCGTCCGAGATCTCCGAAGCGTCCAGGCCGGCGGTGTTACCCACCCAAGCGCGCAGCCACTCGCGCAGTTGGTCCACGGTCATAGAAGGAATGCCTTTATACAACTAGGAAATAATTTTCATCAGGTAAATCGTCTCTACCCTACGCGCGCGTTAACGCGGGCACGCTACTTGGCCGCGAGGTAGTTCCTCTTGGCCACGCGGCGCGCGATCTTGCCCGACGAGGTGCGGGCGATCTCCCCGGCGGCGAACCACGCGATGTCCGCCGGCGTCACGCCATGGTGGGAGGCGACCGCCTGCCGGATGGCGGCGGTGGCCTCGGCGTCGGCGGCGTCGTCCGCGGCGGTGCCATCGGCACGCTCAGCGAGGATGACCAGGGACTCGGTGTCGTCGCCCTCGACGGCGAAGGCGGCGATGGAGTCGGTGCGTACGCGTGCCGATGCCTCCGCGACCGTCCCCTCAATGTCCTGCGGGTAGTGATTGCGGCCCGCGATGACGATGAGGTCCTTGAGCCGGCCGGTGATGTAGACCTGCCCGTCGATGATCGCGGCGAGGTCACCGGTGGACATCCAGTGGGCATCGACAGGCGCGGCGTCGATGCGGGAGCCTGTGGTGAGGCGATCGCTGACCGCGGCGCGGAAGGTCGCGGCGGTTTCCTCCGGGCGGTTCAGGTAGCCGGCCGCCATGTTGTCGCCGCACACGACCAGCTCACCGATGCGGTCCTCGCCCAGCTCCGCACGGGAATCCGGATCCACAATCGTGCCGTACTGGCCGCGAACAATCTCACCGTTGGAGGTAAACGCGACGGAATCCGCCGACGGCTGGGTCGGCTTAGCCTCGCCGCGCTCGAGGGCGGCGCGGTCGAAGTGCGTGACGATGGGCCGCTTATCCGTCTGCGGAGTGGTGACCAAAAGGGAGGCCTCCGCCAGGCCGTAGGACGGGCGCAGCGCCTTGCGGTCCAGACCGCGCGGGCCGAAGGCGGCGGCAAACTTCTCCAGGGCGGTTTCCGTGATGGGCTCGGAGCCTAGGATGATTCCCTCGACGTCGGAGAGATCGATGTCGTCGGTCTGTCCGTAGCGGACCGCCAGCTCGAGCGCGAAGTTCGGCGCGACGGAGAAAGTGACCTCCGCGGTGCTGTCCTCCGGCTTGGTGCCCATCTGCTGCATCCAACGCGACGGCTGCTGCACGAAATCGCGCGGGGACATGATCTCCAGCTCGTAGCCGAGGATGACCATGAAGACGGCCAGGATGATACCCATGTCGTGGTGCAGCGGCAGCCAGGAAATCAGGCGCGGGGTGCCGGAAAAGTGCGCGCTCAAGAAGATCTGCAGCACGTTGACCATGATCGACCGGTTGGTCAGGATGACGCCGGCGGGCGCGCGGGTGGACCCGGAGGTGTACTGCAGGAACGCGGGGAGATCCACGGGGGCGGTGGACGCGCCCTCGGGAGGTTGTGGCGGCTGGTAGGTCGCGGCGACGGCGTCGGGCAGGGCGTCGACCGCGATGACGCGCGGGCGCTCGCGCCCCGGCAGCGCGGCAAAGTGGCTGCGCACCGCAGCGGCGGACGCGCGGTTGGTCACCACGATGCGCGGCTGGGCGTCAGCAAAGACCGACCGGAGGTGATCGGCATGCCCCGGCTCGCGCGGATCGTAGAGCGGGATGGGCACCATGCCCGCGTACAGCGCGCCGAGGAAACCGTAAAGGTACTCCGGGCTATTGCCGGCGAGGATGGCCACTCGGTCCCCCACGGCGCCGACCTGCTGCAGGCGCGCGGCCACGGCCTTAATCCGCGTATTGATCTCGCCGCGGGTGACGTCGCGGCGCTCCCCGGCGGCCGAGTAATCCCAGAAGCGAATAGCGGTGCGCTGGGCCGCTTTCGGGTCGGCGGCGACGCTGCGCTGGAAGAGCAGCTCGGCAAGGCCGGCGAGGGTCAGCCGGTCATCCACCACGATCTCTCCCTGATCGTTGACGAACCGGCCGAGCGCAGCGTTCAAATCCATACCTTTTCTCCCCTTTTTGCAGTGTGTGTGGGTAAACGATTGTGGGCGTGGGGTTTATTTTGCTACTGAAACTATCAGAGATCGCCGGCCGCGTGTTACGCCCCTGGCCGAACTAGATCCCGTTGATGGTGTCCCGCGCCCAATCGACGACCCACTGGTTCGCGGTCGTTCCGGGGATGACGTTGTCGTTGGTGGCGTACAGGGCGTGCACGCCGTTGGCCTCGATGAGCCCGCGGGCGCGGTCGAGCCCGTTGGACACGTCGAGCGGCGCATCACAGACCGAATCATCCGGTGCGCAGATTTCGAAGGTGCGGTCGGCCAGCTCGCCGAATCCGCCGGGGCGCTTGCCGCGCATGGTCGCACCCGGAACGATCGGCTGCACCAGGTTGGACACCGGCTGCAGGGCGATCTCGGCGCCGATGCCGCCCAGCTCGTTGCCCGGGTTGATGCCCACGCCGTTTTCACGGCGGCCGTCGGCGATGACGGCAACACCCGCCACGGAGTCCGCCGGCACCGGGCCGTTGCCCGTGCCGATGCGATCCGCCACGTCACCGGTGAGCACCGCGCCTTGGGAGAAACCGGTGAGGATGAACTTGGTGCCCGGGCAGCGCTCGTGCATCTGGCGCAGCTCGCCCTCCAGCTTGGACGTGCCCTCGTCGCGCGATTCGTCGTAGGACATCTCCTCGCGGGAGTTGATGTTCTTAAACTGCGCGGTGTACGGCAGCGTCCACACCTTCACGTCGTCGGCCGGGTACTCCGCCTGCAGCGGCTTGGTGATGGACAGCATGAACGACTTCGGGTTCGCAGTCGGGTTGAGCGGATCGTCGTCCGCCTTCGACTCCCACGTGCCCGGCGCCGAAAGCACCTCGACTCGCGGGCAATCGTCCGGCTGGTTGACCGCCGGGTTATCGCCCGGGTTGGGCCCGGCCTCGTTGTCTCCCGTGCCGGGGACGACATCGGCCGCGTTGCGGGTCTGGAAGAAATGGACCGCCCCGCCGCCGATGACCAGGATGACGAGGATGGCGGCCAGCGCCGTGAGAAACTTTTTCATAGTGATGTTGTTTTAGCGCACCTTACTGTCTGGTTCCTAACAGAAACCTGTTTGGCTAACAGTAGATTTCTTTTGCCTCATCAGTCATCAAACGCACCAACTCGCCGTGCTCCATGTCGGTGCGTTCCTGGGCGATGAGCTGCCCCGCCACCGCGGGCAGGGTCACCGTGTCCTCGCTGCACACGGTCATCGCGGCGCTGGTGATCTGCCCCTCGGCGTCCTTCGTATCGACCTTCTTGTCGTTAAGGAAGTCCAGATACTTCTTGTCCTCCGGGGAGGTGTTGTCCTCCGGCTCCGGGATGTCGTCGACCTCGCGCGCACCGCGGTCCTCGCCAGCGCCCGCCCCGGCCCCGGCACCCGCCTCAGCCGCGTTTCCGCCCTTGGACTTGGACGACGGTTCGGCGCTGGAGCTTTCGGAACTAGGGTCTTCGGAGTTAGGGCTTTCGGAGGACGATTGCCCGCGGTCCAGCGGGGCGACGGATTGTTCGGTACCCGTCGCGTTGTTGCCGTCCTTACCGCCGGAGTTGCCATCCACGGTGGCCGACCCGCACGCCACGATCCCCCACGTAGCCGCCACGCACGCGATGGCCGCGCCACGGCGGGCTACACGGCGCAGGGCGGAGGTGGGCTTAGCTGGGCTACGCATGGTGTGTGGGGTGTCCTAACTCTTCGATTCCTGAACCTTGCCGTTGACCTCACGGATGGTGCCGTGCTCGAACTTCTGCTCGCGGCCGCCGGCAGGGATCTCCTTCGTGTCTTCGGTAGGCCAACCATACACGCCGTTTTCGAAGTTCTTCTTACCCCACGCGTCGAAGATGCCGCCGTCGAGGACGACGTGCGTCTCGCCGTTCTTGCGGGCGTAGATGTGACCGTGCTCGAAGTGCTGCACCCAGCCGTCCTTCAGGGTCTGCTCACTGCTGGTGGGGAAGCCGAGCGCCGACTTGGCGCCGCCTTCCTTGCGGTACTTCTGGCCAATGAGGCCGAAGACCTGCTGGTGGGACTTGTCCGGGTTGCGGGTGATGACTCCGCCCTGGAACTCCTGGTAGAGCCCGTCGCCTTCGCCGACCGGCTCGGCCACTGGGTAGCCGTACTTGCCGGCCTCCCACTTCTCCTTGCCCCACTCGTCCTTGATGTCGTTGGGCACGGCGAACGCGCCGGTCTTGGCGGTCCAGTAGATCGAGCCGTTCTCGAAGTCGACGAAGCGGCCATCGCCATCCGGCGTCTTGTTCTCGGTGGACTTGGGGAAGCCCAGCCAGGAATCCGGGCCGCCGATCTGCGCGTACTTCGCATCGATGGCGCCGTAGAGCGCGTGCGCGCCAGAGTGCGGCGACCAGTAGGCGGTGCCGGCGCGGAAGTTCTGCTGCTTGCCGTCCGCGATGTCGTACTCGTTGTTCACGCACGAGCCGATGCTGCCGCCCTTGGTGGCCTCCGCGATGGCGCCGATGGCGTGGCAATCCGCGCCGCGGTCCTCCTTGGACAGGCCGAAGGAGTCCGCGATGTACGGGAACGCCTGGGTCATCTCGAACTGCCAGTACTCCCAGCTGTGGACGCCGGACGGGCGGTACTTCGCCACCGTCTTAACGCCCTCGTTGCGGGAGTAGCGCTCGAAGGTCTGGGTGGACATGCGCGAGATGACCTCGAGGCCGATGCCAGCCAGGTTCGCCGGGCCCTTGGCCACGCTGTCCTTCTGTCCGAAGTCGTCGCGGCCGGATCCGGACGAGACGTAGACGGTCATGTCCTTGAGGTTCTCCGTGCCCAGCTTCGGATCGTGGTCGATCCAGTCCTGGGAGTAGAGCGGGCCCCACATCTTCTGCGAGTCGAAGTTGCCGGCATCGATCTGCGCGGCGGTAATGGCTTCCGGCATGCCCGTGGTGGTGGTGTCCAGGTAGCCGGAGAAGGAGCCGACGAAGTCGAACAGGTGCGGGTTGCGCTCCGCCAGGTTGACCGCGGCGGTGCCGCCCATGGAAATGCCCACCACCGCGCGCTTGTCGTTGGAGCGGAACTGCTTCTGCATGATCGGGATGAGTTCCTTGGTCAGGAAGGTCTCCCACATGTAGTGCTGGCCGTTGTCTTCTTCCTTCCAGTCGGAGTAGAAGGAAGACTCGCCGCCGACCGGCATGACCACGTTGACGTTCTTGTCCGCGTAGAAGGACTCGATGTTGGTCTCGATGGTCCAGCCGGACTCATCGTCACGCGCGCGCAGGCCGTCGAGGGCCCAGACTTCCGGGAAGGTCTTGTCCGGGTTCTCGTAGTAATCGCGGGCGAGCAGCACCTGCACCTTCTGCAGCTTGTCCGGCATAGCCTGCGACTTGATGTAGACCATGAGGTGGCGCGGGCTCAAATACTCCACGCGGTCGATGTCCACTCCATCCGGCAAGCCCGGCACGTCCGGGTGCTCGGTCTTGGTCGGGGTGCGCTGCGGCGGCGCGGACGGCGCGATGTAGTCCGAGATGCCCGGGTTGAAGTTGGAACTCAGGTCAGCCGGGGACGGATCCGCCTTCGCCTGCGGCAGGGCGGTGTGCGGGCCGGCGATGGGAGCCAGCGCGATACCGAGCGCGAGGGCAGTCGGAACCACCACGGCGCGTGGGGAACGCAGGCGGGTGCTAAACGCGGAAGAACGCATGAATAAACATCCTTGCAAGATCTAGGGGTCTTCTCGCCCCGCGGGCCGGCTGCACGATCCGAAGGTTCCCCTCCTCCGGAGCGGCGTGCCTGTCACGGCGGCTCTACTGTCGTCTGTGCGGTCAAGTTTAAGTTCAACTTGAGACTTTCAGAAATCCGACACGCCGCGGCTGTGGCGCAACTGTGAAGGGCATAAAACCAGTAAAGCTCCTTTCCCCTAAGGCGGGGAGAGGAGCTGAACAGGTTTTAAGCGAAGGTAGAAGTAAGGAGAGACCCGACGAGCCCTACCAGGCGTTCATGACGTCCAACACGCGCGGGCGGGTCTTATCCAGCTGCGCGCCGAACTCCTCCCAGTTGTGCAGGCCGAGGGCCGGGTAGTCCACACCCGGGTTGAGGCCGGCGGCGCGGGCCTTGGCCTCCCACGCGCGGGTGGTCAGGTTGGACGCCGCCTCGAGGGCCGCGCCGGCTGCCTTGTGCTCCGGCAGGTAACGGTCGTCCTGCGGACCCGGGATGCCGCTGGCAGCGGAGACGTAAACGTCCGCGCCCTGCAGGTTCTGCACCTGGTTGAACGGGTCGTTTTCAAAGCGGCGCGGGTTGAACATGGAGCCGTACATCGCGTTGATGTTGAAGTTACCGGCGTCCAACATCGCCAAGCGCATGAAGGTCTGCGCGCCCGGAATGGAGGTGGTCAAAAAGCCCGAGTAGGACAGGACCTGGCGGAACTGGTCGCGGTGCTTGCCGGCCAGGGTGATGGCGGCGGTGCCGCCCATGGACAGGCCGGCGATGGCGTTGTTGTCCGGCGCAACGCCGAAGTTATCGGCCAGGTAGCCCTTGAGCTCCTGCGTCAGGAAGGTCTCCCACTGGTAGTTGACCGGGTTGACAAAGTCATAAGTCGCCGGGCCTTCCCAGTCCGCGTAGAAAGAGCTAGCGCCACCGACCGGCATAGCCAGGGTGATGTTGTCGTTGACGTAGGTCTCGGCCGCGTTGACGTCGTTCAACCACGCGTTGGTCTGGTCGGTCGCGCGCAGACCGTCGAGCAGGTAGAGGCCCGCGTTGCCGCCGTTTTTCGCCGGCTGGATCTGCACCGGAATGTTGCGGCCCATCGACGGCGACCACACGTCGCAGCGCTGGACCCAGAAGCCCACGCCGTCCCACTCACAGGTGCCGGTGGCGTCCGGGCGCAGCCAGTCGCGGTTGGCGGCCTGTGCCTTGCCGGTGCCGGCGAACGACACCATCGTGGCCGCGATAACGAGAGCAGTAACCAGCGCGAGAATGCGCTGGCGACTGCGCAGCAAAGTCGAAGACATCACGTCAGGTCTCTCCTTGAGTTTTTCTTCAGGGGCTCTACATCCGTATCGCAGGCTCCGCCCGGGATGTTAACTGGTGGGAATAGGATTATTACGCGAACGTAACGATCGTAGCCACTACCTTAAACCACAGCGGCTATAAAGTCCCACCGGAAGCGGTGCGCTACCGCACCCCGGAGTAGTCATCCGGGTCCGACGGCAGCTCCAAGGTGCGGCCTTTACCCAGCGAAAACGCCACGTTGTCCCAAAACCGGTCCCAGGTGAGCGGATCGCGGTACGAGGCGAATAGCTCCTTCACGTCCGGATCCTGCAACGCCCGCCGCGCCTGTACGGCGCCCTCCGGGTCCAGCCAGTCCGGCACCTCGGTGAGATCCACGGCAGAGTCCGCGAGCTGCCACTGCGCGGCGAGGTACTTGTCGTGGCCCACGCGCCCGTTCTCGGTGCGCGGCTGACGCGCCGCCAGCGGGGTGGCAAGGCCCATGTTGTCGAGCACCCTGACATCCAGCGAGGTGTTCATGCCCGTCATCCCGAGGTTGAGGAAGTACAGGGTGGGCGGGTCAGTGCGGCCCGTCTCGCGCGGGAAGGTCATCCAGCTGATTAGATCGTTTTCGCCGTCTTCGAGGTACTGCGAGGCGAACGCGTCGCCGTCGGCCAGATCCCGCGCGGCGGGCGGGAATCCCCGCATGTGGCGGCTGCGCAAAAAGTCGGCGGCGCGCTTCGGCGGGTCGCCGGACGGGCGACGAGTGGCGTACGTCCAGAACTCGCGCTCGTCGACGACGTTGAAGTCCTTTTCGTAATCCGCAGTATCCACCGGGTGCCCGCGCAGCACGATGGTCAGCGCCCACGCGGCGGCCACGAGCGCCACCAGCCCAGTCCACAGCCCGCGGACCGGGATGACAAAGACCGGCAAAAGCAGCGCGAACAGCGGCAACAACAGCATGCGCCCGTGCATGAAATCGCCGCCGACGCGCAGGACGTAGAGCACGTGCAGCAGCGCGCAGCCGACGAAGATCGCCGCCGCGACCGGCACGGAGCGCAACGTCACCGCGCGGTGGCGGTGCGAGTAGACCGCGACCGCACCGAGCCCCGCGAAGAGAATGAGCGGCAGCCACAGCCAGTACGGCCCGACGAAATCGCCCAAGTAGTCCATGCCCTTGCCCCACTCGGAGTCCGCCGCCGACTTCGCCACGGCGGTGTGCGGGGTGAGCAGGCCATAAAATCCCATGCGGAACAGCTGGTAGCCCGCCGGGACCGGCAAGGCCGCGGCGAGGATGAGGCCGCGCTGCGACCACTGGCGGTGGGCCACCAGCAAGACGATGCCGATGACCCCGCCGTAGAGCGCGAGCTCCGGGCGCACCAGCCAGGACAGGCCGGCGGTAAACGCGAGCCACAGCGTGGGCGCGGCGGCCCCGCGCGCCCAGCGCACCAGCACCCACCACAGCACCGCGAGGTAGAAGATGGAAAGGCCCCACTCCAGCCCGGAGGTAAAGAAGTCGCGGGCCGGCGGCAGCGCCAGGTACACCAGGGCACCGGCCGGGAAGACGCACCACTTCAGCTCGTCGCGGCGGTAGATCTCCGCGGTCGCCCACACGCCGATCACTAACGCGGCCACCGACAGCACCAGCGCCAGCACGGTGGCGATGCCCTCGAGCTCCGCGCCGGTGACGGCGTGAACGACGAAGATTAGATACTGCCACAGCACCGAGGTGTTGGCCTCCACGCGCTCGCCCACGTTGAACACCGGGCCGTTGCCCGCGGCCAGGTTGCGCACGGTGCGCAGGACGATGAGCCCGTCATCGGAAATCCAGCGGCGGGCCCACCCGCCCCATAGAGAAAAGACCCCGATTACCACTGCAGATACGACCGCGCTGCCGAAAGCAACGCGGTTCTTCCTGCCGGAATCGAGGTCAGTCATGAGGGCACATCCTACCCTGCCCCTCTGGGGTACTACAACGCCGGAACGATGTAGACCGCCATCGCCACGCATAGCAGCCACAACAGCGCGAGGACCTGGAGCACGCGGTCGGACAGCGCGATGTCCTCGGGCGCACCGCCCTCGCCGCGGTCCACGTCGGCGGCGTAACGCAAGATGGCGATGGTGAACGGCACCATCGAGACCTGGTACCACACACCGCCGTTGTTGGGCGCGTCCGTGGCCAGCTCAAAGCCCCACAGGGAGTACGCGATAACCACCGCGGTCGCCGCGAGAGTCCACACGAAACGCAGGTAGGTCGGCGTGTACCCCTCCAGGGACTTGCGGATCTTCGCGCCGGTGCGCTCCACCAAAAGGATTTCTGAGTAGCGCTTGCCGGAGGCCATGAACAGCGAGCCGAAGGCCGCGACCAAGAGGAACCACTGGGACAGCTCGATGCCCGCGGCCACGCCGCCGGCCATGGTGCGCAGCATGAAGCCGGAAGACACCAGGGCAATATCGATCACCGGCATGTGCTTCCAGCCGAAGCAGTAGCCCAACTGCAGCGCGATGTAGACCGCGATGACGAGCGCCAGCTGGGCGCCGTCGGTGGCCAAGAAGGACAGCCCGATCGCGGCGACGATGAGCACCACCGACATGACATACGCCAGCGAGACCGGCAGAACGCCCGCCGCGATGGGGCGGAAGCGCTTAGTCGGGTGCTGGCGGTCGGCCTCCACGTCGCGGGCGTCGTTGATGAGGTAGATAGAGGACGCGCCGAGGCAGAAAACGACGAAGGCCAAGGCGACATCGGCAAGCACTCGCCCGTGGAAGAGCTGATCGGCACCCGCGGCGGCAGGCGCCGCCAACACGAGCACGTTTTTGACCCACTGCTTCGGGCGCAGGGCCTTCACCATGCCGTCCAGCAAGTTCTTCGGCGGCTTCCGCTTGCGGTTGTTGTCGATGCCCTCGGTGTGCGGCTCCGACTGGAAGACGCTGCGCTCGGTCTCCCGCTGGCCCGTGGCAGCAGCCTCGCCGGGGCGGCTGACCTCGTCGGTATAGCCCGTCTCGCGGGCGGCGTGGTCCTTGGCTTCCGTCATGCGATCTTCCTTTCCAGGCGGTAAGCGGCCTCCGCGGTGGCCGCACCTAGGGCAGCACCGAGAGCGGTATCGGACGGGTAATGCACCCCGAGCACCATACGCGACAGCATCATCACGGGGATACCGGAAAGCAAAGCCGGCTGCCCCGTCACGCGGGCCGCGGAGACCAAAAAGGCCGTGGTCGAGGTGGCATGCGAGGAGGGGAAAGACAGCCGCGACGGGGTGCCCACGCCCACCTTGACGTGCGGGAAGTCGGGGCGGCGGCGTCGCACGATGCGCTTTAACACCACCGAGGCGGCGTGCGCGGTAAAGGCCGCCGCGCCCGTGGTCACCCAGCCGCGGCGCCGGCGCTTGTCGATGACCGCCCCCGCCGCCGCAAGCCCCATCCACCCCAGTGCGTGCTCACCGAAGTGGCTCAAGCCGCGTGCGGTAGGCACGACCCCCGGCGCGTCGAAGGCAACGGACTGAATGGACTCCAGAATGCGGGATTCGGCGTGGTTCAACCGGTCCATGGAGCTAGCGCTCGTTGTCAAAGAAATCCCTCCACACGCGGCGATCGGTCAGTTCCGGACGGGCGTCGCGGTAAACGCGGCGCAGCTCGTCAAAGTTGCTCTCGATGGTCTTCAACAGCTCGCGGCTTTCCTGGACCAAGTCCTTGGCCAGGTCGCGGTCGCGCTTGCGGAACATCACGCCCGTGCCGCCGGCGGTGGTGACCGTGGCGGAGTCCACGCGCGACAGTGAAAACCAGCGCGCCTCGTCCGGGGTCAGGTTGAGCTGCGGCACCTCGTGGTGGGCGCGGTCCTCCTTGGACACCAGGTGCTTGAGGCCTTTGAGTGCCCACGGGATCTTCTTCAGCTTGGCCAGGCGCCCGCCGATGTCCCGGGTGGGCACGCCCGGCGCGCCGGACGGGTTGGGCAGTTGGTCGGCGGACTCGATGACCTGAGCATCGGAGTACTCCTTGCGCACGCCGTTGATACGCGGCAGGGAGGTTTCCAGGATGTCGAAGAGGCGGTCCGGGCCCCGCAGGAAGTCGCGCATCGCCTCGATCTGGATCGCGATGGTCGAGTACTCCATGCACGCTGCGTGCTTCAGGGTGGACTTGAAGATGTTTCGGGTGAGCCCGCGGGCTTCGCCGTCGTGGTACATCGCGGCGACGATGAGCCTATTTCGCAGGTGGAAGTAGGCCTGCCAGTCGATCGCGTCGTCCTTGTCTGCCCACGCCATGTGCCAGATGGCCGCGCCCGGCCAGGTGACGGTGGGGAAGCCGAATTCCTGCGCGCGCAGCGAGTACTCCGTGTCGTCCCACTTGATGAACAGCGGCAGCGGCTGGCCGACCTTCTCGGCCACCACGCGCGGGAACAGGCACATCCACCAGCCGTTGTACTCCACATCCACACGGCGGTGGATGGCGCGGGAATCGTACTTGCGCGGGTCGCGGTGCGTTTCCGGGGTGCCGATCTTGGACATCGGGTAGTCGGCGAAGTCGTGGTCGTAGACCGCGTGCGGCGCCGGGCCCCACATGAACGTCGCACGATCCACGCGCTCGCCGGTGGTGCGCAGCTGTGAGCGCTCCTGCAGGTTGAGCATCTGGCCGCCGACGATGATCGGGCGGGCCGCGTAGCGCGCCGCCTGGACCGCGCGCAGGATGGAATCCGGCTCGATGGCGATGTCATCGTCCATGAACAGGATGAACGGCGAGTCGGTGTTTTCTACCGCCTCGAGCATGATGCGGGAGTAGCCGCCGGAGCCGCCGAGGTTGCCCTGGCGGTATTCGCGGTAGCGCTCGCCAAAGTGCGCGGTGGCCGCGGCGTAACCGTCCTCGTCCGCCGGGTGCTTGTCACCCTGGTCGGGCATGAGCACGAAGTCGATGATGCCGTCGACCACCGGGTCCTCGGCCAGCGCCTTAAGCGCCGCCACCGCGTCGGTCGGCCGGTTAAACGTCGGGATGCCCACCGCCACGCGCTTGTCCGCGGCGGGCACAGTCGTGCCATCGGGAAGCTCCTGCTCGGCCGGGGCCTGCGGAGAGCACCACGCGGCATCGGCCAGCACGGTGTCGGTCTCCGCGGTGACGTCGAACCACAGCCAGCCGCCGTCCTCGAAGTTCTTCAGCTCCAGCTCGAACTCGTGGTGGCCGTCTTCCACCAGGTGGTTGGCCACCGCCACGCGCTGCCCGTCCTGCTTGGAGCGGTAGAGCGAGACGTTCGCCTGCCCGGTGACATCCAGGCTGAGCACCACGGTCCGCAGCTGGGACCAGCGCCGCCAGTAGGAGGCGGGGAACGCGTTGAAGTAGGTCTCGAATGAGACTTCCTCGCCCGCCGGGATGGCCAGCGTGGCGCGGTCGTGCCACTTCAGGCGCTCGCGGTTGTGCTCGGATTCGATGAGGTAGAGCAACCGAACGTTGTTCGGCTCGCCCCGCCGCGGCAGCAGGATGCGCTGCAGCGGTTCATACGCAATCTGGTTCTCATTAGTCACGATGGTGTTTTACTCCATTACTCGTGTGTGGGAGACGACGCTTGGCCAAGACATTCGTTACCTAACAGTAATGCCGCGGCCCGACATGTCCGCGCTATACACGCGGCAAGTGCCTGGAAGCCACCTGAATGCTTGGACAAGACGCTCCACCCCGCAATGTCCGGTGCGCGTGTTAACTTCACCGTATGAATCGTCCGGCATCCCGCTTATTACCGTTGTCCCTCACTGCTATTTCGCTGCTCACCGCGACGCTGGTCGTGACCGCGCCTGGCCTGACCACATATGCACACGCAACCGCGCCTCTTGATACAGCGGCCGGCGCCAGCGAGAACATCGACGCACACACCTCCGACGTGGAAGTCGTCGACGGCGCCCACATTCTCTCCGACTCGGATAAGAAGATGCTGGACGAGCGCACCACGGGCATCGACTTCCCGGATTCGGTGCAGCGGGTCGTCTACCTGACGTTCGCGGACAACGATGAGAACCTCAATGACACGGTCCGCTACTTCGGCGAAGACGAGCGGCGGGATCTTTTGGATGCCGATCAGAAGAAATTCGCGCCCGGCACGGTCATCGTCGCCGTGGGACTCGACCCAAAGAAGATGGGTGTCTACGCCGGCGATGACGTGGCGGCGGACCTGGACTTGCAAGACGATGCCCGACTGGCCGGCATCACGGATGAGATGCGCGATCCCTTGCGGGAGAAAAATTGGGCGCTGGGGCTTCTTCGCGGCGCCCAGGGCGCAGCGGACACAGAGGTGCGCAGTGAGTCCTCGGAATGGCCCGGGATTCTTGCCACCGGAGGAGTCCTCGCCGGCGGCGGTATTGCCTGCGGAATCGGGCTGCGTTCCCGCCGCAAAAAGAAGGCGGCGCAGGCGCGCGAGGACTACGACTACATCCTGGCGCACCACGGCGACATCGCCACCCGCCTCGACGCCATTGACGTCCGCGCGCATTCTTTGTCCTCGCCGCTGGCCGATGACGAGTTCCGCCGCCAGTGGGACGACATCAAGGCCGCGTTTCTGAAAGCGCAGTCCGCGCTGGACAAGACCGGTGAGCTGGACCGATCGTCCACTGACAAGGAGTTTCGCGCCCACGCTAGCGCGCTTGCCGATGCCCGCGCCGCCGTCGAAGAGGCCGTCAACGCGGAGGCCAACGTGGAAGAACTCGCCAGCTTGGAGCACGGCGATGCCACCGCGCGCCGCCGGGCGCTGACTGACCTGCACCGCGACATCGCCGACGCGCGGGCCGAGGCACAGCCGCGGGAGGAGGAGCGCCTGGTGGACATCGACAAGCGGGTGCTCGCGCTTCGCGATGGCCACGGTGACGGCACCGACAGCCTCACCTCCCCCGACTTCATGGACACCTACACCGGCATCCTCACCGACTACCACGCCGTCATCGAGGCGGTGCGGGAATCGATGTACTCGGACAAAACGGTCGAACGCGGCGATCACACCGCCCCGACCCTGGGTTCGTCGTCGTGGCACCCGGGCATGGGCATTTACTACGTGCCGTTCTCCGTGGTCAACAACTGGCATTCGTCCGATGTCGCCGCCGCCTCCAGCAGCAACAGCAGCAGCGGCGTGACCACCGGTTACTCCGCCGGCGGGTTTGCGGGCGCGGGTGGTTCGTCGAGCTTCTAGTCCCAGCCTGCCGTGGGCCGGCTCATGCCCTACCCTAAGGCCTGCTGTATACCCCATGATTTCCCTTACTAAGAAAGGACTCCTCGCGCTTTATGCACCTGCCCCGCCTCGCCCGCATGACAGCCACCTCCCTGTGCACCGGGGCGCTTCTCGGTGTCGCGGCGTGCTCGCAGCCAGCGGGAGACGACGCTGATGCCGGTGCCTCGGCGGCCCCGGAATCTACGGACGCCGACGAAAAGTCCCCGGACGAAAAGCAGGCGGTGGAAGAGGGCCGCCGGTTCCTCATCGCATCGAACGAGCTCACCCGTGACATGCTCGATGCGCTGGATATGCACAAGGCCGACGATGACGCCACGGGCGAAAAGATGACCAGCGCGATGGCGGGAATCAATACCCTCATCAACGATTCGGTGTGCTCGGACATGGTTGATGAAACCCGCGCGACTGACGCGGGCGAGCTGGACCCGGCACGCATCGACTGGGATGAGGTGGATTCGACCCTCGGCAACGCCCGGGCGCGCACCGAGAAGTCCCTGGAGGTAATTCCGGATATGCAGCTGGACTTTGAAAAGGACAGCGAAGACACCGGCAAGATCAAACTGCCGCTCGAGCGCCTGGACATGAAGAAGGAAGATGGTCAGTGGAAGGTGTGCGACAGGATGGCCACCGGCGAGGCCATGTAGCTTCGCCCAACATCGAAAAGCGCCGCATGCAGCCACCCAGCAAGTTGAATGGGGTGGTGCACACGGCGCCTTTTATGTGTGCGCTGGCGCGGTTTCCAAGCACGCCGGCGCATTATCACTAGCTGTTCCTAGAAATTAACCGGTCCTAGGCCCGGAGCTTTTCAATTGGCTTTCGCGTACTTTACGCGGAGACCGGCTCGTGGGCTTCCACCGGCTCGATGCCGAGCTTGTTCAGCATGTAGAGTACGCGGGCCTCGAGGTCGTCGAGGAGCTCGCGGGTCTCCTCCACGGTGTTGGCGCGGGAAATGTCCCAGATCTTCACGTCCTTACCGGCCTCGTCGCGCGGGACGTCGGCGCCCAAGAAGACTATGAAGTCCGGCATGGCCACGGTGCGGACATTGTCCAGGTGACGGGAGGCGGAGTACAGACCGCGCTCCTGCAGGACGTGCGCGACGTGGGAGTCACCCAGGTCTTCGGCCGGCTCCACCGCGGAGTCAACCACGAGGGCATCACCCGCGTACTGCTTGGTCAGGGCAACTGCGGCCTTGGCCAGCGCAGGGTCGTCGCCCGCAGCGAAGCGGACGTGGAGACGGTGCTCACCGAAGAACTCGGTGACGTCGCGCTCGACGAGCACGGGGACGAACTCGTCCAGGACTGCACGGGTGGAGTGGCGCTCGATAACCTCGTCCAGCTTGTGGTCAATCTGCTCGGCCGTGAAACGGTGGCCGTAGCCACGGTGCAGATCCTCACGGATGGTGTCGAATCGACGATCATTGCTCTTCATTGCGATTCACCTACCTACTTTCTCTCATCGGTGAAGAGGAACGAGATTGAGGGAGCGCGACTATCGCGCTACGACTCCCGCGCGCTCGCCGTCTGTAGCGAGCGTCGAGAAACGGGGACGCTCACCCCAACTCGTTGTTAACCTGTAGTTAACTTTACACGGACACTGGGTTACGTCAAACCGTTGAGTCAGACCAATCAATTTTCTGCGGGTGTCTCACATGTCACAAACAGGCGTTTACCTGGCCGTATAGCGTGTTTTCCGCGGTAAAATTAATGTAGCCAACCCTGAGTGTACGCCCATCTCCCCCGTCGCGCCACGACCGACACATAACCGGACGGACATCTTTAGTTAACTTTCAGGCGCGCGTAGCGAAACGTCGAGTTAACTTATCCGTAACCTTCCGGTGTGCACCCCCGACCGGAACCCGTTATCCCCGAAACCGGTGTCCCGAAAACCGTTTTGCTAGCCCCTCCCCGTATGACGAGGGCACGGCATGCGCTCACTCGAAATAGTAAAGATCATAAAGATAGTAAGAAATAGTAAAGAGGGCGCTCGACGCCGCAGCGTCTGCCACTGGCGGATACCCGTTCATAATCCAGCTGGTCGGGCAACACTCATTCCGGCACGTAGCAGACGGCGTTATCGACGAAACGTCAGTGCAGCGCCGAACGCACCACTCGGCGCGGGCGAATTAGTGGCCGCGCTCCTGCTCGATGGCCTTACCCTCGGTGAAATATGGCGCGATCTTGTTGTCGAACATGGACAGAGCAGCGCCGATGGCCATGTGCATGTCTAGGTACTGGTAGGTACCCAGGCGGCCGCCGAACAATACCTTGTTCTCACGGGCCTCCTTCGCGGCGCGCTCGCGGTAGGCCTTGAGGCGGTCGCGGTCCTCCGGGGTGTTGATCGGGTAGTACGGTTCGTCGCCCTTCTCCGCGAAGCGCGAGTACTCCTTCATAATGACGGTCTTGTCCGTCTGGTAGTCGCGCTCCGGGTGGAAGTGGCGGAACTCGTGGATGCGGGTGTAGTCCACGTCCGGGTCGTTGTAGTTCATCACCGGGGTGCCCTGGAAGTCACCGGTGTCCTTGACCTCGAGGTCGAAGTCGAGGGTGCGCCAGCCCAGGTCGCCCTCGGCGAAGTCGAAGTAGCGGTCCAGCGGGCCGGTGTAGACCACCGGCGCGTCGGGGCTTTGCGCACGCAGCTCGTCGCGTACGTCGAACCAGTCGGTGTCCAGGCGTACCTCGATGCGGTCATCGGCAGCCATGTTTTCCAGCCACGCGGCGTAGCCGTCGACCGGCAGGCCCTCGTAGGTGTCGTTGAAGTAGCGGTTGTTAAAGGTGTAGCGCACCGGCAGGCGGGAGATGATGGACGCCGGCAGGTCCTTCGGATCGGTCTGCCACTGCTTGGCGGTGTAGTGCTTGACAAAGGCCTCGTACAAAGGCTTGCCGATGAGCGCGATGCCCTTCTCCTCGAGGTTTTCCGCCTCGGCCGGGTCCTTGCCTTCGCGCTGCTTTTCGATGAGCTCCTTCGCCTCATCCGGCGAGTAGTACTTACCGAAGAACTGGTTGATAAGCCCCAGCCCCATCGGGAACTGATAGGCCGTGCCGTCGTGCATGGCGAAGACGCGGTGCTGGTAATCGGTGAAGTCAGTAAAGCGGTTGACGTAATCCCACACGCGCTTGTTCGAGGTGTGGAACAGGTGCGCGCCGTACTTGTGCACCTCGATACCGGTCTCCGGCTCGATTTCGGAATACGCATTGCCACCCAGGTGGGAACGGCGCTCAATCATGAGGACTTTCTTGTCCAACTCGCGAGCGGCGCGCTCCGCGATGGTGAGGCCGAAGAACCCGGTGCCGACGACGATGAGGTCATAGGAATTACCAGCAGCTGTAGTCATGGGGCCAACCCTATTGCACCGCCGCCCCGCACACGGACTAACGCGCCGTGCGCGGTCTAGGCACACATTGAGAACGCCGATAACACGCCCACAACTCCCCCGTACCTTCAATCACACGCACCACAGCGCTATCATTTTCACCAGCAATTAACTACTATCTACTGTGGTAACTCGGCTGCCCATCCCGGGGAGTTGCTCACCCCGTTCGATTTAGGAGCTTTGACCAGTGCATTTACGACGTAGACTCGTTTCGCGACAGTCAAAAATCGCAACCCCAGCCACGGCTGTTTTGACCTCCGTGGCTCTCGTCGCGGCTGCAACCTTCGGCGGCAACCACATCCTGCGCACCCAGTCGGAGGGTGGCCCCATCCAGGCGACGACGAACACCGCCAGCTTCGGCGACGGTGAAACCGTCGTCGTCGATGACCCGGCCATCGCCTCCCAGGGCGCCGGCGACGGCCCCCGCGCCGTCAAGCAGTTCCACCAGGACGAGCCATTCAGCACCTTCGGCGTGACCTGGCAGGGCCACAAGGACGTCGCGGTCTTCGTGCGCGCGAAGCAGGAAGACGGCACGTGGAGCGAGTGGTTCAGCGCCGAGCCGACTGACGTCACCACGGACGGCACCAACGGCACCGATCCGATCTGGGTGGGCGAGACCCACGACGTTCAGGTCTCCGTGGGCAACGTGGATCTGGGCACCCCGTCCGAAGAAGAGGTCGCCGAGCAGGGCGGCGAGACGCAGCCGAAGTCCGCGCCGGAGTCTGCCGAGTCGGATAAGGATGCGCAGCCAGAACCCGCTGAGCAGGGCGATTCCGCGCAAAAATCGGAGGAACCCAAGGCGGACAAGAAGGACGATGGGGACAACCAAGGCGCGGGTCCCCTGCCGTCCAACTACGGCGACATCAAGCCGGTGGCCGACATCCAAGACACGGCGAAGGACGGCGACACCGGCGCTGACTCCGATTCGATCAGCGCCTCCGATCTCGAGGCCGTGTTCATCGACGGCAAGACCCAGTCCGGCATCGAGCCGGCCGCGGAGACGGTTGCCGATGGCATGCCGCCCGTAGTCAGCCGCGCCGGCTGGGGCGCCGACGAAGGCATCCGCTGCATGGATCCGGACTACGACGACGGCGTCAAGGCGCTGACCCTGCACCACACCGCGGGTAGCAACAACTACTCCAAGGCGGAGGCGGCTGCCGTCGTGCGCGGAATCTACGCGTACCACGCGCAGAACCTGGGCTGGTGCGACATCGGATACAACGCGCTGGTAGATAAGTACGGCACCATCTACGAGGGCCGCTACGGCGGGCTGGACAAGGCCGTCCAGGGCGCCCACGTCGGCGGCTTCAACCAGAACACCTGGGGCATTTCGATGATGGGCAACTACCAGACCGCCCAGCCGACCCAGGAGCAGCTGCAGTCCGTGGCCAACATCGCCGGCTGGAAGGCGGCGATCTCCGGCTTCGATCCGACCGGCCAGGTCTCGCTTACGTCCCAGGGCTTCAACGGCTCGAAATACCCGGCGGGCAGCGTCGCCACGGTCCCGGCGTTCCAGGGCCACCGCGACTTCCACTACACCACCTGCCCGAGCGACTACACCGTCGCGCAGTGGCCGACCATCCGGAAGCTGACCAAGCAGAAGTACGACCAGGTCCGTTCCGGCGGCACCTCTGCCCGCCCAAGCACCTCTCCGTCGACTAACCCGTCGACCACTCCATCCACCACTCCGTCGCATTCGAACAATCCGGCGCCGCAGCCGAAGCCTGCGCCGAGTGTGGACGAGCAGTCGAACGCGTCCCAGCAGTCGGGTGGGCCGAGCAGCAACATCAGCAAGTCGCTGAATGCCAACGGTTTAAGCTCCCAGTTCACCCCGAAGCAGAAGGAGGCCTTCTTAAAGCTGGCCTCCGCCGTGGGCACGCTGGCGCTCGCCGCCGGGGTGCTGCAGGCACCGGAGAAGGACCAGGAGATTGCCGGCGGGATGACGGCGACGCAGATTGCCGATGTCATCGGCAAGGTCCTGCGCGTCACCGGCGACCAGGAGCTGCAGAGCCAGTGGGGTGACATCCTCAACGCCTTCGGCCCGCTGCTCGGCGTCGCCCAGGGCGGCCCGGACATGATCACCGCCGATAATCAGAAGATCGCCTACCAGCTCTTCGACAACGGCGTGGTCATGTCCTCCGAAGACACCGGCGCGCACGCGCTGGTTGGCGAGATTGCGAAGGCCTGGGCCGACGGCGAGAACGCCGCATCCCTGGGCCTGCCCATCACCGACCAGTACAGCGTGGGCAAGGACATCCGCGTCGACTTCCAGGGCGGCTACATCAACTACAACGCGAAGACGAAGCAGGTCGACGTCTTCACCAACTAGCGCCTGCTAGTGCGCGGCCCCGGCGACGTCCGGGGCCGCTGGCGTCACACCGGCGACCTCGCCCGTGAGCGCCTCCAGCTTGGTCAGGTAGGTAGAAAACCCGCCCGGGGCGCGGTGCGAGACGCGGGTCGAGGTGAGCACCGGGATGTCCGCGACGGCCTGTACGCAGAAACCGGTGGCACGCAGCGCCTCCACCAGCGCGACGTCCTCCGAACACGCGAGCGTGTCAAAGCCGCCCGCCGCGAGGTACGCGCTGGCCCGCACGCCCAAGTTCGCACCGTGGACATGCTCGTGGCCGGCCACGGCGTTGTAGCGCCGCTCGTAGAGCCGGTGAATCTCCGCCGGCCGGACCGCGTCCTGCCAGTTCGGCTCGACGGTTCCCACCACCGCGTCCGCGCCGCGCGCGGCCAGATCCAGCTGCCGCGTGATCCAGTCCGGCGGCACGATCGAATCGGCGTCGGTACTCAAGATCCAGGTCTCGGACGCATCGACATGCGCCGGCACCCCGGCCAGCGCCGCCGCTACCCCGGCGCGGCGGGTGTAGCCAACGTTGCGGTAGTCCATCTCTACGCCGCGCACGCGCGGCCCAAAGCGACGGATGACGTCGGCGGTCGCGTCGGTGCACGCGTCGAGGGCGACCACGATGTCGACGGGCACGTGCGTCGCGCAAGCGGCATCGATAACCGCCGCGGCGCACGTCGTGATCGACTGCTCCTCGTTGTGCGCGGGGATGACCGCCACGCAGTGCTTAATCATCTGTCACCTCAATCCTGTCGTCATGCCAGCGGATGAGACCCCGTCGGGCAAATTCTTTGAGCCAACCGTCCATCGGCCACACTCCCCAGCGGGAGTGGAACCGGGTGGCGTTGGCGGCGATGTCGCGGAGATGCTCCACCGGCGGGGAGGACACCGGGTGCCACTGGTGGTAGGCATCGGCACGCGCGGCCCACGCAAACGCCACGGAGTGGCTGCGCAACCCGAACGCGAAGTCGGTGTCCTCGCCTCCGTACCCTGTATACCCCTGATCGAAGCCCCCTAGCAGCGAGCGGATGCGCCGCCAGGTTTCGACACGCACCGCGAACGACAAAGACCAGAAAAATTTGTACTCATCGTCCGTGGCCAGATGGGTTTTCTCCGGATCCGGCCGCAGCGGGTGGGGGTTGCGGCGCTTGGCGATGTCCGCGCACACCCCACCCTTTTCCAGGTACGTCACCGGTCCGGAGACGACGGCGTCTGGGAAACGATCCAGCGCCGCGCGGTAGGCGTCGGCCATCCCCGGGCCGGGCAGGCAATCGGCGTCGAGGAAGATGATGGCATCGTCTGTATCGGCGTCACGGGCCGCCAGGTCGCCGGCCTGGTTGCGGGCCGCGGCCAGCGAACGCGCGTGTGCGGCGTCGCCGGCCACAACCTCCACGTCCGGCAGGGCGCGGGACAGCTCGGCGTGATCCGCGAGCGCGACTAGGATGTGGCGCACGCCTGGGCAGTAACGCTGCACGAACTCCTGCTGGTTGACCAGGTGCTCGGTGCGTCCGGCATCGCCCAGCGTGACGATGGTTGTGTGCCGTGCCGTCTTCCCCATTACGTGCCTGCCCTTTCCAGTGCGTCGGCGGCGCGGCTGGCCGCGCCACGGGTCTGCCATTTCTCCCAGTCCGCCCGGTCTTTGGGCCGGGCCAGCGCGCGGGCGACGGCCTCCGGCCAGCCGGCGTCGTGTGCGGGGGCGGGGGCTGTCAGCCCCGCCTCCCGGAGCACCCGCGCGGTGGCCTCCTGCTCGCCGAAGGGGCGCTCCTCCGCCGTGACGATGGCCGGCGCGCCACACGCGGCGATGTCCGCCACCGAGTTCTGGCCCGCCGCGGAGATGACCAGGTCCGCCGCGCGCAAAAGCGGCGACGGATCGGCGACGGTGTCCTTACCGCCCAAAATCCGCCAGGCGGTGTCGGGCACCTGCGCGGCTGTCTCTTCCCAAAACTGATCGCCGTGCGCGTGGCCACCGGCGCCGCGCAGCACGACAATGTGCCGCGTGCCCGCCTCGCGGAAGGCCGCATTCGTTTCCCGCCCTGTGGACGGAAACCGCGAGATGCCGCCGACGCGGTGAACGCGATCGGCGTGGGGCGCAAGGCCCGCGTTGAGCGGGACCCAGTCAGGCCACGCGGCGATGATGCCGGCGGCGAGGCGGTAGGCGAGCTGGTGCGGGGCATCGTCACGCACGCCCGGCATCGCCTGCACCGTGACCGGCACGCCGAGCAGGCGCAGAAACACGGCGACCTCGACGGAGACATCGACGTGGACGACGTCGGGGCGAAACTCCGTCACCCACTGCGCCAGCCGCGCCATGCGGGCGCTCAGCCCCGGGTTGTGGGCGGGCGCCCAGTGGAAGGCGCTGTGCGCGTCCGGATCCGGGAAACCGGTATCCCCCGGCCCCGGCTCGTTGTCCAACGGGAGTGCGACGTCCACTCCGGCACTTGCGCGGGAGGAGGCGATGGACGTGGCGTGCCCGCGGCTGGCGAGCTCTTCAGCAATGGTCAGCGCGCGGCGCAGGTGCCCGCTGCCGTGGTGATGGGTGTAGAAACCGATGCGCATTAGCGGCTCGCCACCTTCCGGTATTCCTCTTCGTAGGCGGCGAGCATCGCGTCGATGCTGTGGTGTGCGCGGGCATAGTCCGCGACCTCGGCGCGCGGGAAGGAGAGCGCTTCGCGCACCGCCGCTGCCAGCGCCTCCGGCGTGCAGTCCGCCGCGACGGCGCTCGGCGCGGGGCCCACCAGCCCCGGCAGCGCGCCCCGCGGGGTCGCCGCCACCGGGGTGCCGCAGGCCATCGCCTCAATGGTCACCATGCCGAACGGCTCCTCCCACACCGGAGTGACCAGCGCGACGTCGTGTTGTCCTATCTCTTCCGCCAACTCTTCCTGCGGCACGTGCTCACGGTGGGTGATGTCGCCGCCCAAGCGCGGCGCGATCTCCGCGCGGTAGTAGGCGGCGTCGCCCACCCGCCCAATAAGCGTGAGAGGCAGCCCGACCCGCCGGGCGGCGTCGATGCCTAAGTGCGGGGCCTTATCCCGGGTCAGCCGGCCGAACCAGATAGCACCCTTTCCGCCCGGGCCGGGGCGGAAGCGCTCGGTGTCCACGCCGTTGGGGATGATCCGCGCCGGCGTGGGCAGATCCCACGACCGCGCCGTGATGTCGGAGACGGCCGTGTACGGCCCCGCGTCGAGCGCGGACTGCACCTCCACGAAGCCGGGGCAGTGGAAGGTGGTGAGCATCGGCAAGCGCCGCGGATCGGCCGCCGTGGGAAACAGGCCAGGGTGCAGGCTGTTGTTGTGCACCACGTCGTAATCGCAGTCCAGAAGGTGCTCGCGCAGCCGGGCGAACGCGGCGTCCTCGAGCTCCCGCTGGCCCGGCGGGTACGTGTGGTCGGTCTCCTGGTCCTCGTAGCCGGTCCAGTCCACGCCGGGAAACTCCCACTCGCGCACGTGCCCGGCCGATCCGCGGGTGGCGTAGAGATCCACGTGGTGGCCGCGGCGGCGCAGGCCGCGGGTGAGCATGGCACAGAAAGCCTCAAGCCCGCCGGCATAGGGCTCGGCAATGGGGAAACGCGAGGGTGCGATGACAGCGATCTTCACTTAGGCAACCACCTCGCGGTAGATGCGGTGGTGCGCCGCGCGGACCTCATCGGTCACCCGCGTCCATGACTCGACGCGCGCCTGAGTCGGGGCGGCGAGCGCGCGCTCTACCGCCGCGGCCGGGTTCTTCCCCGTCGGGTACTCGAACACGACCCCGGCCTGGTCGGCCTGGTCGGCGTAGCAGCCGCAGTCTGGGACCACGACGTTGAGGCCCAAGTCGCGACACATCTCCAGCCAGCCGGAATGGGTCCCGCGGGTATACGGCAGGACGCACGCGCGGTGCTGGGACAGGGTGCGGTAGAGGGCGGCATCGTCAAGCGGGGCATGCAGGGTGACATCGTCGAGGGCCTGGACCAGCGGGTGGTCCGCCACATCGGCGTGGGCGTAGACCTTCATTCCGCGGTAGAAGTCCGGGTCCTGCACCGTGTTGGAGCGGATGGACTTGATAAACACGCAGGCCCCGGCGCCCGTGGACGCCTGCCACTGGGCGGGCGGGACGATGGGCGGGTGCGGCAGGACCACGGCCCGGGCGCCGAAGTCGCGGGCGATGCGCCGCGCGGCGGCGTCAGTGAGGGTGATGGTCGCCGCGGCGTGGTCGAGCAGGATCTGCAGCCGCGCGTGGTGGTCTGTTTGGTCCTCCAGGTGTGGGTTGTCCAGATCGTGGACGGTCACCACGAGCTTTACCCTCAGCTCATTTAACGTTTCTGTCAGTTCGCGCATCTGCTGCGGGGTGCGGTGCTCGAAGCCGAAGTGGATGTGGCAGACCTCGGCCGGGTCTGCCTGCGCGGCCCACCAGTCCGCCTCGACCGCCGGGTGCGGCCACCACTTGGCCGGATCCTCCACGGGGTCTGCGAGGACGCGCACGTCCGTCCACCCCGCGTCGGTGACCGCCCGCGTGTACGGGTGCGCGGCGGGGACTTCGACGACGCGGATGGGCACGGGCGTTCCTCCTAGTCCAGGGATAGCGGGGGCGGGGCGGGCCCCGATTGTAGGCCCCCGGGTCGCACCCCGCCGTTTTCGTTAATATGGCCAGGTGAACAGCGCGCAGAATCTACCCCCGTCCGAATTCGCCGCGGCGAGCGGCCGGCACCGGCACTACGCCGACTTCTACTTCCCCGGCCACCGCCCGCTTGCCGATGCCCCAGTGGTCGTCGTCATCGGCAACTGTCAGGCCGAGAGCCTGCGCATCGTGTTGTCTGCGACCGGGGTGGAATCGCTGCGCATCCCGCCGGTCCACGAGTGGACGGGCGAAGACATGCCGTACGCGGCCCGTGCGCTGGGCGCCGCGGACATCGTGATCACTCAGCCCATCCACGCCGGCTACCGCGGCCTGCCAATAGGCGGGGAGAAAACCTGGGAGCTCGTACGGGAGGACGCCCAGCGGGTTATCGTCCCCGTCCTTCGCTTCGACGGGCTGCACCCCTTCGACGCCATCATCCGCCCGCCGTTCGATCCGTCGCTCAACCCGCCGGTGGTGCCGTACCACGACTTGCGGGTGTTGGCCCGGGCCGCCGGCAAGGAGGTGCCGGAGCCGTCGGCCGCGACGTTGCGCCAGCTTGCGGCGATGTCCGTCGAGCAGATGGCCCGGCGTGAAAACGCGCACGGGGCGGTGCGTTTTTCGCCGTACTTGGAGTCCGCGCCACGGTGGCACACCATCAACCACCCGGACAACGACTCGCTGCGGCACTTGGGCCAGTTGGTTGCCGATGAGTGCGGGCTGGGCCAGGTGGCGCTGCCGGACCGGGAGCTGTTGCGCGGTCTGGACTCGCCGGTCTACCGCCCCGCCGCGGAGGCGCTCGGGGTGGCGGACGCGCTGGATCAGGCCGGGCGGCTGGAGCCCACCGCCGAGTGGCTGCGCGACGGCGCGCCGATTGACCGGGACATCGCCGCCGCCCAGCTGGAGTTCTACCGCGAGTACCCGGACGTGGTCCCCGCCGGGCTCCAGCGCCACGCCGACCGCCTCCGCGTGCTGGGGGTGGAGTAGATGGAGCTCACCCACGTCATCGTCGGACCCGCCGAACACGGGGTCACCGAATACGCCCGCGCGCTTTACGATGCCCTCGGCGCCAGCGCCCCCTGCGTCACCGCCGAGTCCGTGGCCGAGCTCGACGCGGCACCGGGGTCGGGATCGGGGTCGACGCTCGCCGCCGCCACCGCGCTGCACGTCACGTTCACCGACCACCTCTTCGGCTCCAGCCCCAACGAGGCGGTCGACACCGTGCTGCGGCTGGCGGGTGAGCGGCCGCTGTCCGTCTCCTTCCACGACATCCCCCAGCCGGAGGAGGGCGCCGACCGTTTCGCCCGCCGCGCCGGCGCCTACCGCCGGCTCGCCCGGCGCGCCCACGTTGCCGTGGTCAACTCCGAGCACGAGGCGGCGTTCTTCGCGGCCGACGACACTGACTCGGAGAACATCGACGTCCGGGTCATCCGGCTGCCGTTGCCCCACCCGGCGCCGGATGTGACGGCCGGCCTCTCCCCCGCGCCGAACACCTTCGGGCTCATCGGGTTCGTCTACCCCGGCAAGGGCCACCAGCGAGTCATCGAGTCGCTGGAGCGCGGCGCGGGCACCGTCGTTGCGCTAGGCAAGTGCTCGGCCGGGCACGAGTACATGGCCGACGAGCTGCAAGAGGAAGCCGCCCGCCGCGGTATCGAGTTTGAGCTCACCGGGTTTTTGAGTGACTCGGACATGTGGCGCCGCATGGCCCAAGTCGCGGTGCCGGTGTGCGCGCACCACCATTTCTCCGCATCGGGCTCACTGATGCGCTGGCTAGCCGCCGGGCGCCGAGTACTCGTCGCGGACTCGGCCTACGCGCGCGAAATGGACCGCGAGTTCCCCGGCCTTATCACCTTGGTGGGCGACGACGAGTGGCCGCAGGCGCTCCGCCGCGCGGCCGCCGACCCCGAGTTTTCCACCCCACAGCCCGCGCCGCGCTGGGCCTGGTCCGACGTCGCCGCCGCCTGGCGCCGCGCCTGGGAAAAGGGGCTGTGGCCGCGGGTTTCGGCGATCATCCCGCACTACAACGCGCCCGCACAGCTGGCGGAGGTCATCGCCGGCCTGGAGGCGCAGGATTACCCGGGGCACCTCGAGGTCGTGGTCGCCGACGACGGCTCTGCGACCCTGCCCTCCCCCACCACGCGGCTGCCGCTGACCGTCGTCGCACAGGAGGACCAGGGCTTCCGTGCCGCCGCCGCGCGCAACCTGGGCGCCGCCCACGCAGACGGGGACATCTTCTGCTTCCTCGACGGCGATACCGTCCCCCGGCCGGAGTACGTGCGCCACGCCATCGCCCCGGTGCTGGCGGACGCGCACGCCCTCGTCGTTGGTGCCCGCTACCACGACGGCGCGCAGGCGCAGTGGCTCGCGGACGCCTACCGCCGCACCGACAACCTCACCGCCGCGGACGACTCCGCCTACCGCTTCGTCATCTCCGCGGTGCTGACCTGCTCGCGGGAGCTTTTTGAGCAGGTGCTTTTCGATGCCTCCATGGTCGGCTACGGCGGCGAGGACTGGGAATTCGCCTACCGTGCTCAGCTGCACGGCGCCCGGCTGGTCCACGCCCCGGGCGCCATCGCCGATCATCGCGAGCCCGATTGGGAAGAGCGCACCGGCATCGACGTCGCGGAAAAGAACGCCGAGTCGGTCGCTCTCGCCCACCGCGTCGCGCACCCCTCGGCCCGCCCGGACGGGGTTATCTTCCGCACCGCAGACGTGGAGGTCTGTCTCCCGGAGGAGACAGACCTCCGCGGGGTAGAAGAAACCCCCGGACTCTTCCATTCCGGCGTGCGGGAGGCGCTCATCATCTCGTGGTTAAATGCCGGGTCCGGCAACCTCCACGTCATCGCGGATGCCGGTGAATCCGCCGATCTCTTCTCCGCTGACCCGCGGGTGCACCCCGATCACCGCGACGGCGCGCGGTGGCAGGTCGTCCTCACCGAGGCCTTCGCCCCCAGCGAGCCACTTGCCTGGGACGATCTCGCGCCCGGGCCCCTGCGGGATGCCACCGGCCGCGTGGTCGGGGAGGTTAGGAAAACCAGCGGCGCAGCCACTTCCTCCGGCCCAGGGCTTTACGTCGACGGGGAGATTCTGCGCCATCCGATCCGTCTGGAGCGTTACTTCGCTGGCTGGTAGCGCCCTCGTGCTCCGCATTTTCGTGCTCTGCACCGGCCCAATCGAAGGAGCGCTCCACGGCGCGATTCCACTCCGCGTATAACCGGTTGCGCTCGGCGGCGGACATGTCGGGGCTCCAGGTGCGGTCGACATCGACAAGCGCTGCGAGATCGTCCATGGACTCCCACACCCCGCTGCCGAGGCCGGCCGCGAACGCCGCGCCCAGCACGGTGGTCTCAATGTCCTGCGGGCGCAACACCTCCACGCCCAGGATGTCCGCCTGCAGCTGCATCAGCAGGTTGTTTTCCACCATGCCGCCGTCGACCCGCAGCGAGGTGATCTGGGTGTCCGCGTCGCTTTCGATGGCCTCGACCACCTCGCGGGTCTGGAAGCACGTCGCCTCCAAAGCGGCGCGGGTGATGTGGCTGCGATCGGCGAAACGGGTGAGCCCGACGATGACCCCGCGTGCATCCGGCCGCCACCGCGGGGCGAAAAGCCCCGAGAAGGCCGGCACGATGTAGACCCCGCCGTTGTCGTCGGCGGCTACGTCCTCGCTCGCCGCGGCACTGGGGATGATGCCCATCTGGTCGCGCAGCCACTGGATGAGCGAGCCACCCACCGCGACGGATCCCTCCAGCGCGAAGACGGGCTCTTCCCCGGCGCGCTGATAGGCGATCGTGATGAGCAGCCCGTGCTGCGAACCCTTCTTCTCTTTGCCTGTGTTGACCAGCATGAAAAGGCCGGTGCCGTAGGTGTTTTTCGCCGCGCCCTCGTGAAAGCCGGCCTGGCCGAAGAGCGCTGCCTGCTGGTCGCCCAGCACCCCGACGATAGGCACGCGCGCGAGCGTGCCGCGGGAGCGCACCCGGCCGAAGTCGCCGATGGACGGGCGGATCTCCGGCAGGATTTTCCGCGGCACGCCGACCTTCTCGCACAGCTCGTCGTCCCAGTCCAGAGTGTCGAGGTCCATGAGCAGGGTGCGCGAGGCGTTCGTGACGTCGGTCAGGTGCAGGGCGGGGCGGCCGTCATCGCCCCGCGCGCCGCCGGTGAGGTTCCACAGCAGCCAGGTGTCGATGGTCCCGGCGAGCAGTTCGCCGCGCTCTGCCCGCTCGCGGGCGCCGTCGACGTGGTCGAGAATCCACGCGATCTTCGGCCCGGCCGGGTAGGAGTTGGCCAACAGCCCGGTCTTGTCCTGCCACCTGTTCGCCGGCTCGTGCACACCGGAGGTGCGGGTGTCCTGCCAAACGATCGCGTTGTAGATCGGCCGCCCGGTCTCTTTGTCCCACACCACGGCGGTCTCGCGCTGGTTGGTGATCCCCAGCGCTTTGATGTCGCCCGGGTCGGCGTCTAGGTCCACCATCGCCGCCGAGGCGGCCCGGCGGGTGTTGTGCCAGATCTCCATCGGGTTGTGCTCGACCCAGCCCTGGCGCGGCAGGCGCTGCTTATGCTCGATCTGAGCGGAGGCTTTTGTGGTCCCGGACTCGTCGACAATGACGCACCGCGTGGATGTGGTGCCCTGGTCGATGGCGGCGATATAAGTCACCCCACGAGTCTCGCACACCCGCTCCGCCGCGGCGCCACGCGCCGACGAAATCGCGCGTTCCTGGCCATTTTCGGCCGGATTTTCGAGTTTTCGGGGCGAAAAATCCCGTTTTCACGCAGCCGCGGGGTCTGCGCCCCGCGGTCACGCTCGCGCGGCCGCTAGAACCACTCCTCCAACACCTGGGCCAGCCCGTCCTGCCGGTTCGTTGCGGTAACCCGGTCGGCGCTGCGCTTGACGATGTCCGCCGCATTGCCCATCGCCACCCCAGTGCCGGCCCAGCGCAGCATCTCGATGTCGTTGGGCATGTCACCGAACGCGATGGTGTCCTCCTGTGCGACGCCGAAGCGGCGGGCGAGCTCGGCCACGCCGGCGGCCTTGGTCACCCCGGGGGCGGCGAGCTCCAAGAGGCCATCGTCCATGGAGTAGGTGACGTGGGCATCCTCCGGATCCACGTGCGGGGCGATGAGTTCGTAGAGCTCCGCCGAGGAAAACCCAGGGTTGCGCAGCAGGAGTTTGACCGCCGGCGCCGCGACCAGGTCCGTCGGATCCGCGACGCCGAAACCGTTGGCCACCGGGTCCGGGGAGTAGGTCGGATCCACGGCGAACAGGGTCTCGAGGGCATCGGCGCCGGACGAAACGCCGGCGCGCTCCGCGGCGAGCGACACCCCGCCGTAGCGGGCCATGACTTCCATGACGTTGCCCACGATCCGCGCCATGGTCTCCGGCTGCAGCTGGTGGGAGGCGACGACGTGGTCAGACTCCGAGTCGTAGAGGATCGCTCCGTTGGCGGTCACGCACAGCGGGCGCACGGACAGCTGCTCGAGCACGGGGGCGAGCCAGCGGTGCGGCCGCCCCGTCGCCAGCGCGAAGTGCGCCCCGGAGCGCAGCGCACGGGCCACCACCTCTTGGGTGCGGGGTGTAACGCGCGCGTCCGGATCGATGAACGTGCCGTCGATGTCGCTGAAGATGAACCGTGGCGCGTCGGCCATAGCTGGTTCCACCTACTTTTTCTTTGTCTGTTGCTGCTTCGCCCGCTGCTTTTCCGCCTTGTCGGCGGCGTCCATGGCGTCGGCCTCCGCCAGCGTCGGCGCCGCGCCGCCCAGGGCCGCGGGCAGCCAGTCCGCGTGCTTTTCAAACGGGCCGTACTCGCGTGCGTAGGCGGCGCGGACATCGTCAATCATGGCCTGCATCGTCTCCCGCAGCGTGGCGATGTCTCGGTCCACCTCACCGGTAAGCTCCAGCGGCTCGCCCACGCGAATCCACACTGGAGTCTTGATCCGACCGAGGTGCTTGTCGCCGCCCTTGGTCCAGATGCGTTGGGAACCCCAGCAGACCATCGGCACCAGCGGCACCCCGGCCTGGCGGGCGATGCGCACCGCGCCGTTTTTGAAACTCTTCAGCTCAAACGAGCGGGAAATGGTCGCCTCGGGGAAGATGCCCACGATGCGCCCGCGCTCCAGCTCGCGCACGGCCTCGCCCACGGAGGCGGCACCGGCGGAACGGTCCACGCTGACGTGGTCCATCATTCGCATGACCCGCCCGACGACGGGGATGTCGAAGACCTCGCGCTTGGCCATGAAACGCACCAACCGCTTGCCCCGGATGTGGGGCGGGACCTGCATGAATGCGAAGTCGTAGTAGCCGGTGTGGTTCATGGCCACCAACGCGCCGCCGGTGGCCGGGATGTGCTCGGCGCCTTCGACGGTGATGGTGATGCCCTGCAGGCGCAGCACGCGCTTGATGGCCGCGTTTACGCCCTGGAAGAGCTTCTCTGCCGTCTCGGGGTGGCGCGGCACGCGCGCGAGATCTTTCGGGACCCGAAAGATCCCGTCGCGAATGTCCCAGTCGGCCATGGGCTAGCGCGGCTCCAGGACGTCCTTGCCCACGAACGGGCGCAGGGCCTCCGGCACGACGACGCTGCCGTCGGCGCGCTGGTGGTTTTCCAGGATGGCGACGAGCCAGCGGGTGGTAGCCAGGGTGCCGTTCAGGGTCGCGGCGATCTGGGTCTTGCCGTTCTCGTCGCGGTAGCGGGTGGACAGACGGCGCGCCTGGAAGGTGGTGCAGTTCGAGGTGGAGGTGAGCTCACGGTAGGTGTTCTGCGTGGGGATCCACGCCTCCGTGTCGAACTTGCGGGCCGCGGACTGGCCCAGGTCGCCGCCGGCGATGTCGATGACGCGGTAGGGCACCTCGATGGCGGACAGCATGGAACGTTCTATGTCCAAAAGCGCCTGGTGCTGCTCCTCCGCCTCCTCGGGGCGGCAGAAGACGAACATCTCCAGCTTGTCGAACTGGTGCACGCGCAGAATGCCGCGGGTGTCCTTGCCGTAGGAACCGGCCTCGCGGCGGAAACAGGAGGACCAGCCGGCGTAGCGCAGCGGGCCGTCAGCCAGGTCGATGATCTCGTCCTTGTGGTAGCCGGCCAGCGCCACCTCGGAGGTGCCGACCAGGTACTGGTCATCGCGCTCGAGGTAGTAGATCTCATCGGAGTGCTCGCCCAAAAAGCCGGTGCCCGCCATGATCTCCGGGCGGACCAGCACCGGCGGGACCATCAGCTGGAACCCAGCCTCGCGGGCCTTCTGCGCCGCCAGCATCATCATGCCCAGCTGCAGGAAGGCGCCGTCGCCGGTGAGGTAGTAGAAGCGGGCGCCGCCGACCTTGGTGCCACGCTTGACATCGATAAGCCCCAGCGATTCACCCAGGTCCAGGTGGTCCTTCGGCTCGAAGTCGAACTCAGTCTTCTCGCCGTGGTACTCCAGCTCGACGAAGTCGTCCTCGCCGCCGGCCGGGGCACCCTCCACGACGTTGGAGATCTTGAACTGCAGCTCGCCGACGCGTTCCTCGGCCTCGCGCTGCGCGGCCTCGGCCTCCTTGACCTTGGCCTTGAGCTCGTTGGAGCCCTCGAGCAGCTGCGGGCGCTCCTCCGGGGAAGCCTGGCCGATCTTCTTACCAAACGCCTTCTGCTCGCTGCGCAGTTCATCGGCAGTCTGGACGGCAGAGCGGCGCTTCTCGTCGGCTTCCAACAGGGCATCGACCAGGGCGGGATCTTCGCCACGGTTGACCTGTGAGGCGCGGACAACGTCAGGGTTTTCTCGGAGTAGCTTCAGATCAATCACGCGGTCAATCTTACCCCGGCACTGCCCGAGCGCATCCGGTTCTCGGTAGTATTGTCTGTCCTATGGGTGACAAGAACACGTGGCGGTCGGCGACCGGTGTCCGGTCCATGCTCGTCGGGGCTCTTGCCGCGGCGGTTTTTACCGGATCTTACGAGCACTTCAGCGCGGACGAGCCGGAAAATGAAGCGGAGGGGACGCAGCAGTCCACATCCGCCACGCACGCCGCCCCGCCCGAGTCTTTCACCACGGCCGACACCGGCTCGTGCCTGATGTGGGACACCAAGGACGGCAAGGTCTCCAATTTCCAGCAGGCATCCTGCGACGACGAACACCGCTTCGAGGTCTCCTCCCGCACCGATTTAGCCACCTACCCCACCGCGGAGTTCGGCCCCGATGCCCCGCGCCCGGACGTTGAGCGCCAGGCGCAGCTGCGCGAGGAGCTGTGCAAGGGCGCGACGACGAACTACCTCAACGGCCGCTACGACCCGAACGGCCGTTTCTCCGTCGCCCCCATCCTCCCGCCCGCGGACGCGTGGGAGAAAGGTGATCGCACCATGCTGTGCGGCCTGCAGACCACCGGTGAGGACGGCACCCCGCTGCCCACCAAGGGCAAGGTGGCCACCCAGGACCAGGCGAACATCGCCCAGCCGGGGACCTGCCGCGCCATCGACGACAAGCAGGTGCTTCACGATGTCCCGTGTGACCAGCCGCACCAGCTGGAGACCACCGCCGTCATCGACCTGACCGAGAAGTTCGGCGACGACTACCCGAGCATCGAGGACCAAGACAAGTTCTTGGCCGAGCGGTGTACCGAAGAGGCCGAGAACTTCGCCGGCGGCAAGGATCAGCTCGCGCAGACCACGCTGCAGCCCTACTGGGGCACGGTGGCAGAAACCTCGTGGAATGGCGGCACCCACTCAGTGAACTGCTCGCTCATGCACGCGCGCACCGGCGGTGACGGTTTCGCGGAGCTCAACGGCAGCGCAAAGGATCACGTCACCATCGACGGCGAGGACCCGAAGCCGAACGAGGCCAACCAGTCCCCCGCCGCTGGACAAAACACGCAGCAGCAGAACGCCGACCAGCAGGGCACGAACCAGCAGAACGCAGGTCAGCAGGGCGCAGGCCAACCGGATGTACAAAGTTAGCGAAGAGCGCTTTGAGGAGATGGTGAACGACGCCCTGGACAAAATCCCGGACGAGTTCGCCCGCCGGATGCGCAACGTGGTCGTGTTGGTCGAGGACTACCACCCGGACGACCCGGGGCTCCTCGGCCTCTACGAGGGCGTCTCGCTGACCCGCCGCACGTTCGACCACACCGGTTACCTGCCGGACGCCATCACGATCTACCGCGGCGCACTGGAGGACTGGTGCGACAGCGAAGAGCAGCTCGCGGCAGAAGTCGAGGTCACCTTGTTCCACGAGCTCGGCCACTACTTTGGCATGCCCGAAGAACAGCTGCACCGCCTCGGCTGGGGCTAAGTGGAGGTCGACGTTGCTGCTTGACATCGCCACGCGTGCGCCCGAAGAGCACGCCTTTACCTATCTACTTTCCGAGCCGACGCCGAGCCAGAACCCCACGGGCCGCCTGTCTGGCTGGGTGCTGTCCGCCAAGGATCTTCACGACGTCGCCGGCATGCCCACCTCGATGGGCTCGGTGCACCGCACGTACACCCCGGATCGCAGCGACGAGTTCATCGCCGCGCTGGAGGCGGAGGGTGCGCGGTTCATCGGCAAGTCCGCCGCCCCGGAGCTGGGTCTGCGGGTGGACACGGAACCGGTGGGGCTGCCGCACCCGGATAACCCGCTGTGGCCGGGGTGCACGCCGGGCGGTTCCTCGGGCGGGGCAGCGGTGCAGGTCGCGCGCGGTCTGGTGCGGGCGGCGCACGGCTCCGACGGCGGCGGTTCGCTCCGCGTGCCGGCCGCGGCCTGCGGGGTCGTGGCGTTCAAGCCGGCGGGCGCCGACCTGTCCGTCGAGGGGTTTATCACCCGGTCGCTCGCGGACTCCGCCTTCCTCCACGACCTCTCCCCCACCCGGCCGCGGGCGCGGATCGGGCTGGTGACAGATCCGCTGTTTGCCCCAGTGCGGGTGGCCGACCACATGGTCACTGCTGCCCGGGAGGTGGCCGCCGCGCTCGGCCGCGCCGGCTACACCGTCGTGGACGTGGCGCCGTACCCGCAGGCCGCGGACACCTTCGCCGCCTTTACCGCCCTATTTTCTTCGCGTCTAAAAGATATCGACGACGGCTCTGCGTACAGCGACTTCATCCGCGATATGGGCCGCGGGATCAGCGCGGCGGAGCTCGCGGCCGCCCACACGCACGCCGACACGCTCCCGGCGCGGCTGGCGGCGGCGTGGGGAGTCGACGCCATCGTCACGCCCATGCTCGCTTTCGATCCGCCGCCGAAAGGCACGTTCACGCGCCCGGATCCACCGACCTCGTTTGCTCAGCAAACCGAGTGGACGCCGTGGGGTTCGCTGTGCAACGTCGGCCGGCTACCGGCGGCGTGCATTCCGTGGCCGGTGCGCGGCCGCACGGAACCGGTCGGCGTGCAGCTGGCGGGCATTTCGCTTGCCGATGCCCAGCTGCTAGGCCTCGCCCAGGTGGTGCACCGGTGACCGCGGCGGCAGAAAAGAAGCGGCTCGCGGTAGAGGTCGCCATCGTTATCACCCTGACGTTCGGGGCGCGGGGCCTGCGGTCAGTGCTGGAGCTCATCCGAGCGCTGATGGCCCCGGCGCGTCTGAGTGAGCAGTCGGTCACCCTGCACCAGCAGGCGGCCGATAACCCGCTGCTGGACATCGCGCTACAGCTGGTATCCAGCGCGACGCTGGTGGCGTACGGGGCACTGGCGCTCTACCTGTTGGGGCGGGTGCCGCGCTGGCGGCGCGGCGACGGGCTGTGGGGCGTGGGCCTGGCCGCGCTCATTGGGCTTCCGGGCTTGGCGCTGTATGTCGCCGCGGTGCACTTCGGGTGGTCGAAGGAGGTCGTGCCCGCGCAGTTCGACGATGCCTTCTGGCAGGTCCCGGTTCTGCTGGTCGCCGCCGCGGTGACGGCGTGGGCGGAAGAGCTCGTGGTGGTGCGCTACTTGCTGACGCGCCTGCAGCAACTCGGGGTATCGCCCGTGGGGGCGCTGTGTGCCAGCGCAGTGTTGCGCGGGAGTTACCACTTGTACCAGGGCGTGTCGGCCGGGTTCGGCAACGTGGCGATGGGCCTTATCTTCGGCTACTTCTACCACCGCACCGGGCGGATCTGGCCGCTTGTGGCGGCGCACTTTGTCATCGATGCCGTGGCGTTCCTTGGCTACGCCCTCGTTTTCTAACACCCCGGGGACTGTAGGCTGTAGCGCATGACTTATTCCGGACGCGACCCCCGCCGCGAAGTCCGCAGGGCGGGCGACGACGGCGGCTTTGTCCTTGGCGCCGACGGAAAACCCCTGCGTGACAGGTATGGGCGGCCGGTCCGCCGCCGGCCCTCCGGTCGTCGCGCGGACGCGGGGCGGCGCCCCGACGCCTCTCGCGTGCAACCCCCGCGCGCAGGCCAGGGCGCCGAGCGCCGGGTGGCGCGCCCAAAGCGTGAGCCGATGCGTGAGCCCGCCCGTGATCGCCAGCAGCGCCCCCGCCCCGCGGAAGGGCGCTCGCGGCAGGCGCGTCGCCTGGGCCAGTCGCGGCCGGTATCGTCGGCCCGCCCGGCGGCCGCGCCGCAGTCCAACGAGACGCGGGCGCTGCCGCCCCGTGACACTCCACCGCGTGACACCCCACCGCGCGACACTTCTACTCGTCGCCCGCGGCAGGAGTTCACCCCACTGCAGCAATCCCAGCCGCGGCAATCCCAGCCACAGCAGGTGCAGCCGCAGGCTCAGCCATCGCAGCAACCTCGCCTGGCGCGCAGCTACTGGGAGGAGGCCAACCCGGATCCCGCACGCCAGCGCAAGGCGCATAGCCGCCGCAAGCCGGTGAACCCGCTCAAGCGGATCTTCGGCTGCTTCGGCTGGCTCGTGGCTATCGTGCTGGTCTGCACGCTGGTGCTCGGCCTGTGGGCCGATTCGCGCCTGACCCGCACGGAAGCGCTACCGCCGGGCGGCGAGTCCGGCGCGGGCACGAACTGGCTTTTGGTGGGTAGCGATTCCCGTGAGGGGCTCTCTGATGAAGACATCGAGCGCCTGGGTACCGGCGGCGATGTCGGCGTCGGCCGCACCGACACCATCATGGTGCTGCACATCCCGCGTTCCGGGAAGGCGCAGCTGGTGTCCATCCCGCGCGATAGCTACGTCAACGTGCCCGGCTTCGGCGAGGACAAGATCAACGCCGCATTCACCTACGGCGGGCCAGAGCTCCTCGCCGAGACGATCGAGGGATCCACCGGCCTGCACATGGACCACTACGCCGAGATCGGCATGGGCGGTCTGGCCAATTTGGTCGACTCGGTCGGCGGCGTGGACATGTGCCCCGAGGAGCCGATTGACGATCCACTTGCGGGCATCTCCCTGCAGCCGGGGTGCCAAAACTTCGACGGCCCGACCTCGCTGGGCTACGTGCGCACCCGCGCGACGGCCCAGGGTGACTTGGACCGCGTGCAGCGTCAGCGCGATTTCTTCTCCGCGCTGCTGCACAAGATCACCTCGCCGGCGACCATCCTCAACCCGGTGCGGATGATTTCCCTGGTGGATAAGACGACCGGTTACTTCACGGTCAACAAGGGCGATCACGTCTGGCACCTGGCGCACGTGGCCTTGGCGATGGCCGGCGGCGTGGAGACCAAGACGGTCCCGCTCGGCGGGTTCATGGACACCGAGGTTGGCAGTGTCGTGCTGTGGGACGACGAGGCGTCCCAGCAGCTGTTCGATTCGATGAAGTAACCGCTGCGGTAGCGGGCTCGTTCCACCTCCCGTTGCGGTGGCGGGCTTGTCCGACCTCCCGCTGCGGTAGCGGGCTTATCCCGCTACCGCAGCGTGACCTGGCGGGACTTCAGGTTCTGCAGCTGTTTGCGCTCGTCGGCGTTGAGCTGCGCGTCGTTGGTGAGCTCATCGGCAAGCGCGGCATCGACACGCGCGAGCTCGGCGGCATAGGAATCGTGGGCGACGTCCGGGCGCAGGTCGAAGACTGGGGCGATGAGCCCGTGAGTGCGGAAGACGCCGGCGAATTTGGTGTCCTCGCCGACGTTCATGTCCCCGCGGGCGGCCAGGCGCGCGATGGCGTTGAGGAAGGCGTTCTCGTCATCGGCCGGGCGCACCCAGCGGATGTAGGCCTTGTCGCCGTGGCCCTCGGACCAGAAGGCCGCGCCGGTCAGATCCTCGCCCCCGGCCGGGCGGGTTTCCATCACGGTGTTGTTCGCGGCCTGGATGGCCTGCGCGACCTGCGGGTCGGCGGCACCGCCTTCCGGGGTCCACCAACCGAAGTCCTGGTGGACGGTGATGTCGAGGGGCTGGTCGGCATCGACAAGCTCGGAAAGCTCCGGCTGGGAGCCGTCGGCCGCGGTGGACTCCAACGTGTCGCCCGGCTGGTGGTCCTTCACCCAGTTGAGCGCGTACGCCAAGTCGCGGCCCGGGTTGTGGGTGTGCTGCTGGACCTGCAGGCCCACAAACGCGTCGCCGTTATCGCGGATGAACGCCGCGGACGCGCCCGGCAGGACGGTGGCGACGTAGACGTCGCGGTCAATCCCCTTGGTCGGCAGCTTCGCCACCGCGGACGGCACAAATTCCTGCAGGGCCACGAGCTGGGCTTCGGCGGCGACCCCCTGGTAGGGGCGGGCGTCCTTTTCCAGCGCGGCACGCTCGGCGGCGCGGGCGGCGAGCTTGGCCTGGCGGCGGCTCATGCCCTTGGGCAGGTCTTGCTTTTTCTTCCAGTTCTTTTTAGCCATGCCCACTAATGTAGCGGCGCCCGGTGCTTAAAAGTTCACCGCACGCAGGGCGACCTCCGGCTGGTTCGTGGCCAGCACGTCCACGCCGTTGACGAACGCCCACTTCACGTCGTCTTCGTCGTCGACGGTCCACAGGTAGGTCGGCCGGTTGCGCGAGCCGATGGCGGAGGTCTGCAGCTTCGCCCGCAGCACTGACATGCCCAGGCCCGTCGGGTTGGAAAACATCACGTCGGCCTTGTTGACCATCCGCTCCCAGTCGCGGCGCAGGTAGTAGCGGTCGATCTGCGGCGCGATGCGCTCCATCTTGCGGATGGCGGTGTGGTGGAAGGAGATGACGTGGATGTGCGGGTCATCGAGCATTCCGGCGTAGCGCAGGCGGAGTTTGACCTGCTCTTCTAGGACGCCGCCGTCGTGGAAAAGGAGGTGTTTGAGCTCAATGTAGAGGTGCTTGCCGGTGCCGCGGACCATCTCAAGGAGTTCATCGAGAAGCAGCATGCGCTGCCCGCCGCCGATGTCGGCCTGGCGGACCTCGTCCCAGTCCATCCGGGACAGCTTGCCCGACGCGTTCGAGGTGCGGTCGATGCGCGCATCGTGGTTGACCACGACCTTCCCGTCGCGGGTGAGCCGCACGTCGCACTCGACGCCTTCGATGGGGAGCGCGAGGGCCTTTTCAAAAGCCAGCGCTGAGTTTTCCGGATACTTCCCCGAGTATCCGCGGTGCGCGATGATGTCCACGGCGACGGGCGCCCCTTTCCTCTGCGTGCGGTGTACCAACCGTGTGCTTATTGTGCGCCTGCGGGGGCCTGCGTGCAACGGCTCGTTCTGCAAAGATGTGGCCTATGGCTCATTTACCCCGGCGCGCGGCACTGCGGGCGGCTTCCGGCGCCCTTCACGCAGCGAAATTCGGGCTGGAGGTGCTGAGCGATGTCACCCCGGTCGTCCGGATGACCGGGCGGCGCCGCCTCCCGCGCAATATGTCGGCCGGCCTTTTGGGCGCGGAGGTGGCCACGTGGGCGGCGGTCTCCCCGTCGCTTTTGCCCCGCCCGTGGTGGGTGACGGCCGCGAACGTGGCCATCGGCCAGGGTTTCGGCCACCTGGTCGGGAGCACGGCGGCGTTTTTGACCCGGGAGGTCGCCGCGAACGTGGACCGGCAGCTGCCCGGCCACTTGACCGCCCGGAACCGGCGCCGCGCGCACTTCGTGCTGGGCGCGATCACGGTCGCGGCGACGGTGCGCTCCATTTCGAATCAGCGCACCCAGGCCGAGCTGGTGGGCAAAAGTCACGACCGTGGCCCGCGCCAGGCCGTCGCCGCAACCGGCCTGGGCGTGGTCGGCTACGGCGTGCTGCTGCTCGTGGGCGAGGGCCTGCAGGCGAGCGTGGATCAACTCTCCGAGCGCTTGCGTCGCTGGATGCCGCCGCTTTTGGCCTGGCCGCTGGCGTCTGCCGCCATCGCTGGGACAGGCGTGCTGCTTTCCGATAAGGTCCTGCTGCGCCGCATCATCCACACCACCTCGGCGAAGGCGGAAAAGCTCAACCGCGCGTTCGTGCCCGGCTCGCCGCAGCCACACGAGCCGGAGCGTTCCGGCAGCCCAGACTCTCACGAGGACTGGGACACGGTGGGCGCGAAGGGCCGCGACTACCTCTCGCGCGGGCCGCGGGCGGCGGAGATCAAGAAGGTCATGGGGCTGGATGAGGCCCGCGAGCCCATCCGTCTCTACGCGGGTTTCTTGGCCTACGAGACCTACCGTGAGGCCGCCGAGCAGGTGCTGGCGGAAATGGACCGCACCGACGCCTTCTCCCGGCGCGCCGTGGTCATTCAGATGCCGTCCGGGACGGGCTGGCTCAACGAGTACAGCGTGGCCAGCTACGAGTTTCTCACCGGCGGCGACTGCGCCACGGTGACGCTGCAGTATTCCTACCTGCAGTCGGTGTTTGCGTACGTGGTGGACCCGCAGTCGCCCGTCGAGGCGGCCGCGGAGCTCATCCGCGCGGTGCGGGAGCGCCTCGATGCCATGCCTGCCGATGAACGCCCGCAGCTCTACCTCGCCGGCGAGTCCTTGGGGGCGTACGCCATCCTGGACAACTTCGACGACGTCGACGATCTGCTAGCCGCCTGTGACGGCGCGGTGCTTTCTGGGCCGCCGCGCATGTCCACGTTTACCAAAAGGCTGCGCCGCGATCCGGGGTCCCTGGAGCGCGTGCCTATTGTCGATGGCGGCCGCCACCTACGTTTCGCCTCCCACCCCGATCACGTCCGCCACGACGCGTTCGGCCGCGACTTCGCGCATAAGTGGGAGCGCCCGCGCGTGGTCATCGCACAGCACCCGTCGGACGCGATCGTGTGGTGGGATTCGCACCTTTTGTATCGCCGCCCCGACTGGGTCCACGAGCCCACGCCAAAAGCGCTCCACAACGACACGCTGACCAGCCTGTACTGGGTGCCGTTCATCAGCTTCTGGCAGATCGGCCTCGACCAAATCAACACCCAGGACGTGCCCGGCGGCCACGGGCACAATTACTTCACCGAGATGTTCACCTACTGGGCGGAGGTCTTGGGCTCGCAGGCGGTGCGCGACATGTCCCCGGAGCTCGCGCACGCGATGACGCGGTCCATCTGCCCTGCAGAAGGGCTCGCCGTGCCGTGGAGCCGCCGCGGCGGGCGGAAGATTTAGCCTATCCGCACTTCACCCCGGTCGAGTGGTGCGGGCAGTACCCGAACGGGTTCTTGTACAGGTACTGCTGGTGCTCGTCCTCGGCGAGGTAGTACTCGCCCGCATCGGTATCCGATAAGAGCTTGACTTCGGTGGTGGTCTTGCCAAAGCCGGCATCGCCAAGCCGGTCAGCGTAGGCAGCCACCAGCTTGTCGATGACCTCCTTATCCTCCCCCGTCCGCGGATAGAACGCGGAGCGGTACTGGGTGCCCACGTCGTTGCCCTGGCGGTAGCCCTGGGTCGGGTCGTGCGCCTCCAGCGCCTTGACCACGAGCTCGCGCAGGCCCACGCGCTGCGGGTCGTAGACCACCTCGACCACCTCGGCGTGGTTGGTCTTTCCCGAGCACACTTCGTAGTACGTCGGGTTGGGCGTAACCCCGCCGGCATAGCCCGCCGAGGTGGCCTCGACGCCCGCGGTGTTCCAGTACATCTTTTCCACGCCCCAGAAGCAGCCGATACCCACGATGAGGGACTTCTGCCCGTCCTTCCACGGCCCGGTGATGGGGGTGCCCAGCACCGCGTGCGGGCGGGGATCGATGACCGGTGTCGCCCGGCCCGGCAGCGCGTCGTCGGCCGAAACCAGCGCGGGGGCGGTGCCGAAAAGGAAACCCATGATCCTCCTTTGAACAAAGCTGTCTAGTCGATACGGGAAGAATACGACGAGGACAGTCGACGTGGCAACGAATTTTTCCAACGTCCCCGTTGCGGAATTGCCAGACGTGTTTACTATGGGCGGCGTACCTCAACGAAAGGATAGATAGACATGGCTGTATACGAACTTCCTGACCTGCCGTACTCATACGACGCTCTGGAGCCGCACATCTCCGCGGAGATCATGGAGCTGCACCACGACAAGCACCACAACACCTACGTGAAGGGTGCGAACGCGGCTCTCGAGGCTCTCGAGGAGGAGCGCAACGGCGAGGCTAACCCGGACAAGCTGCGCGCACTGTCGAAGAACCTGTCCTTCAACCTGGGTGGCCACACCAACCACTCCATCTTCTGGAAGAACATGTCCCCGAACGGTGGCGGCCAGCCGACCGGCGAGCTCGCCGAGGCCATCGAGCGCGACTTCGGTTCCTTCGAGAAGTTCCAGGCTCACTTCGCGGGCGTTGCCACCTCCCTGCAGGGCTCCGGCTGGGCCGTCCTCGGCTGGGACCACATCGCGGGCCGCCTCATTATCGAGCAGCTCACCGACCAGGCCGGTAACACCTCCATCGACCTGACCCCGGTCCTCATGCTCGATATGTGGGAGCACGCTTACTACCTGCAGTACAAGAACGTGAAGGGCGACTACGTCAAGGCCTTCTGGAACGTCGTGAACTGGGACGACGTTGCAGAGCGCTTCGCCAAGGCTTCCGCTCACTAAAAAGCCGCGGCGAGGATGACTCGCTCCCCACGGTTCGACCGGCTTTCCCTTTTTAAGGGGAGGCCGGTCTTTTTATATGCCCCGCCTTATTAAACTGAGTAGGCGTGAATAAGCTGCGCGAATTCTCCCCGCGGGTGTGGCACCGCCGCGCCAGCAAGCCGGTCAGCGTGTGGATGCTGGTCTTCCTCGTCGCGGGCCTGCTCCACGTCTTCATCCCCAACTCGCGGTGGGTACTGGTCCACCTGTTCACCCTCGGCGTGGTGACCAACAGCGTGGTGCTGTGGTCGCAGCATTTGGCGGAGAAATTCACCCAGACGCGAGCGCCGGATTCCGCCCGGCCGGTCCAGTTGCGGCGGATTTATATTCTCAACGGCGGCATCGTGGTGACGGTATGCGGGCAGTTGCTGGGGTTTGCGCCGCTTACCCAACTCGGCGCGCTCATCGTGGCGGCCATGGTGGCCTGGCACGGGGTGTCGCTGTGGCAGCACTGGCGCACGGTTGCAGCAGCAAAACGCTTTCGCGTCATCGTGTTGGGCTACGTCGGTTCCGCGGCGTGCCTGCCCGTGGGGGCGTTTTTGGGCGGGTGCTTGGCGATGCTCCCCCGCGACCCCCTCTACACCCGCTTACTGTTCGCCCACATTGCGGCCAACGTCGCGGGCTTTGTGGGGCTGGCGGCGGCCGCGAGCCTCACCGTTTTGTTCCCGGGAATTTGGCGCACCCGGGGTTCTTTCCACCGCATGCACGCCACCCTGGCGCTTCTGGGCGTCGGCGTGGTCGTCGCCGCGGTAGGTGCGCTGAGCGGGTGGTACGCCCTTTCGGCCGCGGGCCTGGCCGTCTATGCGGCGGGCTGGCTGTGGAGCGCGCAGCAGTGGGTCGGCCACGTTGGCGACGTCCTGCGCGACCCGCGCGACCGGGTGAACTTCTCGTCCGTCTCGGTGCTCGCGGCGGTGGCGTGGCTTTCGCTCACCGTGGTCTACTTCGCGGTGCAGCTCGCGCTCGTCGGGGAGGCTGCCCAGCTGCCCACCCTACCGCTGGTCATCGGTTTCGCCGCCCAGCTGCTCATTGGCGTGATGAGTTATCTTCTGCCCACCACGATGGGCGGCGGGCCCGGCGCGGTGCGCGCGGGGCTGTACGAAAATTGGCGGCTCGGCCTGCTGCGCTCCACGCTGCTCAATGGCGGGCTGGTGCTGTGGATGACCGCCACGACGTCGTGGTTCGCGGTCGCCGCGGCGGTCGTATGCATCGCGCCGCTGGCGGTCTACCCCATCCTGCAGGCCCGGGCTGTGAAAGCGCAGAAACCCGTGCTGATGCGCAAGACCACCGGGCCGGCGGCCCAGACCCAGACGCCGTGGTGGCAGGTGGGCGTCGGCGTGGGCACCCTCGCGCTTATGGCTCTGGTGTTCCGAGCGTTCTAATCCCCGGCGCGCCGCGGTCCATCCACTCGCGGATCGCCCGGGTCGCCCGGGCGTCGTCGGCGTTGTACTGCAAAAGCGCCCGCCGCATCGCGTCGTCGCCGCGCACCGCGATCCGGCGTGCGCGCACCGATTCCTCACCGTCGAAGTCGCCCTGCGCCCAGGTGAACCCGGCCTCGGGCGCGACCACCTTGAGCCCGATCCCGCGCGGCCCGGCGAACTCGCGCCGCACGTAGCGGAAGACGTCGACCCACTCGTCGGAGGCGATGAACTCCTCCACCGCGGTACGGCTCGGCTGGCCCGGGCCGAGGTGCTCGAAGCGCGCGGATGACTGTCGCATCCAGTGGTTTTCCCCGCCGGCGGCAAAGCAGTAGGCGGCGAACGTCTGGCCGGCTGCATGCGCCTGCGCGCGCGTGGCCATGAGCCAGTCCCAGAACTCGGCGAAGTTGGCGGCCTCCGCCTTGCCGCCCAGCGGTTCCCAGGTGACGAAGGGGTGGTAGCGCCCGGCGTCGTCCAGCGCGCCCCACAAATACGCGCCTTCGTCCAGGTACGCCTCCATGTCGATGTCCACCTCTACGTCGGCGCGTGGGACGCGCACCGCCGCGCCCGGCCGCTTGAGCAGCGGCACCCCGGCGCGCCAGGCGGCGGCGAGTTCGGAGTGGGGTGACAGGTGGGCATCGATAAGCGCTTGCACCGTGTCGATGCCCTCGTCCCGCAACTTATCGCCGCGGTCGCCGGGGAGGTAGAGGCTCAAGTCGTCCGCGGCGCGCAGCTCTTTCTCGCACAGCGGCCAGAAACGGCAGGTGTCGCACTCCTTGACCCGCCGCGGGGCAGTGGGCAGCGGCGCGTCGAGGGCGCGCTGGAGCGCGGGCTGGTAGCGGGCGGTGTCGGTGAAAAACGCTGTCCCACGGTCCTGGCCGATGGCCGCGCCGCGGCCCGAGTCGACGCCCAGCGCCTCCAGCGCGCGGGCGGCCAGGCCCAGCCGGTAGCCGTCGACGGTGTGATGGCGCGGCTTGTAGTTCAGCTCGAGCGGCTGCGAGAGCCCGAGGCGGTGCGTGGGGACGCCCGGTGTGGTGGCCTCCGGGTGCGGGCGGGCGACGCGGTGGTTGGACACGATGACGGGGATATACGTGCCCTCCGGGGTGCGCAGCAGCAGGTCGATCTCCACGCGCCAGGGGTGCTCGGCACCTTCCGCAGAACTCAGGCAGGCGCCCACGATGTGCGTGTCCCCGGCGGCGATCGCCTCGAGGGTAGCCAGTTCCCGCTCCCACGGGTCCGCGGCGGGCAGCTCGCCGAGGTCGACTCGGCGGAAGGGCACGCGGCGGGAGTCGGACTTGTGCGGAAACTTCTCCCACGCGGCGGCGCGGCCGACGTCCTGGCGGGCGGCGCGTTCGAGCGAGTGCGCGGTGGGCGGGATGTCCGGATGCGCTCGCTTTTGCCGGAGCCGGTAGCGGCAGCCGACGAGATCAGACGCTCGCACCTTGTCATTCACACCGCGTGAGCTTAACGCAGCAGACAAGGTAATGTTGAACGCAGCGTGGATAAGCACTTGGATAACCGACTAGTTAGGGACCTATCTCGATGAACATCCTGAAGCGTTTCCGCAAATCTCGATCTGCCGCGCGTGCCCAGATTAAGGCCGCACAGGCCCGCGCCCGCGCGGAGGTCAAGCACGCCGATAAGGCCACCGCGCGCCGCGAGAAGCTGCTGACCAAGGCGGAGCGCCAGCTGGTTAAGTCCGAGGAAAAGGACCTAAAGCGCCGCCGCAAGCACGAGCACAAGCAGGCGAAGCTGGAGCTGCAGAAGCTGCGCGAGGGGCGGGTGAATTCCGGCACCGTGAAGCGCTACGCGGGCACCGCACGTGCCATCGCGCCGCTGGCGCTGCCGCTTATCTACCGCGGCCTGGTCGCCCTGCGCCAGCGCGGCGAGGACCGGCGCGCCCACAGCATGGGCCTGACCAGCGATGAGCTGTCGGCTTTTAGCGGCCACGGTGCGTCCCTGAAGGCGCGGACCAACGGCATCCGGAAGAACTTGGCGGCCAGCGCGCTGCCGGCGGGTTTCCAGAAGGATGCGGAATCGCGTCTCGATGAGCTGGACGCGGCCATCGATAATGCGGAATACATGACCGCTCAGCAGCGCCGCCGCGCGCACGCGTCCATCCAAGGCGATATCGACGGCGTGACTGAGGAAATTCAGCGCCGCATTACGTCCCACCAGTAGCTTTCCCCCGTCACGGCCGCGTGTGTTCCTGCACGCGGCCGTTTCGCGTATTTAAGCTGCGTGTTCCGCGTCCACCCCGCCCCTCGGCTTGTTAGGCAATGCTTCCCTTTCCCAGATTAATTCCCACCTAATTGCCACGGAATAAACTGGTTTAAACTCCACACATTTGGCACAATGAGTTTCAGCGACCGGAAAGAACGCTGAACATAAAGTCCCCAATGTGTAAGGAGCTCTCTTATGGCACGCCGCGAAGTAACGCAATACTACGACGATCTGGATAACACCCAGCTTTCTGAGGACGAAGTGGAAATCATCCGCTTCGGAGTCGGAAACAAGAACTACATTCTCGATGTTTCCAAGGAGAACGCCGAGAAGTTCCACGAGGCGCTGGCCCCCTTCATCGAGGCAGCCCGCCGCGCGCCGGAGACGTCAAAGAAGAACAACAACGCCAACCGCGTCAATCCGCGCGAGGTCCGTGACTGGGCACAGCAGCGCGGCATCGAGGTGGCCCGCCGCGGCAAGATCCCGTCCGAGATCATCCAGCAGTACAAGGACGCCCACGGCCTGCGCTAAAGCACGCCCTGCTCCCGCGCCGCGGCGACAGCCGACGTGCGCGAACGCGCCCCGAGCTTGTCGTAAATGTGCACGAGGTGCGACTTCACCGTCGCCTCGGACAGCATAAGGTCGTGGCCGATCTGCCGGTTCGACGAGCCCTCCGCCACGAGGCTGAGCACCTCGAGCTCGCGCGGGGTCAGTGACGAGCGCGGAGTGCGGACCCTGGTCATCAGCCGGTCCGCCACCCCCGGTGAGAGCGCCGAATCGCCCTGCGCGGTCGACCGAACGGCGGCGGTGAGCTCTTCCGGCGGGGCGTCTTTCAGCATGTAGCCCACGGCGCCCGCCTCCACCGCGCCGAGGATGTCGGCGTCGGTGTCGTAGTTCGTCACCACGAGAATCTTCGGCGGGTGGTCCATCGTCCGCCGCAGCTCGGCGGTGGCCTGCGCGCCGTTCATCACCCGAGTGCCCTCGATGCCCGCGCCGAAGCGCAGGTCCATCAGGATGACGTCGATGCCACCGGCCTGCGCGGCGGACACGGCCGCCTCCGCGGTGGCGACTTCGCCTACCACTTCGATGTCCTCGGCCTCTTCGAGGACCGCCCGCAAGCCAAGACGGACGATTTCGTGATCGTCGGCCAAAAGGACCCTAATCACTCGCGCTCTCCCATCCTTCATCTCGATGTCTCGGAAGGTTAGTCCGAAAGTTTAGTCGACGTCCCCAACTAAAGGTAGGCAGACCGACACGGCCGTCCCGTCCCCCGGGGTGGATTCGATGGTCAGCTCCCCGCCGACCTCGGCCGCGCGCCGCCGCATCGCCGCGAGCCCAACGTGCCCCGGTTCGTTGGGCTGCGTATCCGGAATGAAACCGCGGCCGTTATCCACGACATCGACACGCACTTCGTCTGGGTTGTAGGTCAGGGTGACCCGGGCCTTCGACGCCCCGCTGTGTTTGACAATGTTGCCCACCGCCCCCTGCGCCACCCGCAGCAAAGTCGCCTCAATGCACATGGGCAGCTGCTGCTGCGTCCCCTCCACGTCGACGTCGATGGTCATCTCACCCGCGCCCGCGAAACCGTCGGCCATGCGCTCGAGCGCGCTGGCGAGCGAGGTGGTGGCGAGTCCCGCCGGCTGGAGGGCGGCGATCATCGCCCGCGCTTCGAGCAGGTTGTCCGCCGCGGTTCGGCGGGCCAGCTCGATGCGTTCCCGTCCGCGCGCAGTGTCCCCGGCGTTGAGATCGCGGTCCGCCGCGTGGAGCAGCATCTGGATGGACGACAAGCCTTGGGCGATGGTGTCGTGGATTTCGTGCGCGATGCGCTGGCGCTCGGCGTTGACGCCCGCGGTGTGTTCGGATTCCGCCAGCTGCGAGCGGGTCTCCACCAGCTCTTGGATAAGGTCCTCGCGGTCGGCACTGATTTTCGCCATGGCACCCAAGGCGTAGGTGATGGCGATGGTCACCAGCGCGGACACCGCCGGGCCCATGACGCCGCCGAAGGTGAGCCCGTCGGGGATCTGCTTGCCGATGGCCACCCCCGTCGCCAGCAACACCGCCACGACGCCGACGCCAAACTCGAGGACGCGCAGGTAGACGAAGAAAAGCGTGAAGATGAGGTAGACCGCCGCACGCGAGACGAACAGATCGCCTACCCACACGATGGTCAACAGAGTGATCCAGCCCCACGTGGCCACCTTGGGCGCGTGTTCCAGGTAGCGCGAGCCGACGAGGTAGATGACGGCGAAAGAGCTCAGCAGGCCCAGGTTGAGCGCGGCCTGAGTCAGCGGCATTTCCAGCGAGGAGGCGATGCACACCACCAGCAGGACCGTGGTGAGAACGTGCACCCCGTTGCGCAGGACCTCCGCTTCGAGGGTCCAGTTCTTGGCGGCATTATCGATGCTGGTGGACATGGTTTCACAGCCTACTTCGCGGGCGCTGTAGTGTAATAGTGCCCCTTTTTCGATGTCGGAGGAAGAACTCGTGCTAGCACTGTTCATGTACCCGGTTTCGGGCATCCTTAAGCTGTGGCATTCGCTGGTGCACAGCGTCGTGCCGGAGAATGCCGCCTGGCTTATTTCCCTCGTGCTGCTGGTGCTGACCGTGCGCGGTCTGATTGCCCCGCTGAACTGGATGTCCGTCCTCGCCGGGCGCCGCGCCGCGTTGATGCGTCCGGAAAAACTGGAGCTCGACGAGCGGAAGAAGCAGGCGTCCAGTGTGGCCGAGATGAAGGAACTGCTCAAAGAAGAGCAGGCGCTGACGAAGAAGTACAACTACAACCCGCTCGTGGGCTGCCTTCCGTCACTCATCATGATTCCGGCGTTTTTGGGCCTTTACCGCGTGATTCTCGGGATGGCGCAGCCGCAGGCGAAGGATCACATCGGCCTGCTTAACCATCACGACGTCGAGGCGTTCCGCGCCACCGAGTTGTCCAACATCCCGCTTCCCGCGTACGTATCGATGCCCGCCGACACCGCCAACTACCTGGGCGTGACTGGCGATGACGTGCGCTCTTTCATCACCCCCCTCCTCATCGCCGCGCTCGTGTGCACGGTGCTCAACATGATCATCTCGCAGGCGCGCACGTACTCGACCCTGCAGTACGACCAGGGCGTCACGCGCCGAATGTTCTACTTCATGATTGTCATGACGGCGCTTATCCCGTTCATGTTGTGGAGCGCCGCCATGACCGGCCCGGTGCCGGTGGCGGTCATCCTGTATTGGTTCTGCAGTAACTTGTTCACGCTGTTGCAGACGATTGTTTTCGAGTTCATTCTGCGCAAGCGCTACCCGCTTACCGATGCCGTGCACGACCTCCGCCGCCGCTCCCGCGCCGCGTTTAAGGAAAACAAGCGGCAGGCGAAGCCGAGCAAGGCGGAGAAAGACGCCGAGCGTGACCGTAAGCGCACCCAGGCAAAGCTGCAGGGCGAGGCGCGCAAGGAGCTCATGGCCGAAAAGCGCGCCCAGAAGGCAGCCGCTGAGTCTGGCTCCGCCACCGGCTCCACCCCCGCGCCAGAATCGACCGACACCGCTTCAGCCGATTCCATTCCAACCGATCCCACCGCAACCGGCCCCGATGCGGCCGACACCGCTCCAACCGATCCCGCCCCGTCCAGCCCCGCCGCAGCCAACGCCGATGCGGCCGACACCACTCCAACCGATCCCCCCCAATTCAACTCTGCGGACCCCAGCGCGAATTCCAGCGAGCAGACCGGTCGCCATCACTTGCGCGACGACTAGCCGCCCTTGACGCGCCCGTTTGGCAAGAACTGATTCCCTCGAGGCGGCGCGCGAAGCGTACAGCATGCGGCCTTGCGCCGCATCTTTTGCCAGCCAATCCTGTGGATAACTCCCAATTTTCCGACTTTTCGGCCCAGCCTCGGTCTTACGGGGCCTAGTTATCCACAGGCGCCTTCCCTACCTCTAGACGTGGGTTGCCGGGCGCTTTAGGTTCAGGCTCATGACTCTCACGAACCCGACGTCCTCTCCGGTCACCGCCTCTGCTTCCGGGCCAGCTTCCGGCCACGCCTCCGCTGCGGGCTCCGCACACTCCACTGACCCCGCGTCTGTTCTCAAGGCGTTCGCCGGGTTGCTTGCCGACGGCCTCAGCCTCCTCACCGCCTGCCGCGGCCACACCCGCGACGAGCTGATAGCCCTCGGTGTGCCGGATACCACCGCCCGGGATTTAACCAAGCTTGCAGAGACCTACTTCGGCCAGACTGCCTATACCCGCCTGCGGGAACAAACTTTGCAAGCTATCGCTGACAACCACCACAGCCTTGTCACCCTGCTGGCGGTAGAAAAGCTCACCAACCAACTCAAACACGCCCGCGACAAGTGGAAACTACGCCACCACGCCGCCGGACACCACGGCGCCACCAGCGCTGTATGCACCGCCGCCAGGGCCTACTCCCGACGCCTGAAAGACCCACCCAGGCCACCAGAACCAGGCCTGGACATCATCCGCCGCAAAGACGGCGACACCTGGACACTGAAACTCCACGCCACCAGCGACCAAATCGCCGAAATGGCCCAACACATCACCCGCCCAGAAGACCTCCTCGGCCTTATCCGCCACCACGAACACACCACCACACACCCCACTGACAACCCCACCAACACAGCAGCGGATAGCTCCCACACCACCGACGACTACGCTGCTCCGGAGGTAGCGACCCAACACGTCACCTGCCACGACTGCGGCGCGGTCACCAAAGCCACCCAAGTCGTTTCTGGGTTGCGCACCAACGTGATCATCACCCTCGACCAACTGACCGACATCCTCAACGACGACGGTGACGACGTGCTGCTGAAAATGACCAACGGGGCGACCATCACCGGCGCCGAGTTGGTTACCCGGATGCTTGCTGACATCGGCCTTGTCACCCTCGTCCACCCAGTCGAAGGGCCGATCAACCTCTACCGACTCAGCCGCTTCGCCAACTACAAGCAACGCCTCATGGCAATGGCTGAAAACCCCACCTGCCCCTGGGACGGATGCCACCACCCCGCAGACACCGCCCAAATCCACCACCTCAAAGCGTGGACACACGGCGGAAATACCAACCCGAAGAACCTGACAGTGGCCTGCCCGTACCACAACGGCGTCAACGACGACGACCCATCAAAACCCCGCCGCGGCCGACTGGAGCGCGTCAACGGCAAAATCCGCCGCATCCCACCCTGGGCCACCACCTACCAACCCTCATAACCAACCAGCCCACATAAACAGCCAGCCTGCACCAACAACCAGCCTGGATAAACAACCAGCCCGCAGAAGCAGCCAGACTGCATAAGTAGCCAGCCGGCATAAACAGCCAGACTGCGTACACCGCCGAACGGGCCCCCGCAACAGAAAGAAGGCAGACAGAATGGTGCCCGTAAGAAGAAAACGATCGGGAGGGGTTGTAGGACCGCCCGGGTGAGCAGCCTGAATTGAAAACGAGGAATTCTCGCGCGGAGTTTAAAAGGGGGTTTTCGGCGCCGGGCTTGGGCGTCGGGCCTTAAGCGTGGAACGCCACTGCCGGGCGGCAGGGCAAATCCGGCCGCGCATTACCCGACCGCGGAATCGCGGAGCGGGCAATTCGGCATGGGTTAATTCAAGAAGGCTGCGGCTGCGCGCGGGTGAAGGCTAAATCGAGTAGTCCGCCGGCGGGGCCGACAGCATCTGCTGCGCGAGCTCGCGGGCAGTGGAGATGGGCTCGATCGACTTCTCGATGCGCGCGCCGGCAAGCCCGCCATCAAGGAACACGAGCAACTGCGAGGCCTGGTGACCGGACGGGTACCCATTCTTGCCATTCAGCAGCGCCGTCAGCGTGGAATGGACCCACTCCCGGTGCTTAATACACGCCGCGACGATGCCGCGCTCCGACTCGGTCTCCGGACGCGGGTACTCACCTGCCGCGTTGAGGAAGTGGTCACCGCGGAAGTCCTTTTGCGGCTCATCCTCCATTGCCTTATCGAAGAAGGCGAGAATCTTATCCTGCGGCTCCTTGAGATCCGCCACGCGCTCTTCCCACTCCGCGCGGTACTGCTCGTCCAGCTGCTCGATGTAGGCGATGACGAGCGCGTCCTTCGAGCCAAACAGGGAGTACAACGACGCCTTGGCCACATCGGCCTCGCGAAGAATGCGGTCGATGCCGATGACCCGGATGCCCTCCGTGGTAAAGAGGTTCGTCGCCGACTTGAGCAGGCGGGTACGCGGGCTCGGACGGTTGCGACGCGATTTCTTTGCGGGCACAGGTCTGGTCCTTTCCACGGCCAACTCGACGGTGTCGGTTATACACAATATAGACAAACCGGTATGTACGCGAATTACATTCACCGGCTGCGCAAGCATAGTAAACGAATGCCGCGGCGCATAACGCGGGTTACCGCGCCAAGAAGCCTCGGCCGAAAGGATCAGCGGCCAGCAACTCGCCAGAAGCACCCAACCGGAGGAGCACCCCCAAAACGCGAAAATGCCCGCGAGCACCAGCTCACGGGCACGAACGCCACGCTTAGGCCAAGCGCCTAAGCGGCGACCGCTAACTTACGCGCGCGGGCCGCCTGCAGCGGAGCGCTTGATGGCGTTAACGATCCAGATAAGGATGCAAGCACCGACAACTGCGGTCAGCAGGGTAACGAACCAGCCAGCACCGGTGGTGCCCAGGATTGCCTGCAGGATCCAGCCACCGACGACACCGCCGATGATGCCGGTGATGATGTTCATAAGCAGGCTCTCGTCGGTCTTCATGATCTTCTCAGCGATCCAACCAGCGATACCGCCGATAATGATCCAACCGATCCAACCAAGGTTGGAGAAGGACGCGCCGTTGTCAGCTGCCAGAGTGATGATATCCATGTCAAAAACTCCTTAGGGATTTTTGGGGCGTTTACGCCCTGTTAACGTGCGCCGCCCATCGTGCCAGAACTTCACCACACCTGCCACACCCGTATAGGTTCGTTATAAGATCTCGACTTTTTCGAAACCTCCTTGATATACACGAAAAAGGCCCTCAGCGGGCCATAAAGACCAGCTGAGGGCTAGCGCGCCAGCGCTTCTAGTCGACCGGGCGGACGACCATCAGCGGGCACGGCGCGGACTGCAACAAAGCACGCGACGTCGAACCCAAAAGCATGCCCTTGAAGCCGCCGCGACCGTGGGAACCGACGACGAGCAGCTGGGCGCCCGCCGCGGCATCGGAAAGCGCACGCACCGGACGGTCACGGGTGATGACCTTCTTCACCTGCACGTCCGGGTACTGCTTTTCCAGCTCCGCGAGGTTCTCATCGAGCAAGTCCTTCTGCTCGCGCTCCACCTCCGGCCAATCGGCCTGCGCGGCGGACAGCCCCGCCAGCGAAGACTGCAGCTGCATGTCCATCCAGGTGTGCACGGCGATGAGGTCAGCACCACGCGCGGACGCCTCCGCGAACGCCGCCTCCGTCGCCTTGTGCGAAACCTCAGAACCGTCGACGCCGATAACAACCGGCCCGTACTTGGTCTCCTCGGTCACCGCGGTGTCCTCGCGCACCACCACGACGGAGCAGTTCGCGTGGGACACGACGGACGCGGACACCGAGCCCATGACCATGCCGGTCAGCCCGCCCATGCCGCGGGACCCCATGACAATCGTGGTCACGTCGTTCGACATTTCCAGCAGCATGTCGATGGGCGAGCCTTCAGCAATGGTGTGCCCGATCTTGATGTCCGGCGCGACCTCGAGCGCAATCTTGCGCGCGGCGTCGATCTTTTCGGAGGTCTCGGTCTGGAGCTCATCGAAAAGCTCCTGCGGCGGAACCATGCCCTCGGCGTAGAGGAACTGCGGCATCGTGTAGCTGGACGCGAGTCGCAGCGCGGTGCCCCGCTTGGCAGCAGCGTTCGCCGCCCAACGAACCGCCTGGTTGGATGCGTCTGAACCGTCGACCGCAACGACGATGATATCTTCTTTAGCCATCAGTTCCGTCCTTTCGCACGAGCTACCTTGGTACCTCTATTATATCCGCCTGCCAGCAGAAATACAGAGCCTTATTTCGGGATCTCGATGGGGTGGGCCGCCTCTGCGTTGGACGGGGAGAAGATTCCGTAGAGGAATTCTGCGATGTTGCGGATGACTTGGCCGATGCCGGTCGAGAAGAAATCGATAACCGGGGCAAGGAGAGCGTCAAAGTTCATGGCCAAGAGATTACACCACCGTAAAGGATTCGTACCCCTCCCTGTGAAAGATGGGTTGAACCCCACTCGCGTGCGGGTGCCTGACGATGCCCCGGTGATGCGCGCTGGGGACTTCTTGCGGGAGGTCATCGGCAAGCAACGGCACCGTCACCCAGACGACGGTGAGGCCGCCCTGGTGGCCCGGTTCACGGCTGGGGAGGTGGTTCTGCGGGACCAGACGGTGCTGCGCCCCGATTCGCCGGTGCGTGCGGGACAGGACGTGTGGTTTTATCGCATGCCGGCGCCGGAGCGGCGCGTGCCTTTCGAGGTGCCGGTGGTCTACGAGGACGACGACATTCTGGTGGCGGACAAACCGCCGTTTATGGCCACGATGCCCCGGGCGCAGCATATTACGGAAACGGCGACGGTGCGGCTGCGGCGTGCGACGGGTATTGATGAGCTATCGCCGGCGCACCGGCTCGACCGGATGACCGCGGGGCTTTTGCTGTTTACGAAGCGGCGCGCGATTCGCGGGGCGTATCAGACGTTGTTCGCCCGACGGGAGGTGGAAAAGACCTACGAGGCGGTGGCTGGTCTGCGCAATGTGGCGGCGCCTACGCGGTGGGCGTCGCGGATGTCCAAGACGCCGGGCGAGCTGCAGGGGCGGATTGAAACCGGGGAGCCGAATGCGTTTACCGATGTCGTCGGGGTGCGCGCGTTGGGGCGTAGTGAAACGGATAAGCTGCGGGCCGTGCACGGCGGGGACGGCCCGTTGGGCTTGTATACCCTGCAGCCGCTGACGGGTAAGACGCATCAACTGCGGTTGCACATGTGGCAGGCCGGGGTGCCGATTCTGGGGGATCCGCTCTACCCCGACGTTGTGCGCGGCGCGGAGGATTTCGGGGTGCCGCTGCGGTTAAAGGCCGTGCGCCTTCGCTTTCGGGACCCGCTGACCGGCGCCGACCGGGAGTTCCGCAGCGGCGGTGTTGTTTAGTCCGCGGTGGTGTAGCTCCGGTTGCGGTAGGCACGGAAGATGCCGCTGATAAGGGCGGCGGCGAACATCGGGATGACGCCGAGGATGAGCAGGTCGGACGGGTTGACGGTCGCGAAGGCACCGTCGGGCTGCTCGCCGGTCATGGCAAGTAGGGCGCAGATGGCGAGCGACGCCACGCTTGCCGATGTCGCCAGCACAAAGCTTCCCGTCCAGTACTTCGGTGCCATCACCTCGCCGATAACGCCGGCGATGATGGCGGGCACGATGATGGGGCTCAGCGCTGCGAGGTCGTCGCCGCCGACCGCGAACGAAAGGGCGTAGGACAGGCCGATGCCGACCAACCCAACGAGCACCGGGCCGACCCAGCCGCGTTCGCGGGCGAGGCTTTCGCGCGAGTTAATGAGGAGCGTGATGACGAAAAGCGCGATGAAGGGGATGATGCAATAACCGAGAACGCTCATTGGAAGCCTCCTTGAAGGCAGGTAGATTCGCGCCGGCGCGCGTTCAGCTGCGCGGCGAATGGCGTTTGGGCAAAAAGCTTATCGGATAGCGGCCGTTAGGCGGCGTAGCTGCGGCATCTAGGCGTGTGTGGCCGTCTGCTAGCCTCCCGCCCTTCTCGCTTTGGCTACTCCTCGCGTACCGCGGCCGGTCGGAGAGGGCGACTGGCTAGTTGAGTCAGTTCCCGCCGCTGATGGCTGCGTGTCGCCCGCTTCCTACAAGCCCCGTTGTGCCTGTTTTTGGATCGTAAGCACCTGTTTCGTGTGTGGATTGGGTTCTTACGATCCAGAATCAGGCGCTGCGCAGGGGTCCGACCGTCTATAAAGCAGCTGCTTATATCGATATTCCCCCGAAGGCCCACGGTTGTGGCGGGGTACGTCGTGTCCGCGGCGGTGTGGGGTGCACGTTTTGTGATCGTAAGGTCGTGTGTGGCGCTTGTATGGGTGGCTTGTGATCTCGTTTTGTGCGCTGCGGCAGGCGTAGACCGTAACCTGGGCGCTGTTGACAGAGTATTTGCACCCTCGCCTGCTTCCTACAAACCTCGGTGCCTGTATTTGGATCGAAAGGCCTTATTTGGTGGGCGGTGTGGGCCCTTACGATCCAGAATCAGGCGGGTAGTGCACGTTGTGTGATCGCAAGGCTGTCTGTGGCGCCGGTATCGGTGGCTCGCGATCTCGTTTCGTGCGCCACGGCAGGCAAAGCCAGCGAGCTTACGTCCGTGAAAAGGGCCACCGCACCCCGAGGGGGCGAACACTGACGGCAGGAAGGGAAGCCCACCTGCGGTGGGTGAAAGGTGGGTGTGTAAAACGTAAAAAGAAGGGAGGGGCACAAACACCCTTGGTGTGGTGTTTGTACCTCTCCCTTTTCTTTTTGGGGTTGTATTGAGTTGTGTGAAAAATAGTGTCGGCGGTTACTTACTCTCCCACACCCTGGCGGGTGCAGTACCATCAGCGTGGGCAGGCTTAGCTTCCGGGTTCGGAATGGGTACCGGGCGTTGCCCTGCCACTATCACCACCGACAAACCTATAAGGGCTTGTCCATGTCATTATTTTGTTTGTGTGCACACCTTTGGGTGGTGTGTCAGATACTGCATAGTGGACGCGAAACCAAAATGGTGTGATTGTGACCCGACTGTGTTGTGTGGGTCTTTTTTGTTTTGGTTGTGTTTGTTCGGCGGATTAGTACCAGTCACCTTCACGTGTTACCACGCGTCCAGATCTGGCCTATCAACCCCATAGTCTATAGGGCGCCTCAAGTATGAAACCTCATCTTAGAACAGGCTTCCCGCTTAGATGCTTTCAGCGGTTATCCTTCCCGTACGTAGCCAACCAGCCATACCCCTGGCGGGATAACTGGCACACTAGAGGTACGTCCGTCCCGGTCCTCTCGTACTAGGGACAGATTTCTTCAAGTTTCCACGCGCGCGGCGGATAGAGACCGAACTGTCTCACGACGTTCTGAACCCAGCTCGCGTGCCGCTTTAATGGGCGAACAGCCCAACCCTTGGGACCTACTCCAGCCCCAGGATGCGACGAGCCGACATCGAGGTGCCAAACCATCCCGTCGATATGAACTCTTGGGGAAGATCAGCCTGTTATCCCCGGGGTACCTTTTATCCGATGAGCGACACCACATCCACAAGTAGGTGCCGGATCACTAGTCCCGACTTTCGTCCCTGCTCGACATGTCTGTCTCACAGTCAAGCTCCCTTGTGCACTTACACTCAACACCTGATTGCCAACCAGGCTGAGGGAACCTTTGGGCGCCTCCGTTACCATTTAGGAGGCAACCGCCCCAGTTAAACTACCCACCAGGCACTGTCCCCAACCCAGATCATGGGCCAAGGTTAGACAGCCAATCCGGCCAGAGTGGTATTTCACCAACGACTCCACCACCACTAGCGTGATAGCTTCATAGTCTCCCACCTATCCTACACAAACCGAACCGACTGGCAATACCAAGCTATAGTGAAGGTCCCGGGGTCTTTTCGTCCTGCCGCGCGTAACGAGCATCTTCACTCGTAATGCAATTTCACCGGGCCTGTGGTTGAGACAGCAGAGGTCTCGTTACGCCATTCGTGCAGGTCGGAACTTACCCGACAAGGAATTTCGCTACCTTAGGATGGTTATAGTTACCACCGCCGTTTACTGGGGCTTAAATTCTCCGCTTCGACCCACAAGGGTCTAACAGGTCCTCGTAACCTTCCAGCACCGGGCAGGCGTCAGTCCATATACATCAACTTACCGTCTTCGCATAGACCTGTGTTTTTGATAAACAGTCGGACCCCTCTATTCTCTGCGACCCACCACCAGGTGGGCCCCCCATCTCCCGAAGTTACGGGGGCATTTTGCCGAATTCCTTAACCACAGTTCACCCGAACGCCTTAGTATGCTCAACCTGACTACCTGTGTCGGTTTCGGGTACGGGCCATAAACACACATCGCTAGAGGCTTTTCTCGACACCACAAGCACACCACATTCAACCCAAAAAAGGGTCTATGCATCACGCCTCACGCATAACACAGACCGGATTTGCCTAGCCTGCACGCTCGATGCGCTTACACCAACAATCCACTAAGCGGCGTGGCTGCCCTGATGCGTCACCCCATCACGTGGACCACAGATAAGGCCCCACCGCACACACACCAACAACCACACCCCGAAAGGTGCAGCGAAAGTCAGTATGTGTTTGGTGGTTAGTATCACTGCTTTACCAGGGGCGCGTGTTTACGGGTACCAGAATATCAACTGGTTATCCATCGACTACGCCTGTCGGCCTCGCCTTAGGTCCCGACTCACCCTGGGAAGACGAACTTGACCCAGGAACCCTTAGTCATCCGGCGGTAAGGATTCTCACCTTACAATTCGTTACTCATGCCTGCATTCTCACTCGCACACATTCCACCACTCCTTACAGTATGGCTTCACCACATGCACGACGCTCCCCTACCCAAACAACAAAAAGTTGCTTGCCGCGGCTTCGGCGGTGTGCTTGAGCCCCACTACATTATCGGCGCAGAACCACTCGACCAGTGAGCTATTACGCACTCTTTCAAGGATGGCTGCTTCTAAGCCAACCTCCTGGCTGTCTTCGCGATCCCACATCCTTTCCCACTTAGCACACCCTTAGGGGCCTTAACCGGCGATCTGGGCTGTATCCCTCGCGACCATGGAGCTTATCCCCCACAGACTCACTGCCGCACCAACACTTATGGCATTCGGAGTTTGGCTGATGTTGCTAAGATGATAGTCCCGCTCAACCAACCAGTAGCTCTACCTCCACAAGGCCTAACGTGCGACGCTGCACCTAAATGCATTTCGGGGAGAACCAGCTATCACGGAGTTTGATTAGCCTTTCACCCCTACCCACAACTCATCCCCGCAGTTTTCAACCTACGTGGGTTCGCGCCTCCACAACCTCTTACAATTGCTTCACACTGGCCATGGGTAGATCACCCCGCTTCGGGTCTTGGACACACCACTAAAAACACCCCATTAGGATTCGGTTTCCCTACGGCTACCCCACACACGGGTTAACCTCGCGACATGCCGCAAACTCGCAGGCTCATTCTTCAAAAGGCACGCCATCACACACACAAAGGTGCTCTGACGGATTGTCAGCACACAGTTTCAGGAACTATTTCACTCCCCTCCCGGGGTACTTTTCACCATTCCCTCACGGTACTATCCACTATCGGTCACACTGAGTATTTCGGCTTACCGGGTGGTCCCGGCAGATTCACAACAGATTCCACGAGCCCGTTGCTACTCGGGAAAAGACACAACACAACCACACACAGCCTTCAGCTACAGGACTCTCACCTGCTCCGGTCGACCATCCCAGGCCAGTTCACCTAACTGTCGCAGCCATGCTCCAGGCTGGCAGACCCAGACACATCAATCCCAACAACACCGCATGCGCAACCACTGCCACGTATCACACACACACGGTTTAGCCACATCCACGTTCGCTCGCCGCTACTAGCAGAATCATAAAATATTATTTCCTTCTCCTACGGGTACTGAGATGTTTCACTTCCCCGCGTAACCCCCACACCCGCTATACATTCACGAGCTGGTACCACCCAATAACAGGCAGTAGGTTTCCCCATTCGGACACCCTCGGATCAACGCTCCTTTGACAACTCCCCGAGGCCTATCGCGGCCTAGCACGTCCTTCATCGGCTCAGCATGCCAAGGCATCCACCATGCGCCTCAACGACAACACACCAAGATGACCCAACAACACACAAAAAATAATCACATCACACACACAAACAACACACCCACACACAACCAGCCACACACACGTATGACCAGTCACATGCAGCATGTTGCACGTATTCAGATGCTCGCGTCCACTATACAGTTCTCACACACCACCCCACCCCAGAAGCAACCACCACACACAAACAACGTGGCGGCACCACCAGAATGGGCACACAATAAAGGGACATGATGCCCCAGACACCCAACAATGCACCAACATTTGCCAAAAGAAAAAAATTAACCGTGTCCTCATTACCAACCACAGCCCATTGGCCTGACCAGGCTGGCCACGCACCCACAACCACACACTCATTCACGGCGTGATGCAGGCGTCCACAAAAGGTGGCGGAACCACAACCGGATCCACAAACCACCAACACAGCCTGCAACTGCAGACCACAAAAATAAAGCTCCTTAGAAAGGAGGTGATCCAGCCGCACCTTCCGGTACGGCTACCTTGTTACGACTTCGTCCCAATCGCCGATCCCACCTTCGACGGCTCCCTAACAAGTTTGGGCCACCGGCTTCGGGTGTTACCAACTTTCATGACGTGACGGGCGGTGTGTACAAGGCCCGGGAACGTATTCACCGCAGCATTGCTGATCTGCGATTACTAGCGACTCCGACTTCATGGGGTCGAGTTGCAGACCCCAATCCGAACTACGACCGGCTTTCAAGCGATTAGCTCCACCTCACAGTATCGCCACGCGTTGTACCGACCATTGTAGCATGTGTGAAGCCCTGGACATAAGGGGCATGATGATTTGACGTCATCCCCACCTTCCTCCGAGTTAACCCCGGCAGTCTCTCATGAGTCCCCAACCAAATGCTGGCAACATAAGACAAGGGTTGCGCTCGTTGCGGGACTTAACCCAACATCTCACGACACGAGCTGACGACAACCATGCACCACCTGTACACCAACCACAAAGGGAAAACGTATCTCTACGCCTGTCTGGTGCATGTCAAGCCCAGGTAAGGTTCTTCGCGTTGCATCGAATTAATCCACATGCTCCGCCGCTTGTGCGGGCCCCCGTCAATTCCTTTGAGTTTTAGCCTTGCGGCCGTACTCCCCAGGCGGGGCGCTTAACACGTTAGCTACGGCACGAAACCCGTGGAAGGGCCTCACACCTAGCGCCCACCGTTTACGGCATGGACTACCAGGGTATCTAATCCTGTTCGCTACCCATGCTTTCGCTCCTCAGCGTCAGTAACTGCCCAGTAACCTGCCTTCGCCATCGGCGTTCTGCCTGATATCTGCGCATTTCACCGCTACACCAGGCATTCCAGCTACCCCTACAGCACTCAAGCATGCCCGTATCGCCTGCACGCCCGGAGTTAAGCCCCGGAATTTCACAGACGACGCGACACACCACCTACGAGCCCTTTACGCCCAGTAATTCCGGACAACGCTCGCACCCTACGTATTACCGCGGCTGCTGGCACGTAGTTAGCCGGTGCTTCTTCTCCAGGTACCGTCACAAAAAGCTTCGTCCCTAGCGAAAGGAGTTTACAACCCGAAGGCCTTCATCCCCCACGCGGCGTCGCTGCATCAGGGTTTCCCCCATTGTGCAATATTCCCCACTGCTGCCTCCCGTAGGAGTCTGGGCCGTATCTCAGTCCCAATGTGACCGTCCACCCTCTCAGGCCGGCTACCCGTCGCCGTCTTGGTAGGCCATTACCCCACCAACAAACTGATAGGCCGCGAGCTCATCCCACACCAGAAAAAACCTTTCCACCACACACACCAAAGTGCGGTCCTATCCGGTATTAGACCCAGTTTCCCAGGCTTATCCCGAAGTGCAGGGCAGATCACCCACGTGTTACTCACCCGTTCGCCACTCGAGTACTCCAGCAAGCTGGAGCCTTTCCGTTCGACTTGCATGTGTTAAGCACGCCGCCAGCGTTCGTCCTGAGCCAGGATCAAACTCTCCACAAAAAATTGTGAGACATCAAAGCCCAAAAGAGCCTGACACCCAGCAAAAAAATTACCAAACAAACCAACCCCCACAATCAACGAGGAAAAACCAGGGGCTGGCCAAAACAAACATTGGCACACTATTGAGTTCTCACACATCACAACCACTCATGCGGCTCAGACAAGCGATTGCCTGTCCCGCGATGAGGATTAAATTTTGTCTGCCAGTCGCTCCCGAAACCGCACCTTTTGTTAGACTCTGTGGAGTCTGACTCAGTGCGTCGTTCGCGCTGACTTGGAATAAGTTACACACCGTTTTTGCACTTCACAAATCGCCTGGTCAGGCGCGCTTTTTCTGCGCTCTTTTTAACGTGCTTAAAGCCCTTGAGATGGCACCGGTTAGCGACCTCGCGCCGACGCGGCTTACCGGGCGGGACTGCGAGACGGCAGGGCGGGCAGGCGGCCTGTGTTCCGCAAAGAGAGCCCCAGCAGCGACCTTCAACATCAATGAGCTCTAGCTAGCGGTAGAGCCCTCGGCTCTCGGCAACCCGGTCCACGAGGTCATGCAACTCGTCGCGGGTGTAATCGATGCGTACCGCTTCATCGACAAGCGGGGCGAGATACTCGCCGGCAAACTCGCCACGCCGGCGCTCGCGGATGATCTCACCCGCCCCCGGGGCGACGAACATGCCGATGCCGCGTTGTTTGGTGATCACGTGGGCATCGACAAGCACGGCTAGCCCCTTCCGGGCAGTCGCAGGATTGATCTCATGAAACGCGGCGAGCTGGTTCGTGGATGGGACTCGGTCACCCTCCTTGAGGATGCCGTCCACGATGGAATCCTCCAGCAGCTTGGCTATCTGCTGGAAAAGGGGCTGAACCGTTGCATCCATAGTCACTCGCGGAGTCGTAGCTGCAGGTTAGTTAGTCGAGTAACTAACCTCGAACGGCCACCGGTTTACCAGATCCCGGGCCGCCCGGCATTTTACTGGCTTTTACCTGCTCTTTCGCCGAAGGTGATCGACGTTTGGAGCGCAATCATGCACACTGGGAGAAGTAGATTTTAGTTAGCACAATAAGAAACGGAACTTAGGAGCCATGCTTGAACGCACAACTGTCTTTGTCGACACGTCTTACCTGCTTGCAAGCTTTTACAACTCGCTAGAAATCGGCGCTCGCGCGCAACTGGAAATCGATCTCCCAGAGGTGGTGGCCACCCTCGGGTCGATGATTGAGAATCAGCTCGGCCATCCTGTCCATCGCCAGAACTGGTACGACGGCATTCCGGACACCGGCCCGCACCGCTACCAGCGTGCGCTGCGCACGTGCAATGGCGTACAGCTGCGGACCGGGCAGCTCATCGAGTGGGGCGAACGCCGCGCGCAAAAGGGTGTGGACACACGCCTCGTGGCGGACATGGTCATCGCCGGCCTCAACCAGCAGGTCACCGACTTCGTACTGGTCTCCGGCGATGCCGACATGATTCCCGGCGTCGAGGAAGCTGCCAACAACGGCATCCGCGTGCATCTGTACGGGTTCGGGTGGGACTCCATGTCCTCCGCCCTGCGTCACGCCTGCGACACGACGACGATCCTCGACCCGCGCGAGGACTTCGCCGACGCCATGAAACTGCAGATCCTCGAAGGGCCGCTGCCGCCCACCATCCGCGAACCACGCGGCGAGGACGAGCGTGACGATGCCGACACCAGCGAGCCGGGCGACACCGGCCAGGACGCCGGACAGAACGCCGGCGACCACGCCGAGCGCGCCGAGGCGTCCGGGGCCACCGAGCCGTACTCCAACACGACGCCCGAAGGTGACCACGCGCACGATTCCGCCAAGGCCGGCGCGAACAGCGCGGAGGCCGCCGAGGTCAGCGCGGATCCGGCGCAGTCGTCGACCGTGGAGAACTCGCTGTCCCGGGATGGGGCGCGCACCTCCGCGCCCACCCCAGCCGACGTGGCGAAACACTGCGGCCCGACGAATGACGGCGGAACCGACTCCGAGTCAGGGGCCGAGCCTGCGCAGAACAAGGACGCGAGCGAAGACAAGAAAGCGGAAAGCCCCGGGAATGGGTCCGACGAGCCGGCCAAGCCCGCGCCGTCGCAGTCCCCGACCACCCCAAGCTCCATGCCGTCGAAGGGGCGCCCGGCGGGCCGGCCGAAGCCGTCGATGATGGCGCCGCGCCGCAAGCTGCGATCCCGCTACGTCCCGCTGCCCGAGGAGGTGTGGGCCTCCGCCGGATTCCAGACCCCCTTCGACGTCGGGCAGCAGTACGCGTCCTGGTGGTTCGATAACGCCGCCACCGCGGAGCAGCGCGACCAGGCGCACCTTCTATCGGGCGGCGGGCTTCCCCCGGAGGTCGACCGCCCGCTGCTGCAGTTCGCGTGCGAGACGCTGCACGAATACACGCTCAGCGAGTCGCAGCGCGTCAACCTGCGCGACGGGTTCCACTCCGGAATCCGCGGCGTGCTCATTAATATCCGCCGCGGCGGCTAGGGGCCGCGCCGGCCTTTTCGGGGCCGAGCCTGGGTAAAGGCCGGCCGTTACGCGCGGTCGGTGTCGTCGGTCTCCGCGTCGCCGGTGGCCGCGTTCCCGCCGGCCGCAGAATCCGACCCCGCACCTTCGGTAAGCGCCTTGTTGGCCGCGCCGTCTGCGGAGCCTGCGCTTGCCGATGCCCCCGATTCCAGCTGGTTCTCCCCGGAACCGGTGGAGCCCATGGAGGAACGAATCTCGTCGAGGCGCGCGGACGCCTTCATGTCGCGGCCCGCCGAGGTGATCTCCTGCATGCGATCAGCGCCGCCCGCCTGCGACAACTCCTGCGCGCCGAGCGCCGTGGAGTAGCGCTTCTCGATCTTTTCGCGCACCGAGTCCAGGGTGGGCACGCTGTCATCGGTGTTGAACTGGCGCATCGAGTCCATGGCCTCGGCGCTCTTTTCCTGCATCGCTGCCTGATCGGCCTGGGCGCGCAGCTTGTTCACCTCATTGAGCTGCTCCTTCAGGCGCGCCTCAGACTGCTTTTGCTGCTGCTGCGCCTGCTCGGCAGCCTGCTCCGCCGCGCGGTACTGGCCCTTGATGGACTCGATTTCCTCTTCAACCGAGACCAGCTGCGACGCCACGACCTCGGCGGCCTGGTTGTACTCGCTCGCCTTCTGGCTGTCGCCCTCGGCGGTGGCCTTGTCAGCCAGCTGGACGGCCTGGCGCGCCTGGGACTGGTACTCCTCCTGCTTGCCCAGCAGGCGGTTGAGCTGCATTTCCAGCTGCTTCTTATTACCAATCACCTCGGCAGCCTGCTGCGAGATGGCCTGGTGCTGCTTCTTTGCCGCCTCGACCGCCTGCTCGATCTGGACCTTCGGGTCCGCGTTCTCATCGATCTTGTGGTCGAGGGAAGCCATCAAGTGCTTCCAGCCCTTGGAAAACGGGTTAGCCATGATCTAACTCCTAGTGGATGTGGTTTAGGCCTGATCGCCCTTGGCGGCCTCGGCGTCGGCCTGCGCGTTCTGCTCCTCGACCTGGCGGCGCACCTCGTTCATGTCGAGGTCCTTGACCTGCTTGATGAGGTCGTCCAGTGCGGCCGGCGGGAGGGCGCCCGCCTCGCGGAAGACCATGATGGAGTCGCGGAAAACCATGAGCGTCGGAATGGACTGGATCTGCAGCGCAGCTGCCAGCCCCTGGTTGGCCTCGGTGTCCAGCTTGGCGAAGGTCACGTCCGAGTGCTCCTCGGATTCCTTTTCAAATACCGGGGCAAAACGCTTGCAGGGGCCGCACCAGTCCGCCCAGGCATCGACAAGCACGATGCCCTCGCCCGAAACAGTCTCTTCGAAGGTGTCTTCCGTGACGTCGATCGTTGCCATTGTGGGTAAAACTCCTCTTGAGTCAGCGTTCATGTACTCGATCGCTTACAACGGTACCCAACAACGCCCTATTCCCTCGCGGGGAGGCCTCTTGTGAGATACCCCCTGGGGGTATAAAGTTCCCAGTAAAACCCCGACTACAAGGAGTCACACCATGGCCGTAGAGCACTACATCGTGGGAGGAATGACCTGCGAGCACTGCGAGATGTCCGTCACCGAAGAAGTCCTGGAAATCCCCGGCGTGGAACACGTTCACGCCGATCACACGACTGGCGATGTCGCCGTGGAGGGCTCCGGATTCACCGACGAGCAGGTCGCCGACGCTATCCACGAGGCGGGCTACACCCTGGAGGGCTAACCCGTGGCCGATACCGCTACCACCGCACACGTCGACCTCGGCGTGACCGGCATGACGTGCACGTCGTGTTCGTCGCGCGTCCAGCGCAAGCTGAACAAGCTCGACGGCGTTGAAGCGGCGGTCAACTTCGCCACCGAATCCGCCGCCGTGGACTACGACCCACACGCCGTGGACGTCCCGCGCCTCATCGAGGTGGTGCGCAACGCCGGGTACGACGCGTTCGATTTCCAGGACCAGGCCACGCAGCCCGGCGCGGAGACCGAGACGCCCGATGCCTGGGGCGCGCTGGATACCGCCCGCGCGGAGGAATCCCGCGACCTGCTGCGCCGCGTCGGCTGGTCGGCGGCGTTGTCCGTGCCGGTGATGATCCTGTCCATGGTCCCGGCGCTGCAGTTCACCCATTGGCAGTGGGCCTGCGCGCTTCTGACCACCCTGGTGTACGTGTTCGGCGGCGCGCCCTTCCACCGCGCGACGTGGACGAATCTTAAACACGGCTCGTTCACCATGGACACCCTGGTCACGCTGGGCACGACCGCGGCCTACTTCTGGTCGCTGGGCGCGCTCTTTTTCACCCCGGCCGGCGATCCCGGCGCGCACATGGTCATGTCCCTGTCCGCGCTGGGGCACACTGCGCACGGCACGCCCCACATTTACTTCGAAGCCGTCGGCATGGTCATCACCTTCATCTTGGTGGGGCGCTGGTGCGAGAACCGCGCGAAGGGCCAGTCCTCGGCCGCGCTGCGCGAATTGGTGTCCATGCGGCCACAACAAGCGTCGGTGCTCCGCAACGGTACGGAGGAGCGGATTCCTGCCAGCGAGCTGCGGCGTGGCGACGTTTTCGTGGTGCGCCCGGGCGAGAAGATTGCCACGGACGGCGTCGTGACCGCCGGGCATTCCGCGGTCGACGAGTCCCTCATCAGCGGCGAGGCCGTGCCCGTGGAGGTAAGCGAAGGAGCGGCCGTGACCGGCGCGACCATGAACACCACGGGCCGACTCGAGGTGCGGGCGACCCGGGTGGGCGCGGAGACGACCCTGGCGCAGATGGCGCAGCTGGTTGCCGATGCCCAGTCGAAACAGGCCCCCGTCCAACGCCTGGTGGACCGCGTGGCCCAGATCTTCGTGCCCGCCGTCGTGGCTATCGCCGCGGTGACTCTTTTCGCCCATCTCATTGCCGGCCACAGCGTGGGCACCGCTTTCATCGCGGCGGTGGCGGTACTCATCATCGCGTGCCCGTGCGCGATGGGGTTAGCCACCCCGACCGCCATCCTGGTCGGCACCGGCCGGGGCGCGCAGCTCGGGCTGCTCATCAGTGGCGCAGACGTGCTGGAATCGACTCGGACCGTGGACACGGTTGTTTTGGACAAGACCGGCACCATCACCGAGGGGGCGATGTCCGTCCACGCTGTGACAAGCGCCGAGTGTCTCCGGCTCGCGGCCGCGGTCGAGGCGGGTTCCGAGCACCCGATTGCGCGGGCGATTATCGATGCCACTGGCGGCGCCGTCACCCCCGCCACCGACGTCACCGCCGAGCCGGGCGTGGGGATTAGCGGCCAGGTAGACGGTCAAGTAGTGCGGGTGGGGCGCCCGCCCGCCGGAGAGGCGCTCCCGGCCGAGCTGCGCGCCGCTTACGACGCCGCCGAGGCGGCCGGCGGTACGGCCGTCGTGGTCGCCGTGGACGGAGCGGCGCGCGGGGTCATCGACGTTCGGGACCGCGTCAAAGCGTCGTCGCTCAAGGCCGTCGAGAGTCTGCGCGGGCTGGGGCTGGAGCCGCACCTTCTCACCGGGGACAACGAACGCGCGGCGCGGGCGGTGGCCGATGCCGTGGGCATCGACCGCGTGACCGCCGGAGTGCGGCCCGGGGATAAGGCGGCGGTCATCGAAAAGCTGCAGGCGGCCGGGCGCACGGTGGCGATGGTGGGCGACGGGGTCAACGACGCCCCGGCGCTCGCGCAGGCCGATTTAGGTGTGGCGATGAGTTCCGGCGCCGACGTCGCCATCGCCGCCGCCGACATCACGCTCATGGGCAACGACCTGCACCAAGCCGCCGATGCGGTGCGCCTGTCGCGGCGGACGCTGAAGATCATCAGGGGCAACCTGTGGTGGGCGTTTGCCTACAACGCGTTGCTCATCCCGGTCGCCGCGTGCGGTCTGCTCAACCCGCTGTTCGCCGGCTTGGCGATGGCGCTAAGTTCCGTTTTCGTGGTCACCAACTCGCTGCGGCTGCGCTCGTTCCAGCCCAACGCTTCCTAGCCCCGCGCTAGTGGCCGTCCTCCAGGGTGGTCACTAGCCGTGCGCCATGTTGACGAACTTGGAGTAGTGCAGCTGGTGGGCCACCTGCACCGTGTCGATCGGGCCGCCGCGGTGCTTGGCCAGGATGATGTCCGCCTCGCCGGCGCGCTCGTTGTCGCGGTCCTGCGAATCCGGGCGGTAGAGCAGCATGACCATGTCGGCGTCCTGCTCCAGGGAGCCCGACTCACGCAGATCCGCCAGCTGCGGCTTCTTGTCATTACGGGCCTCCGGGCCACGGTTGAGCTGCGAGATGGCGATGAGCGGCACCTCGAGCTCCTTGGCCAGAAGCTTCAGTGAGCGCGAGAACTCCGAGACCTCCTGCTGACGGGACTCAACCTTCTTGCCCGACGACATCAGCTGCAGGTAGTCGAGCACGATGAGGTCGAGCCCGTGCTGCTGCTTCAGGCGCCGGGCCTTGGCCCGGATTTCCATCAGCGTCAGGTTGGGCGAGTCGTCAATATAAAGCGGCGCGTCCTGGACCTTGTTGAGCGTGTCCGTGAGCTTCGCCCAGTCCTCGCTGGATACACGACCGCCGCGCATGTCCGCGAGTTTTACCTCGGCCTCCGCCGCGAGCAGACGGGTGACGATCTCCGAGGCGGACATCTCGAGCGAGAAGATGACCGAGGTCTTGCCGTGCTCCAGCGAGCAGGAGCGCATCATGTCCATGGCCAGGGTCGACTTACCCACGCCCGGACGGGCCGCGATGATGATCATCTGGCCCGCGTGCAGGCCATTGGTAAGGCGGTCTAGGTCGATAAAGCCGGTGGGCACGCCGGACTCAATGCCCTCTTCCTGCTGGAGGGCGGTGAGCTCATCGATGGTGTCCGACAGCAGATCGCCGAGCGCGTGGTAGTCCTCGGTCTGCTGCTTCTGCGCGACCGCGAAGACTTCTTGCTGGGCGCGATCCAGGACGTTTTCGATCTCGGCGTCCTCCGCGCCGTCGTAGCCGAGCTGGACGACGCGCGTTCCGGCATCGACAAGCCGGCGCAGCACCGATTTCTCCGCCACGATTTCCGCGTAGTACCGCGCGTTCGCCGCCGTGGGCACGGTCGCATACAGGGTGTGCAGGTACGGGCCACCGCCGGCGCGCTCCAGCTGGTTGTAGCGGTCCAGCCGCCCCGAGACGATGACCGGGTCGATCTCCTTGCCGGCGGAGTACAAATCCAGCATCGCCTGGAAGATGAGGGCGTGCGCCGGGTAGTAGAAGTCGTCGGCGTCGAGCTCTTCGATGACCTCGACCACGGTGTTCGGCGAGATCAGCATGGCGCCAAGCACGCCCTGCTCGGCTTCCCTATCCGCCGGCGGCTGCCGGTACTCACTAAACCGGCGCGGCGCCGAGTTCGACTTCCCCCGCGGGACGTAGTCCTCCTCCGGCGGTTGGGTGTCGTCCGGCCGTTCCGGCAACACGTAATCATCGTCAAAGCTGGCGTCCATACCCGATGTCATTACCGCTTTCTCCCTCGTTCATCGCAGCGCTGCAGTCATTACACCACTGACCTACGACACATCGCTCTTTTTCCCTATACCGCACCGGTTGCCGCGGGCACCAAATCCCGCCACGGAACCCCACCCCCGGTGGATAATTCGGCTACTTTACACACAGTTATCCACAACTATGGGCAAACCTGCAGGTTGGGAGAATGCGGGCCGCCACAGTCTGTGGACAACTATGTGGATTAAGCTAGACACCTGTGACCTGCGCGTTTAGAATCCCCAGCTCAGGCGGCGTTTCCAAAGTGTGCACAACTTGCGAGAACCCGCGTCACCTGCGGGGAATCGATCAACCTTTCCGCCGGCCTTCTACCCCCGCCCGGCCGCGGTTTATCCACAGGATCTGACAGTTATCCACACTCGGTGCCCAAAACGCACTAAAGGCCCCAGCCTTCCCACCTCACATGGGAGACACTGGAGCCTAAAAGTGTTGCTGTTGTCGTGTGGTCTAGTTAGTGACCGCCGTAGTGAGTGAGTTACTCAGCTACGACCGAGAAGTTCACCTTGCCGATGACATCCTTGTGGAGGTCCAGCTGAACTTGGTAGTTACCAGTCTTCTTGACCAGACCCTTCGGCACATTCACGATGCGCTTGTCCAGGTTCGGGCCGCCAGCCTTACGCACAGCATCGACGATGTCCGCCGCGGTGACGGAACCGAAGAGCTTGCCGGATTCCGCGGTGCGGACCGGAACGGTGACGTTGTTCAGCTGCTCGAGCTGGTTGCGGATTTCCTTCGCGTGCTCGAGGCCGCGGATCTCGCGAGCCTCCTGGGCACGGCGGATGCCTTCGATCTGCTTTTCAGCACCGCGGGTAGCAACGATGGCCATGTCGCGGGGAAGCAGGTAGTTACGTGCGTAGCCGTCCTTGACCTCAACGATCTCGCCAGGAGCGCCGAGGTTCTCAACGGCAGCGGTGAGGATCAGCTTCATGATCCCTGCCTTTCGTGAGTTTGTTTATCGGTGTCTAACAAACGACGCGCTGCTTAGAACGGAGGTTCATCATCTGCATCACTGAAGCCACCGGCCGGCGGCGCAGAGTTCCACGGATCGTCGGAAGGAGCGGACTGCTGATTCCCGCCGCCGTTTCCGAAGCCACCCTGGTTACCAGAGTTGGAGTTACCAAACCCACCCTGGTTGCTCTGGCCAGCGTTGCCGTTGCCGCCACCGGAGAAGTTGGAACCGGAACCGCCCTCACGCGGGTTCCGGCTCACCTTGGCGGTGGCGTACTTCAGCGACGGGCCCACCTCGTCGACGTCGATTTCGAAGACGGTGCGGTTTTCACCCTCCCGGGTCTGGAAAGAACGCTGCTTAAGCCGGCCATTGACGATGATCCGCATACCCTTCTGGAGCGATTCCGCAACGTTTTCGGCGGCGTTGCGCCAGACGTTGCAGGTCAAGAACATCGCTTCACCGTCGACCCACTGCTGCGACTGAGCGTCGAAGCGGCGCGGCGTAGACGCCACGCGGAAGTTAGCTACGGGCGCCCCAGAGGGGGTGAACCGCAGTTCGGGATCGGCAACGAGGTTGCCGGTGACGGTGATGGGAGTATCGCCCTGTGCCATGTTCGTGGACTCCTTCGCTTCAGGTGGATGCGTGACCTAGTGGTTGGGTAGATGAACCCAGTATCCGTTATTTAGCGTCGGTGCGCAGAACCTTGGTGCGGAGAACGTTGTCGTTCAGGTTCAGGCGGCGGTCGAGCTCCTGGACCGAGTCAGACTCGCACTCCAGGTTGACGACGACGTAAATGCCCTCTTCCTTCTTGTCGATCGGGTAAGCCAGACGGCGCTTGCCCCACACATCGACTTCTTCCACCTTGCCGCCGTCATTGCGGACGCCCTCGAGGAACTTATCCAGGGACGGGGCAACAGTGCGCTCATCCTGAGAAGGATCCAGAATGATCATTACTTCGTAGCGACGCACGGACCTCATCACCTCCTATGGTCTAGATTTACGTTTCGGCCACATCACCTTTGCGGATGTGGCAGGAGGGTTCGTTGCGTCAAGCAACCTGATCAGACTAGCGCAGGTGACAGGACAAAAGAAATCGTCTGCTACCCGCGTGCGGCGAAAAACACAGCGCCGATGACCGGGATGACCGTGAGGAAGACGAAGGCGGCGACCGCTAAGGCCGCGGGGACGCGTCGATCGCGCCCGCGCTGGAAGGAGTAGTACGCGGCGAGGACGCAGGCGATGGATGCGATCCCAATGAGTGTGATGACCATTGTGCGAAATCTCCCGCCATTACGTCGCGACCATGATGCGCTGCGTACACCTTATCCTGGCTACGGCTCAGCATCTGCCGGAGGACTAACACCGCAATCGCGACGAGGAAACCGTCACGCACCAGCACCGCAATGTCCAGAAACTCCTGCGGTAGGCCCTTGTTTTCCGCACCCAGCATGTGCCACATGAGGATGGGCCAGACGAGGGCATCGGCAAGCATCCAGCACAGCAACAACCGCCACCGCGGCAGGGCCAGCACGGCCGGGACCACCAGCCACAGCGAGTACTGCGGCGACCACACCTTGTTGAACAGCAAGAACGCCACGAGGATAAGCAAGACCAGCTCCGCCACGCGCGGCACACGACGCGCGGTCACGCCGAGCGCGAAGATACCGGCACAGCAGGCCAGGAAAGCGCCGAAGGAAAACGCGTTGACCGCCGTGATGGGCGGGTGGAGACCGAACGTGCGATCCAGCACGGCGTAAATGGTGGTCCACTCCCAGGAGCGTTCGCTGTTTAAGCGGAAGAACTCTCCCCACGCCTCCGGGTAAGCCCGCGCGATGGGCACGTTGACCACGAGCCACGCGCCAACAGCGCCGAGCAGCATCGTCATGAACGACCGGGTGGCGCGGGCCCGCACCGCGAGCACGAAGAAGGCGCCGAGGAGGAACACCGGCCACAGCTTGAAGGCCGCGCCCAGTCCGAAAAGAACGCCCGCCCATGCGTTGCGATGCCGCGCCGCCGCGTACAAGCCCGCCACGGCGAGGAAAATCGCGGGGATGTCCCAGTTAGTAAACGCGTGGACGATGACCAGGGGGCTCGCGGCGACCAGCAGGATGTCCCACACCCGCGCGCCGGCAAGCCGGCAAGCCAGCACGATGGTGCCCACCCACATGACGGACATACACAGGGCCGTGACCGCGAAGTACCACCCGGCCGCGGGCACGGTCGCCCACTCGACCAAGCCGTACGTCGCCCGGGATATGAACCCCATCAACCCCTGGAACAGGCCGGACAAGACCGGGTACTCCATGTAGCGCGTCGCGCCGCCATCCGTCCAGGAGTACGCGTACGGGAACCCGCCGGTGTCCATGCCGCGGCCCGAGTACAGCGGCACGATGTCGGAGTAGCACGCCGCGGCGTACTGGCGGTTGCCGTCCCAGTTGAGCGCTACCGAGCCGCCGTCTTTCCGCGTCCCGGTCAGGCACGCCGCCTTGGACAAGTACCCCAGGGCCACAAAGATGTAGGCCACGCACACGACAAACGGCAGCGGGCGGGCCAGCAGCGAGCGGTCCGTGCGCACGTGCCGGCCGCGCTCGCCGCCGAGAAAACGAACAAGACCGCGTGCCGCCGGCTCATTGCCTAGCGGTACGCGGTCTGTGCACTGTGGTGAAATCACCCGGCAGATCTTACGGCAGGAGGTCCTCGATGGCCTCCCGGGCATCGCCAATCGCGTCGTCGATGTCGGGCTGGCCGCCGCCTTGCTGGCCGCCACCGCCGCCGTGCTGGCCGCCACCGCCGCCGTTTTGTTGACCGCCGTTTTGCTGGCCGCCGCCACCCTGCGGCTGACGGTCCGGCTTCGGCTGCGGCGGTTGCTGCTGCTGGTCCTCCGGCTTCTGCTCCGGCGGCTTGTTCGCCCCGCCTTCGCTATCTTCCGGACGACCCGGCTGCTCCGGCGCCTGGTTGCCGGTGCCGGTCTGATCCTCCGGGTCCTCCTCGGTGGTCTCCTGCTCCGGCGCCGGGGCGATCGGGCCGGTGCCCAGACCAGAGCCGGTGCCCACGGTGCCGTAGCGGACCGGGTACGCGTCAGGGAAGGACTCGAAGTCCGCGTCCGCCAGGGAGGTGTCCAGGATCTGCTTCCAGATCTGGGTGGGCTCGCGGGAGCCGTACATGTTGCCGCCCGAGGCGCTGAAGATCGGGCCGGCGCCGTCGGCCGTGCCGACCCACACCGCGGTGGCCAGCTGCGGCGTCGCGCCGACCATCCACGCGTCCTTGTTCTGACCCGTGTCGCCCATCTGAGAGGTACCGGTCTTCGAGGCGGACTCGCGCCCACCAGCCAGCGCGCCATTGGAGTAGGCGGCGACCGGCTTCATGGCCTGGATGACATTGTCGGCCACCTGGGAGGACACGCGGCGCTCGGCGTCGTTCGGGTTCTCGTAAAGTACGTCGCCGTTCGCGGCCTCGACCTTCTCCACGAAGTGGGTCTCGTGCCAGGAGCCGCGGTCGGCCAGGGTGGCCATCGCGGTGGCCATGTCCATCGGACGCGACTGGTACTGGCCCAGCACGATGCCCTCGTACGGCGGCTTGCCGTTCTCGGTCAGCGTGTGCTCGATGCCCGGCACCGTCTCCGCCACGCCGAGGGCGTGGGCCATGTCCGCGGTGTCCTGCATCTTGTTGCGCAGGTCGTCCTGCAGACGCAGGAAGGACGTGTTGAGCGACTTCTTCGTCGCCTCCGCAATCGAGCAGGTGCCGCACGTGTTGCCGTCGGCGTTCTCCACGATCTGCGAGCCCGGCAGCTGGTACGGCGCCGAGGAGTACTGAGTGTCCAGGCCGATGCCCTGCTGCAGCGCGGCCGCCAGCGCCATGATCTTGAACGTGGAGCCGGTCTGCAGCGGCGCGTTGGCGTAGTCCCAGCCGGACGGGTCGTGGCCACCGAAGTAGCCGCGGACCGCGCCCGTCTTCGGGTCAATGGTCACCGCTGCCGAGCGCGCGTCCTCCTGCAGCGGGGCGAGGTTCTGATCCACGGCATCGATAGACGCCTGCTGGACGTTCATGTCGATGGTGGTCTTGATGTTCAACCCGCGGGTGGTCACATCCTCCTCAGTGAGGCCGATGCGCTCCAGCTCCTCCATCACGTGGGCCTTGATGTGGCCGTTCGCGCCGGTCGCTTCGACGTACGGCGAGTAGTCCTCCGGGTTCTGGGTGTCCGGGAACTTCATCCCGGCGCGCTGCTCCGGCGTGAGATCGCCCATCTCAACCAGGCCGTCGAGGACGTAATTCCAGCGGTCCTCGGAGGCCTGCCGGTCGTTTTCCGGGTCCAGGGCGCTCGGCGCCTGAATCATGCCGGCGAGCATCGCGCCTTCCTCCGGGGTGAGCTCCTCGGCCGGCTTGTCAAAGTAGGCCTTCGCCGCCGCCTGGATGCCATAGGCGTTGCGCCCGTAGTAGACGGTGTTGAGGTAGGCGTTGAGGATCTCTTCCTTGGACCACTCGTTGGTCATCTTCACCGAGTAGACCAGCTCACGCATCTTGCGGGAGTACGTGTGTGCGTTGCCCACCAGGGTGTTTTTCACGTACTGCTGGGTAATCGTCGAGCCGCCGCCGGCGGTGTCATTGCCGGTCAGCTGACCGATGGCCGCGCGTGCGAAGCCCGTGAAGGAAAAGCCGGAGTTGGTCCAGAACTCGCGGTCCTCCGCGGCGAGCGTGGCGTCTTCCACCTCGTCGGGGATTTTGTCCAGATCCACGTGCGAGCGGTTGCCCTCCGGCGGCACGATGCGCGCCAGCTGGGTCTCACCGTCGGATGCGTAGATGGTGGAAATCTGCTTGCTGGCCACCTCTTCCGGTTCGGGCACGTCGTAGCGCGCGTACGCGATGCCGAACATGATGAGCGGGATCGCGATGAGCGCCAGCAGCACGAGGCCGACGATCCACGGCCAACGCCGCTTCTTCCCGCCGTCCTTGTCCTTTTCGCGGCGGGTGGGAACCGCAGCGGCAGCGTCTTTCTTATTGTTCTCGGTCACCGATAAAACGCCTTTACTTCAATCTTGCTAGGAAGTTTTTCTCAATAGTCGCAGCCTACTTGGGTTGCGGGCGCGCTGGAAACGACACGCCCCTCACCCCGTCGGCCGATAGGCCGTCGCCGTGGTCAAAAGGTGGTTCCACCGACAGTGCGGGCACACCTCAACGAGATGGACGGTAAATTCCGGTACCTCGTCGAGGAACTCGGAGATCTCCGCCGTACTGCGCGCGCTGCCGGCCCGGCGTCCGAGCTGCTCGCCGTAGACCCAACGCGTTAGCCGCAGGGTCTCCTCGCAGACTGGGCACTGCCGCTGACTGTCCACGCCGTGGTGGCGCGCGGCGGCCCGCAGCAGGAAGTCGGCATCGCACAGCTCCTCGCGGCGTGCCAGCCCATCCCGCAGCTCACGGACGTGCTGGGCACGCTCCCACTCGTGAGAAACGACGTGCTTGTAGGCAAAGTCTTTGTAGCCTGTCACACGCGGCGATCCTAGGCCGGCGGGGGAAGAATTGACCACCCCCGCCACTCGCTCCGCTACTATTTTCTTCATTCAACAAACTATTTCCCGGAAGGAGCCGGCACCCCCAATGTCGCAAGACTCTAGCCAGCAGACCCCTGTCCCCCTCGAGGACGCGCTGGCCGTCGCCGAAAAGCTGCAGCCGGCCTTCAACAAGCTCACCGTCTTGTTCCAGCGCCTGTCCGAAGAATCCGCTCTGACTACCTCGCAGGTGTCCATCATGAACCAGCTGCGAGAGCACGGTCCGTCGCGCATCAGCACCATCGCCGCCGCGGAGCTTATCCGTATGCCCACCGCCTCAAACGCTCTCTACCAATTGGAGCAGCGTGGCCTTGTCCAGCGCACCCGCGACACCAAGGACCGCCGCGGCGTCCTCGTCGCCTTGACGGAGGAGGGCGAAAAGGAGCTGCACGCCGTCTCCCACGAACGCGCCCGCGCGCTAGCGGAGATCATGCGGTGGCTCGGCCCGGAGGGTCTGGAGGCGGCCACCCAGGTCGAGCACATCATCAACAAGCTGGCGGAGATCTACGAGCCAGAGAACGGTTCCGGGTTTGGTTCCCTGCCCCGACACCGGCGATAATGAATAGAAAATGTCTATCCCTGCCTCTCACCCCCATCATCGCCCTACTCCCCTCCTCGATTCCGAACGGGCGATTCGCGTCCTCATTGCGTGGAACCCTTCATCGACACGCGCGGACGCCATTGACTTCGCGGCCTGGCTAGGCCGCACCGCACGCATCACCGTGCGGGTTTTGAGTACCTTCGTCGAACCGTGGCCGGCGGCGTCACTGCACAAGCTGGGCGGGAAGTACGGCAAGTGGTTCACCAAGGAGGCCGACCGCTGCCGCAAGACCGTGGCCAAGGCGCTCACGGAGGCGGAAATTCCCGAAGACTACTGGGACGACGACTACTCCGTCCTCATCGACGGCCCCTCCAAGCCGCACCTACTGACCGACGCCGCCTCCGACTTCGGCGCCGACGTCATCCTGCTCGGCCCCAACCAGGCCGCCCCGAAGGGCCGTTTTCTGGCGGGCTCGACTGCCGATGCCCTGCTCCACTACTCCCCCGTGCCGCTGGGGCTGACCCCGCGCAAGCCGAAGCTGTCCAAGCACGGTGTGACCCGCGTGAACTTTGCCTTCACAGACAACCACGGCTCCAACGAGGACCCCGCCTTGGGTTCCGCCGCCGCGCTTGCCGATGCCTGGGGCGTGCCCCTCCGCATCGTCGCCTTCTCCCCGTCCGGTTTCATGGACACCCCGATGAACAGCAAGGTGGACGTCTCCGCCGAGTTCGCCCACCAGTGGCGCGAGCACTCCCTGGCGCTCCTCGACTGCGCGCGCGACAACGTCGTGGAAAACTTCCCCGACCTCACCGTGTCCACCGCCATCGGCTCCGGCTCGGGCTGGGGCGGCGCGGTTGACTCGCTGAAGTGGAAGAAGGGCGACCTCATGGTCTTAGGCTCCAACCCGCTCGGGCCGTTCGCGCGCGTGTTCATCGGCTCCACCGCCACCGAGCTCATTCCCCACATGGGGGTTCCGGTGCTCGTGCGGCCCGGGGAGAATAGGAAGGCATGAACCAGCACCCGGAAAACGATTTGACCGCCGACGCCGACTTTGCCAACCGGCGGCGCCCCGAGCCGCAGACGGTGGAAGAGCTCGCCGACTCCCCCGACCCGGTGAAGGTGGCGGCGGCCAACCGGGCATCGTCACGCCAAGCCTGGATCTACCTGGTAACCGTACTGGTCGGCTCCCTCGTCGTCGGGCTGGGAACCTTGTGCATCACCCGCGCTCTGGACGGGCCGCTGTGTGAGGCCGGCGAGGCCACCTGGCTGTGCACGAAGACGCAACTCTACGTCTGGGCCGTCGTCGCCGCACTCGTCCCGTTCGGTGGGCTTATTGGCTGCGGGGTCATCATGGTGAAAAAGATCAACGGCTACCTGCGCTGGCGGCCGTGGATGGGCGTGTTTTGGCTGCTGGTGCCGGTGGCCATGACCTGGGGCCTGGCCATCCTGCAGCAACTGGCCACCGCGTAACGGTCTACGGTGGGGCGGCATGTATGCCCTTACCTATACCGTCGACCAGATCCGCGCCGCCGAGGCCCCTCTCATTGAAGGCACCGAACGGCCCGACGAGCTCATGCAAAAGGCTGCGCACGCCGTGGCGGAGGTCGCCCGCAGCCTGTATGACCCCCGCGAAGTTCTCATTCTCGCGGGCCCGGGAGGCAACGGCGGCGACGCCCTCTATGCCGGCGCCGAGCTGGCTTTGGCGGGCATACGCGTGGCCGCCCACCTCACCGCCGGTAAGGCCCACGACCGGGCGCTGGCCGCTTTCACCAACGCGGGAGGCACGCTCCCCGACGACCTTCCGGAACCTGACCTCATCATCGACGGCATCACGGGCATCGGCGGTTCGGCGGGGCTGCGGGACAACCTGCGCGCCGTGGTCGGCTACACGCAGCGGAGTCAGGCCCGTGTGCTGAGTGTCGATGTCCCGTCCGGCGTCGCGGCAGATACCGGCGAGGCCGGCGAGCTGCACGTGACTGCCGACGCCACCCTCACCTTCGGCGGCTGGCGCCGCGCCCACGCGCTCGCGCCGGAGTGTGGGCTGCAGCTGCTGGCGGACATCTCAGAGCTTGGCGCCCGCCTTGTTGAGGGACTCCCGGTCCGGGCCGACGACGGTCCACCGTCCGTCCTGGCTAACCGGGCCGTGCTCCCCGCCGACCTCGAGCTCCCCGAGGGCATTGTGACCCTCCCGAAAGTCAGCGCGCGGTCGGTGGAGCCCTCGCCCACCGACGACAAGTACTCCGGCGGCGTCGTGGGCATCCGGGCAGGCAGCGGTCAGTACCCCGGCGCGGCGCTTTTGTCCGTGGCGGGCGCGGTCAACGCCACCCCGGCCATGGTGCGCTACGTCGGCCCGCAGGCGCTCGAGGTCGTGCGCCGCCACCCGGAAGTCGTCGTCACCGAAAAGTTGGAGGACGCCGGCCGCGTCCAAGCCTGGGTCTTCGGCCCCGGCGCGGGCACGGAGGACACCGCCGAGCTGGAGTGGATCCTGCGCCAGGACGTGCCGGTGCTTGTCGATGCCGACGGGCTCACCCTCCTCGCCCAGTCCCCCGACCTGCGCCGACTTCTCCGCGACCGTGAGAAAGAGACCGTGCTGACCCCGCACGACGGCGAGTTCGCTCGGCTGCAGGAGGCGGTGGGTGTTCCGCACGCAGACCGGTTGACGGAGACGATGGAGCTGGCGCGGGAACTCGGCGCCACCATCCTGCGCAAGGGCCGGTCCACCATCATAGTCTCGCGCGAAGCTTTCGTCGTCGATGCCGGTCACTCCTGGGCGGCGACGCCGGGCTCGGGCGACGTGTTGTCTGGGATTGCGGGCGCGCGGCTCGCGCTGCCGGGCTCTGAGGCCGCCCAGACTAGGGTCGAGGCAGTCTCCGTTCACGCGGTCGCGGCTAAGCGGGCCGCCCAGACCCCCTACGGCGACGCCCCCGCGCCGGCCAGCCGCATCGCCGAGTTCGTCCGCGAGGCGACCGCCCGTTAGGTCAGGCTCGCGGCGCAGCCCTCCCTCCCGCAGTGGGAGGTTTCTATGTGCTGGGCGCAGTCATCGCAAATCAGCACCTGTTGCCGGCAGGTGTCTTCGTTGATGCAGTTGCGGAAGGTATTCGTCGGCGTGCCGCAGTGCACGCAGTGGCCGAGCTGGATAAACCCGGGGTCTTCTACGCCCATGCCGAATTCGGTGTGCATGCGCTTGTCAAAGACGTAGAGCGAGCCTTCCCACAGGCCGTCGTTGCCGTATTTTTCGCCGTAGCGGACAATCCCGCCGTCAATCTGGTAGACCTCGTTGAACCCGCGGTTTTTCATCAGCGCGGACAACACCTCGCAGCGGATGCCTCCCGTGCAGTACGAGACCACCGGGCGATCCTTCATCCAGTCGTACTTGCCGGACTCCAACTCCGCGATGAAGTCGTGGGTGGTCTTTACGTCGGGCACCACGGCGTTTTTGAACTTGCCAATCTCCGCCTCCATGGCGTTGCGCCCGTCGAAGAAGACGACGTCATCGCCACGCTCGGCGACCAACTCGTTGACCTGTTCCGGTTTGAGGTGGGTGCCGCCGCCGACCACGCCGTCTTGGTCAACCTCCAGCTCGTCTGGGGCGCCGAAGGCCACGATCTCTTCGCGGTCTTTCACCGACAGGCGCGGGAAGTCGTCCGCGCTGCCCTCCGACCACTTGAACTCCATCTTTTTAAAGGCCGGGTACTCGCGCGTCTTTTTCACGTACCGCTTACACGCGTCGATGTCGCCGCCCACGGTGCCGTTGATGCCGTGCTTGGACACCAGGATGCGACCGGTGAGGCCCAGTGACTCGCACAGGTCACGCTGCCACAGCTTGATGGCCGTGGGATCGGAGAGCGGGGTGAAGCAGTAGTACAGGAGAATCTTGCCGACGCTCATGCGTTGTGACCCTACCGCTTAGCGTTTCTGGAACAGTCGGCGCTTGCGCGCAAAGACCGGGTCCGAGGTGACCAGCACGCCCAGGTTGCGGAAGATGCCCTCATCCACCGATCCCAGAATCGTCGTGGTGTGCGCGTCGCAGCCTTCCAGCTCCCGGATAACGTGGAGCGCGCGCCGCGCGTTGTCGTCCTTCGCCGCAGACACCGACAGGGCAATGAGCACCTCGTCGGTGTGCAGGCGCGGGTTCTGCGACCCTAGGTGCCGGGTTTTCAGCGTCTGGATCGGCTCGATGGATTCGGGGGAGAGGAGGTGGCGGTCATCGTCAATGCCGGCGAGGTGCTTGAGGGCATTGAGCAGCATCGCCGCCGAGCAGCCCAGAAGCGGCGAGGTGCGGCCGGTGATGATCGTCCCGTCGTGCAGCTGAATGGCGCAGCCGGGCTCGCCGGTCGCCTCGGCCTTGGCGCGGGCGGGGGCGACGACGGCGCGATCATCGACAGTAATGCCCGCCTTGGTCATCACCACGGCGGCACGGTCCGACTGGGTGCTGTCCCACCCGTGGCGCGCTTCTTCCACCAACGCCTTGAAGTAGCGGCGCACGATCTCCTGGCCGGCGGCCTGGCGGCACACGGCGTCATCGACAATGCAGTAGCCCACCATGTTCACGCCCATGTCGGTCGGGGAGGCATACGGCACCCCGCCCGTCACGCGCTCGAGCAGGGAGCGCAGCAGCGGGAACGCCTCGACGTCGCGGTTGTAATTCACCGCAGACTCGCCGTGCGCGGACAGGTGGAAGTGGTCGATGACGTTGGAATCGTTGAGATCCACCGTCGCCGCCTCGTAGGCGAGGTTGACCGGGTGCTCCAGCGGCAGGTTCCAGATGGGGAACGTCTCGAACTTGGCGTAGCTCGCGTTATTGCCGCGCTGGTGCTCGTGGTAAATCTGCGACAGCGCGGTCGCCAGCTTGCCTGACCCCGGCCCCGGGGCCGTGACCACGACCAAGTCGCGCTCGGTCTCCACGAAGTCGTTTTGCCCCAGACCTTCCTCAGAGACGATCCGGTCGATGTTCGTCGGGTAGCCGGGGATGATCCGGTGCCGGGCGACCGTGATCCCCAGCCGCTCCAGGCGCTCAATGAAGACCTCAGCCAGCTCGTCGCCGTCTTCCAGCTGGGTCATCACGACGTTTTTGACTAAGAAGCCGCGGTCCCGGAAGACATCGACAAGCCGCAGCACCTCATCCTCGTACAGCAGCCCCAGGTCCGCGCGCGTCTTCTGGCGCTGCACGTCCTTCGCGTTGATGCAGACGAGGATTTCCACGTCGTCGCGAATGCGCTCGAGCATCGCGATCTTGTTGTCGGGGGTAAACCCGGGCAGCACGCGGGAGGCGTGCATGTCGTCGAAGAGCTTGCCACCCATTTCCAGGTAGAGCTTGCCGCCCATCTCGCGGCGCCGGGCATTGATGTGCTCGGATTGGAGTTCGATGTATTTTTCCCGGTCAAAGCCGATTTTCCGCGTCATCAAACCTTCCCCACACGCGTGCGCCATAATGTACGCCCGTTGAGTTTACACGCCGGTATACCGTCTCAATACATGCCTGAAGGTCACGTTCTCCACCGTCTTGCGCACCGATTCAACGCCGAATTCCGCGGCCAGCCGCTCAGTGTGACCAGCCCGCAGGGAAGGTTTCCGGAAGCCGCGCTTGTCGATGCCACCGTGCTGGAGCAAGCAGATGCCATCGGCAAGCATTTGTTCCTGCACTTTTCCAACGGGCACATCATCCACATCCACCTGGGGCTCATCGGGCACTTCACGTTCGAGGACCTAGACAATTTCCGCGGGCAGATTCGCCTGCGGGTGGCCAATAGGGAGCAGGCGGCCAATCTGCGCGGGCCGCAGTGGTGCCGGCTTATCACTGACGATGACTACGCACGGGTCTGTGAGAAGGCCGGGGAGGACCCGCTGCGTGACGATGCCTCCCCGGACGCAGTCTTCGCCCGCGTAAGGCGTTCGCGGCGGACCATTGGCTCGCTGCTGATGGACCAGCAGCTTTATGCCGGGGTGGGAAATATTTACCGGGCGGAGACGCTGTTTCGGCAGGGCATTAGTCCGTTTCGGGCGGGGCGAGACTGCAGTCTGGGCGAGTTGCGCGCGGTCTGGGACGACCTGGTGGAGCTTATGCGCATCGGCGTTTCCCGCGGGCGGATCGATACGGTGCGCGACGAGCATTCCCCCGAGGCCATGGACCGGCCGCCGCGCAAGGACGACCACGGCGGGGAAGTCTACGTCTACCGCCGCGCCGGCGACCCCTGCTACGTGTGCGGCACGCCCATTGCGTCTGCCGTGGTGGAGGGGCGGAATCTGTTCTGGTGCCCAGACTGTCAGGGAGAATAATCGGTACACTGCGGCGGCATGAGCACTCCTGATAACCAGCCGTCCGGCGGCGGCAGCAATCTTCTCTGGTCCATCATCTCCATCGTGGCGACCCTGGCCGTGTCTTACTTCTTGTCTGGCTACCTGCAGACTCACTTCGACCTGCCGATGATCGTTCGGTGGATCATCATCATCGTGGCCGTTCTTATCGTCGGCGGTCTGGTGGGGCGTCTGCGGCGCTAGTCTGGGGCGCTATACCGCGTTTTGTGGTGTGGCGCTACTTGTCCGGCGTTGTGGCGCGGGAAAAGGGCGGTTTCTGTGGAATTCTCCTCGTGTGGCGGGGTTATCCACAGGCCTGAGGTGCGTGGGCTTGCCACCGGCTGGGGCGGGCCTTAGCTTCACAGGCGTGAATGACGCAGCAGACCTACTGTCCCGCCTGGCACGGCTCGGAATAGCCGTCGCCGAACTGGCCTACCGCCACGGCCTTTCCGCCTCCGCGGGTCTTGATGCTGCCACCACCCGGTCCTACACCGCGATAGGCCGCAGTCTGTTCGGCCCGTGCTCCGAACCGAAAGTACGCGCCCAGGTGTTGGAGCACGCCGCCGAGTTTCCGATTACGCGTTTGCAGGTGATCCACAAAGCCGCCCGCCAACTCCACCGCGACGCCAACATCACCCGCTGGCAACTATGGCTAGAACTCGCCCAACGCCACGAACTGACCATCGACCAGCTGCGCGAATACGCCCGCAACCGCGTGCGCGAACTCAACCGCAAAACCGGAACCACACCCGCACGCAGCCTCATCATCGGCCGCGACATCGACGCCACCGGCAGACGAACCGCCCTACTGAAACTACCGGCCGCCGAAATGGCACTACTAGAAAAGAAGATCCGCCGCATGACCGCCAAACGCGGTACCGTGCCAGAAGACATCGCCATGGGCAACGCCATCTGGACACTACTGAAAGGCACCGCACACACAAGCCGCGGCGAAGAAAAGACCCCGGAGCCGACGTTTCTGGTCAAAGCCGAAGACCTAGTCGGCAACGGCAACGGCGAACTCGTCGCCACCGACGGCACGATCATCGACACCCAGTCCTACCTAAATAGCCAGCTCGGCCGGTTCGGGTGGGCGATGATCTACGACCACAACGCCCAACCAGTCAACCTCCACCGCCTCGAACGCTTCGCCAACACCAAGCAGCGGATGATGCTGGCTATCGACCAAGGCGAATGTGCTTGGCCCGGCTGCCGCAGAAAAGCCATCTACGCCAAAGCCCACCACATCACCGCCTGGAAAAACGGCGGGAAAACCAACCTCAACAACCTCGTGGCACTGTGCGGGCCGCACAACGCCAGGAACGACGACAACCCCAACAGCCCGCCCAGAAACGGCCGGATAGGAAAAGACCCCGACGGCCACCCATGCTGGCACCCACCGGATGGTGGCCCACCGCAATACAACGATGGGATCCACACCCAAAAATCAGGAAGAGTGTGGGCGCAGCAGTCTTAACAGGCAGCGGTATCGGCTTCTACGCCGGTACCGCCAGGCGTGTTTGTCCGTCCGCGACTTCCACGACCTGGTCGGCGGCGTCTGCCTGTTCGCGGTCGTGAGTGACCATAACGGTGGCCACGTCCAGATCGCGGGTCAGGCGCTGCAAAAGCTCGACGATCTCCCGGGACAGCTCGCTGTCGAGGGCGGAGGTGGGTTCATCGGCAAGCAGCAAGCGCGGGTCGTTCATCAACGCCCGGGCAATGTTGACGCGCTGCCGCTGACCACCGGACAGCTGGTTCATACGGCGGTCACCGAACCCGTCCAGACCTACCAATCCAAGCAATTCATCAGCGCGGTCCTTTCGCATCCGCCGGCCGCGGATGTGATCCATGAGCAGCAGCTGCTCCCTGACCTTCAGTGAGGCGATGAGGTTCGGCTGTTGGAAGACAATGCCGATGTTTTCCCGCCGCACCCGCGACCGGGTTGCTTCGTCGCTGCCCAGCTCGATCCCGCCGACCTCGACGGTTCCGGAGCTGGGGACGATAAGCCCCGCTGCCACGGACAGGAGAGTGGATTTACCGGAGCCGGAGGCGCCGACAATGGCGGTCATCTCACCCGGCTGGGCGGTCAGGCGCGCGTGGTCTAGAGCGGTAACGGTGGTGGTGCCGTCGGGGAAGACGACGGAGACATCGTCAAGCAGTAAAGCGGTCATGTTAAGCGTTTCCTCCCAATGCGAGAAGCGGATCGGTCTGTGCGACGTGGCGGGTGGCCAGCCAGGCGCCGGCCATGCCGAGGGCCCAGATGCCCACAGCGGGCGCCACGACGGTGACAACGGACAGGTCGAAAGGCACGGTGCCGGCGGCCAGCGCGCCCAGACCCCAGCCGGCGAGCGCGCCCCCGAGCGCCCCGACGCCGACCACGATGGCGGCCTGGCCCAGCGCATCGCGGCGCAGGTAGCTTCCCGATGCCCCGAGCGCGCGCAAAATAGACAAGTCCCGGGTGCGCTGGATGGTCCACACCGTCAAAAAGGCGACGGTGACCAGCGCGGAGATGGCGTAAAGGAACCCCTGCATGGTCAGCAGCGAGCCTTGCTCAGACTTGTAGGCCTCCAGCCCATCGAAGGCCTTGGAGGTGGTGGCGGCAACGTCGCCGCGTTGGTCCGCCAGCGCGTCCCAGTCCGCGTCGCCGTTGGCCAGCATGACGGTGCCCACCGTCCCGTCGGGTGCGTGGGTCGCGGCCTGCCAGGTGGCGGTCGACGCCCAGACGAGTGGGGAGTGCGAGTACTCCAAGTCTGGGACTACGCCGACGACCTTTTGCTGGGTGCCGCCGAGTTCGACGGTGGAGCCGACATCGGCACCCGCGTCGTCGGCCACCGCCTGAGACACGACCAGACCTTGGTCTGGGACCGTCGCGTCGGAGTCGGGGATAGCGGTCTGGGCCGGCAGTCCGAAGACGCCGACACTCGTGGCCGTGTCTCCCTCCAGGCGCGTCTGACCCACGCCCAGGGGAGTGACGTCGACGTCGTTCCAGGACTGGAGGTCATCGGCAGTCACGGCAGATTCCGTAAACGACGGTTTTTCGGAGGTGAAGATGTACCGGTCCGGGCTGAGCGCCTCCAGACCGGAGGTGTTTTGCTTGCCCAGACCACCAGTCAGGCCGGACAGCATGACGAGCAACAACGTGATGAGCCCGACGACGCCGGTCATGAGCGCGAACCGGCCGCGGGCGTAGGCGATATCTCTCAGGCTTAGAAACATGTCTCTAATCCTGTTCGAGCAGGCCAGGTAAATAATCGGGTCGCTGGCTTATTTCCCAATCAACCGACTGGTTGATGCCGCCTCCACCGGTCCGCTTGTAGGTTGAAGCGGGTGGATACCTCCGACACTTTGCCCCGCATCCTCGCCGGCGTGCGCGTGGGCCTCCACGTCATGTTCGCGTTCCTGCTGGTCTTCGGCACGGTGCGTGCGCTTGACGATGCCCCCGTCGCCCTGACCTTAGTCTTGGCCGCCGTCTTGGGCGCCGTGTACCTCGCCGGGACGGTGGTGGAGCGCCGCCAGGTGCTCGCGGACCGGCCGACCTCGCGGCGGTGGGCGGCTGTGTGGCTAGGAGCTATCACGGGGTTGTGGATCGGGCTGGCGAGCCTATCGCCCGACTTCGTATGGCTCGAGTTCCCGCTGGTGTTTTTGCACTTTTACCTGTCTCCGCGGCAGACGCGGTTTGTCGGCCCTATCTCATTGTGGGGACTGGCGGTGTTGCTCCCCGGGGAGATGACGACCGCCTCGGTGGTCGGTCCGGCGGTGGGCACGCTGTTCGCGGTCGGGGTCGCGGCGGCGTATTCGGCGCTGCACGGGGAGGCGCGGCGGTACCGGGACATCGCCAAGCGCTTGCGGGCCACGCAGGAACAGCTCGTCGCCGCGGAGCACCAGGCGGGGCGCCTCGAGGAGCGGGAGCGGCTCGCGCGGGAGATTCATGACACCCTCGCGCAGGGTTTTAGCTCGCTCGTGTTGGTGTCCCGGGCGGCGAAGAATTCGCTGGACGATAGGGAGCGCGTGTCCGAGCAGCTGGACACGATTCACGACGTCGCGCAGGAGAATCTGCAGGAGGCGCGGCGCTTTGTGCGCGACCTCAACGACCGCCGCGCCGGACTGGCGGACGAACTGGGCCGCATCGTGGAGGCGTTTCGCCGCCGCGGCCGCGCGCTGGGGGAGCACACCCAGTTCGAGCTGCGCGTCGCCGACGGTCTGCGCGTTCCCACGGACGTGCACGACGCGGTCGTGCGGGTCGTGCAAGAGGGCTTGAACAACGTGGTCAAACACGCCGCCGCCCGGCGCACCGTGGTCACGGTCGAGGCGTTCTCAGACGAGGTGGCAGTCGACGTCGTGGACGACGGCAGGGGAGTGGGCGATAACCCTGCCGGCTACGGGTTGACGGGGCTGCGCAAGCGCGTCGCTACGCTGGGCGGGAGTCTAGAACTGTCACCCGGCCCGGGCTCAGGCACGGCCCTGAGCGCCCGGGTGCCGCTGGGAAGGAGGACGCTTGATTCGCGTGATGTTGCTGGATGACCACCCAGTGGTCCGGGCGGGGCTGCGCGCCATCGTCGATAGTTTCCCAGACTTAGAGGTCGTGGCCGAAGGCTCCACGGGCGCGGCGGTCGACGATATGCCCGCCGAGGTCGACGTCGTGGTTTGCGACATCCAGATGCCCCAGGTGGACGGCATCGCGGCCACCCGGCGCGTGGTGGAGCGTGGCGGCCCGCCGGTGCTCATCCTCACCACGTACGACACGGAGGCCGACATCGTCGCCGCGGTGGAGGCCGGCGCTTTGGGCTACCTGCTCAAAGACGCGCCGGAAGACGACCTCCACGCGGCCATCGTGGCCACGGCGAGCGGCAAGCGCACCCTCGCGCCCGACGTCGCGGCGCAGCTGGCCGAGCGGGTTGTCCGCCCGCGCGAGGCGCTGTCTGGGCGGGAGATTGAGATCTTGAAGGCCCTGGCCACCGGCGCGAGCAATAAGCAGCTGGCGCAGGGGCTTTTCATCTCGGAGGCGACCGTGAAAACGCATTTGATTCACATCTATCAGAAGCTGGGCGTGGACAACCGGACGGCGGCGGTGAACGTGGCGCGGGAAAGGAAGCTGGTGTGACAGCTCTCGACTGCGTTGTTGTCGGTGGGGGACAGGCGGGCCTGGCCACGGGGTATTACCTGAAGAAATTCGGCGTGGACTTTGTCATCCTCGACGACGCCGAGGCCCCCGGCGGCAGCTGGCGCCACGCGTGGGACACGCTGACGCTGTTTTCGCCTGCGTCGGCGTCCAACCTGCCAGGCTTGCCGATGCCCCGCGTCGACGGCTTCCCACCCGCCAGCCACGTCATCGACTACCTCACGCAGTACGAAAGGCACTACGACCTGCCCGTGCGTCACGGGGTGCGCGTGGATCGGGTGGACTATGCGGAGGATACCGGGCTGTATTCGGTCGGCGGCTACACCGCGCGGGCGGTAGTCGGCGCGACGGGGACGTGGTCGACGCCGTTCATCCCGGCGTACCCGGGGTCGTTTCCCGGCCGGCAGTGGCACACGAAGACGTATCCGGGCTCGTCGCCGTTCCATGGCGCGAGCGTGTCCGTGGTCGGGGGAGCCAACTCCGGCGCCCAGATCGCCGCGGATTTGCTGCTTGACGATGCCGTGGGCGACGTCACCTGGTACACCCGCGGCGCGCCGCGGTGGATGCCCGACGACGTGGATGGCCGGGTCCTCTTCCGGCGCAACCGGGAACGCCTGAACGCCATGCTGCGCGGGGAGGAGGACCCGGGCTCGGAAAGCGAACTCGGCGACATCGTCGTGGTGCCGGCAGTGAAAAAGGCCCGCGACGCGGGCCTTTTGGAGAGCACGCCAATGTTTGACTCCCTCGATGAGGTGCAGACCGACCACCTCATCTGGTGCACCGGGTTTCGGCCCACGCTCGGGCCGTTCCGTCACGTGCGCGATACCCCACGCCTCTACCTCGTGGGGTACGGCACGTGGACCGGTCCGGGTTCGGCGACCATCACGGGAGTCGCGCCCTTTGCCAAGCGCACGGCCCAAGAAATTCGGGACTACTTGACCACCGTGTAGACCTCGGCGGTGTTGACCTGGCCGTTCGGCTCGATGGCCTTGACGCGCACGATGTGCCGGTCCCCAGTCTGGGCGCCATCGCCGGCGGTGATGGTGACATCGCCGGTCTCCGGGTTGATGGTGACGGTCCAGCCCTGCTCGGCCGCCCACTTCTGGAAGGACCAGTCGAACAGCTGGTATTCGGTGCCGGCCGGGTTGTCCCCAGTCTGGGAGACGGTCACAGGCTCACCTTTGGTGAGCTCGGTGGTGTCGGGGTAGTCCACGGCGGCGCTTGCGGTCGCGGCGCCGAAGGCGGTGATGCCTGCGGCGACGAGTACGCCGGCGATACGGTTTTTCATGTCAGGTCCTTTCGGATTGGGGTACGGGTGGTACCCCAGACACCTTACTGAAAACCGTTTTCATTTACTAGTCCATGTCGAGAATTTTCTCAATGCCCGGCGCGACGATGTCGACCACCTCGTCGATCGTGTACTTCTCCAGCAGGGCACTGCCCACCAGGAAGTAACCGGAGGCAATACCCAAAAGCGCGGCACCGGCGAACGGGAAGCGATCCTTAGAGAAGTGGGGCAGTGCCTCGAACCCTTCGAACTTGGCGAAGATGAACTGCCGCAGCCGGTCCGACGCGTGGGCCGACCCGAGCCCCGCGCGGACGAGCGCCCGCAGGCGCGGGCCGTGCTGATCGTCTTGCCACATCTCTAGGTAGGTGCGCACCAGCTCGCGCGCATCGCCCGCCCGAAATAGAGCGCTGCCGACGATGTCGATGCCGGCGGCGACTTCATCGAAAAGCCCCTGCTTGCTCCCGAAGTACCGGATGACCAGGGCCGGGTCCACCCCGGCCGTCTTGGCCACGCTGCGAATCGTCGTGGCCTCGTAGCCCACTTCCGCGAACCGCTCACACGCAGCATCGAAAATCAGCTGCCGCGTCCGCTGCGCTCGCGTCATCTCCCGATCTGCCATAACCCTCACTCTAACCAGCCTGCGAGGCGATACAGAATTTTTATCAACACCTGTTGACTCAAGCACGCGCAACGGTCTAATGTCAACGTCCGTTGAAATGACCGCGGCCCCGCGCTGGGCCCTACACAGTCAGGAGCATCGCATGAGCAGCTGGAAGAAAGCCCTGGCCATCGGCCTGGGTGCGCCCTTTATCGTGGCGCTTTTTGTCATGTCCTTCCTCTGGCCGTACGCCAAAATGGAACCGCGCGACGTCGACATCGCCGTCGTGGGCGAGGACCAGGCAGTCCACCAGATGGAAGACCAACTCAACGAGAAGAAGCCGGGACTGTTCGAGTTCCACGAGATGGACTCGCGTGACGATGCCGAGCAGGCCATCAAGTCCCGCGACGCCTACGGCGCCATCGTCTTGGGCGAAAAACCTGAGGTCATGACCGCCTCGGCCGCCAGCTCCGCCACCCACGGCATCATGACCGGCGTGGCCGACGGCGTGCAGCAGGCGGCCAACCAGAAGGCGCATGCCGCCGCCGAGGCGAAGGGCGTGCCTGCCGACAAAGTCCCGGACGTCGAGGTCCCCGTCGCCGACGTGGTCCCGCTAAGTGACTCGGACCCGAACGGCATGGCCATGACCATGGTCGTCGCCCCGCTGGCCATCGGCTCGATGATCGGCGCCGCGATGAACTCGTTCATCCAGCACCGCAAGGCATTCCGCCTGTTGTCCCTGGCCATCTACTGCCCGCTGGCCGGCCTTCTTGCCACCACCGTCATCGACCCAGTGCTGGGCCTTGTCGATGGCCACTTCTGGGCCACCTGGGGCGTATTCACCATGGTGTTCGCCGCCCTGACCACGACTATTTCCGGATTGAAGTCACTTTTGGGCGCGCCCGGTTTCGCGCTCGGCGTGGTGCTGGTCATGCTCATCGGCACGCCGCTGGCCGCCCCGGCCTTCCCGCCGCAGTTCCTGCCGGGCTGGTCCGGCGCGCTGGGTCAGCACATCCCGAACGGCGCGGGCGCCTGGCTCATCCGCAGCGTGAACTACTTCCCGGAGGCCTCCACCGCCAGCCACTGGTGGACGCTTGTCGGCTGGCTCATCTTCGGGTTGGTTCTCTACGGGCTCGCCGCACTGAAGGACCGCGGCCAAGGCCGCCACGAGTCCACGGCTGGCGCGACGCAGCCGGCGACGGCCTAAAAGTTAAAGGTGCTCGGCGGCCATCACCGCGATGACGGCCGCGCTCGCCACCGCCGCACCGGCGCCGGCCACCCACAGGCCACGGCGCGCAAACCGGCGGGGGAGCGCCACCAGCAGCACCGCACCGAGCATGCCGCCCACCGTGTTCGCCAGCAGGTCATCGACGTCCGTGTAGCCGATGGCGAACACGAACTGCGCCGTCTCGATGACAAGACTCACTGCGGCGCTGACCACCGTCGCTATCCCCACGGCCCGCACCGGCCGCCGGTATCGCGCCGCGATGAGCGCGCCTAGGGGAAGGAACAACGCGACGTTGCCCACGGTGTTGAGCCACGGCAGGTACCACACGGTGGGGTACTGGAAGGCATCGAAAAGCTGCAGGTCCAGGCTGCGCTGACGGTGCGCCGCCCCGGAGAGAAAACCGGGGATGTCCAGCCACGGTTTGCCCAAGGTGGCAAGCCCCACCAAGAGCAGAATCGGGAAGGCGCTCCAGCGGGACGGCTTTGCTGCTGCAGATGTCATTCCCTGCAACGTACGTCCCGCAACTGGACGCGCGGTTAAGCTGACCACATGGTTTCCCGCGAATTGGCCACCTTAGGTTTCGATTTCCCCGACGACGAGGCTCTCCGCAAGGCCGTACTCGGCGAGACAGGCATGCAGGCGTTTCCCGCCGCCGGCTTCGACGCCGCGCACGTCTACCAAGATCCGTCCGGCCCGCGCGTCACGCTGTTTCGCACCGGCAATCAGTTCCTCGCCTGCCCCGGCTTTGCCGCCGATACCACGGTGGAAAGCTCCGTGTTCCGGGTCAGCCCGCACGTCACCGCGGTGGAACTGCGCCGCGCCGTCGACCCCAACGGGCCGGTATTCAACCAGGTCGCAGCGGCCAGCGACGAGGCTTTCGCGCTTCCCAATGAGCGACTGCGGGCAGCGGGGCAACTGGTGGGCATCGTCACGCAAGCCCAGCTCTACCCGGACGCGGATACCTGGCGGGCGGACAGCGACTCCACGCTCGACGAGCCGGCGTTTTTGTTCTCCCCGTCGCTGGAGACCTATTACTCCGAGGGCGACGCCGCCGCAGTGGGACCGTACGGCCTCCTGACGGCCGAGCTCCGCGAGGTGGACACGCGCCGCAACGCCCTGACCGGGCAGAGTTTCGCCGTCTCCACGGTCGCAACGCCCGCCGGGCTCATCACCTTGGTCTTCCCGCCGGAATTGGAACCTACACCCGGCGCGATTGTCGATGGCCCCGTCTTCCTCACCGTCGCCGCCGGCTACTGGGACATGGCGCTGCAGCGCGCGAAGCTGCATAACTCTTAAAGTTTGCGTGAAACTTTCACACTTTAAAAGTTTCACTGTTACTTTCGGTGCACCTAAACCCCTGCCGTCAGCCTCCGGCGCGTCCTACACTCACACGTATGACTAACACGCTGCTGGTAACTGAATCCGGCCTCGAGACCGTGGAGACCCCCGACGAGCACGCCGGCGCGGGCGACACGCTCATCGCAGTGAGCCACTCGTCCATGAACTACAAGGACGCCATGGCCCTCGACGGCAACAGGGGCGTGGTGCGCACCCTGCCGCTCGTGCCCGGCATCGATGCCGTGGGCACCGTCCTCGAGTCCCCCTCGCTGGAGGAAGGCACCCTGGTCACGGTCAACGGTCACGGCATCGGCGAGCGCCGCCACGGCGGGTTTACCCCGCGGATGCGTATCGATGCCTCCCAGGTCACCCGCGTGCCCGCGCGTTTCGATGCCTGGACCGCCGCCGCCATCGGCACCGCCGGCTACACCGCGGCGCTCAGCGTCGACGCTTTGGAGCGCACCCAGAAGGCAATGGACACGCCTGCCGATGGTCCGATCCTCGTCACCGGCCCCACCGGCGGCGTCGGCTCCATCGCCCTGCAGCTGCTGTCCGCCCGTGGCTACGAGACCGTCGCCGCCACCGGGCGCGCCGACGAGATGGGCGACTACCTCCGCGACCTGGACGCGAGCGAGGTCATCGACCGAGCCGAGCTTTCCGAGGCCGGAAAGCCGCTGCAAAAGACCCGTTTCGGCGGGGTAGTGGACACGGTCGGCTCCACCATCCTGGCCAACGCGATCGCGCAGGTGCGCTGGGGCGGCGTGGTCACCGCCTGCGGCATGGCCGCCGGCAACGACCTACCCGCCTCCGTCCTCCCGTTCATCCTGCGCGGCGTCCACCTCGCCGGCGTGAACTCCGTTGACGCCCCGGCGCACCTGCGCGATGCCGCATGGGAGCTTTTGGCCGAAACCCTCGACGTGGAGAAGCTGAGGACCTTCACGCAGACGGTGGGGATGGACGATGCGCCGGGCATCGGCAAGCAATTGCTCGCCGGCACGTGGCACGGCCGCGCCGTGGTCGAGATCGACGCCGACTAACCGCCCAACGCTAGGGCCCGTGCTAGAAAACAGGAATTTTCGGCCCGAACGGCGAGGTTTTCGGGTGAAAATGGCCTGAAACGCGCGCTGACCCGTCCTCAGCTACCGGTTCGCGCGGCCCAGGGAGAAAAACCACGCGAGTGCAAGGACGACGAGTAGCACGCGGCCGACGTTGGACACGAGGGCTAAAGCGATAAGCACCGCCGCCGCGAAGATAAAAACAGTGCGGGCCAGATGTGCGCGCGGCGCTGCCGTTTTCCCAGCCACCGCCAGCGAAAACGCAGCAGCAAGCAGACCACAGCCAATGGTCACCCATACGTACCACGCCTGGTCCGCATAGAGCGCCCGCCAGCCGCCGAGCTTCTCCGCTGCAGAAGAGGGGAAGATAAGGAACGCGGTCCACACAGCAGGAATGAACCGGTATAGATACGCGCTGCGTTCTTTACTCATTTCTGGCCTCGAATCCGCGGATATTGCCCGCCGGCTTTTAGCGATCAACGGCGAGGTGCGCAACACGGTACCATCGCGCGCACAGAACCAACAGCGTGTGCGACGAAAGAACCGCCACGCGGAAGGAGCACCCGACATGGCGAACACAGACGTCGTTGTCATCGGCGCGGGCCTGGCCGGGCTCACCGCTGCGAAGACCTTGGCGGACCGCGGCCGCGAGGTCGTTGTTTTGGAGCGCGAGGACTCCGTGGGCGGCCGCCAGCGCTCCCGCACGGTTGACGGATTCATCCTCGACCGCGGTTTCCAGCTGCTCAACCCCGCGTACCCGGCGCTGTGCGAGGTGGCGGATCTCGACGCCCTGGACATCCACTCTTTCGGCTCCGGTGTGAAGGTCCGGCGCGAGGATGGTCTGAAGCTCCTCGCCCACCCCTTCTTCCAGCCGCTACAGGCACCGCGGGGCCTAACCAGCGGGCTGCTGCAGCCGAAGGAGCTAATCAACATCGCGCGCTGGCTCACCCCAGCGCTGCTCGGCCCGACGAAGGTGCTGGGTAAGCCGGGCGACAAGGCGGTGGGCAAGGCCTGGGATGAACTCGGCATCGATGGCCCGCTGCGCCGTGAGGTCCTCGAGACGTTCCTGCCCGGCGTGGTCGCGGAGGACGAGCTCGAGACCTCAAACCAGGTCGTACAGTTCCTCGCCGCACTCTTCGTCTACGGCAAACCGGGCCTTCCCGCCCGCGGGGTCCAGGCCCTCCCGGAGCAGCTTGCGGCGAAGGCCAAGAAGGTCGGCGCGCGGATTTCGCTGGAAACCCCAGTTGAAAAAATTGAAGAGACCAATTCTGGCGCCACCGTACGAACCGCCGGCGGCGATTCTATCGACGCCCGCGAGGTCATTGTTGCGGTCGGCCCGGAGGTTGCCAGATCGTTGATCGCCTCGCTTGACGATGCCCCCGAGAACCTTCCCTACGGAACCCGCGGGCTAACCACGTGGTGGTTCCGCGCGGATGAAGCGCCAAGCTCGGAGCCATTCATCGCGGTGGACGGCACGAAGCGCGGGCCGTTGGTGAACTCCACCATCGTGACCAACTCGGTGCCGTCGTATTCGCCGGACGGGACCCCGCTGGTCTCGGCGTCGGCGCTCATCAAACCGGGCGAGACGGTCTCAGACGACGAGGCCCGCCGCCACGCGGCATACCTGTCGGGCGCCGATACCGCGAAGTGGGATCTCCTCGCCCGCGACGACATCGAGCACGCCCTGCCGGCACAGCCCGCGCCCTCGCACAAGACCGAACCCGCCCGGGTAGGCGACCACATCCTGCTCGCCGGCGACTACCGCGCAACCGGCTCCATCCACGGCGCCATCGAAAGCAGCCTCGCCGCCGCGCGAGCTTTTTAGTTCTTCTTGCCCTGCAGGCGATCGATGTGCTCAGAGGCCTGCGCCTTGGTGAGGTCGGCGGGAAGCTCTTCGCCGGCCTCCTTGGCCAGGGAGTCCAGGTAAGACTTCTGAGCCTCAGTCATCGGCTCATCGCCGCTAACCCAGTTGCCCAGGTCCTCAACAGTCAGCCGCTCGCACTGTGTGAGAAGACGGTTAAGACGTGCGGGAAACGACGGTTAGTGAGTGTGTAAGAAGACGGTTAGAAGGTGTGGGAAACGACGTTTTCGTTGCTACACTGCAGTTTATGATGGGTAACGAATCGGCCGCTGAAAACTACCTCGAACGGTACATTGACACGGAGCTAGATCAGCTCAACGAAGCGCCCGCAATCGCGGTTGAAGGAGCCAAAGGCGTCGGAAAATCGGAGACAGCAATGCGGCGCGTCGAACAGACTTTCCGGCTGGACCGCCCCAACGAACGCGCTCTTCTCGATGCGGATATGGATTCACTTCTCGTGGGCAAGAACGCAGTCTGCCTCGATGAGTGGCAGCACCTGCCCCACGTGTGGGACGCAGTACGACGCAATGTCGACGCCGATGTTCCCACCAAGTATTTCCTCACCGGCAGCGCCACACCCATCGCGGGTACGGATACCCACTCGGGAGCGGGTCGTATTCTGTCGCTGAAAATGCGGCCACTTTCCGTGGCCGAACGGCTGGGTGCCCACCCCGCGGTCCCTATCGGAGCGCTTTTCGGTGGGACCGCCGACGTTTCCGGTCAGACCGAGTGGCGTGTGGAGGACTACGCCGAGGCCATCTGCTCAACGGGCTTACCGGGGGTGTTTAACCGCAGCGATCGTCTGCGACGCGAGCAGATCTCGTCCTATATCCGGCGAGTTATTGATCGCGACGTCCCCGAGCAGGGCCTGTTGGTCCGCAAACCAGACGCTCTCCGGCGGTGGTGGGCCGCCTACGCGGCTGCGTCGTCGACCACGACGCAATATTCGAAACTCCTCGATGCGGCCACTCCCGGCGAGAGCGAGAAAATCTCCAAAGACGCCGCATTGGGGTACCGGGACGTCTTGTCGCAGCTCTGGCTTCTGGACCCGGTTCCCGCGTGGTTCCCGAACCAGTCGCCATTCAAGCGTCTAACTACCGCGCCCAAGCACCAAGTGTTCGACCCAGGAATCGCCGCCGCGTTGCTCAACGCGACCCCGCAAAAGCTGGTGTCCCAAGCGCCCGGCAGTTGGGAGCTGTTTGGCCAGCTCTTCGAGTCGCTCGCAACGCTGACCGTCCGCACCGCGGGCCAGGCAGAAGAGGCGCAGACGTCCCACCTGCGCACGCAACAGGGACGGCAGGAAATTGACCTCATCCTGGAGCGTTACGACGGCGCCGTCCTCGCCTTCGAGGTGAAAGTGAAGCCAACGCCCAACGACCGAGATGTGCGGCACCTGCACTGGCTCGGGGAGAAGCTCGGGGAGCGTCTCGTTGACAAGATCGTCATTACCGCCGGGCCTTTTGCTTACCGCCGGCCCGACGGGGTGGCGGTGGTGCCGCTGGCACTCCTCGGCTAAGCGTGCAGGAGCGGTCTGCAAACCGCCTCTCTCCCGCGCCTCAAGGAGCTAAGAACCCTGTCGTGGGAATTTCCGCCCCTACTTGACCACGAGGTTGACCATCCGGCCGGGGACGTAGATCTTCTTCACCACGTTCTTGCCGTCGGTGAGCGAGGCGACCTTCTCATCGGCGAGCACGACGTCGAAGACGCCGTCCTGGTCGGCATCAGCCGGCACGTTCACGCGCGCCTTGACCTTGCCGTTGACCTGGACCGGCAGTTCGATCTCGTCGTCGACGAGCCACTTGTCCTCGAAGGTGGGGAAGTCCACGAACGTGATGGTGCCCTCATGGCCGAGGCGCGACCACAGCTCTTCCGCGATGTGCGGGGCAATCGGCGCGACCATGATGACCAGCGGCTCGACCGCCGCGCGCGGCACCGACGACCCGGAGAACGTCTTAGTCAGGTAGTTGACGTACTCGATGAGCTTGGCCACCACGGTGTTGTCGCGCAGGTGCTCGTAGTCGTCGCGCACGCCGGCGATGGTGCGGTGCAGGGCCTTGTTGTCGTCGTCGCCCAAATCGGCATCGGCAACTGCGAGCTCCCCGGTCTGCTCGTCGACAACCAGGCGCCACAGGCGCTGCAGGAAGCGTTGGGAGCCCACCACGTCCTTGGTCGCCCACGGGCGCGAGGTATCCAGCGGGCCCATGGACATCTCGTAGACGCGCAGGGTATCCGCGCCGAAGTCGCGGCAGATGTCATCCGGGGCGACGGCGTTCTTGAGCGACTTGCCCATCTTGCCGTACTCGCGGTTGACCTCCTCGCCGTTGTAGAAGAACTTGCCGTCCTTCTCCTCGACCTCCGCGGCCGGGACGTACACGCCACGCGAGTCGGTGTAGGCGTAGGCCTGGATGTAGCCCTGGTTGTACAGACGACGGTACGGCTCCTTGGAGCTCACATGCCCCAAATCAAAGAGCACCTTGTGCCAAAAGCGCGAGTAGAGCAGGTGCAACACGGCGTGCTCCACGCCGCCGACGTAGAGGTCAACGCCGCCCGGGTCGTTCTCGCCGCGCGGGCCGGTCCAGTAGCGCTCGTTCTCGATATCGCAGAACGCCTCATCGTTGGTCGGGTCGATGTAGCGCATCTGGTACCAGGACGAGCCCGCCCACTGCGGCATGACGTTGGTGTCGCGGTAGTAGGTCTTGGGACCATCGCCCAGGTCCAGCTCGACCTCGACCCAGTCGCGCACCTTCGCCAGCGGTGGCTGCGGCTCGGAATCCGCGTCGTTCGGGTCGAAGGACACCGGCTGGTAGTCCTCCACCTCGGGCAGCTCGATGGGCAGCATCGACTCCGGCAGCGCGTGCGGGTGGCCGTCGGCGTCGTAGACGATGGGGAACGGCTCGCCCCAGTAGCGCTGGCGGGCGAACAACCAGTCGCGCAGCTTGTACTGCACCTTCTCGCGGCCGGCACCGGTCTCCTCAAGCCAGGCGATGGTCTGCTCAATCGCCTCGTTCTTGCCCTTGCCGTTGAGGTTCAGGCCGTGGTTGTTCGAGGAGTTCACCAGCTTCCCGTCGCCGGTGTAGGCCTCCTTATCGATGTTGCCGCCAGAGACGACCTCGCGAATGGGCAGGCCCAAGACCTGGGCGAACTCGTAGTCACGGGTGTCGTGCGCCGGGACCGCCATGACCGCGCCCGTGCCGTAGCCGGAAAGCACGTAGTCGGCGGTGAAGATCGGCACCTTCTCGCCGGTGACCGGGTTGGTGGCATAAGTGCCCAAAAAGACGCCGGTCTTTTCCTTGTTCTCCTGGCGCTCCAAGTCGGATTTCGCGGCGATGTCCTCGCGGTAGGACTCGACGGCCTCCTTCGGATCGTCCTCGCCGTAGGTCCACCGCGGGTCGACGTCCGATTCGTAAGGGACGGGGGAGAGGAGGGCATCGACAAGCTCGTGCTCGGGGGCGAGCACGACATACGACGCACCGAAAAGGGTGTCCGGGCGAGTGGTGAACACGGTGATGTCGCGTCCCTCGGAGCGGAAGTCGACCTCCGCGCCACGGGAGCGGCCGATCCAATTGCGCTGCATGGACTTGACCTCGTCGGGCCAGTCGAGCAGATCCAGATCCTCCAGCAGGCGATCCGAGTACGCGGTAATGCGCATCATCCACTGCTTTAGGTTCTTGCGGAACACCGGGAAGTTACCGCGCTCGGACTTGCCCTCCGCGGTGACCTCCTCGTTGGCCAGCACGGTGCCCAGGCCCGGGCACCAGTTGACGGTGGAATCGGACAGGTAGACCAGCCGGTATTCGTCGACCGCCGCGGCCTTCTCCTCCTCGGTCAGGTCGTTGTAAAAACGCCCGTCCTTGGTCTTGCGCTTGTTGGCCTCGAACTCACGATAAAGCTCGCTGATCGGCCGGGCCTTCTGCTGCTCCTCGTCGAACCAGGAGTTGTAGATCTGCAAAAAGATCCACTGGGTCCACTTGTAAAAGTCGCGGTCCGTGGTAGCCACGGAGCGGCGCGAATCGTGGCCTAAGCCCAGCTGGCCAAGCTGGCGGCGCATGTTGGCGATGTTTTTCATCGTGGTCGTGCGCGGGTGCGTACCGGTCTGGATGGCGTACTGCTCCGCCGGCAGGCCGAACGCGTCATAACCCAGGGTATGCAGGACGTTCTTGCCCAGCATTCGGTTGTAGCGGGCGTAGACGTCCGTGGCGATATAACCGAGCGGGTGCCCCACGTGCAGGCCTGCGCCGGAGGGGTAGGGGAACATGTCCTGGACGAACAGCTTGTCGTCCGGCAGCGAGCCGTCCGCGGCCAGCTCGCCGACCGGGTTCGGCGCGTTAAACGTGCCGTGGTCCGCCCAGTAGTTCTGCCACTTGTCCTCTAGCTGATTCGCCAGCTCCGGGGTGTAACGGTGCGCTGTGGAGTCACTCGGATTCGTCATGGCTCCACAGTGTAGTAGCCACCCCAGACACCACTCGCTTATGCCGTTTCACCGCAACCAATCTCCGCAACCCGCCGCGATCCTCATTGCGCTCACGTTACCGATTAGTTATTTTCATAACGCTCGAGTCAATAACTTTCGTCTACAGCACTGAAAGGTGACATATCAATGACCGGTATCCGCAACTTGGTAGCCACCACCGCGCTCGTCGCCGCGGCCGCCACCCCGGCCCTCGCCTTCGCCGCCACCGACGCAGCCGCCGCCACGCCGAACACCGACGCCACCGCCCACGACGACGCCGTGGTGCAGCCGTCCGGCACTGACACCGGCTTCTTCCACCTCCCGCGCGCCGGTGAGACCCAGCCGCTGGCAGGGGAGGGGCTTTCCGCCGAGGCGAAGTCTTCCGACGTCATCCCGGCCGAGGACGAGTCCGGCGATGTCACCGTCAGCGTCACCATCTCCGTCGAGAAGGGCGAGTTCACCCTCACCAAGGACGCCCTCCACATCACCTCCGTGACCGAGGGCAAAGACGCCGGCGTCTCCGATTCCGCCGTGCTTCGCGATGCCGACTCCGGCCAGCGCACCGGCGATCTCACCGAGCCGCACACCATCAAGGCCGGCGAGACCGTCCGCGCCCAGTTCCACGTCCCCGGAGGCGACACCGAGCTTGACGATGCCGCCAACAACGCCGTCGTCCTCCACAACGACGCCGGCGACCCGGTGGCGTCCTGGGACCTGCACTAAAAGTTGCTGACGTCCGTGGTGTCGCCGAACAGCCAGCACACCACGATGGCACCCGGGTCGGGCACGTCCTTGGTGGATTCGCCGAGGTAGGACGCCCGGCCCTTCTTCGCGGCCTGCGCGCGGGTCTCGCGCACGCCGTCGATCGCGGCTACCCGCGCCACCTCCAGCGCCTCCGCGACAGACGCTTCTGCATCGAGCTCCGCCACGGCCCGCATCGCCGGGAAGAGGGCATCGACCATCGTCTTATCGCCATACGTGGCGCCACCCAATTCGAAGATCGCGTCATTGGCGCTCTCTAACCCAGCCGCCAGGCTTGCCCTGGTCAACCGTCCGCTAGAGCCGTCGTCGGAGCCGCCGGCCGAATCCTTGACCGCCTGGTGCAGCTGGCTAAACAGCGTGCCAAACACCGCGCCGGACGTGCCGCCCGAGAGCACGAGACAGCGGTGGGCTAGTCCCTCTAGAACGTCGCAGTCGGTCCCGCGCAGGGGCAGCTCGATGTCGCCGAAAGCGGCGTCCAAGTTGTGCCCAAAGTCGCCGTCGCCGGCAATGCGGTCGAGCTCCGTGAGGGCATCGACACCCGCCTGAACGCGCTCAACGAAGCCACTGAGCCACTCGTTGGGCTCGCCTGCCTGCGGAAGCTTGTCTGCGAACTCCATCGTCGCCGGCTGGAACGCCGACTTCGTGCCCAGCACGCGGGGCCAAGCGGGTTCGTTGGTCGGGGCATCGAGAAGCGCGGTGACCTCGTCGGTGGCCTTGGTCAGGGTGACGGACACGCCATGCATGTTCACCGCCGTGACAAACGGGCCGGTCAGGCTGCGCCGCACGGTAATACCGCGGTCCGCGAGCCACTGGAGGACCTCGCCGAAGACCAGGTGGGTCTCCAGCAGCGTCGTACCGCCCAGGCCGTTGACCAGGCAGATCACCTCATCGCCCGCGCCAAGGGAAAGTCCCTGCACGATGCCGGGAAGCATGCCGGCGACCATGTCCCGCGCCGGCTTGGTCTGCTCACGGGCAACGCCGCGCTCACCGTGGATACCCACGCCGACTTCCATCTCGCCGTCGGCTAAGTCGAAGGTGTCCCGGCCGGTGGTGGGGAGGTGGCCCGGTTCCACGGCCACCGCCATGCTGCGGGAGTTGTTGGCGACCCATTGGGCGATGTTTTTGACCTGCGGCAGATCATCGCCGCGCGCAGCCGCGGCGCCCGCGACCTTTTCCACCAGAATCGTCGCCACCGTGCCGCGCCGGCCCGGCCCCGTCTCGCTAGCAGTATCGGTGGCGATGTCTTCTTGAACCACCACAGCATCGGTCTCGATGTGTGGGTTCATCCGGCGCGCGACCGTGAAGTTCATGACGTCGCCCGTGTAGTTCTTCACCACGTGCAACACGCCGCGGCCCTGATCCGCCCACGCTGTCGCCTCGGAGATCTGCACCGCGTTCGGGGAAGTGAATAGGTGGCCCGGGCACGCGGCGGCGAGCATACCGCGGCCAACGAAGCCGCTGTGCATTGGTTCATGCCCGGACCCGCCGCCGGAGATGACCGCCACGGCGGGCACACCGGCATCCGTCACCACGGGGGATTCCTGGTGGATAAATCCGGACGCATCCCACTGCGCGTCCGGATGGGCAGCGACGGTGCCGCCGGCGGCCTCAGCGAGGAAGTCGTGTGGATCGTTGCAAAACGAGCGCGTGGTCTTCGACATGCCCGCCAGGGTAGTGGAGGCTAGAGGCCTTCCACCTCGAAGTGCGACGAGTCCTCCTCGTTCATGCCGCTGGCGCTAACGTCGCGCGGAACCGGCTTGCCGATGGCCTCTTATAACTAAATGATCGCCAGCCCCGTCACCGGCGTGCCCAGGCTGACGATGGTCTCGTACTCGCCGGTCTCGGGGAAGACGACGCGGATCTCGCCGTTCAAATCGGAGACGAAGATGGCGCCTTCGTCCTCGACAAGCCCGATGGCTTCCTTGAAACCGCGGTGGATGATCTCCACGGCCTTCAGGTTGTCCAGCGGCGCGCGATTGAGCGAATTGCCGTCCGGCTCCGCGCCGCGGTCGGTCCAGTAGAGGTGCTCACCCACGACGGCGAGATCGATCGGCTCCGGCAGGTTGTCTATCGCCGGCAGCCAGTCGGTGGGGTTGGCCGGGTCGAGCTTGTCCAGCTTGACCGCGAAGATGCGGCCCTTGCCGCCCTTGCGCGGGCCCTTCTGCGTCCAGTAGAGCGTGCCGTCGTGCACGCACACGCCCACTGGGGTGGTCTCCGGGCCGCCGTCCGGATCGGTGGCCACGAGCGTGTCCACCTCGACGTCGTCCAGATCGCCGTCTGGGTGATTAATCCGGACGACCTTGTGCCCCTCGCGGTCGGCGACGTACAACGCACCGTCGGCGAAGACGAGCTGCTTGCCGGTGGTGAAGTGGGCATCGTCAACCGCAAGCAAATGCTCGACCGGGCCGGTGGCCTCCGTACCGTTGAACGGAACGCGGTGGACGCCGCCGTCGGGGGAGGTATACACCCCGTCCGGTTCGCCCTCGGCGGGCTGCGCAGTACCCATCGTGGAGTAGTAGATGTAACCGCCGTGCACCGCGATGCCGTCCGGCCCGCCGCCAGTCTCCTCGACGATGGTGCGGGTCTCACCGCTGTCCTCATCGACCGCGATGATCTTTTCTTCCATGTGCAACAGTGCGAGTAGTTCCATATTTTTCGCTCCTTTCGCTGCCCGCCACCCTAGACGCGATCAGTAGCCTGGCGGCATGACTACGCTCAATGACCAGGGCAGGAAGTCGACGAGCTGTTCAAGGCGACCTTCCACACCGAGACCGCCCCGTTCCGCATGATGGACAACACGGGCCTCGACGTCGTGCTCGACATCGAGAACAACTACGGCTACGACGCAACGGCCGACACGGAAGACGACTAGCGAGGCGCACCACGGAGGTTTCACGTGAAACCTAGCCACCGGGGCCTGTAATACTGACTCACCATGAAAGTCTTGAGCACGAACGTCGCGGTACAGCACGCGGACCCGAGCGGAAGGTACGACGTCACGGGCATCGACAAGCAGCCGGCACCCTTCATCGACGTCGCCGCCCCGGGACCGAGCTACGGCGACGGTTCCGGAGTCGCCGGCGACATCATCGGGGACTCACAGCACCACGGCGGCGCGGATAAGGCCGTATACATGTACGCCCGCGAGGAGCTGGATTACTGGGAGCGTGAACTGGGGCGCAGCCTGCGCAACGGCTACTTTGGTGAGAACCTCACCACGACCGGGGTTAACGTTGCCGACCTGCTCATCGGCCAGCGCCTGCAGCTTGGCGATGTCACCCTCGAAGTCAGCGTGCGGAGACAATATTGGGCCGGTTGGCGCTGGTTCCTGCAAGTACGTTCGAACTAGCGCCCCGGCCGGCCGACCGCGATAGTTTCACGTGAAACTTTGATTTCGCGCTTGCTGGCGAATGGTTAATTCAGTTTCAGGGTGTGGAAGAGCGTCGACTGACTGTCGTTGAAGTTGTCGTCGCTTACGACGAAGAGGGTGCGGCTCCCATCTTCGTTATGCGGGCCCCACGCCATGCCTTCGACGTTGTCTGGGTGCGGCTCGACGGTAGCGAAGTCGAAGACCAAGTCCTTCTGCGCGGTCGCCTCGGTGCCGTCGAGCGACTCCTTGCCCAAGACGTCGTCCGCCCCCGACAGATCGACCTTGTAGATCTCAGCCCGGTTCTCACCGATGTCTTTGAGGTAGCCGCGCTGGAGGATGTACAGATTGCCGTCCTCGTCGGTAAGCGCCGATGTCACCCCGCGTTGCGCTTCTACGGGAAGCACGTACTCGGCCGCGGGCTGACCTTTTTCGAGGTCGTAGATGGTCACCCGATTCAACGACGGCTCAGTGTCGCTGTTTTTCGAACCGTCCTGCGCCAGGGCGTTTTCGTTGACGGTGAGCGCATACTGCCCACCGGGGAGGAGAGTCATCGCCTCCGGCCCGTTGTTGTCGTACACACCGGTGTGCTCGTGGCCGTCCGGCTGGTGGTAGCTGGGAACATCGATACGCCGCACCTCGTGGCCGTCGGCGGTGGATTCAATCAGCTGCGGAGGAACGGCATCCCCGTCCTTCGCCTTGCCCTCGGTGGTCCACAGAAGGTTCCCGTTAGGCAATTTGCGAATCTCTTCGGCATCGATGTATTCCGTGTAATCCTCACCATCGGACTGGGTGAGGGGGACGGTTTCCGTCGCCTCGAATTCGCGTTCGTCATCTGCCTGGAAACGGTAGGCGCGGATCGGTCCGTGCTCGTTTTTATCGTCGGAGATGGCGATGTACCCGTCACCGGACTGGTCGATGCCGCTGAGACCGCCGATGGAGGGGTCGGTGTTCTGCGCGCCGAAGTCGAACCGGCCGAGATACTCGGCGCGATGATCCTGCTCGCTCGTCTGAAGCTGCTGGCCGAGAAGATCCGAAGACAAGGCCGGCAGCGATGACAGCGATGAAGGCACAGCCCCGGCGGTGGCCGAAACGGGGCCGAGGAGCGTTGCCGCGATCGTTGCGGCGGCTAGAGAACGGACGGCACGAAAGCGGGCAGGCGCGAACATGACAACTCCTTGAATGCGGGAACCCAGACGACCCACAGACTACCGACCCCTTTCGGACCATATACTTTCTGTCATGAAATCAGTCATCATTGTGGGAACCGGGCTCGCGGGTCTGGTGGCAGGGTACGAAGCGCTCAAGGGCGGGCACCACGTTCTCTACTTGGAGCAGGAGAGTCAGCAGAATTTAGGCGGACAGGCTTTCTGGTCCCTGGGCGGGTTGTTCTACGTGGACTCGCCGGAGCAGAAGTGGATGCAGGTATCCGACTCTGAAGAGCTGGCGTGGCGCGATTGGGAGAACTCCGCCGACTACGACGACGCAGAATACGACCACTGGCCGCGGAAGTGGGGCCGGGAATACGTGCGTTTTGCCGCGCAGGAAAAGCGCGACTATTTGAAGTCGCTCGGACTCAACGTCTTGCCCACGATCGGCTGGGCGGAGCGGGGGAGCGGCGACGCCTCCGGGCACGGCAACTCCGTCCCGCGTTTCCACCTCACGTGGGGCACCGGCCCGGAGGTCGTGCGCGTGTTCCGCGAGCCGCTTTTAGAGGCCGCCGCTCACGACCGCGTCCGTTTCGCCTTCCGTCACCGCGTCGACGACATCATCGTCCGCGACGGGAAGGTAACGGGCGTGACGGGCTCGGTGCTCGCGCCTGACGATGCCCCGCGCGGCGCCGCTTCGAACCGCGACGTGGTCGACCACTTTTCCGTGGAGGGCAAGGCAGTCGTCATCGCCACCGGCGGCATTGGCGGCAACTTGGAAAAGGTCCGCGAGATGTGGCCGGACGAACGCTGGGGCGAGTGCCCGGACGATCTGGTCGCGGGCGTGCCGGCGCACGTGGATGGCCGCGGGATAGACATCGCCAAGAAAGCGGGCGCCAACACCGTCAATACCGACCGGATGTGGCACTACCCGGAGGGCATGACCAACTGGGATCCCATTTGGCCCGACCACGGCATCCGGATTATTCCTGGCCCGTCCAGCCTCTGGCTCGACGCGGAAGGCAAGCGACTGCCAACGAACCTCTTTCCCGGCTCCGATAACCTTGCGGCGCTCAGCCACATCGGCCGGACCGGGCACGGGTACTCGTGGTTCGTGCTCAACCAGGCCATCGCCGACAAGGAGTTCATCTTCTCTGGATCCGAACAGAACCCGGATCTCACCGACAAGTCGTTCAAGAAGCTGGCCGGCAAGCTCGGCCCGGGCACGCACGTGGCCGTACAGGCCTTCATGGATCACGGCGTGGACTGGGTCGTTGCGGACTCACTGCACGCGCTTGTCGATGGCATGAACCAACTCACCGATGATTCCGCCCCGGAGGTCGACGAAGAGGCCCTGCGACGCGTTATCGAAGACCGCGACTCGCAGCTGGACAATCCGTTTAGCAAGGACGCCCAGGTCAACTACATCCACAATGCGCGAAAGTTCCTCGGCGACAAGATCGTCCGCGTCGCACCGCCGCACCGGATCTTGGATCCCGCGAAGGGTCCGCTCATCGCTGTGCGGCTCAAGGTGCTCACCCGCAAGACGCTGGGTGGGCTGGAGACGAACCTCGACGGCGCGTGCCTTTCGGCGGACGGCCGGCCGATCCAGGGACTGTACGCCTGTGGCGAGGCGTCCGGTTTCGGCGGCGGCGGGATGCACGGAAAGAACGCTCTCGAAGGCACGTTCCTCGGCGGCTGCATCCACTCCGGCAAACGAGTGGGTGAGACTTTAGCGAGATTGATTTAGTCAAGATTTCGCTCGGAGAGGCAAGCTTCGCTTCCCCAGTCGCGCCCCGTCCCCTTTGTGCAACGTGGTTGTCTAGACTCGCTTTCGTCGTTGTCCATCTTCCACCCAGAAAGTTATGCTCTTGACAGCCTCCACATCTTCGGCAGGAATTTCAATGGCCGAGCGGCAACGGGTCGTAGCCGCTACAACTATTGGAACCGCCATCGAATGGTATGACTACTTTCTGTATGCCGCCGTCGCAGGCCTCGTCTTCAACCATTCAATGTTCGGCCCCCTTGAAGGCAGCCTCGCTACCGTCATCTCGTTTCTGACGGTTGGCCTGTCCTTTCTCTTCCGTCCGTTGGGTGCCATTCTCGCCGGGTATTTCGGCGATAAATACGGTCGGCGAATTGTCCTCATGGTCACCCTCTTTTCAATGGGCGGCGCGACCACGCTCATCGGCCTGCTTCCGACGTACGAAACCATGGGAATCGTGGCTCCGATTCTCTTGATTTTCCTCCGTATCATTCAAGGCATTTCAGCGGGTGGAGAGTGGGGTTCCGCAGTCCTTATGGCGGTGGAGCATGCTCCGCGGAATAAGCGAGGTCTCTTTGGTGCCGCTCCCCAAGTCGGCGTTCCTACTGGCCTTTTACTTTCCTCTGGCGTGCTCTCGATCATGAACACCCTGGCCCCAGGTGACGCATTCTACAACTGGGGGTGGCGTGTGCCATTCCTGCTCTCTGCCGTTCTCGTCGCCATTGGCTACTGGGTTCGGATGGGAGTCGAGGAGTCGCCGGTGTTTTCCGAGCTGGCCGATCGCTCGGAGTCAGAATCGACGAACCCTGTCGCGGTTCTTTTCCGTAGATTTGCACCCCTCGTCCTTGTTGCAGCCCTGATATTCGCGGCAAACGGCACCGTCGGTTACATGACTGCGGGCGGTTACATCCAAAATTACGCCACCGATCCAACCGGATTAGCGCTCAGAAAGGGTGACGTTCTGAACGCTGTCGCGGCATCTGCCGCCACCTGGATGGTCTTCACGGTTTTTTCCGGGTGGCTATCCGACCGCCTTGGTCGACGGGGAACCTACCTCCTTGGATTCGTAACCCAGGGCATCGGTGCAGCGACCCTTTTCCCATTGGTTAACACCGGACGGATTGGGGCCCTGTATGGTGCGCTAATCTTCCTGACACTAGGCCTCGGCCTTACTTACGGCCAGCAATCTGCGATGTACGCTGAACTATTCCCCGCCTCTATCCGGACGTCAGGCGTATCAATCACCTACGCGATCGGATCGCTTTTGGGCGGAGCTTTTGCTCCTATGATTGCGGCGTTCCTAGTCAATAAGACCGGCACGACTCTGGCCGTAACCGTATATCTCGTCGTTGCTTGCCTCATAGGTTTCGCGTGTACACTACTCCTCCGCGAAACCAAGGGGACACCGCTCTCAGCTGACGAAGAACTTGCAGTGAAGCGAAGTTATTTTATCTTCGGATAAGGCTCGAGGTTTCACGTGAAACCTCGACTAGATGAAAGCCCGGGGTCGGACTGTTCCGACTCCGGGCTTTTCTGAACCTCTCTCACACCCTTGGAATACCAGTACATACCCTACTAAAGGACGTACGACGTCAATCAAGCATCGCCGCGATTAAACCGATTGACCACAAGGGCAATGGCCCCATCCCCCGTCACGTTCGCCGCGGTACCGACGGAGTCGATGGCGATGTAGGCGGCGATCATGAGTGCGACCATCGAATCGTCGAAGCCCATCATGTCCGACAGCAGACCCGCAGCCACCATGACCGCGCCGCCCGGCACGCCCGGTGCGGCGATCATCATGATGGTGAGCATGAACATGAAGCCCATCGCTTTCCCGAAGGACACGTCCATGCCCGTGAGGTGAATGATGGCGAACGCGTAGAGCGTCAGCTTGATCATCGAACCGGACAGGTGAATCACCGAACAGAGCGGGACGACGAACCCGGCGACGGGGCCCGAGATGCCGTTCTTCTTCGCCGACTCGAGCGTCACCGGGATGGCGGCGGCGGACGACGAGGTGCCTAGCGCTGTGAAGTACGCCGGCATCATCGTCTTCAACGACGTAAACGGGTTACGGCCGGCGACCGCGCCCGCCACCACGTACTGCAGGATCAGGTACAGAATCGTCATGACCACGGCCAGGAGGAGAACCTTGGCGAACGCGACGAGAACCCCCGTCAGGTTGCCGTTCATGCCCAGGTCGAGGAACATGCCGAAAATGTAAATCGGCAGCAGCGGGATGATGAAGCCCCAAATCACCTTGGTGACCACGCCCTCCAGCTCCTTGGTCACCTGGTAGAGATTGTCGGACTTTACCTGGGTCATTGCCACGCCCAAGCAGAACGACAGCAAGAGCGCGGTCATGACCTCGAAAGGCGGCGCCATATCAACCGTGAAATACGGATCGAGGGCGCCTTCATCGATGTCGGCGACGTTGGTGTTAAGCACTTGATCGCCAAGCAGGCCGGGGTAGGAGAAGTGGGCCACCGCATAAGCCAAAAGTCCCGCGATGATCGTCGAGCCCCACGCGATGCCGACAGTGATGCCGAGCCACTTCCCGGCGCCCCGGCCAAGCCCGGCGATAGCCGGCGCCACCAGTGCGAAGATCAGCACCGGGATGAAGAAGTTCAAGAAGTTACCGAACAGGCCGTTAAACGTGGCGAATATTCGGCCAAGCCACACAGGGGCAACAAAACTCGTAAGGACGCCGAGCACGATCGCTACGGCAATCCGGAACAAAAGCGAGCCACCGAGCTTATTCAGTTTCATGGTGCTCAGTCCATTCAGCGGCGCAAAGGTCTCGGGAAAACGCCTCAGTGGCGTGGCCGATACGAGGGGCCGCGCCGAAATTCATACTGGGTAGACCTTTGGAGAGACTTTACATGAAAGGCACAGGTATCCGGCGTATGAGGACGAGTTCGCCCCACGCGCCACACGCGATACACTCAGACGCATGTTCGTTATCGGGATCGTCCTGCTCATTTTCGCCGCGCTCTTCCTCATCGTTGGTGGCATGGCTGCCACGAAGAAGCTGCCCGGCAACAGCATCTTCGGCGTGCGCGTGACCGAAGCGCGCCGATCCCGTGAGGCGTGGGACGCCACCCACGCGGTCGCCGGCCCAGTCTGGATGCTCGGCGGGGTAGCGCTCGTCTTCGGCGGGATCACCGCCCTGTCCGCGCACGGGTGGATGTGGCTCATCCCGGTCGCCGCCGTACTCATTGCCATCGCCACGCTCTCGATCGGTGGCATCCTGGGTGCCCGCGCGGCGTACCTCCACGCCGAAGCGTCCGGCGATAACTCCGACGGCGGATGCGATTGCGGCGACGGTGGGGCAGGCGGATGCTGCTCCACGGATTCCGACTCCCGGAGCGTGGATCTCGATGCTCTCCGCAACGCTGCCCGGAGCGCCGATCAGCGATAGGCGCCTTCCCGTGTCGAGTGTATCGGTGGGACGTTATTTCACCGTCACAGTGACTAAATAACCACGAGGGTGAGGGTGGGAAATTTCGATTGTGATCGGTGGGGATCTAACGCAAAACGGACACGTGGAATTTACCGCTTCTGTGGGCGTCACCCATTACCACCGTTCCTAAACCACTGTCGCGCCGGCGCTCCGAAACGAATACAAAAGCTCCGGAATGAGTAGAGGGCGGGAGCGAGTTGCGTGGGGGAGAGGAGCGAACCAGGGAATCCCCGGGGCCATCTGAAGCTACAGAACTATTGGCAGACGCAGAACTATTGATGCTGCCACTCATGGGGACAGTCAACTATTTACACTCCCGTGGTGCGTTGCCGCTACCGTGGAGCGCTGCCTTTATGGATCCGCTCTGCTTGGGCTCTCCGAGACGGAACGCGATTGAGCTCGCGGATCTTCCGCACGACCGCGCCGCGTCTGAAGCTCGGCGTCTAAAGTCCCGCGGCCGGCGGGATCATTCATCCCAGCGCCGTGGGTTGCTACCTTACTAGACTCTGCGGCATGCCCGCATTCCTCAAGAAAATAGACCCGCTCATACTGCTCATCATTGCGGCGGTGGTGGTCGCGATTATAGCGCCGGCTCAGGGGGAGTTCGCGCGCGTCTTCAAAGTTCTCACCAACCTTGCCATCGCGCTTCTTTTCTACCTCTACGGCGCCCGGCTGTCACCGCACGAGGCGCTCGCCGGGTTGAAAAACTGGCGACTCCACCTCACCATCGCGGCGTTCACCTTTGTCGCTTATCCGTTCATCGGATTGCTGCTCCGCCCGGTAAGCACGCTCATCCCGCACGAGCTGTATCTCGGCATCTTGTTCCTCACCCTGGTGCCCTCGACGGTGAACTCGTCGGTGACGTTCACGTCCATCGCCAAGGGCAACGTCGCGGGTGCCATCGTGGCGGCGTCGATGTCGAACTTGGTCGGGGTCGTACTCACCCCGTTACTCATCGCCGTGTGTATGGGAGGTGAAGAAACGGCGGATGGCGGCATCCACATTGACGCCTCGGTTATTGGCGAGATCGCCCTGCTCCTGCTCCTGCCGTTCGCGTTGGGGCAGCTCACCCGACGGTGGGTGAAGGACTTCGCGGCGAACAAGGGCACCAAGATCGTCGACCGCGGTTCCATCACCATGGTGGTCTACTCGGCGTTCTCCTCCGGCGTGGCCGCGGGCATCTGGTCCGAGATCGGGGTAGGGGAGCTCGCCTTCCTCGTCGTCTTCGCCATCACCCTCGTCGCCGTCATGCTGTGGTTGACGCGGATGATTTCCACGAACCTCGGGTTCTCCCGCGGGGACGTCATCGCCACGCAGTTCTGCGGTTCGAAAAAGTCGTTGGCAACCGGTGTGCCCATGGCGTCCGTCATCTTCGGCACTGGTGGAACGCTGGGTCTCATCATCCTGCCGCTGATGATTTACCACCAGGTCCAGCTGATGATGTGCTCGGCACTGGCCTCGCGGTATGCGACCTGCTCTGCAACCGGGGCGGACGCGGGCCACTAATCCCGCGCGGTAGCATTGCCCCCATGACAAACAGGCTCTACGTGCGGACCACGCTCACCATCCCCGGCGCCGGCACCGCCATCCACGTCGCCCAGCTGAGCGAGATCGACGCGTCCACATGCCGTATGGATCGGCTCATCGCCCTCACCCCTGATCACGCCATCGCCGGGGCGGCGAGCGAGAACGCGGTAGAGGGGAACATCGACAAGCCGAACCGCCGGGTGCCGCACCCGGATAGCTACGACAACTTCGAGAACATCGAAGCAGAATACGTCAGCGAGGGCGACTTCGAGGCCCTGTGGGCCGAAGCGCAGGCGAAGTTCCCCAGCCTTTAGAGGATCACGTTCACCAGCAGCATGTAGAAGGCCGTCCCGCCGAAGATAGATAGGCCGGAACTGCGCCGCCATGCGTGCAGTACCACGGTGAACGCAACCGCGGCTAGAACCGCCCCGAGACCGCCGAACAGCCCGGCCCGACCCTGCCCCCAGACCGCGTAGGTGACCAGTACGGCCATGACGCCGACCGGCATCATGCGGGCGAGGTTCTCCACCAGCTCGTTGCTGCGCGTAAACCGCATGAGCGAGAACGGCAGCTGGCGCAAAAGCAGGGGCACGATGCCGACGGGGATGAGGACGGCGGCGACCATCGACAAGCTGGTGCCTTCGGGAAGGCCGTACTGCCCGGGGTCGCCGCTAGCCAAAAGTTCGTACTGAAACAGCGCGCGCTACTTCCCGTCGATTCCAGCTGACGCCACGGACGTGGTTTCACGTGAAACATCGGCACGCGCAGCCTGCGACCGTGGGCCCTTGTCCCGCCGCAACGCGCTATCCAGCTGCGGCGAAAAGTGCCGCGCAAGCACGAAGACGAAATACACGGTGAGCGCAACCATGAGGAGCTGGTCCGGAAACAAGAGAGCGGCGGCCAAGCAGACCCCCGCCGCAGCGAGGAGGGACCAGTCGGGGCCGGCGCAGGACGCATCGTAAGTAAGCACGACGAAGAGGGCGGTCAGTGCAAAGTCCATGCCCTGCACGTGCGGCGGGACCGCGAGACCCACCAGGGCGCCCGCGATCCCGCTGCCCACCCAAAGCGCCTGGGCGAAGACCTGGATGGTCAGCAGACGCGTACCGCTCAGCGCCGCCGGATCGGGCGTGGCGGAAGTTCAACATGAACCCTGTGACCGCCGCCGAAACGGGGCCTGGGCGCCCACCACCACGCAAACCCGGCCTGCGCGACCAACAGGCCGAAGGCGAGACCCAAGGGGATAAGCCCCAGGGCGGCGGCGGAGGTGTCGCGGAGTCCGCGCCGGATGTCGCTACTGCGGGTCGTGTCCTCACTACGCATAACCAGACCATACGGTCTAGTCGCGGTAAAGGGGAGGCTGGCCGCTAATTATTTGCAACGTCGGCGGGGAAGGTGGAAAACATCGGCAGAGGGGACTCCTGCCGCCGCATCACGTTGCCCCAGAGATCCACCGCGCCCGGGGTGATGACGTCCTGGGGGAGGGCCGGCGCGATGAACCAATCCCCGCGCTCAATTTCCTCATCCAGCTGCCCCGGGGCCCACTCGGCGTACCCGGCGAAGAAACGCATGCCATCGATAACCGCACGCATGTCCTCCGGATCGGCATGCATATCCACATGCGCCATGCGCGGCGCCAGGCGGTTGAGGTGCGGATGCTTGTCGATGTCCACTCCCTGCTGTGTGCGCCCCACGCCGATGACCGCCTGCTGGTTAAGCGGGCCACCGATGTAGAGCGCCTGCGGCTTAGCCACCACGGGCATCCAGTCCGGCAGGACGTTGAACACGGCGACCTCGGAGCGCTTCGTCAGGTCGACGCCAAGAGTCAGCGCGTCGGAGCACTCCACGAGCAGGATGACGGAGCGCGCGAACTCGGGGGAGAGCATCCCGGGTGCGGCCACCAGCAGCATGCCGGGGGCGGGTTCGTTGCGCTCCAGGGCGTTAAACAGGCGATCTGCGTACATCACTTCTTAGAATCCCACCACTCGCGCAGCTTCGCAATGGCCTCCTCGCGCTCGAGAGGGCCGTGCTCGAGGCGCAGATCCTTGAGGTACTTCCACGCCTGGCCCACCTCGGGCCCGGGCTTGAGATCGAGGATCTGCATGATCTCGTTGCCGTCCAGATCCGGGCGCACGCGCGCGAGGTCCTCCTTCTCCTGGATCTCCGCGATGCGCTCCTCGAGTTGGTCGTAGGTGCGCTGCAGGCGGCGTGCCTTGCGCGCGTTGCGCGTCGTGCAATCCGCGCGCACCAGCTTGTGCAGGCGGGGAAGGAGCTCCCCGGCGTCGGTGACGTAGCGCCGCACCGCCGAGTCAGTCCACTGGTTCTCGCCGAAGCCGTGGAAACGCATGTGCAGGTACACCAGCTGGCCGACGTCTTGGATGACCGCCTTCGGGTACTTCAGCTTGCGCATGCGCTTGCGCGCGAGCTTCGCGCCGACCACCTCGTGCTGGTGGAAGGACACCTTGCCGCCGGTGGTATCGCGCGTGTCCGGCTTGCCGATGTCGTGCAACAGCGCCGCCCAGCGCAACACCAGGTCTGGGCCGTCCTCCTCTTGGTCCATCGCCTGGCGCAGCACCTGCAGCGAGTGCGCGTAGACGTCCTTGTGCTGGGCGTGCTCGTCCGGCGCCATCGACAAGGCGGGCACCTCCGGGATGACGCGCTGGGCGATGCCGGTCTCACACAGGAGATCGATGCCGTCCCACGGGGCGTCGCCGCAGATGAGCTTGTCCAGCTCCACCTGAATGCGTTCGACGGTGATGCGGTCGATCTCGGCGGCCATGTCGGACATCGCCAAGCGCACGCGCTCGGAGACCCCGAAGCCCAGCTGGGAGACGAAGCGGGCGGCGCGGAGCATGCGCAGCGGATCGTCGTGGAAGGAGATCTCCGGCGAGTCCGGCGTATCGATGATCTTCGCCTGCAGATCCTTCAGGCCCTCCATCGGATCGTGGAAGGTGGTCGTGCCGTCGGGTAGGAGCTCCACGGCCATGGCATTGACCTTAAAGTCGCGGCGCACGAGATCGCCTTTGAGACTGTCGCCGTAGACCACCTCGGGGTTGCGGGAGTCGCCGTCGTAGGAGTCCGCGCGGAACGTCGTGATCTCGATCTGGTTGCCGCGGTAGGCCGCGGACACGGTGCCGTACTCGATGCCGGTGTCCCAGACGGTCTCGGCCCACTCGTCCAAAATCGCATGGACGACGTCGGGGCGGGCGTCCGTGGTGAAGTCGAGATCGTTGCCCAGGCGGCCGAGCAACGCGTCGCGGACGGGCCCGCCCACGAGATAGAGGCTGTAGCCGCGGTCGGCGAAGCGTTTCACGAGGCCGGAAAGGAGGCGACTGAGCGATGAGATCGTGGCGTCAGCGCGTGCTAGCGCTCCGATGAGCTGAGTGTCTCCAAAATTCACGCGGAAGAGTCTACTACGATTACTTAAGATGACTAACCACGAAAAGTCCGGCGATAAGGCGCACCCGAGCGCCGGCAACGGCAACGACACCGGAGACAAGCGCACCGATCCCCACCAGGGGTCTTGGCGTCGGCGCCGCAAGCGTGGTTCAGGCAACGGGGCCGGCCGGGCCGGCAAGCGTGGCGATGCCCGCCGGGGCGAGAGCAGGCGCAGCGAGAGCAGGCGTGGCGATAGCCGGCGCAGCAGCGGCCGGAACACGGGCCATGGATCAGCCCGCCCCAACCGCAGCAATCCCCGGAACTCCCGCACGCCGAAGGACGCCCGGAATACTCGTCCGACCCGCCCGCGCCACAGCAGCAATGATCACCACATGCCGACGCGGGACGAGACATCGGCAGGCGGCCTCGTGGTCTCCGGGCTCGCGGAGGCCGTCGCGGCGGTGCCCAACCCGGGCCCAGACGATGTGGACATGTCGCAGATCTACGTCGCCCTCATCGGGCGCCTCGATCGACGCGGCCGCCTGCTGTGGTCGATGCCCAAGGGACACGTAGAAGACGGCGAGGACAAGTCCGCCACCGCCGAGCGCGAGGTGTGGGAGGAGACCGGCGTGCACGGCCAGGTCTTCGCCGAACTGGGCACCATTGACTACTGGTTCGTGTCCGACGGCGTCCGCATCCACAAGACCGTCCACCACCACTTACTGCGCTTTGTCGATGGCGTGCTCAACGACGAAGACCCCGAGGTCACCGAGGTGTCCTGGATCCCGGTGTCTACGCTCATCGAGCACCTGGCCTACGCCGACGAGCGCAAGCTCGCGCGCACCGCGCACGACATCCTCCCTGAGCTGGCGGTAAAGGAGGCCGCCGCGGGAAGGACCACGCCGCGGTGAGCACGAATCTGCATCGCAACGGTGTCGGCGGCGGGCGTCGCCGGAAGCGGCCGGCCGCCGCTCTGCATACTGCCGCCGCCGCGGCAGCGGCGACGAGCCTGGTGGGGCTCGTCGGGTTTACGGGTGCCGGGATGGGCGCGCAATGTTTCACGGGAAACATTGCTGAGGCTGGGGCCACCGAGGCCGATGGTGCTACGGCTGACGCCGCCGAGACGGTCGCGCAGGCGGAAGGCACCGAGGCTGGCAGTGGGGCCGGCAGCGGAGCCGGCGGGATGGATCCGGCACGCCGCGAACTGTGGGATCCGGCGGGCGACAGCATCGCCGCCAGCACGCAGCCGCGGCTCCAACTGCAGTCGCTCGAGCTCGACGAGGAGACCGGCGAGCTGACGGCGAGCCTGCGCATTGAAAACACCACGGATTCGACCATCACCGGCGTGGATATCAACGCGTGGCGCGGCGAGAGGGTAGACAACCCTGCCACCGCCCGCATGCACCTCGCGGGCGGGGACTACGGCTACTACGGCGGGCACACGTCCGTGGGGGATGTCGCCGCCGGCAGCAGCACCGAGGTCACCATGACCGTCCCAGCGGGCAGCGGGCTCGGGCTGGGGGAGGCCGTGGCCGCGCAGCACGAGGCTGCCGCGAACGCCGCCTCCGAGGACTCCGGTGACCACGCCGCGGTGCACCCGGCCGTCTTCCCCCTCCAATTCACGCTGACGGGATCGGCGTCGCCGGAAGGCTCCGAGGCCGGGGCGGACAATGCGACGACGCTCGCGACGGAGCGAACGCTACTCGACATCCCCGCGGGTTCCGCGGGCCGGGCGGGGGGGCAGAACCCGAATGCGGCGGGGGAGGAGTACCCGGATCTGACGGTGGTCTACCCGCTGACGGCGAAGCTGGACATCCTGCCGGGGGAGACCGGTGAGCAGCCGCTTATGCTGGCCAGCGACAACTTGGCGCACGAGCTCGCAGCGGGCGGCCGGCTGGACCAGCTGCTGGACAGCTACCTCTCCCACGATCTGCACGGCGCGGGCTGCGTCGCGCTCGACCCGGCGCTGGTGGACACCGTCGATCGCATGGCGGACGGCTACCGGGTCTCCACGACGCGCCCGAAGGACGTGGCCAAACCGCAACGCCTGCGCGACTCGTGGTTCAGCAATACCAATAAGGAGCGCGGCCACGAGGGAACCGGCGCGGCGGACGCCCGCGCCTGGCTGGACAAGCTCCGCCGCGTGGACTGCACCGTGTCCATGCCGTGGGCCAACGCGGATCCGTCGGCCGTAGCGCAGGCAGGAAACGACTTCCTCACCCACGAGGCGCTCGACCGCGGTCCAGAGACCATCGAGCGGGTGACTGGCCGGCCGGTGGCGACGGATCTGCTCGTGCCAGGCCCGGGGTATGTCTCCGAGCCGATGCCGCACCCGGTGCTGGTGGCCAACAACAGCACGTGGCACGGCAAGGCGGCGACGTTCGATGCCTCCCTCGGATCCCTCTTAGCCCAAGCGGGCCCGGAGCCGCAGACGCCGGGGTACTCCAACCCGGAACTGCGCTCCGACTATGCGGACAATTCCGAATACTCCCGTGCGCTGACCTCCGCGGCGGCGCTCTCGCTCGCGGCGACGGAAACGCATCCCGCCCCAGCGGACACAGCCGACGACCCGGACGCGGAGAAGGAGGGGCCTGCGGTCATCGCCAAGCTGGCGAACCTCCTGGACCCCGTCACGGCGGAGGAAACCTTGACCGCCGCGGAACAGGCGCTGAATACCGGCGCGCACCCGAAGCCGCTGGCCGAGGCCCGCCTCGAGGACGGCACCGCCAACGACGAGGAGGGGGTGCCGGCCGGCAGCCCGTTCATCGACCCGGCGGCCTTCAGCGCGGCGGACGTGCAGCAGGTGGGCCAACAGGCCGGCTACACCGACGACCTGATGCACATCCTGGTCGACGATCCGAACATCGCGCTGTCGCGCTACGGCTACACGCTGCCGCTGCGCCGCGGCCTGTTGCAGGCGCTGTCGGTGACCGAGCGGTCAAGTTTCCGCTCCCACGTGCGCGCGGTGGACAAGTTCCGCCGCCGGATGGACGAGCACGCCGGGGTGCTACGCGAGCTGCGCGCGTCCGTCGCGCTCATCCCGCCGGGCAACGTCTACACCCGCGTGTCGGACTCGTCGCCGCTGCTCATCGTGACCGAAAACGGGCTGCCGCTGCCTGTCGATGCCCGCATGCTTTACGATGCCGCCGACGGCGCCAGCCTCCACACCCCGGACCAGGTCTATATCCCGGCACGCGGATCGATCACGGTGACGATGACGGCGGACCTGCCCAGTGAAATGGATCGCACGCGGTTGTCGTTATGGCTCGCCACGCCGGAGTTGGACGCCATTTCGGAACCTATCGATATTACCGTGCGGACCCGCGCCGGTATCGTAAGTGTGTACGGCGTGGGCCTTGTGGCCGCGCTTATCGTTCTTCTGGCCCTCCTTTTCCGGGTCGGTCGCAGAAAAAAGTTTGGTCGACATAGATAGTTGTTGTATGACATCTCCGCAGTCAGGAACGCGCGGGCGTTTCGTCGCCTCCACGCCCCCGGCCCCGGTCCCGGAGCCGCGGGACATTCCCGAACCGGTGGAACAAGAACCGGTTGAGGACAAGTCCAACCTCAAGGGCGCGAACGCCGCCCAGGAGGAGGCGGAAGGAAAAGGGAACTCGGATTCCGATTCCGACGTGGTGCGCGCCACCGGCTCCATGGCGGTGGCCACGCTGCTGTCCCGCATCACCGGTTTCGTGCGTTCGGTCTTGGTCACCGCGACGCTCGCGCTCGGTGTCTCGGACGCCTACCTCGCGGCCAACCAGCTGCCCAACCTGGTCACCGAGATCGTCCTCGGCGCGGTGCTGACCTCCCTGGTCGTGCCCGTGCTGGTGCGCGCCGAGCGCGAGGACCCCGACCGCGGCGAGGAGTTCATCCGAAGACTTTTCACCCTCGCCTTTTCACTTTTGGCGGTGGTCACTCTCGTCTCCGTGGTGGGCGCGCCACTGCTGACGCGCATCTTCTTGGACAGCAACGGCGAGGTCTCCATCACCCAGGCCACGTCGATGGCGTATCTGCTCTTGCCGCAGATCTTCTTCTACGGCCTATTCGCGCTGTTCCAGGCGGTGCTCAACACGAAGGGCATCTTCGCGCCCGGCGCCTGGGCGCCGGTGATCAACAACATCATCACCATCGCGGTGTTCTTGCTCTACCACTTCGTGCCGGGCTCGCTGACCCCGGAGTCGCCGTCACCGGTAACCGACCCGCACATCCTCTTGGTCAGCGCCGGCACCACGCTCGGCGTGGTGGTGCAGTGCCTCATCATGGCGCCGTACCTGCGCCGCGCGAACATCAACTTGAAGCCGCTGTGGGGCCTGGACGCGCGCCTCAAGCAGTTCGGCGGGATGGCGCTGGCGATCATCGCCTACGTGGGCATCTCCCAGGCCGGCTACGCGATTGCGAACCGCGTCGCCTCCCAGGCCGACAAGGGCGCCATAGCCATTTACCAGAACTCGTGGCTGCTGTTGCAGGTGCCCTACGGCGTCATCGGCGTGACGCTTTTGACGGCCATCATGCCGCGCCTGTCGCGCAACGCCGCCGGCGGCGACGTCAAGGGCGTGGTGCGCGACCTGACGCTGGCGACCAAGCTGACGTTCATCGCGCTCATCCCGATCGTCATCTTCATGACCGGCTTCGGCGTGCCCATCGCGCGCACGCTGTTCCAGTTCGGCGAGTTCGGCACCGAGTCCGCCGGCATCCTCGGCCTGACGCTGAGTTTTTCCGCCTTCACGCTCATCCCGTACGCGCTGGTGCTGCTGCACCTGCGCGTGTTCTACGCGCGTGAGGAGGCGTGGACGCCGACCTTCATCATCGCCGGCATCACTTTCACCAAGGTCGTGCTCTCGCTGCTCGCGCCGATGGTGGCCAGCAGCACCTCGCACGTCGTGATCATCCTGGGCGCGGCGAACGGCTTCGGCTTCGTCGCCGGCGCGGTCATCGGCGCGTTCCTGCTCAAGCGGAAGCTGGGCAGCCTGGGCGGCAGCGCGGTCACCGAGACCACCCTGTGGGCCACCGGCGCCGGCCTGGCCGGCCTCGTGGTGGCGGGCGCGCTCAACTTCCTACTCGACCTCATCCTGCCGGACCCGATGGGCCCGCTGCTCATGGTCCTCCACCTCGTCATCGTGGGCGTGGTCTTCGTCATCGCCACCGGCCTGGTGCTCAGCCGCTCCAGCCTGCCGGAGGTGCAGAACCTGGCGCAGGCGCTGCGCCGCATCCCGGGCATGTCCCGGATCATCCGCGAGCCGGGCGAGGCCATCGAGGTCGAGGCCCCGGAGATGGCGGAGATCCAGCCGATGTTCGGCCAGGACGCGTTCAACTCCTCGCCGGTGCCGCCGCCGATGTCCGCCGGCATCGTCCGTGGCCCGCGCCTCGTGCCGGGCGCCCCAGTCTCCGACGGCCGCTTCCGCCTCCTGCGCGACCACGGGTCTGTGACCGGCGCGCGCTTCTGGGAGGCCCGCGAGCAAGAGACCGGGCGCCGCGTGGCGCTCACCTTCGTGGACACCACGGGCCAGGCGCCGATGGCGGCGGCCACCCCGGCGCAATCCGCGCGCAGCTCCGCGGAGGTCTCGCGCCGCACCCGTAAGCTCTCGGAGCTCGGCCTCGACTCCGTGGCCACGGGAGTGGAGATCCTGTCCTACCGCGCCGGCTGCCTCGTCGTCTCCGACTGGGTGGACGGCACCCCGCTGAAGACGGTCGCCGAGGCCGACAACCTCGACCCGAAGGCCGTGGCCCACGCGCTCGCACCGCTGGCGCACGACACCGCCGCCGCCCACGCGGCCGGCCACCTGATGGGCCTGGACAACCGCAACCGCATCCGCATCTCCACCGAGGGCGTGGCCATCCTCGCGTTCCCGGCCGTGCTGCCGGGCGCGAGCGCCAACGAGGACCGCGAGGGCCTGTCGGCCGCCATCACCCAGCTGGTGAAGTCCACCGACCCGACACCGCAGGTGCTCGAGGAGATCGCCGACGACGCCGAGGAGACCACCACCACCGGCGCCGGCGCGGACCCGGAGGCGGACAACCATGCGTCCGGTTCCACCGCGAACGCGACCGGCATCGCGGCGGCCGCCCGCGCCAAGCTGCGCGACGGCGTCGACGACGATCCGGACGCCGAGGATCCCGGCGAGCGGTCACTGGCGGTCACCCTGGAATCCATTGCCGAGCGCCTGAGCGCCTTCGCGCCGACCCCGGCCGACGAGGATGATCCGGATGCCGCGGAGCCGCAGGCGCTCAAGGTGGAGGCCGACCAGGTGCAGTCCGATGACGAGCCGGAGGCAACCGCCGGCTTCGGCTCTCGCGGGTACTCCGGTTCCGGCGCCGCGCTCATCGGCGTGACGGCGACCATCTTCGTGGTCATCGTCGCCGGCCTGACCGCCTGGGTGGTCTCCCTGCTCAGCCAGGGTTCGGATCAGTCGCCCATCAACCCGGAATCGGTGGGCCACAACGAGCAGCAGCCGACCATCGCCACCGCACCTCCCATCCTGCTGGGCGCGAAGAACGCGTCCGTCCTGCCCGGGGACCAGGAAGCGCCGGAGCTTGTCGATGCCAACGCGGCCAGCTCCCACACCCTCAGCCGCAACGACGACGGCATCATGGTGGCGCTGAACCACCCGGCGCAGCTGCGCAACCTGCTATTCGAGGGCACCGGCATCCGCGGCGTGGAGTACAAGGTCTACGGCGTGCACTCCGAGGCATTCAACCCGGACGACCCGCAGCCGCAGACCAAGGACAAGCTGGCGGAAGGCAAGCTCACCGGCTCCAGCTCGGATGTGAAGCTGGACAAGAAGGGCACCTACTACGACGCGGTGGTCGTCGAATTCAGCGGCCTGCCCGACGCGCAGGCCGGCAAGGCAGACCTCGCGGAGGTCAAGGTCGTCGGCGTCAACGAGGACGAGTAGCGCGGGGAGCGAAATCGCTCCCCGCCGCCGCGCCCACCGCCCGCACGTTCGCGTCACCCGCGCGTTCGCGTCACCCGCGCCTGTTTTTGGTAATTAAGGCCCAAACCAGGCGCGGTTTCGCGTCTTATGATCCAAACTCGTGCGGTTGTAGACATGTCCACTCAACAAGCCACTCCAGCGGGATAGCGCGTCCCCGCCACCCGCGCAAGAAATGCACCATTTTCACCCGGATTTTTGCGGATCTGCCCCGGAAATGCGACAAAACGCGCGGGGGAGTTCTCCTAAGAGGCGCAACGGTGGTTCGAAACGCCGGCCGGTGTTTATGGCCGACGCCCCGGGCGCGCAGAAGCTCACGAATCTCGCCTCCGGCGCCGGCTGCGCCAAGTAAGGTTCTCGGCATGGCCGACACTCTGACTTTCCAGGAAGCAACCGCCCGCACCGCCGCGCTCACGCTGCACGCGTACCGCGTCCACCTCGACGTCACTCACGCGCCGAGCGACGCCGCGACGTTTATCGCACGCACCGAGGTGGATCTCACCACCCGCGAGGCGGAGACCTTCCTCGACTACTTGGGCGAAGACGTCACCGCCGTCAGCATCGACGGCGAGGAACAGCCCGTGGACTTCGACGGCTCCCGCGTGCACCTGACTGGCCTCCCCACGGACACACGCATCACCGTCAGCGTCGAAGGCCGCTCTCTCTACTCGCGCACCGGCCAAGGCCTGCACCGCTTTACCGATACCGCCGACGGCAACACCTACCTGTATTCCCACCTGGAGCCGTCGGACGCGCGCCGCATCTTCCCGTGCTTCGACCAGCCCGATCTGAAGGCGCCTTTCGAATTCACCGTCACCGCACCGGGGGAGTGGACGGTGCTGTCGAACCAGCCGCCGGCGGAGCAGCCAGCCGTCGCACACGACTCCGCCGCCGATACCCAGACCGTGCGCTTCCAACCCACCCCGCTGCTGCCGACGTACCTGACGGCGGTGGCGGCGGGCCCGTACATCGCAAAGCACCGCACCTGGCACGCCCCGAACGACCCGGAGCGCACCATCGAGCTGACCGCCCTGGCGCGAACGTCCATGGCGGACTACCTCGACGACGAGATCCTGGAGATCACCGCGCAGGGCCTCGACTACTTCGACGAGCACTTCGGCTACCCGTACCCGTGGGGCAAGTACGACTCCATCTTCGTGCCGGAATACAACCTCGGCGCGATGGAAAACCCTGGGCTGGTGACCTTCACGGAGAACTACCTGTTCCGCTCGCAGGCCACTCGCGCGCAGCACGCGGGGCGCACGAACACCATCCTCCACGAGATGTCGCACATGTGGTTCGGCGACCTGGTCACCCCACACTGGTGGGACGACCTGTGGCTCAAGGAGTCCTTCGCGGAGTTCATGGGCGCGGATTCCTCCGCCCATGCCACCGCCTACACGGAGGCGTGGACCAACTTCGCCGCGCAGCGCAAAAACTGGGCCTACCTGCAGGACCAGCTGCCTACGACGCACCCCATCAAGGCAGAGATCCCCGACGTGGACGCCGCCCGCCAAAACTTCGACGGCATCACCTACGCCAAGGGCGCGGCGGTGCTCAAGCAGCTGGTGCACTTCGTGGGCCGCGACAACTTCTACGCCGGCGCGCGCGACTACTTCCAGGCGCACGCGTTCGCCACCGCGACCTTCGACGATCTGCTCGACGCCCTGCGCCACCACACCGACCGCGACGTCGATGCCTGGTCCGACGCGTGGCTGAAGACGTCCGGGCCGGACACGCTGCGCCCGGAAATCGCGGTGACCGACGGGCGCATCGACAACCTACGCATCGCGGGGTCCATCAAGCGCCCGCACCGCATCGATGCCACGCTTTACGATGCCCAGCTGGCCCCCTCCCGCACCTTCGACGTGGACGTGCGCCCGGGGGAGGAGACGGTGATCGCGGAGGCTGCGGGCCTGCCGCAGCCGGCGTTGGTGCTGCTGAACGATGGCGACCACACCTACGCGAAGGTGCGTTTCGATGACACCAGCCTGCGCACAGTACTGGAACGGCTCAGCGAGCTGAGCAATGAGCTCTCGCGCGCCGTCATCTGGACCGCCCTGTGGGACATGACCCGCGACGGGGAGCTTCCCGTGCGCGACTACGTCGAGGCGGCGCTCACCCATGGCCCGCGGGAAACCAACCCGACGGTGATGGCGCAGGCGCTGGGCAACGCGGTGTTTGCCGCGCGGCACTACCTGCCCAAGGGCGCGCAGGACGAGGTGCTGGCGGGGCTGGCGGAGCGCTTGTGGGATCTGCTGCACGCCCAGGAGCCGGGCAGCGACGCGCAGCTGACCGTGGCGCGCTCTGCCATCCGCGCGCTCGCGGCCGCACCGGCGGGTGCGGAGCACCTGCGCGCGATCCTGGGCGGCGGGGTAGAGGGCCTGCGCCTTGACCCGGATATCCGCTGGTCTGTGTTGCGGGGGCTCGCTGCTCACGGCGCGGTGGAGGAAGAGGAACTCGCCGCGGAGGGCACGCGCGACGACACCCTGACCGGCCAGGCGGAGCTGCTGGGCGCGCGCCACAGCTTCCCCACGCCGGCCGCTAAGCGCGCGGCTTTCGACCTCGCTGTGGAACCAGGCCGCTGGTCCAACGCCGAGATGGACTCTCTCCTCGCCGCCTTCAACGCCCCGCGTGCCGCGGAGGTCCGCGAGACATTCACCGGCGAATTCTTCGACCGCGTGCCAAAGATCTGGGACGAGCATCCCATCGAGATGGCCAACCGGCTTATCCGCGGGCTCTATCCGGAAACCGAGGAGGCCGTCTCGCGCACGGAGGGGCTACTCGCGAGCGAGCAGCCCGAGGGTGAGTTGCCAGGCGCCCTGCGCCGCGTGCTGCTCGAGTGCCAGAACACCGCGAAGCGTGCGCTGCGGGTACGGGATGCGAATAGTTAACCGCCATTAGGCGGACGCGACTCGCAATCAGATCCGCTGGATAGGAACCACTCCTTGAGTTCGCTGCGCACCCGCGCAGCACCTCCCGGATAGCCCCTTTCCAACTCAGATTCCACACACGACAGGAAATCTCGCACACGAAACTTTCTGTTGATCGACCCTCAAGTCGCGAAACCGGCGCGCATGGGGTCTTATAGATAGGGCAGGCCTCTCACACACGCTTGGGGGAGTGGTGTGGCGAGGCCGCGCGAGCACGGGTCTAAGGCATCGTAATCGCGGGGAGACTATATGTGTAACTTTCGGGGGAAAGGACCAGCATGGCTGGAAGCAGTGCGCCTGATGGCGCGGAGCTGGCGGATAACGAACTGGTCGACCGCTTCATCGCGGGGGATGCAAAGGCGTTTTCGACCATCGTGGAGCGCCACCGCGCGCGGCTGACCTTTGTCGCGCGGCGCTACACCAACAACGACACCGATGCGCAAGACGTGGTGCAGGAAGCGTTCTTCCGCGCCAGCTGCAACCTGCACCGCTACCGGCGGGAGTCGGCGCTATCGACGTGGTTGCACCGGCTGGTGATGAACTCCGGGTACGACTTTTTGAACCACCGCGCCAACCGGGAGCACGCATCGCTAGACGCAGAGGTCGTGGAGGCCGACCGCAACGTTTACTGCGCGAGTGATCCTTTCCGGGGCATCGACAAGCGCATTGCGGTGACCAACGCCATGTTGAAGCTGCGGGAAGACCAACGGTTCGCTATTTATATGACGGATATTGTGGGCTACCCGGTGGCGGAGGTCGCGCGGCACGCCGGGGTGGCCGAGGGGACGATTAAGTCGCGGCGCGCGCGGGCGCGGGCGACGCTGCGGGAGGAAATGGGCGGCGCCATGGAGGCGGAGCCAGCGAGTGCGGTTACGGGGAGATAACAACTCGCGCGGGAAGACGCGGCGCGGCGATTGCGTTAACGGAAGTGGACCCTTCGATGGGTAGAATCATGGCGTTACACGCGCATAGCTAAGTAGGGAGTACTGAATTGACCATCCACGATGTCGCCATCGTTGGTTCTGGACCTGCCGGTTATACTGCCGCCCTCTACGCCGCCCGTGCGGAGCTGAACCCCATCGTCTTCGAGGGTTTTGAATACGGCGGCGAGCTAATGAACACCACCGAGGTGGAAAACTACCCCGGTTTCCAGAAGGGCATCATGGGCCCGGAGCTCATGGAAGAAATGCGCTCGCAGGCCAGCCGCTTCGGCGCGGACCTGCGCATGGAAGTCGTTGACTCGGTCGAGCTCGACGGCGACGTGAAAAAGATTCACGTGGGCGAGGACGTCTACGAGGCCCGCGCGGTCATCCTGGCCACCGGCGCGGCACCGCGCCACTTGGGCGTCCCGGGCGAGCAGGAGCTCATCGGCCGCGGCGTGTCCACGTGCGCGACCTGCGACGGGTTCTTCTTTAAAGACCAGCACCTCGCCGTCATCGGCGGCGGCGACTCCGCGATGGAGGATGCCACCTTCCTCACCAAGTTCGCCGAGTCGGTCACCATCGTGCACCGCTCCGAGAACTTCCGCGCCTCCGCCATCATGCTGGACCGCGCGCAGTCGAACGAGAAGATCAACTGGCAGCTCAACAAGACGGTCCAGCGCGTCGAGGAGGAAGACGGCAAGGTCTCCGGCCTGGTCCTGGAGGACACCCAGACCGGCGAGACCTCCACGCTGGATGTCACCGCGATGTTCGTCGCCATCGGCCACGACCCGCGCTCCGGGTTCTTGAACGGCCAGGTCACGACCGACGAGAAGGGCTACATCGTGGTCGACGAGCCGTCCACCCGCACTAACCTAGAGGGCGTCTTCGCGTGCGGCGACCTAGTGGACAGCCACTACCAGCAGGCGATCACCGCGGCCGGCTCCGGCTGCCGCGCAGCCCTCGACGCACAAGACTATTTGGCAGCTCGCAGTTAGGATCTTTGACCATGAGCACTCCAGTGAAAGTCACCGCTGACACGTTCAAGTCCGAGGTCGTCGAGGCATCGACCCCCGTGGTCGTCGACTTCTGGGCAGAATGGTGCGGTCCGTGCAAGAAGCTCGGCCCCATCCTCGATGACGTGGCCGCCGAGCTTGGCGATGCCGTGAAGGTGGCCAAGGTCAACGTCGATGAGGAGCGTAACCTCGGCGCCATGTTCCAGATCATGTCCATTCCGGCGGTCATGATCTTCAAAGATGGTGAGAAGGTCGACGAGTTCGTCGGCCTGCGCTCCAAGGACGACATCATCGCGCTGGTGAACAAGCACCTGTAAAAAGTGCGTGGTAGGTAGACAGACATAAGTAGGGAAGCGATAGCTGTGGAACGCGTTCTACGGGTAGGCGATCGCAGCGCGCGCGTGGCAGAAGCCCGCGCGGCGCTCGCGCGCCTCGGCCGGTTGCCGGGCTTTACCGGTGAACTCTCCGAGTGGAAAGAACAGAAATTCTCGGAAGAAGACCGCTACTTCGATCCCGAACTGGCGAACGCGCTCAAAGCCTTCCAGCAGTCCCGCGGCGTTATTCCCGCTGGCACGATTGACGATGCCACCTTGCGCGAGCTCCGCCACGCCTCCTACCGGCTGGGCTCACGCGTGCTGCAGTTCCAGCCGAACAACGAGCTGGTAGGCGACGACGTCGCGCAGCTCCAGCGCCAGCTGCAGGAGCTCGGCTTCTACCCGCACCGCATCGACGGTCACTTCGGCCAGGGCACTTACACGTCGCTGCGCGAGTACCAGTTCAACTACGGGCTCGCCGAAGACGGCACCTGCGGCCCGAAGACCATCCGGGCGCTCAGCCTCCTGGGCCGCCGGATCACCGGCGGTTCCGCCCACGACATCCGCGAGCGCGAGCGCGTGCGCAACGCCGGGCCGAAGCTCTCCGGCAAGCGCATCGTCATCGACCCGTCGCTCGGCGGCGACGACATGGGGCGCACCGTCCGCGGGCCCTACGGCGACATCACCGAGGGCGAGATCCTGTGGGATCTGGCCGAGCGCCTCGAGGGCCGCATGATCGCCGCCGGCATGGAGACCATCTTCTCCCGGCCGAACCGCGACAACCCGTCGCCGCAGGACCGCGCCGACCTAGCCAACGCCTTCGACGCCGACCTGGTTATCTCATTGGCCTGCGACGAGTACCAGAACGACAAAGCCAACGGCGTGGCCACGTTCTACTTCGGCACGGAGCACAACAACTCCTCGCTCATCGGCGAGACGCTCTCCGGGTTCATCCAGCGCGAGATTGTCGCCCGTACCGACCTGCAGGACTGCCGCAACCACGGGCGGAGCTGGCACATCCTGCGCCTGACCCGCATGCCGGTCGCGCAGGTGGTGTTGGGCTACCTCACCAACGCCCATGACGTCAGCGTGCTCACCGACCCGGACAAGCGCGACATCATCGCCGAAGCCATCGTGGTGGCCGTCAAGCGCCTGTACCTCATGGACGAGGACACCGCCCCGACCGGAACGTACAAGTTCTCCGAGCTGCTCGCGGCAGAGGGAATGTAGCGCGCGGCTCTTAAGACACCGAAAGGCTCCCAGGAATTCACTTTCCTGGGAGCCTTCGTTCTTTCGTGGGACTACTGCTCGCCGTCACCGCCGATGAGGCCCATGATGCGCTCGAGGTCGTCCTGATCGCCGAACTCGACGACCATCTTGCCCTTCTTTTTGCCCATCGTGACCGTGACCTTGGTGTCGAAACGGTCCGAGAGTTTCTCCGCGGTATCGGTGAAGTACTGCGGCTGCGGAGCCTTCTGGCGCTGCGGGGCGGCATCCTTCTTGCCCTCGCGCTTGTATAGCGTCACGGCTTCCTCGGTAGCGCGCACGGACAAGCCCTCAGCGATGACGCGCTGCGCGATGTGATCCATCGCCTCCTCGTCACCGTCCAAGCTGAGCAGAGCGCGGGCGTGCCCGTTGGACAGCACGCCGGCGGCTACGCGGCGCTGCACCGACACCGGCAGGCGCAACAGGCGCAGCGTGTTGGTCACCTGGGGGCGCGAGCGGCCCAGGCGATCGGCGAGCTCGTTCTGGGTCACGCCGAATTCCTCGAGCAACTGCTGGTAGGCGTTCGCCTCTTCCAGCGGGTTGAGCTGCACGCGATGGATGTTCTCCAACAGCGCGTCGCGCAGCATCGTGTCGTCCGCAGTGTCGCGGACGATGGCCGGAATGGTGGCCAACCCGGCCTTCGCGGCGGCGCGCCAGCGGCGCTCGCCCATGATGAGCTCGAAGCCGCCGCCGGCCTCCGGGCGCACCACGATCGGCTGCAGGAGCCCAAACTCCTTGATGGAGTGGATGAGCTCCGCCAGATCGTCCTCGTCGAAGACGGTGCGCGGCTGCTGCGGGTTCGGCGAGATCTCGCCGATGGGCACCTCGCGGTAGGTCGCGCCGATAGCCGCCGGCTTCGGCTGCTTCTTCTTCGACGTGCCCGCGTTGATGGTCGGCGCGCCCTTGAGCTTCTTGCCGCCGCCATCGCCACGCTCGCGGGAGCCCGAGGCCGACTCTGCGCCCTTGCCCTGACCCTCGCCGGACTTGGGCTCGGGCCGGCGGGAGGTGGCGTTGCCCAGGATGACGTCGGCGGCGCTATCGCCCAGGCGCGGCTTGCGCTGCGGGACGTCCGGTCCAGACGGGATGAGCGCCGCGAGTCCTTTGCCTAAGCCGCCTTGCTTCTTGTCCGCCATCTAGTCCTGTCCTTCCAGTTGCGCGTAGATTTCCGGGCTGACGCCGATGGCGCCGGTGGTCTCGTGCGGCGGGTAGTCGCCGCGCTCATCAAGCTCGCGGGCCGCGGCGACGTACGCGCGGGCGCCGGAAGAGCTCGGGTCGTACTCAATCACGGTCTTGCCATACCCGGGCGCTTCTGAGACGCGGATGGAGCGCGGGATGACATTGCCCAACACCACGGCGCCGAACTGCTCGCGCACCTCGTCGGCCACCTGCTCGGCCAGCTTGGTGCGCGCGTCGTACATGGTGAGCAGCACGCCCGAGATGTGCAGGTTGTGGTTGAGGTGCTCGCGGATCATGGAGATGTTGCCCAGCAGCTGGCCCACGCCCTCCAGCGCGTAGTACTCGCACTGGATGGGGATAATGACTTCCTCGGCGCACGCCATCGCGTTGATGGTCAACAGGCCCAGCGAGGGCGGGCAGTCAATAAAGACGTAGTCGAAGCCCTGCTCTTCCAAGAAGCCGTTAAACAATGCATCGTAAAGCCGGAACTCGCGGCGCACGAGGGAGACCATTTCGATCTCGGAGCCGGCAAGATCAATCGTTGCCGGGATGCAGTAAAGGTTCTCCAGCTCGGAGGAATCCTGCATGGCCTCTTCGGCGGTGCGGTCTCCCAAAAGGACTTCGTAGCTGGAAACGGTGCCGGAGCTGTGCTCGGCGCCCACGGCGGTGGAGGCGTTGCCCTGCGGATCGAGGTCGATGAGCAGGACCTTTTTCCCCATATTCGCTAAACCGGCGGCGAGGTTGACCGCACTCGTGGTCTTTCCTACGCCGCCCTTCTGGTTCGCGATGGTGATGAGCCGTGGTTGAGTCATGGCCACCACTTTAGTTTATGCGGGGGACACGAATAACCGTGGTTCCTTTCACCTCGGTGACCTCGGCCTTTCCACCGCCCGCGCGGGCGATGATGTCCCTGTCGCGGGCGAGCTCCTCGTCCACGGAATCGCCCTTCATGGCGATCATTTCGCCGCCCTTTTTCACCAGCGGCAGCGACCACTGCGCCAGCTTGCCCAGCGGGGCGACGGCGCGAGAGGTAACGATGTCTACCCCGGCCACCTGGCGCTTGATGTGGCCCTCCTCGGCGCGCCCGCGGACCACGGTGACGTTGTCGAGCCCCAGCTCGGAGACGACCTCGCCCAAGTAGGTGGAGCGCTTCAAAAGCGGCTCCAGCAGGGTCACGGTGAGGTCTGGGCGGGCGATGGCGAGCGCCACGCCGGGGAGGCCGGCGCCGGAGCCGACATCGATAAGCGTGGCGCCTTCGGGCATGAGCTTTTCGATGACCGCACAGTTCAGGATGTGCCTATCCCACAGGCGCGGCACCTCCCGCGGGCCGATGAAACCGCGCGCGGACGCGACCTCGGCCAGAGAGGTGTGGTAGTGCTCCGCCACAGGCAGGCGGTCGCCAAAGACTTCTGCGGGATCGAGCGAGGTCATCTAGTTGTTGCCCTTCTTGCGCTGCTTCTTGGAGCGGTTGTCGCGCTTGCGCGCGCCCGGCTTCGGCGCCGAGGTGCGCTTGGCTTCCTTCTTGCGCTCCTCTTCTTCTGCTTCTTCCTCGTCCATCTTGCGCTGGACCCAGCGGGTCTGCACGAAGGTCCAGACGGTGTTGGACAGCATGTAGAACAGCAGGCCGACAGGCCAGATGAAGCCGGAGAACACCAGCATGGCCGGCGCGAACCAGAGCATGACCTTGTTCATGATCTTCATCTGGGACTGCATCATCTCGGCGTTCTGGCCCTGCGGCTGGGAGACCTTGCCCTCAGCGCGCCGGCGTTCCTGGCGGGCCAGGGACATGCGCGCGTTGAAGTGGGTGGTCACGGCAATGATCGCAATGAGCGGCACGATGAGGATCGCCACCTTGCCGCGGGTGATGTCCGGCATCGCGTCGAGGATCTGCGAGTTCATGCGCAGGTTGGCGATGAGCGGGATATCGAAAAGCCGGGCGTCCACGTAGGACTGCACGTGCTCGGGCGAGAAGATGTAGTTCGCCGTCTGGCGGTTTTGCTCCACGGTCATCGGGTCGCCCGCGGTGTTGCCGAACCCGCCGGAGCCCTGCACGGTCCGGTCGAAGGAGCGCAGGACGTGGAACAGGCCAATGAACATCGGGATCTGCGCCAACATCGGCAAGCAGCCAGCCGCCGGCTTGAAGTCCATCTCCTGATAGACCTTCTGCATCTCCTCGGCCTGCTTGGTGCGGTCATTCGCGTACTTCGCGCGCACCTCTTGCAGCTTCGGCTGGGCCTCCTGCATGCGGCGCGAGGACCGCATCTGGTTGATGGTGGGCTTCACCATCACGGCCTTCAGCGTCCACGTCAACAGGACGATGGACAGGATCCAGGTAATGCCCCAATCGGGGTTCATGACGAGGCTAAGCAGCCAGTGCCACGCCCACATCACGGCCGAAATCGGCCAGTAAATAAAACCCATGTTGTGTTGTTCCTAGGTCGTTGTACGTACCGGGTCATAGCCGCCGGGGTGCCACGGGCCGCATTTGAAAAGGCGCACGGCACTTAATCCCAGACCTTTTACCGCACCGTGCGTCGAGATGGCCTCGAGCGCGTATGCGCTGCAGGTCGGTTCGAACCGGCAGGTCGACCCCATCTTAAGGGGTGAGAGGTGGCGCTGGTAAAAGCGAACCGCCGCCACCAGGGGCCGGGCGAGCCCGCGCGCTGCGGGAATGGGCTCGCCGGCCGTGTTGTAGTCAATCATTGCGCTTCCGGCGCGCGGCTTTGCGCAGTGCCTTGACGATGTCCGCCCGCAGCTCCTCACTCGTCGCCGATCCGCTGCGCGGGAGCGCCCGGACCACCACGTCGGCACCCCGCGGCAAAACGTCGGGCGAGTCCATCAAGGACATGCAGACATGCCGAAGCCGCCGGGAGGTGCGGTGGCGAACCACTGCGTTCCCGACGGCTTTGGACACCACCAGCCCGAAACGCGGCCCAGTCGTTGCGACTGGTGCGTCGGGACAGGTGGCAGTGCGGTCAAGCACGTGCACGACGACCGTGCGGGATCCTGCCTTGCTGCCCTTCTTGATGGTGCGGTGAAATTCCGCAGGGGAAGTCAGCTTGTGATGGGCAGGGAGCACGGTCGTGCGCTACCTTTTCGGCTTTACGCGGTCAGCTTTGCGCGACCCTTCTTGCGGCGTGCTGCGACGATGGCGCGGCCGGCACGGGTGCGCATGCGGGTACGGAAGCCGTGCTTCTTGGCGCGACGGCGGTTGTTCGGCTGGAACGTCATCTTGCCCTTAGCCACTTCAAAACTCCTTATTATGTTGCCGGGCCGCAGCTGGTGCGTGCCCGCGGATGGATACCAAAGGTGGACATTCGCTCGGCGGCGCCAGCGCTACACCTCGAAAAAGCGTTCTCCGAGAAAGCCGGCGCGTGTGTGGAATGCGCGCACTTTACGCAACGTCTCGTTGCGACAGACTCTGCTAGAGTACGCGATTTTCCGGGCGGGGAACAAATCGACACACGGGTGTCCCCGAAATAACACACAGGTAATTACGCGCAGGTGACACGCTATTTAGCCGCACATGCTGCGCGGCTGCCGCCCCCCCCTGTTGGCCGCGACCGCCGGGAGAGAAAACGTGCCGGTTGTCCTGTTAGACACCCCCGGCTGAATCGCGGTATCAATAGAGAATGCGCTATCCACAACCGCACCGCCGATGTGGATAACCCTCAACCGGACGTAGAGACTCCTGTTATTCCCGCAGGTCATACGGACTTATTTCGTTAACCGGGGTTATCCACAGTGCAGTGAAGGCCTGTGGATAACATGTTTTCCCACACCTGTGGAAAACTCTGTGGACTACAAGGTAGCGCCACAAAACCACTCTGTGGAGGAAGCCGTGAGATCTTGTGATTCACTGCAGCCTCCACACCGCACGTTGTCCCCAACCCCTACAGCACAAGAAGGCCCGG